>NZ_CP061080.1:1587000-2293000 GCF_014495845.1 Aquibium microcysteis
CTTCGTGTCGACGGAGTTCCACACCGAGACGGGACCGTTCACGCAGGTGCCGCTTCCAGGCCGCCGATCGAGCCTCGTCTGGGTGCTGCGGCCCGCGCGCGCGGAGGAACTCGCCGCGCTTTCGGACGAGGACCTGTCGACGCTGGTCGAGGAGCGGATGCAGTCGGCGCTGGGCAAGGTGACGGTCGAGCCGGGCCGACAGGTCTATCCGCTGTCGGCGGCGATGCCGGTGAGCTTCGCCCGCGACCGGGTCGCCCTCGTCGGCGAGGCGGCGCACGTCTTCCCGCCGATCGGCGCGCAGGGACTGAACCTCGGCATCCGGGACGTCCGCGATCTGGTCGACATCGCGGTCAGGCATGCCGCCGATCCCGGCGCGCCGGCCGTGCTCGACGCCTATTCGCGGCGCCGGCGGCCCGACATCCTCGCCCGCACCGGCGCAGTCCACGCGCTCAACCGCTCGCTGCTCTCCGACATGCTGCCGGCGCAGCTGGCGCGGATGGCCGGCCTCGGCCTGCTCGGCACGTTCTCGCCGCTGCGCGCCTTCTTCATGCGCGAGGGCCTGGAGCCGGGCAGCGGCTTCGCCTCGATCTTCTCAGGCGCCCGGAAACAGATCGGGCGGTAGGATCCCGCTCTTGATCAGGTAGAGCAGGCCCGTGACCGTGAAGACGGAGAGCAGCGTGGTGATGAGCACGCTCGCCGAGGCGCGTTCGACCCAGACGCCGTACTGCTGTGCGATGACGAAGACGTTGGTGGCGCTGGGCAGGCCGGCGAGCAGCACGGCGGTATAGACCCAGACCGGATCGAAGTCGCCGACGATGCTCAGCATGACCCAGCAGACGATCGGATGCAGCACGAGCTTCATGCCGGCGATCGGTGCCATGGCCGTCGGCACCCGTTTCAGCGGCCTGAGCGACAGCGTTACACCCATGGCGAAAAGCGCACAGGGCGCCGAAGCGCGCGCCAGCATCTCCAGGAGCCGGGCGAGCGGTTCGGGCGGCACGACGTGCAGCGCGGCGGCCGACACGCCGAAGGCGGTCGCGATGATGAAGGGGTGGAGCACGATCTTGCGCGCCACCTCCAGCGCCAGCGCACCGGGCGAGCGCCGGTCGCCGCCCGACAGCGCCATCATGGTCGGGGCGATGGCGAAATGCATGATGTTCTCGAAACAGAAGATCAGCGCCACGGGAACCGCCGCGTCCTCCCCGAAGGCAAGGAGCGCGATGCCCGGCCCCATATAGCCGATGTTGCCATAGGCGGCGGCGAGCCCCTTGATCGTGCTCTCCGCGATCTCGCCGCGCGACAGCACGGCGGAGCCGGCAAACATCAGCGCGAACATGACGTAGGTCGAGAAGACGGTGCCGAAGATGTAGCCCCACTCCGTCAGCCGCTCGATCGGCGTGCGCGAGAGCAGCTGGAAGAACAGGGCCGGCAGGGCGACATAGATGATGAAGACGTTCATCCATCCGAGCGCCTCCAGCGGCTGGCGCACCAGCCGGGCGACGACGAAGCCGAGGAAGATCAGCCCGAAGAAGGGCAGGACGAGGCCGAGGATCTCCGCCAATGTCTTTCTCTCCGTTCCCCGATCGAGCGAGGCGCTAGCGGTTGGCGGACGGACCGTCAAGCGCGGGGACTCTTGAATTGTCGTTCAGGTTGCGCCACTTATCGCCGAGGGTGTCACCATGAAAACAATTCGCGAAGCCAAATTCCAGATCGGCCAGGTGGTCTGCCACCGGCTGTTCCCGTTCCGGGGCGTCATTTTTGACGTCGATCCGGAGTTCGCAAACACGGAGGAATGGTACCAGGCCATTCCCGAACAAGTGCGGCCGCGCAAGGACCAGCCCTTCTATCACCTTCTGGCCGAGAACGCCGAGAGCGAATACGTGGCCTACGTCTCCGAGCAGAACCTCGTGCCGGACGAGACCGGCGAGCCGGTGCGCCACCCGCAGATCGCCGAATTCTTCGTCACCACGCCCGACGGACGCTACGAGCCGAAGCCGACGGTGATGAACTGACGCGCCAGGCCTCGGCCGGTCCCGCTACGAGACCAGTTCCACCTCGACCACGCCCGGCAGTCCGCGCATGGCGGACGCGATCTGCGGCGAGATGCGGTAGCGCTCCGGCAGCTCGATCTCGACCTCGCCCTTCCCGCCGTCCTTGATCACCACGAGGCTGACCTGCCCCTCGCCGCGCTGCGTCAGCCGGGTGGCGACCGCCTCGAGGGGAGCGGCGTCGCGCAGATAGACGCGCAGCGCCTGCTTGATCCGGCTGGCCTCCTCCTCCAGCGACTGGACGGTCTGGATGCGCAGGTTGACGCCTTCCGGACGGTCCTCCGCCTGCACGGTGATGACGACCGAGCGGCCCGGCTCCAGCATGTCTCGGTATTGCGCCAGCGTCTCGGAGAACATCACCGCCTCGAACTGACCGGATGTGTCGGAGAAAATGACCACGCCCATCTTGTTGCCGGTGCGCGTCTTGCGCTCCTGCTTGGAGGCGACGGTGCCCGCCAGCCGGCCGGCCGTCGCGCCGCGCTTGACGGCGATCGAGAAGTCGGCCCAGCTCTGGACCCGGAGGCGTTCCAGAACGGTCTTGTACTCGTCGAGAGGGTGGGCTGAGAGGTAGAAGCCAACAGCCTGGAACTCCCGGTGCAGCCTTTCGGATGGTTCCCAGAGGGCGACCGCCGGCAGCCGCAGCCTTTCGCGCGGGCCGGCGAGCGCCATGCCGAACATGTTGCCCTGTCCCGAATTCGCCTCCTCGGCCGCGCTGTGGGCGAGCCCCATCATCAGTTCCACCCCTGCAAACAGCTCGGCGCGGTCGCGCTGGAAGCAGTCGAGCGCGCCCGCCTGGATCAGGCTCTCCAGCACGCGCTTGCCGACGATGCGCGGGTCGATCCGCTCGCAGAAATCCTCGAGACTCTCGAACTGCTTCTCCTTGCGCTTCTCGACGATGTGGTCGACGGCGGCCTCACCCACGCCCTTGATGGCGGCGAGCGCGTAGTAGATCCGGTTCTCGCCCACTTCGAACGGCCGGAACGACGTCTTCACGGAGGGCGGCTGAACCTCGATGCCGAGCCTCAGCGCATCCTGGCGGAAGTCGGCGAGCTTGTCGGTGTTGTTCATGTCGAGCGTCATCGACGCGGCCAGGAATTCGACCGGGTAGTGCGCCTTCATGTAGGCGGTCTGGTAAGAGACGATGGCGTAGGCGGCGGCGTGCGACTTGTTGAATCCGTAGTCGGCGAACTTCGCCAGCAGGTCGAAGATGAAGTCGGACTGCTGCCTGGAAACGCCGCGCTCCACCGCGCCCTCGACGAAGCGGACGCGCTGCTTGTCCATCTCGGCGCGGATCTTCTTGCCCATGGCGCGGCGCAGCAGGTCGGCTTCGCCGAGCGAATAGCCCGACAGTTCCTGCGCGATCTGCATCACCTGCTCCTGGTAGACGATGACGCCCTGCGTCTCCTTCACCAGGTGGTCGATCTTGGGATGGATCGAGGCGATCTCCTCCTCGCCGTGCTTGCGGGCATTGTAGGTCGGGATGTTCTCCATCGGGCCGGGACGGTAGAGCGCGACCAGCGCGATGATGTCCTCGATGCGGTCGGGCTTCATGCCGATCAGCGCCTTGCGCATGCCCGCCGATTCCACCTGGAACACGCCGACCACCTCGCCGCGCGACAGCATCCTGTAGGTCTTCTCGTCGTCGAGCGGCAGCTTGGCGAGGTCGATGTCGATGCCGCGGCGGGCCACCAGCTTCACCGCCTTGTCGAGCACGGTCAGCGTCTTCAGGCCGAGGAAGTCGAACTTGACGAGGCCGGCATCCTCGACCTTCTTCATGTTGAACTGGGTGACCGGCATGTCCGATCGCGGATCGCGGTACATCGGGACGAGCTCGGACAGCGGCCGGTCGCCGATCACGATGCCCGCCGCATGCGTCGAGGCATGGCGGTAGAGGCCCTCGAGCTTCTGGGCGATGTCGAGCAGCTGTTCGACGATCGGCTCCTTCTCGACTTCCTCCTGGAAGCGCGGCTCCGCCGCGATGGCGTCGGCGAGCTTGACGGGGTTGGCGGGATTGGCCGGCACCATCTTGCAGAGCCGGTCGACCTGACCGTAGGGCATCTGCAGCACGCGTCCGACGTCGCGCAGCACGGCGCGGGCCTGCAGCGTACCGAAGGTGATGATCTGCGCCACCTGGTCGCGGCCGTAGCGCTCCTGCACGTAGCGGATCACCTCGTCGCGGCGGTCCTGGCAGAAGTCGATGTCGAAGTCGGGCATCGACACGCGGTCGGGGTTGAGGAAGCGCTCGAACAGCAGCGAGAAGCGCAGCGGGTCGACGTCGGTGATGGTGAGCGCATAGGCGACGAGCGAGCCGGCACCCGAGCCGCGGCCCGGACCGACGGGAATGTCGTGCGCCTTGGCCCACTTGATGAAGTCGGACACGATCAGGAAGTAGCCGGGATACTTCATGCGCTCGATGATGCCGAGTTCGTACTCGAGCCGCTCGGCGTACTGCTCCTGCGTGTAGCCCTCCGACAGCCCGATCGTGGCGAGCCGCATGGCCAGGCCCTCGCGCGCCTGGCGCTTCAGCTCCTCCGATTCCGCGCGCTCGGCCGCCTGGGGGTCGTCGTTCGACCCGGACGTGAAGCGGGGCAGGATCGGGCTGCGGTTCTTCGGATAGTAGGAACAGCGCATGGCGATCTCGACCGTGTGGTCGATCGCCTCCGGCAGGTCGGCGAAGAGGGCCGACATCTCGGCCTGGGTGCGCAGGTGGTTGTCGGGCGTCAGGCGGCGGCGGTTGTCGTCGCCGATGACGGTGCCTTCCGCGATCGCGATCAGCGCGTCATGCGCCTCGTAGTCCTCGCGGCCGGGAAAGAAGGCCTCGTTCGTGGCCACCAGCGGCAGGTCGTGCCGGTAGGCGAGTTCGATCGCCGCCGCCTCGACATGCCGGTCGTAGCCGCGCGGGCGCTGCAGCTCGACGTAGAGCCGGTCGCCATAGATGCGGCGCAGCCCAAGCAGGCGCTCTTCCGCCAGCGCGGCCCGATCCGCCTTCAGCGGCCGGCCGATCGGCCCCCCTTCGCCGCCGGTGAGACAAATGACCCCTTCGGCGAGTTCCGCCATCCAGCCGTCGCGGACATGCGGCCCCTCGCCCGCCGCCGTCTCCAGATAGCTGCGGCTGACCAGCCGCACGAGATTGGCGTAGCCCGCCTCGGTGGCGGCGATCAGCACCACGGCCGCGCGCTCGCGGCCACCGTTCCCGCGCCCGCCCGTGCGGGCCGACTGCGGCGCCTCGCCCTCGAAGACGACCTCCAGCTGGCAGGCGATGATGGGCTGGATTCCGTCCTTCGTGGCGTACTGCGCGAACTCGAGCGCGCCGAACAGGTTCGACGTGTCGGCGACCGCGATCGCCGGAGCGCCGTCCTTGACGGCATGCGCGACGATCTTCTTGAGCGGCAGCGCGCCTTCGAGCAGCGAATAGGCGGAATGAACGCGCAGATGCACGAAGGTGCGCACGGCGGCCGGGGCCGGCGCACGCGCGGCGGCGGCCTCTCGCTTCAGCGGGTCGCGGGGGGGACGGTCTGCCATGACGTGTTCTGCCGGGTCTTCGAGTCGGCCGCCATTGTCGGCGTTGCCGGGCGCGGCGTCCACCGCCGAACGGGCGGTGCCGCGACCGCGCGGCTCGAGCCTGTGGAAAAGGCCGGGAACCCGGCGATCAGATGGCCGAGACCGCCCAGTTGACGAGTGCGGCGGTCGCGTCGGCGAAGGCACGGTCGAGGGCCGCGACGAAGGCGTCGTTGCCCGTGCCGGTCACCGGTGCCGTCGCCTCGAAGCCGCGCGAGGCGCGCACGACGCCGTTGCGGTCGTTCAGGATGCGGACGAAGAACGCGACATGCGCGGTCTGCGCGCCGGTCGCGCGGATCTCGAAGGCGCGGATGTCGACGGAGATCTGGTAGTCGATCGCCAGGCCATCGCCGGGACGTCCGACGCCGCCGAACTTGCCCGACTTCTGGAACGCCTCGGCGAGCCGCGCCTGCACGACCTTCGGCAGCCGGTCGCCCCACTGCGCGCCGCCGAGGAACTCGATCGACGCGGGCGTGGGCTTGACGACGATGTTCTGTCCGTCGAGCGACTTCAGCGCGGTGGGCTCGGCGATCAGGATCTGCCGGCGGCCGTTGGCCCGCCCGACCGCATCGAAGGACGGCGTCGTCAGCTCGTAGGTGTCCAGGGGCGCCGGACCGCCGCCCGGGAGCGCCGCGCAGCCCGAGACGGCGGCCGCGACACCCAGCAAGACTGCAAAGACACGACCACTGTTCACGCCGCAATTCCCGGTACGCATTCGACATGGCGGGCGCGGATCTTCCGCACCGCGACCTGTCTTGCGGGGATCGGGTGGCAAAGTCAACGGCGCACCCGCCCGTCATACTCGCGTACGGCGCCTTCGCCGCCGGTGATGATGCGCTGCGGATTGCGCTCGAAGGAGGTGATGGCCTCTTCGATCCGGTTGATGGAGCGACGGCTGTCCTGGATCAGGGCCTCGGCGTCGCGCAACCCGTTGCCGCTGAAGCGCGAGAAGTTGTCGAGGATGACGCCGAGGCGCGCGTTCAGCGTGTCGGCGACGGTCCGGAAGGACTTGAACGTCGCGGACGCGTCGGCGAAGAGACCCTCCGCCTCGCCGGATCCCAGCAGGTCGTCCACCTTGACCAGCACGCCCTCGACGCGCGTCGACGCCTGCCGCAGATTCTCGGCCATCGCTTTCGCATCGGAGATGATGGCGTCGACGTCCTCGGTCCGTGCCGAGATCCGGTCGGTGAAGGCGGCGACGTCGCCGGCGGCCTTGCGCGCATCGGCAGCAGCGCCCGAGAAATCGCCGATCGCCCTGTTGACGGTCTCGGCGTCGATCTCGGCCAGGATCGTGTCGACCTTCTTCAGCACCCCGTCGACGCGGGTCGAGGCCTGGGCGAAGTCGTCGGTGATGCTGCGCGCATTGGTGATGATCTGTTCGATGTCCTCGCCGCGGGCCGTGAAGCGGCCGGTCAGGGCGGAGACGTCGCTGGCTGCCTTGCGGGCATCCGTCGCGGCCCCTTCGATCGACGTCAGCGCACTCTCGACCTTGGCAGGGTCGACGCTGGCGAGAATCTCGTCGGCGCGGGCGAGCGTGCCCGAGGCGCCGTCGGCCAGGCGGGTGATCGACCCGGCGGCCTGGTCGATGCCGCCCCTGGCGCTGTCGAGGACCCCGTCCACCTTGGTCAGGGTTCCGGAGGCCTGTGTCGACAGCCGGTCGAGGGAGGCCACGGCCGTATCGACCCCCGTCCGGACCTCGTCCAGGATGCCGTCGACGCGGCCGAGCGTGCCGTTGGCGTTGTCGGCGAAGGTCCGCACCGAGTCGGACGTCCGCTCCACGTTGGCCACGATCCGGTCGATGTCGGCGGAGGCCGTCTTCAGCGTCTCGGTGAAGGTCTCGACGTTGCCGACGATGTTGGCCACCTTGTCCTGGTCGACCGCACGGATGAGATCCTCCGCGGCGGCGAGCGTGGAATCGAGGCGGCCGGAGACGGTGCCGAGCGTCTTCGACAGTTCGGCGAAGCTCGCCAGGAAATCGTCGACCCCCTCGGCATTGCTGGAGAGCGCCTGCGAGAAGGTCTCGACGTTGTTGACCGTGCTCGTCAGCGGGCCGCGCACGTCCTCCACGAAGCCCTCGAAATTGGTGACGGCGCGGTCGGCCCGCGAAAAGATGTCCTGCGCGGTCTGGAGCAGGTCGGTGACGGCCGACGGATTGGCCGAAATCTCCGCGATCGTCCCGTCCGCCTCTGCCTGCTTCAGCAGGTTGGGCTCGGCCGGGTCGCCGCCCTTGAGTTCGATGTTGGCCTGTCCGGTCAGGCCGGCGATGCCGATGTCGGCCCGGGTCGACTGCGTGATGGGCGTGAGCCGGTCGATCTTGGCATCGGCGACGGCCGCCTTGGGATTGTTGATGTCGATGTAGACGCGCTGCACGTCGCCGACCTTGACGCCGTTGAACAGCACCGCGCTGCCGCGCCCGAGGCCGGCGGCCGAACCCGGGATGCGGATGCGCAGCGTGGCGGTCTCGGTCGTGTTGTCGACGCCGTAGGCCCAGTAGAGCGAGGCGAACGTGGTCAGCAACGCCAGAACGACGAAGAGGCCGACGGCGACGTAGTTGGCTTTCGTGTCCATCAGCGAATGGCTCCGGCCGACGCGTTGCTGTTGTGGGTGGCGGGATCGATCTGCCGTGCCCGCTTGCCGCGGAAGTAGGACTTCACCCAGGGCTCCTCGACGGTGAGCATATAGCTGATGGATCCTTCGACGAGGACCTTTTTCTGGCCGAGAACCGCGACGCGGTCGCAGACCGAGAACAGGCTGTCAAGGTCGTGCGTGACCATGTAGACCGTGAGACCCATCGTGTCTCGCAGCTTGGCGACGAGTTCGTCGAACTCCGCCGCGCCGATCGGGTCGAGCCCCGATGTCGGCTCGTCGAGGAAGACGATGGCCGGATCGAGAGCGAGCGCGCGGGCGAGCGCCGCGCGCTTGATCATGCCGCCGGACAGCTGCGAGGGAAACTTGTTCGCCGCATTGGCGGGCAGGCCGACCAGCTCGATCTTCAGCCGGGCGAGTTCGTCCATCAGCTTGCGCGGCAGGTCGAGATATTCGCGCATCGGCACCTGGACGTTCTCCAGCACGGAGAGGCCCGAGAACAGCGCGCCGTGCTGGAACAGCATGCCGAGCCGCATGTCGATGTCGATGCGCTGGGCATCGGTGACCTTGTCCGTGTCGATGCCGAAGAGGCGGATCGTGCCGCCCTGCTTGCGGTTGAGGCCCAGCACGGTGCGCAGCAGCACGGACTTGCCGGAACCCGAAGCGCCGACGAAGCCGAGGATCTCGCCGCGGTAGACGTCGAGCGAGAGCTTGTCGAGGACGACCTGCTCGCCGAACGCGACGCTGACGTCGCGCACGGAGAGAATCACGTCGCCGGAGCTGTCGCCCAGTCCTTCGCTGGCCGCCGTCGTCGCCATCAATGCCCGGGCCCACCCTTCGCCATTCAGAAGTCGATCGCCGCATAGAAGATCGCGAACAACCCGTCGACCACGATCACCACGAAGATGGACTTGACCACCGACGATGTGACGTGCCGGCCGAGCGACTCCGCGCTTCCGCCGACCTTCATGCCTTCGACCGAAGCGATGATGCCGATGATGAACCCCATGATTGGGGCCTTGAAAAGGCCGGACAGCAAACTCGACTCGTCGATGGCCGCCGTCATGCGGTCGAAGAAGGCTTCGGGCGTGATGCCCGAATAGACCCAGGCGATGGCCATGGCGCCGACGATGGCGGCGATGTTGGCGATCACCGTCAGCAGCGGCATGATGATGGCGAGCGCGATGAGGCGCGGGAAGACCAGCACGCCGATCGGGTTCAGCCCGATGACGGTGAGCGCGTCCACTTCCTCGCGCATCTTCATCGAGCCGATCTCGGCGGTGATGGCGCTGCCGGAGCGGCCGGCGATCATGATGGCGGTCAGGAGCACGCCCATCTCGCGCAGCACGAGGATGCCGACGAGGTCGACGACGAAGATCTCGGCACCGAAATAGCGCAGCTGGAAGGCGCCCTGCTGGGCGACGATCGCCCCGACGATCGTCGACATCAGCACCACCACCGGGATGGCGCCGATGCCCATCCGGTCGATCTGCATGGCGAGCGGCGCGAGGTTGATCCGGCGGCCGCGGCGGCGCTTGTTGCCGCTCAGCGTGGCGCCGAGGATATGCATGGCCAGCAGGAACTCGCCCCAGGCGTTGACGACGCTGCGGCCGATCGCCTCGAGAAAGGGCACCACGCCGAAAGGCCGGATGTCGCGCGCCGGAAGGTCCTGCAGCGCCGCGTCCTCGACGGCCGAGAGCAGGACCCCGAACGCCTCCCGCTCTCCCGTGAACTCGACGGCCGCACCCTTGCGGCCCTGTGCCACGGCCAGCCGCTTGATCACCCAGGCGCCGGCGGTGTCCATGTCGCGGATGCCCGACAGGTCCAGCGCGATCGTGTGCAGCCCGGACTGCTCTTCCAGCGCCCGCATGTCGCGGTCGACGAGGCTCACGCTTCGCGTCGTCCAGTTGCCGGAAAGCATGACGGTGAGCCTGCCGCCCTCGGCCTTCCCCTGCGCCTGCGGGCGCGGTTCGGCCGCCATGTCGTGCGGGCTTGCATCGTCTCGGTCTTTGGTCAACATGACTGGCACTCTTAGCGGCTGCGGCACGGCGTGTCGATTTCTTGATGCTGCCGTGTGCGCCGCCCGATCGAGAAAGCCGAAGCGATGTCCTTCTCCCTCCATGTCGAAACCGAGCGGTTCCCGATCGCCGGCAGTTTCACCATCGCGCGCGGATCGAAGACCGAGGCGGAGGTGGTGACCTGCACGCTGTCGCGGGACGGGCACGCCGGCCGCGGCGAATGCGTGCCCTATCGTCGCTACGGCGAGACGGTGGAGAGCGTCGTCGAGGCGATCGAACTGATGCGCCGACACGTCGAGGCGGGGCTGTCGCGCGAGGATCTCATCCGGGCAATGGGTCCGGGTGCCGCGCGCAACGCCATCGACTGCGCGCTCTGGGACATCGAGGCGAAGACGATGGGCCACGACGCGCACCAGCGCGTCTGCCGCATGCTGCCGCGCCCGGTCGTCACCGCGCTGACGATCTCGCTCGGCGACCCGCAGGAGATGGCCGCCCAGGCCCGTGCGGCGGCGCACCGCCCGCTCCTGAAGATCAAGGTCGGATCGACCAACGACGCCGCGCGCATCCACGCGGTGGCGAGCGCGGCGCCCAACAGCCGCATCATCCTCGACGCCAACGAGGGCTGGACGGAGGACAACATCCGCGAGAACCTCATGGCGGCGGCGGAATTCCACGTCGCGCTGATCGAGCAGCCGCTGCCGGCCGGGCAGGACGCGATCCTGCGCGACATCCCGCACCCCGTGCCGATCTGCGCCGACGAGAGCGTCCACGTCGCGGAGGATGTCGACGCGCTGGCCGGCCTCTACGATTTCGTCAACATCAAGCTCGACAAGGCCGGGGGCCTGACGGCGGCGCTCGCCCTGCGCGACAGGGCGCGCGAGGCGGGCTTCGGCGTGATGGTCGGCTGCATGGTCGGCACGTCGCTGGCGATGGCACCGGCCGTTCTCCTGGCGCAGGACGCCGACTACGTCGACCTCGACGGGCCGCTGCTGCTTGCCCGCGACCGCAGCCCCGGCCTCACCTACACCGGCTCGATCGTCTCGCCCCCGACCGCCGACGTCTGGGGCTAGCCTCCGCGCAGCTCAAGCCGCAGGGCGACGAGGGCGAGCACGAAAGCGCCCGTCGCGATGACGGCCATGACGAGGAAGCCGCGGGCGCCGAGGGCATCGAACAGCGAGCCGGAGCCGAGCGTGACGATGGCCATGCCGGTGCTGTTGGCGGCAAAGGCGATGCCCTGCGCCGCGCCGGTACGTTCCTCCGGCACCGACTGCGCGATCATCTTCTGCAGTCCGAGCATCGCGAGTCCCGTCGACAGACCATGCAGCGCCTGCGTCGCGGCAAAGCCTGCGAGACCGAGGCCGAGGGGCCAGATCAGCGGCATCGCCGCCCAGCGGACAACGCCGGCGGCAGCCGAAATACCGAGGATGGTGGCCGGCGACAGATGGCCGAAATGGCGGCGGAACAGGAAGAACACCACCACTTCGGCGACCACCATCAGCGCCCACAGCACGCCGGCCGTATCGGCGGCGATCCCCAGCGAGCGCCAGTAGATCGAGCCGAAGGCATAGAGGAAACCGTGGCTGGCGATGAGCAGCGCGCCGCCGCCGACGATGGCGAGGAAGGCCGGATCCGACAGGACGCGTCCGGCACCCGGAAAGTCGGCCGCAGAAAGCTGGGAAGCCTTGCGCGGGCGGCCGAGCCGCGGCGACAGCAGGCTGACCAGCGCCATGCAGGCGAGACCGCCCGTCAGAAGCGCCGGCACCACGCCGGGGCCGTGGCGCTCGAGGACGGCGCCGCCGACGAGATTGGCGGTGAGGAACGAGATCGTGCCCCAGATCCGCATGCGCGAATAGTCCGCGCCGTAGCGGCGCACGCCCGAGAGCGCCAGCGAATCGGCGAGCGGCCCGTGCGGGCTCCAGACGACGATGAGGGCGAGAGAGACCGCGAGCACGAAGGCCGCATCGCCCGGCAGGAAGTAGCCGAGCGACAGGAGAAGGGCGGCGGCGGCCACGCCGATCAGCACGTTCGCCCGCTCCGGCGCCCGGTCGGCCAGCATGGTGACGAGCGGCGCGGCGACGATGCGCACGAAGATCGGCATCGACAGGATCATCGCCACTTCGCTGGCGGTAAACCCGCGGTCGGCGAGCCAGAGCGGGAAATAGGGCAAATGGATGCCCATGGGCAGGAACATCGCGCCGAACAGCAGCGACATGCGCAGTTCGTAGCGTGGCGGCTTGACGGCTTGTTCCGGCGAGAGCGGCGGCAGTTGCATGGTGGAGCTTCGCTTGTGAGGCCGCCCGGATCGGCCCGCGGGCCGGCAGCACGACCTCCCCTAGCATGCGTGTCCGGCAGTGCGAAGCAGCCGCCCCGCAGCTTGCGGTTGGTGCAGCCGCCCGCGGCTCAGGCCGCTTCGGCGGACCTGGAGGCGGCCAGCGCGACTGCCGGCTCGGTTGCCTCGCCCTCGGCTTCCGTCACCTTGGCCCAGGTGAGGATCTCGAAGCTGCCGTCATGGCGTTCCGCCACCGCCGTGCAGCTTTCCACCCAGTCGCCGGTGTTGATGTAGTCGACGTCACCGAAGCGCTCGATCGCGGCATGGTGGATGTGGCCGCAGATGATGCCGTCGACGCGGGAGCGCCGCGCTTCCTCGGCCACGACCTGCTGGAAAGAGCCGATGAAGTTGACCGCGCGCTTCACCTTGACCTTGGCCCAGGAGGAGAAGGACCAGTAGGGCATGCCGAGCCTGCGGCGCACGAGATGGACGGCCCGGTTCACCAGGATCGCGACGTCGTAGGCCTTGTCGCCGAGAGTGGCGAGCCAGCGGACGTTGTGGACGATCGCGTCGAACTGGTCGCCGTGGATGACCAGGAAGCGGCGGCCGTCGGCGGCTTCGTGGATGGCGCGGTCGGCAACCACGATGCCGCCGAAATGCACGCCCTGGAAGCCGCGCAGGAATTCGTCGTGGTTGCCGGCGATGTAGATGATCTCGGCCCCCTTGCGCGCCTTGCGCAGGAGCTTCTGGACGACGTCGTTGTGGGCCTGCGGCCAGTGCCAGGAACGCCTGAGCCGCCAGCCGTCGACGATGTCGCCGACCAGATAGATCGTCTCCGCTTCGTGGAAGCGCAGGAAATCGATCAGGAACTCGGCCTTGGCGGGCTTCGACCCCAGATGCACGTCGGACAGGAACAGCGTACGGAAATGGCGTGTCGGCTCGCTATTCATCGTCTGATCCAGGCTCCGGCTGCGCCAGAGCCAAGACACGATTCATGTCACAGGCTTATGACGGTTGTGGATTCCGGCGACCGCCGCTAGACCGTTCGCACGAACGGAGGAACGGCAATGGATCTCGGCATCAAGGGTCGCAAGGCCATCGTGTGCGCCTCGAGCAGGGGCCTGGGACGTGCCTGCGCGGCCGCACTGGCCGAGGCCGGCTGCGATCTCGTGCTCAACGGCCGCAACACCGATGCGCTGGCGGCGACCGCACGCGAATTGCGCGAGCGCTACGGCGTCGCCGTCGAGGAGGTCGCGGGCGACGTCTCGGCGCCGCAGGTGCAGAAGGCGCTGCTCACCGCCTGCCCTGCCCCCGACATCCTGGTCAACAACAATGGCGGCCCGCCGCTGAAGGATTTCCGCCAGCTCGACCGCGCGGCCATGCTCGACGGCGTCACCCAGAACATGGTCACGCCGATCGAGCTGATACAGGCCGTCCTCGACGGCATGGCCGAGCGCGGCTTCGGCCGCATCGTCAACATCACCTCGCTGTCGGTCTACCAGCCCATCCCCGGGCTCGACCTGTCGTCGGGCGCGCGTGCCGGCCTGACCGCCTTCCTCGCCGGCATCGCCCGCACGGTGGCGGACCGCAACGTCACCATCAACGCCATCCTGCCCGGCAAGTTCGACACCGACCGCATCCGCAAGACCGTCGTCTACGCGGCCGAGAAATCGGGCCTGAGCCTCGAGGAGCAGACGAAGCGCACCGCGCAGGCCATCCCCGCCGGCCGGCTCGGACGGCCCGAGGAATTCGGCCGCACTTGCGCCTTCCTGTGCTCCGCCCATGCCGGCTACATCACCGGCCAGAACGTCATCCTGGACGGCGGCCTGTTCAACAGCGCCTTCTGAATCCCTGTCGCACCCTTCCCCGGAGGAACCCTTGAAGCTCGTCAGATTCGGCCCCGCGGGCCACGAGAAGCCCGGCATCGTCGATGCCGGCGGCATTATCCGCGACGTCTCCTCCATCGTGGCCGATTTCGGCCCGGAGACGATCTCGCCTGCCCTGAAGGACAAGCTCGCCGGGATCGACCCGGCGTCGCTGCCGGCCGCGCCCGAAGGTGCGCGCATCGGCGCGCCGGTGAGCCGCATCGGCCACTTCATCGCCATCGGTCTCAACTATGCCGATCACGCCGCCGAAACAGGCGCGCCGATCCCCAAGGAGCCGATCGTCTTCTCCAAGGCGCCGAGCTGCCTGTCGGGGCCCAACGACGACGTCCTGATGCCGAAGGGCTCGGTCAAGCTCGACTGGGAGGTCGAACTGGCCATCGTCATCGGCGAGCGCTGCGACTACGTCTCGAAGGAGGATGCGCTGTCGAAGGTGTTCGGCTACGCGCTCTGCAACGACGTGTCGGAGCGCGAATACCAGGCCGAGCGCGGCGGCCAGTGGATCAAGGGCAAGAGCGCGCCGACCTTCGGCCCGCTCGGCCCCTGGATCGTCACCGCCGACGAGATCCCCGATCCGCAGGCGCTGTCGATGTTCCTCGACGTGAACGGGCAGCGCGCCCAGACCGGCTCGACGGCGACGATGATCTTCACTTGCGCCGAGATCGTCTCCTACCTCTCGGAATTCATGGTGCTGGAACCCGGCGACGTCATCACCACCGGCACGCCGCCCGGCGTCGGCCTCGGCATGAAGCCGCCGCGCTTCCTGAAGGCCGGCGACACGATGCATCTCGGCATCGAGGGGCTGGGCGAGCAGCGCCAGACGGTCATCACGCGGTAGGCGGCGCCGGCCGCGTCGCGAGCGCTCCCGGCGGTCTCGACGCGGCATCTCGGCCGGTCTAGGCTCGCGCATCCTCTCCTGCGCGAGGCTGCGATGACGCTCCATCCGCCGACGAAGCCATCCTGGAACGGCCTCACCGAAACGCGGCCGACGCTGCCGTCGAGCGCCTATCTCTCCGACGAAGCCTTCCGCCGCGATCTCGACGCCATCTGGTACAGGCACTGGATCCACGTCTGCCGGTCGAGCGACCTCGCCGAGCCGCGCGCGTTCCGCCTCACCCGCATCGGCGACCAGGAGATCCTCCTCCTGCGCCACGAGGACGGCGGCCTGCGCGCCTTCCACAACAGCTGCCGGCATCGGGGTGCGGCACTGAAGAGCGAGGAATGCGGGCGGCTCGCCGGCCGGCTGATCGTCTGCCCCTACCATGCCTGGTCCTATTCGATGGACGGCGCGCTGGTGCGCACGTCGAGCAAGGTCCTCCCCGCGGGTTTCGACAAGGCGGCGCACGGGCTTTACCCGGTGGCGGTCTCCGAATGGCGCGGCTTCGTCTTCGTCAACCTCGCCGCCGGACCGGGCGCGGCCGTCGACGGCTTCGACGGCGATCCGGGGACGCTTGCCAGCTGGCCACTGGAGCGGCTGGAGCGCGGCCCCGTCTACCGCAAGGAGATCGCCTGCAACTGGAAGGTCTTCTGGGAGAACTTCAACGAGTGCCTGCACTGCCCGGGCGTCCACCCGGAGCTCTCGGCGCTGGTGCCGATCTACGGCCGCGGCCTGATGGAGCGGCGCGACGATCCCGCCTGGCAGGCGCATGCCGACGACGACGCACCGCAATTTTCCGGCCGGCTGCGCGACGGTGCCGAGACGTGGTCGCGCGACGGCAGCGCGCAGGGCCGCGCCTTCGCCGGCCTGACGGAAGCGGACCGGCGGGCCGGGCAGAGCTACGTCACCCACCTGCCCTCCTTCTTCGTCGTCGGCCATGCCGACTATGTCCGCAGCGTCAGCCTGCGCCCGCTCGGGCCATCGCGCACCGAACTCACCGCCGAATGGTACTTCGCCGAGGAGACCCGGCCCGAAACGGCCGAGGCGCTCGACAACGTCGTCGCCTTCGGCACGCTGGTGCTCGACCAGGACGCCGCGATCTGCGAGGTCAACCAGCGCGGGCTTTCCGCCCTGCCGCACCGGCACGGCACGCTGATGCCGGAGGAATACGAGATCGCCCGCTTCCACGGCTGGGTGGCGGCGCGGACGGGCTGAGGCGCGAATCGGCTGCGCCAAAACCCGGTTCTTCGAGGATTTGCGCGGCGCCTCGCCGGTGCTATCCTGGCGCCGTCACACGGAGCGCCCCCCCGATGCGTTACGCCCTCGTCGCCTTCGTCCTTGCCGTCTCCTCGGCTCCCGCAGGCGCCGGCTGCTTCGAGGATCTCGGCGGAACCGGCTGCACCAACGATTCTCTGTTCTCCGAAGCGGAACTTCGCCGCCTCTCCTGCGAGAACCTCTGGTACGTCCGGAATTCGGTCTACGACGACAACGGCTTCTGCTTCCGCACGAAGAGGGCGCAGTCGGTGTTCGAGAACGCCGACTGCTACGTGCAGGAGATGGGCCGGGTGAAGCTCAATTCCTACGAGCGCCAGAACGTCGCCCGCATCCAGAAGGTCGAGCGCCAGAAATCCTGCCCGCGCTGAGGCTCACATCCGTTTCGGCAGGTAGACGAAGGTCACCACGCCGCACGACGCCACGAAGAGGCCGAGCGTGACGAAGACCGAGCCGAGGCCGAAGAAGGCGAGCGTGACCGAATAGACCAGCGGCGGCAGGAGTTCCGACAGGTCGAGATAGGTGCGGTAGACAGCCGTCATCCGGGCTCGTTCCCACACGCGGACGCTGCGCATGAAGGCGGTCGAGCCGAGCGCGTCGAGCGCGATGCAGAAGAAGGCGGCGAGCAGCAGGAACACGGCCGCGGCGATCGGCGCCTCGCTCCCGGCGGTACCGGCCGCGACCAGCATGGCGCCGGTGACGAAGAAGGCCATCGACATCACCTTGCGCGCGCCGAAGCGGCGGCCGGCCCAGCCCCAGATCAGCGCCGAGAACAAGAGCGCGTTGCCGGCCGACACGATCATCCCGCCGGCCAGTTCGCCCTGGCCGGAGGTGACCATCAGGATCGGCGCATAGACGAAGAAAGTGGTCCAGAAGCACGAACGGCCGAAGGCGATCAGCCAGGCGAGGCGCAGCCGCGGCTGGCGGATGAAGCGGCCGATGTTGGCCAGCGGGCTCGCCGGCCGGGTCGTGCCGGGACGGATCATCGCATTGTCGCTCAGGCGGAAGAACCAGAACAGGCAGAGCAGCACCAGCCCGGTCACGATCGGCACCGCCTGCGCGGCGAGGATGCCGTGGTTGACGTAAAGCACGACGCCGAGCGTCGGCCCGCCGGTCCAGGCGAAGGTCGACCAGGCCATCCGCAGCGATTCGGAGCGCATGAACTGCGTCTTGCGGATGTGGTCCATGATGTAGAGGTTGAGCGTGATCGACAGCGCGCTGGCGCCCATCACGCGGCAGAGCATGCCGGCCATCTGGCTCCACAGCCATGGCGTCAGGAAGAGCAGCGCGCCCAGGATCAGCCCGCCGACGCCCGCCGTGTAGACCCAGCGCCGCGCGAACCGCTCGATGAGCAGCGGCATGAACAGCGTGACCGAGATGCCGGCCAGCGCCACCGCGGTGTAGACGAGCGACACCGCCTGCTCGTCGCGCAGAACGTCGTAGACCTGGATCGGGATGACGCTCGACACCGAGGCGCGGGCGAAGGACTCCACCGCGTAGAGGATCGCGAAAGTGTGTGCGCCCGGCGTCTTCAGCGCCGGAAGCCAGATTGGATGCCGGACCTGAGTCGCCATGATGTCCCGAAGTTTCGCCAGAGCGACATCTGGCAGGCGCCCCGTCGCCGCCGATGACAGGAATGCGACGCGTCCATGACGCAAAACCGGTCGGCCCACGCAAAGCCCGCCACTGGCCCAGCGTGTGGGGTTCGCCCAAAACGTCGGCCCCGTCTGCGTCGGATACCGGCCTTGCGCGTTTCCTGCTATCGCATCGACGGAAACGCCATGACCGAGCCCGACACACCCATGCCATCTCCTGTCCGCCACCGGCGAATCGAAGCGATCGACCTCGCCCGCGGCGTGGCGCTGATCGCGATGGCGATCTATCATTTCACCTGGGACCTCGAATTCTTCGGCTATGTCGAACCGGGCCTGACGACGGTCGGCGGGTGGAAGCTGTTTGCCCGCTCGATCGCCTCGTCCTTCCTGTTCCTCGTCGGCGCCAGCCTGTTCCTGGCGCATGCGCAGGGCGTGCGCTGGCGCGGTTTCGGCATCCGCATCGCGATGGTGGCGGGTGCGGCGCTGGCCATCAGCGTCGCGACCTATGTCGCCATGCCCGAGACCTTCATCTTCTTCGGCATCCTGCACCAGATCGCGCTGGCGAGCCTGCTCGGGCTCGCCTTCCTGCGGCTTCCCTGGTGGCTCGTGCTCGTGCTGGCCGCCGGCGTCATCGCCGCGCCGGCCTGGCTCACCTCGCCCGTCTTCGATCCCGCCTGGTGGTGGTGGACGGGCTTGTCCGAGACGCGGCCGCGCTCCAACGATTTCGTGCCGCTGTTTCCGTGGTTCGGTGCGGTGCTGGGCGGCATTGCCGCAGCCATGATCGCCGAGCGCATCGGCCTCTTCGACAGGCTGTCGCGCCTGACAGTGCCGGCCTGGACCGCGCCGCTCGGCTTCCTCGGCCGGCACAGCCTTGCCTTCTACCTGATCCACCAGCCGGTGCTGATCGGCTGCGTCTTCCTGTTCGCACAGGTGGTTCCGCCGCAGGTCGAGACGCCGCAGGTGCAGTTCCGCCAGGCCTGCGAGCGCACATGCTCGGCCGAGCGCGACGAGGAATTCTGCAGCGCCTACTGCGTCTGCGTGCTCGATGCGCTGGAGAGCGAGAACATGCTCGACGGACTGTTCTCGGGTCGCCAGAATGAATCCGAGCGGCAGACGGTGGCCGCAGTCGCCGCCATCTGCACGGACGAGACCGAGACCGCGCCTGCGACGGGAGGGAACCAGTGAACGCCTACGAAGCACGTCCGAACCGGCTGCCCTGGCCGCCGATGATCTATGTTTTCGCGATCGTGCTCGCTGCCCTGCTCTCCTGGACGGTCCCCCTGCCCTGGATCCCGCGCCCGCTGTCGGACATCCTGTTCGCCGTCGGAATCGTCATGATCGCAGGTGTCGTGGCCATCGACGTTTCCGCCATGCGCACCCTGCACAGGGCGCGAACCACGATCATGCCGCATCGCGGCTCCGAGCACCTGGTCTCTTCGGGTCCGTTCTCCTTCTCGCGCAACCCGATCTATCTCGCCAACACGATGCTCACCTTCGGCATCGGGCTCATCGCGGGCAGCGTCTGGTTCCTGCTGCTCGGGCTCACGGCGGCCTTCGCGACCCAGAAACTCGCCATCGAGCGCGAGGAGAAGCATCTCGAGGCGCGCTTCGGAAAGAAGTACCGGGACTATCGCAAGAAGGTGCGGCGCTGGATCTGAGCGGCACCCGGCGAGGAGGCCCGCCCGCTCAGGTGTTGACGCCGAGTTCCACGAGCCGCTCGACGCAGGATTCCTCGGCCTGGTCCAGCTCTGCCAGCGTCTCTTCCAGGTCGCGGCGCTTCTGGCGCAGGTCGGAACGCTTCTCCTCGATGCGCTTGATCATCAGCTTCAGCTGGCCGACCTCGCCGGGCGGCGTCTTGTACATCTGGATGATCTCGCGGATCTCCGAGATCGAGAAGCCGAGCCGCTTGCCGCGCATGATCTGCTTGACGAGATGTCGGTCGGAAGGACGGAACAGCCGGGTGCGACCGCGCCGGACCGGCTGGATCAGCCCCTCGTCCTCGTAGAAGCGCAGGGTGCGGGTGGAGATCTCGAACTCCCGGGTCAGCTCCGTGATCGTGTAGTATTCCCGCATGCCATGCCCGCCTAAAGCGATTTCAGTGCTGAAATCCTTGGCACGGCATTTACGTAAAAGTCAATTCCGCAGGCCATGGCCGGGCAGGCGATGCTGATCGCCGCGAGGATCGCTGCAGCGCTCATGCCGCCGGAAGCGGCCCGAACCTGATCCTGAAGCGGCGGTTCTCTCGCCCCTTCTTCTCGATCTTGGCGATGTGGATCGCGCCGACTTCCTGCGTCTCCGAGACATGGGTGCCGCCGCAGGGCTGGCTGTCGACCGACGAGTCCTCGCCGATGCAGACGAGGCGGATGCGGCCGGCACCCGTGGGCGGGCGAACGTTCTTCGACTTCACGAGGCCGGGATTGGCGGCGAGTTCCTCGGCGCTGATCCAGCGGTTGAAGATCGGATGGTTCGCGTCGACGAGGTCCATCATCGCCTGCGTGATGCCCTCGCGGGTCACGCCCGCGTCGGGAATGTCGAGATCGACGCGCGATTCCTCCTCGCCGACCGAGGCGCCGGTGATCGGAAAGGGACAGACGACGCTGAGCAGGTGGCAGGCCGTGTGCATGCGCATCAGCCTGTAGCGGCGGTCCCAGTCGATGTGGAGCACGAGAATCTCGCCGACCGAGGGTACCGGCTGGTCGGGCGCAGGGACATGGATGATCTCCTCCTTCGTCTCGCCGGTCACGGTGCCGGCGATGACGATCCGCGAGCCGTCGGCGCGCTCGAAGAAGCCCGTGTCGCCGGGCTGGCCGCCGGAGGTGGCATAGAAGTTGGTCCGGTCCAGGACGATGCCGCCGCGCTCGTCGACGGCCACGACCGTCCCCTCGGCGGTGGACAGATACGCGTCCTCGCGAAACAGGATCTCGGTGGAGTGGCCCATCAGGCGTCGACCTTCTCGTAGGGGACCGGAATGTCGACCGCCTTCTCCATCCATCCGGGCACAGGCAGGTTCTTGCCCCGCAGGAAGGCGGGGTTGAAGAGCTTGGACTGGTAGCGGGTGCCGTAGTCGCACAGGATGGTCACGATGGTGTGGCCCGGACCCATCTCCTTCGCCAGGCGGATCGCGCCGGCGATGTTGATGCCTGACGAGCCGCCGAGGCAGAGCCCCTCTTCCTGCACGAGGTCGAAGACGATCGGCAGCGCCTCCTCGTCCGGCACCTGGAAGGAGAAGTCGGGCGTGAAGCCGTCCAGATTGGCGGTGATGCGGCCCTGGCCGATGCCCTCGGTGATCGACGAGCCCTCCGACTTCAGCACGCCGTCGGTGTAGAAGGAATGCAGCGCCGCGCCGAGCGGATCGGCGAGCGCGATCTTCACGTCCCGGCCCCTGCCCTGCAGGCCCATGGCGGTGCCGGCTAGCGTTCCGCCGGTGCCGACCGCCGAGACGAAGCCGTCGACCTTGCCGTCGGTCTGGCGCCAGATCTCCTGCGCCGTCGTCTCGATGTGGCCCTCGCGGTTGGCGGTGTTGTCGAACTGGTTGGCCCAGATCGCGCCGTTCGGCTCGGTGCGGGCAAGCTCTTCGGCCAGCCGGCCCGACAGCTTCACGTAGTTGTTGGGGTTCTTGTAGGGCACGGCCGGAACCTCGATCAGTTCGGCCCCGAGCAGCCGGAGAGCGTCCTTCTTCTCCTGGCTCTGCGTGTCGGGAATGACGATGACGGTCCGGTAGCCGAGCGCCTTGGCGACGACGGTCAGGCCGATGCCGGTGTTGCCCGCCGTGCCCTCGACGATCACGCCCCCCGGCCGCAGCAGGCCCTTCTTCTCGGCGTCGCGGATGATGAACAGGCCGGCACGATCCTTCACCGACTGGCCGGGGTTCATGAATTCGGCCTTGCCGAGAATCTCGCAGCCGGTTTCCTCCGACGCGCGCCGCAGGCGGATCAGTGGCGTGTTTCCGATCGCCTCGATGACGGAACGATACATGGGGTGTCTTCCTTCCTGTCGGGTTCGCGTCCAGAATTCCGAGCTTTGGGCCGTCCGCGGATTTGTTTTCTGGTCTACGAAGCACGACAGGCGCTTTCAAGAAGGGATTTTTCGCCGAGCCGGGGATCGACGCGATATTCGTCCGGCGGTCCGCCGGAGCGGGAAAAACCTTCGATGATCCAGTCGCGCGCCGCGGTCGTATGTGGCGCAAGGACGAAAAACCGAATAGATTGCAGAGCAGAAGGGCGATGGCACAACAGAGACGAGGCGAGATGACATCGGACGCCACCGACACGATCGACACGCTGATCGCGCGCTACGTCGCGGGCAACCTGCCCACGCCCGCGCGCGTGCTCGTCGCCTCGCACCTGGAGCTGAAGCCGCGCAGCCGTGCGCTGGCGCGCGGCCTCGAGGTCATGGCGGGCGAGGAGCTCGAGCATGAACAGCCAAGGCCGCTGTCCGATCGCGCCAGCCGGCTCGCGGCCATCCTCGACAGCGATGCTCCCGCTCCGATCGTGCTGCCGCAGCAGCCCCGCAATGCGGTGTTTCCGCGCGCCCTGCGCGATTTCGTCGGTTTCGACGCCGACGAGACCCCCTGGCGCACCAAGATGCCCGGCTTCCGCGAGCACGAGCTCGGCGACATCGAAGGTTTTCACGTCTCCCTGTTCTGGATCAGGCCGGGTCGCCGGATCCCCACCCACACGCATGGCGGCGTTGAACTCTCGCTGGTTCTGGACGGCGCCTTCACCGACGTCCATGGCCGCTACGGCCGCGGCGACATCTCCATCGCCGACGAGACCGTGGAGCATCGTCCGACGGCCGAGATGGATCGCCCGTGCATCGGCATGGCGATCACCGACGCGCCGCTGAGGCTGACGGGCTCCATCCCCCGCCGCCTGATGGACATCATCGGCGGCTGACGGCGCGCCGGGTCGGCCCGGCGCCCCCTTTCTCCCTTCGACGGAGCACGAAGCATGACGCTCTACCGCGCCAAGCCGTCTGACGGTATTGCCTGGATCACGGGAGCGAGCACCGGGATCGGCCGGGCACTGGCGCTCGAGCTCGTTCGGCGCGGCTGGGTCGTGGCGGCGACCGCGCGCGGCGAGGACAAGCTCGCCTCCCTCGCCGGCGAGGCAGCCGCACGCGGCGGCCGCGTGGTGCCGTTTCCGTGCGACGTCACCGACCAGACGCGCATGGCGGCCACCGTGGCGGCGATCGAAGCGGAGCTCGGTCCCATCGCGCTCGCCGTGTTCAATGCCGGCAACTACTTCCCCACCAAGGGCGAGCGGCTGTCGGTCGACAACTTCGTCAAGACCTACGAGATCAACCTTTTCGGCGTGGTCAACGGCCTCGTGCCGGCGGTCGACGCGATGAAGCCACGCGGCTTCGGCCAGGTGGCCATCGTCGGCTCGGTGTCCGGCTATGGCGGGCTGCCGCTCGCCTCGGCCTACGGCGCATCGAAGGCGGCCGTGAACAACATGGCGCAGGCGCTGAAGTTCGACTTCGACAAGATGAACATCCGCATCCAGGTCATCAATCCCGGCTTCGTCGACACCCCGCTGACCGAGAAGAACACCTTTCCGATGCCCGGGCTGATGAAGGTCGAGGACGCGACGCGCCGGCTGGCCGACGGTCTGGCGAACGGCGGCTTCGAGGTCTGCTTCCCGCGCCGGCTGGCCTGGACGCTGAAGCTCGTGAACCTCCTGCCGCACGCGCTCTATTTCCCGCTGATGAAGCGGGCGATGGGCTGGGACAAGCGGCCCCTCAGGCCCTGAGCGCGGACGAGCGCTCCTCGATCGTCCGCCGCAGCGAAGCCTGCTCGAGCCGGTCCAGCGGAAAACCCCACATCAGAGCGATCGCTGCCAGCTTGAGCGCGACCGGCGGCCAGACGTAGAGCGCCACCAGTGCGCCGATCGATGCCTCGTCGTTCGCCGCGCCCGCCGCCGCATTGAAGCCGGCGAGACCCAGCAGCGGAAAGACCATGCCGACGCCTGCCGCCAGCGAAAGCTTGGTGGCGAGGCTCCAGGCGGCGAAATAGGCGCCCGAGCGCTGCTCTCCCGAGGTCGCCGTATCGACGTCGATCACGTCGGCCTGGATCGCCGGCGGCAGCGACAGGTCGAAGCCGAGCAGCAGGCCGGTCGCCACGCAGATCGCCGCGAACCCCGCCACGTCGCCGGTGCCGAGCAGCGGCACGAGCGAGAAGATCGCGCAGTTCGCGAGCATGGCGACGCACCAGGCGCGATGCTTGCTCGTCCGCCGCGCCGCCCAGAGCGCCAGCGGCACGCCGCCGATGCCCGCGAGGAAATAGAGGAAGAGCAGCGGCCCGCGCATGTCGGGCTCGCCGATGCGGGCGGCGACGAAATAGAGGAAAAGTGTCGCCGGGATGCCGTTGGCCAGTCCGTTGAGGAAATAGGCCGCGATGAGGCGGCGGAACGGGGCGTTGCCCGCCATCCGGGCGAGACCGGCCCCGAGCGGGATGCTCGACACGGTGTGGTCGACCGGTTCGGGGACGAGGCGCACGGCGAGCGCACCGAAGAGGGCGAGGCCGGCCGCGACCGACAATCCGAGCACCGCCAGTCCCCCCAGCCCGCCGGCCTGCCCGAAGCCGATCGCGAAGGGCAGCGCGATGGCGATCAGTGTGCCGGCGAGCGTGAGACTCTCGCGCATGCCGGCAATTCGCGCCCGCTCGGCATAGTCGCCGGCGAGTTCGGCACCCCAGGCGGTATAGGACAGCATCGCGCCGGTGAAGCCGAGCGACAGGACCATCCCCCAGCCGGCGAGGTGGACGACCCCGGCGTCGGCCGACGGCCAGAACAGCATCAGCGCCGCCAGTCCGCACACGGGCAGCGACAGCGCGAAGACGGCGCGCCGGCGCCCCATCGCCGGCCGCCAGCGGTCGGCGAGCCAGCCGACCAGCGGGTCGTTCACCGCGTCGAAGATGCGCACGACGAGCAGGGCTGCGCCGACCGCACCGAGCGAAAGTCCAAGCGTTTCCGTGTAATAGGTCGGGACGATGATGTAGAGCGGCAGGGTGAGCGCGGCGAGCGGGACGGCCGGGAGGGCATAGAAGAGAAGCAGGCGGATGGGCATGGCGGTTCCGGCGCATGTGGACGTGCCTGACCTGTACGCAGGACAGTGCGGATCGGTTGCGCCGACGGCGGCAGGCCTCTGGGCCGTGCGGCCCGCCGCCGCCGATCGGCCGTTTGCCCGTTCCAACGCGGCAGCCGAGGCGCTAAGGCAGACGCAGAGGGACGAGGACCGAATCCGTGCGGCGCATGATGCTTTTCCTGGGACTGGCGGCGGTGCTGATCGCCGCCGCTGCAATCGTCTGGTACACGGGGCCGCGCGTCGCCCGCGACACGACCCTCACCTTCGATCCTGCGACGATCGGAACGGATCTCGACACCTGGCTCGCCGAACGGGAGGCTCGCGTTCCGGGCATCCGGCCGGGACTGGAGAAGGAGATCGTCTGGGCCTTCCCCGCCTCCAAGGCGCGGACGCCGCTGGCTATCGTCTACGTCCACGGCTTCTCCGCCTCCAAGCAGGAGATCCGGCCGCTGCCCGACCAGGTCGCCGAGGCGCTCGGCGCCAACCTGTTCTACACGCGCCTGACAGGCCACGGACAGGACGGCGCGGCGATGGCGACCGCCACCGTGAATGCCTGGGTCAACGATTTCGCCGAAGCGATCGCCGTCGGCGAGCGGCTGGGCGAAAGGGTGGTGGTCGTCGCCACGTCCACCGGCGCTTCCATCGCCAGCTGGGCGGCCACCGAACCCGGCTTCGCCGAGCGGATGGCCGGCGTGGTGCTGGTGTCGCCCAACTACGGCGTCCAGGCCGGCGGGGCGGGCCTGCTCGCCGGCCCGTGGGGCCTGCAGATCGCGCGCCTGGTGGCCGGCGACGAGCGCAGCTTCGAGCCCGCCAACGAAAGCCAGGGCCGGTTCTGGACGACGCGCTATCCGATCGAGGCAGTGATGCCGATGAGCGCCGTGGTGGCGATGGCCGCCGAGGCGCCGGTGGAACGCGCCGCGGTGCCGGCGCTGTTCGTGTTCTCGGATGCCGACGCGGTGGTTCGTCCGGATCTGACGCGGGCGGTCGCTGCGCGCTGGGGCGCGCCGCATGCGCTGGTCGCCGTGGAGGACTCCGGAGATACGTCGAACCACGTCATCGCCGGCGACGCGCTGTCGCCCGGCACCACCGACCGCCTCGCCGCAGCGGTCACCGAATGGATCCATGCCCTGCCGCAGTGACCACGACGACCGCCGCCGACCCTCGCAGCGGCGGTCCGCCCTTTCCTCAGCGCGCCATCAGCGTCAGGCAGGGCGGGTTCTCGATGATGGAACGCGTCGTGCCGCCGAAGATCATCTCGCGCAGCCGCGAATGGCTGAAGGCGCCGAGGACCAGAAGGTCGGCGTTCTTGCCGCGCACGGTCCGCTCCATCACCTGCGCACGTGACCAGTCTCCCGAGGTCGCCGCCTCGACCGCGACCCGGACGCCATGGCGCGCCAGGGCGGCCGCTATATCCGCGCCGGGAAGCGGTACGCCCTCGCCCGCGATGGGATCGATGGTGAGCAGCGTCGTCTCCTCGGCCGCGACCAGGAAGGGAAGCGCGTCGAAGGCGGCGCGGGCAGCTTCGCGCGAGCCGTTCCAGGCCACGACCGCGCGCTTCACCTCGGCCCGGATGGGCCGCTCCCTGGGGAGCAGCAGCACCGGCCGCCCGGCACCCTGGATCAGGGTATCGATGTCGGGCGAGCCTCCCTCCCCGCCCGACCCGGTCACGACGACGTCGCCGCAGCGCGCGCTTTCCAGCGCCGACAGCGCGCTGTCGCCCGAGAAACTGCGCAGCGGTCGCCACTCGAAGGACAGGTCGGTCGCGGCCATCCGTGCAGAAAACAGGTCGCCGAGCCGCTTCTCGCGGGCGCGGTTGATGTCCTCGCTGGCGCCGATCAGCGTGGCATCCGGAAAGCCCATCGGCGAAGCGATCGGCATCGGCAGGGCCTCGGCATGCACGCCGACGAGCACCGCGCCGAAACGCGTTGCGAGCGCCACGGCGGCATCGAGCGCGGCCGGCGCTCCGGCCTCGTCCTGCAGCACGGCGACGATGGTCTTGTAGGTCATGGGACCGCTCCTCTCCCGAATGGACGGCGGGAGACTAGCACAGCCGGAGCGAACGGTGCTGCGCTTTCGCTGCGGTCCGCGCGGTCCGCGGATGCCTCAGCCCGGATGCGCGGCCTGCGCCTTTCCGGCGACCATGGCTTCGACGGCGGCGACGGCCGGCGCGAGTGCCGCCTCCGAGCGGGCGCGCACGACGAGCTCGGTCCAGAACCTGCCGTCGAGATATTTCGGATAGGAACCGATGATCGTGTCGGGATGCGCCTTCTGGATGGCGCCCAGCGCATCGCCGATCGTGCCTTCGCCAAAGGGACACTGGACGGTGGCGGAGATCAGCTTCGTGCCGGTCTTCAGCGTCGGCACGACGTTGTCGAGCATGGCCTGGAAGATCGACGGCACGCCCGCCATGACGTGCACGTTGCCGATGCGGAAGCCCGGCGCCATCGAGATCGGGTTGTCGATGTGGTCGGCGCCCCGCGGCATCCGCGCCATCCGCTTGCGCGCTTCGGTGAACTCCATCTCGCGGGCCGCGTAATGTGCCTCGAGCATGGCATAGGCGCGCGCGTCGTAGCCGCAGGGAACGCCGAAGGCCTTCGAGACCGAATCGGCGGTGATGTCGTCATGCGTCGGACCGATGCCCCCGGTGGTGAAGACGTAGGTGTATCGCGCGCGAACCGCGTTGATGGCCGCCACGATCTCGTCCTCCTCGTCGGGGACGATCCGGACTTCCTTCAGGTCGATGCCGATCGCCGTCATGATGTCGGCGAGGTGGCCGATGTTCCTGTCCTTGGTCCGGCCGGAGAGGATTTCGTCGCCGATGACGACCATGGCGGCAGTGACGATTTCTGGCATCGGGGCTCTCCGGCAAACGTGAAATCGACATAGCGCCCGGCCGGGTCCGCAGCAATGGCGTTGTATCGGTGAACGAACCGTGCTGCGATCCGGCTGTTCCGTAGACGATGACTGCGCCCTAGATTGAGAGGAGACCGGGATGAGGCTGCAACCGACGGATGCGGGGAGCCCGGCAGGCGAAACCGAAGGAGACAGACATGGCGAAGGTACTCGTCCTCTATTATTCGAGCTGGGGCCACATGGAAGCGATGGCGAAGGCCGCCGCCGAGGGTGCGGCGGAAGCCGGCGCGACCGTGACCGTGAAGCGCGTTCCCGAACTCGTTCCCGAGGAGGTCGCCAAGGCCGCCTACTACAAGCTCGACCAGGAGGCGCCGATCGCCGATCCGCTGGAGCTCGAGAACTATGACGCCATCATCTTCGGCATCTCGACGCGCTATGGCGCGATGTCCTCGCAGATGAAGAACTTCATCGACCAGACCGGTCCGCTCTGGGCCAAGGGCGCGCTGATCAACAAGGTCGCCTCGGTCATGGTGTCGACCGCCACGCAGCATGGCGGCGCCGAGTTCGCCATCATCTCCACCCAGGTCTCGCTGCAGCACCACGGCATGATCATCGTGCCGCTCTCCTATGCCTACCAGGGCCAGTCCGGCAACGACGTCGTCCGCGGCGGCGCGCCCTACGGCATGACCACGACGTCGAACACCGACGGCTCGCGCATGCCCTCCGAGCAGGAGATCGAAGGCGCGAAGTTCCAGGGCAAGCGCGTCGCGGAGATCGCGGCGAAGCTGCACGGCTGAGTCCGCGGCGCGGCTTCGCTCGCCGCGCTGCCGTGCGGCCGCGTCGCGCTGCACGGCCCGGCCGGAGCGCGTCCCTCCATCACGCATCGCCGGCGGGGCGGCCTTCGGGTCGCCCCGCTTCGCATGGCACGGCGGGCAGGCCCATTGATCTCCGCCGCGCGGCGGGGCAGACCTTCGTCTGCCGACGCCCTCCGGGCGACACGGCCCCAACGAAACGGGAGACCCGCCGATGGCCGTGCTGATCTGGATCGTCGCCCTCGCGCTTCTCGTACCCGCCGGCTGGCTCGGCTGGAACGCGCTCGTCACCCGCCGCCTCGCCGCCGACGCCGAGCGGCGCATTCCGCGGGTCGGCAGGACGATCGGGGTCGGCGGCGATACGATCCATTACGTCGACCAGGGATCCGGCCGGCCGATCCTCTTCGTGCATGGTCTCGGCGGCCAGCTGCACCATTTCCGCCAGACGCTGTTCCCCGCCATGGGCGACGGCTTCCGCCTCGTGGCGATGGATCGCCCGGGGTCGGGCTATTCCACCCGCGTGTCGAGCGGCGCGCGTCTGCCGGAGCAGGCCGAAGCGATCGCGCGCTTCATCGACGCGGTCGGACTGGAGAAGCCGCTGCTCGTCGGCCATTCGCTGGGCGGCGCCATCGCGCTGCGCGTCGCGCTCGACCACCCCGAGAAGATTTCAGGCCTGGCGCTGATCTCCCCCCTCACCCACCACGTGCCGGCGGCGCCGAAGGAGTTCGGCGGCCTCTACATCCGTTCGCCGCTGATGCGGCGCATCGTCGCCTCGACGCTTGCCGTGCCCGCCGGGCTGAAGACGGCGCAGCAGACGCTCGACTTCGTCTTCGGTCCGCAGCCGGTGCCGGAAGACTATGCGATCGGCGGCGGCGGCTATCTCGGCCTGCGCCCCAGCCATTTCTACGCCACCTCCTCCGACATCGTGGCGGTCGAACAGGACCTGCCCGCCCAGATGGAGCGCTATGGCGAGATCGCGATGCCCGTCGGCATCCTCTTCGGCAGCCGCGACCGCGTGCTGCACCACACCCGCCACGGCCTGGCGATGGAGGGCAAGGTGGAGGGCATCGACATCGAGATCCTCGAAGGCATCGGCCACATGCCGCAATTCGTCGAAGCCGGAAAAGTCGCCGGCTTCGTGAAGCGCATGGCGGCCAAGGCGTTCGGCGGCTGAGGCGCGCCCCCGCGGCCGATCCGGACGCGCCGGGCACGACCCGCCGCGCCCATCGCCTGCACGCGTTTCGCCGCTTGATCCGGCTCCGTCGACCCGCTACCCCTGAACCGGCTGCCCCCTTGGCGGAACAGGTAGACGCAAGGGACTTAAAATCCCTCGGCTTCGGCCATGCCGGTTCGATCCCGGCAGGGGGCACCATCGACCGTCGTCAAGTCCGCTCTTTGTCCCGTCATCATGAGCGGCTTTGATACCGCTCAGGTTCGATAGCCCCTGCCGCGCGCATGCGGACGCTCTTTCGCATCCCTCGGCTCGATCAGTCCTGCCCGATCCCCACCGGTCCTGCATGCTCGAGGCCCGTCTCCGCATCGTCGTCCAGCGCGGGCGCGTGAATGCGTCGGCGGTCGCGCGGTTCGGCGGACCGCTCGATCCGGTTGCGGCCGGCCCGCTTGGCCCGGTACATCGCGCCGTCGGCGCGGGCGAGATCGGCGGCGATGTCGTCGGTGCGGCCGGCGACGCCGGCCGAGAAGCTCACGATGCGGTCGCGCAGGACCGGTGCGGCCGCGAGTGCTGAGCGGGCCTGCTCGATCAGCCGCACCGCCTCCTCGGGTGTGGCGGCGGGCAGGAGGATGCCGAACTCCTCGCCGCCCAGCCGCGCCGCGCAGCCGGACTCTCCCACGGCGTCGCGCAGGATGCCGGCGACTGCCCTCAGCACGTCGTCGCCCGCCTGATGGCCGTGGGTGTCGTTGATCGCCTTGAACTTATCGACGTCGACGATGGCGACGCTGCCGCCGGGAGAACGCTCAGCCCTTTCGAGGAAGGCGCGCCGGTTGGCGAGGCCGGTGAGGCCATCGGTGCGCGCCTGGCGTTCCGTCTCCCGCAGCAGGTGATCGGCGGTCTCGATGGCCCAGGCGGCGGAGCGCGCAAGCGCGCCGATCTCGTCCGGCGCGACATGCTCGATCGGCACGATCTCGCGCCGATCGGCGAAGCTTTCGAGCGCATGGGAGATGCGCAGGACGGGCGCCATCTCGCGCCGCAGCAGCAAAAGGGTCCCGGCGGTCGCGACCAGGGTGGCCGCCAGCACCGCGCCGAGGGCGATCCAGTCGACGTGCTCGTCGGTCATCAGCCACAGCACGAGGATGCCGATCAGCGGCGTGTGGATGCCGACGAAGCAGGTGAGCATGATCCTGACGAGAAATCTTCCGCGGATGAGGTTCAAGACGATCCCTTTCGTTTCGAAACGCTGCCGCCCCGGCCGCCGCCCGGCGGGAGCCTGCATCGCAGGAAGCCGTGAAGGACTTCTAAATTAGTGATATACAATATTTCTCCGCGCCGGGCGGACCGGGACGGAACAACCGCCGGCTCCGGCCGTTCGTCTCCCCGAGGATGGCCGGGCCGCGACAACCGGGCTCGGCGGCAAGGACGTACAGGGCTGATTTTCCCGGTTTCTGGCCCTGGGCAGCGAAACGCCACGCGCACGTCTGTCCCGCCCGGCCCGGCCATCCCTTCGCTTCGACGTCGCCTCGATCGTGTGCCGCAGGTTACGGAACGAAGGCACGCCCCCGGCGTTTCCCGTGCATTCAACGCAATGACGGGGACTCCCATGGCCTTTTCCTTCAGCCGCACGCGCGACGACGCGATCGACGATCTCGAGCGCCAGATGACGGCGCTCAGGCGCGAACTGTCGGGGCTGCGGCGCACCGCCGCCGCGCAGGGCTCGCATCTCTATGGCGAAGTCGCCGAGCGCGGCGCACATGCCTATGACGACGTCGCCGACATCGTCTCGGATCTCGTCGCACGCCTGTCGAAGCGCCGCCCGAGCCGCCGCGACATCGAACGCCAGGCCCGCATGGCCGGCGCGGTCGTCAGCGACCACCCCAAGACCGTCGCGCTCGTCGGCCTCGCTGCGCTCGGCCTGGCGGCCGTTCTCCTGATGCGGCGCTGAGCGCGTTCCACGGGATTCGTGCGCTCTCAACTGGTCAAAGCGCCCCGGTCTTGGCATGGTCGGCCCAAGACCGGAGACCCGACCATGACCGCCACGCCATCCCCTTTCCGCAAGCCGAAGACCTGGACGGAGGCGGCACCCGCACTCGTCGACGTCGCGATGGGCCGGCGCCCCGCCGATCTCGTCGTGCGCGATGGGCGCTGGGTCAACGTCCATTCGGGCGAGATCATCCCCGGAACGGATATCGCCGTCGTCGAGGGCCGGTTCGCCTATTGCGGACCGGATGCCGGCCACTGCATCGGCGGCAACACCGTCGTGGTGGAGGCCGGCGGCCGCTATCTCGTCCCCGGCCTCTGCGATGCGCACATGCATGTCGAGAGCGGCATGGTGACGGTGACCGAGTTCTGCCGCGCGGTCATCCCGCACGGCACCACCGCGATGTTCATCGATCCGCACGAGATCGCCAACGTGCTGGGACTGGAGGGCGTGCGGCTGATGCATGACGAGGCCCTCGAGATGCCGGTCAGCGTGCACGTGCAGATGCCGTCCTGCGTCCCCTCCGCGCCGGGGCTCGAGACCCCCGGGGCGCTGATCGGCCCGGCCGAGGTGGCCGAGGCGATGGGCTGGGAGAACATCGTCGGGCTCGGCGAGGTGATGAATTTCCCCGGCGTCGCAGCCAACGACGCCAAGATGCGCGGCGAGATCGACGCCACCGTCGCCGCCGGCAAGACCGTCGGCGGACACTATGCCTCGCCCGACCTCGGCCTGCCCTTCCACGGCTACGTCGCCGGCGGACCGGAGGACGATCACGAGGGCACGCGCGTCGAGGACGCCGTGGCCCGCGTGCGGCAGGGCATGAAGGCGATGCTCCGGCTCGGCTCGGCCTGGTACGACGTCGCCACCCAGATCAAGGCGGTGACGGAGCGCGGGCTCGATCCGCGCAACTTCATCCTGTGCACCGACGACAGCCATTCCGGCACGCTGGTCAACGAGGGCCACATGAACCGCGTCGTGCGCCACGCGATCGCGCAGGGGCTGAAGCCGGTGACCGCGATCCAGATGGCCACCATCAACCCGGCCCAGCATTTCCGGCTGGAGCGGGAACTGGGGTCGATCGCGCCGGGGCGGCTCGCCGACTTCCTGATCGTGTCGGATCTGGCCGCGCTCGAAATCGACGAGGTCTGGGCGCGCGGCGTGCGTCTCGCCACCGGCGGGCGCCTGGAGGCCGACATCCCGGCCCGCGACTACCCGGCGAGTGCCCGGCAGACCGTGCGGCTGGGCAAGGTGCTCGCGGCACGGGATTTCGACATCGCGGCGCCGGCCGGAGCCAACGAGGTCCGCGCGCGCGTCATCGGCGTCATCGAGAACCAGGCGCCGACGCGGGCGCTGGAGGCCGATCTGGCGGTCGAGGACGGGCTGGTGGCGATGGACCGCACCGCCGACGTCTGCCAGATCGCGCTGGTCGAGCGGCACCGCGGAACCGGCGCGGTGGTCAACGGCTTCGTCTCGGGCTTCGGCTATCTGGAGGACTGCGCGATCGCCTCGACGGTGGCCCATGACTCCCACCACATGATCGTCGTGGGCACCAGCAAGGCCGACATGGCGGCGGCGGCCAACCGGCTGGGCGAAGTGGGCGGCGGCGTCGTGATCTTCTCCAAGGGCAAGGAACTCGCCATCGTCGAGATGCCGATTGCCGGGCTGATGTCGGACGAACGGGCCGAGATCGTCGCCGCAAAGGCCGAGAAGCTGACGGCGGCGATGCGCGCCATGGGCTGCTCGCTCAACAACGCCTACATGCAGCATTCCCTGCTGGCGCTGGTGGTGATCCCCGAACTGCGGATCTCCGACCAGGGCCTGATCGACGTGCGAACGTTCGAGAAGGTTGATCTGTTCGTCTGAGCGCGGTCACGGCTCAGCGGCGCCAGAAGAACGGCGTGAAGATGACGAGCACGGTCAGGATCTCCATCCGGCCAAGCAGCATGGCCAGCGACAGGATCCATTTCGCCGAGTCGGGGAGCGGCGCGAAGTTTCCGGCCGGCCCGATCACGTCGCCGAGGCCGGGACCCACATTGGTCATGGCGGTCAGAACACCTGTCATCGACGTCACGAAGTCCAGGCCCGTTCCGGCCAGCAGCACCGTTCCTGCACCCCAGATGACGAAGAACGAGGCGATGAACAGCACGACGGCGCGCTGCATGGCATCGTCGACCGGCCGGTCGCCGTAACGAACCGTGTGGACGGAATTGGGGTAGACCAGCCGGCGCAGGCCGTTGGCCATCAGGGCGAACAGGATGATGAAGCGGTAGGCCTTGATGCCGCCGGCCGTCGAGCCCGAACAGCCGCCGAGGAACGTCGCGATGAAGGCGCAGGCCACGACGAAAGGTCCCCAGGTCGAGTAGTCCTGGCTGGCGAAACCGGTCGTCGTGATGATTGAAACGAAATTGAACGTGGAGTGCGTGAACGCGCTGAGGAACGGCCGCCCGGTGTTCACCGTCACGTAGATCGCCGTCGCCAGCGCGAAGAACAGCACGTAGAGCGCGAAGACACGGATCTGTGGGTCGCGGGCGGCGTCGATCCGGCCGCGGAAGGCGAGCAGCGCCAGGATCGAGAACGGCAAGGCGCCGACGAACATGAAGAAGGAAGAGACCCACAGGAGCGGCAGGTTCTCGCCCCAGAAGCCGAACGAAGCGTCATGGGTTGAGAAGCCGCCGGTCGCCAGCGTCGCCATGGCATGGTTGATCGCGTCGAAGCCCGACATGCCGGCCGCCGCATAGGACAGGGCGCAGGCGAAGGTCAGCGAAGAATAGATGCCGAGAATGCTCAGGAGGAAGATCGACAGCCGCTCGAAGGGCCGATCCTCGATGTCGGAGGATTCGAGCTTGAAGTAGGACACGCCGCCGATGTTCAGATAGGGCAGGATGAGCAGGCCGAGCACGATGACGCCCATCCCGCCGATCCAGTTGAGCAGCGAGCGCCACAGCAGGATCCCGGGCGGCAGCGAGTCGAGTCCGACGATGACGGTCGAGCCGGTGGTGGTGAGCGCCGAGGTCGATTCGAAGATCGCGTCGGCGATGGTCAGATCGATCGATGAGGCGATTAGCGGCACCGCGCCGACGACCACCGTGGTCGCCCACAGGAGATTGACGATCAGGAAGCCGAAGCGTGGGGTCGCTACGACCCTCGGGCCCTGTGTGGCGAGCGCGGTGGCTAGCGACAGTCCGCCCGTGAAGAAGGCCGAGAGTGCGAACACCTGCCAGTCGGCGTTGCCGTGGTAGAAGTCGAAGAAGGCCGGGAACAGCATTGCCAGCGACAGGTAGATGGCGAAGATCGCGGCGATGTGGATGGCGGCGCGGACGGACTGGCTGTTCAAGGAGTGTTACCCGGTTCGCCCGGCGGCGGGGCTCGGCTTCGGCCGCTCGGGTCCCGTCCGGCGCGGCGCTGCATTTAGCCGACCCCGGGTCCGCGCGCAATCCTGCGCGACCTTCCTCGCAAAGACTGCCAGTTCAGCGGCGCCAGAACACCGGCGTGAAGATCACCAGAACGGCCAGAATCTCCAGGCGGCCGAACAACATGGCCAGTGCCATCACCCACTTGGCGAAGTCGGGCACCAGAGCGAAGCTGCCCTTCGGGCCGATGAAGTCGCCGAGACCGGGGCCGACATTCGTCAGCGCGGTCAGCGCGCCGGTCAGTGCCGTCACCAGATCGAGCCCGGTGGCGGCCAGCAGCAGGGTCGCGATTGCCCAGAGCACGAAGAACGAAGCGATGAACAGCACCACGGCGCGCTGCATGTCGTCGTCGACCGGCCGGTCGCCATAGCGCACGGGCTGCACCGAACTCGGATAGACCAGCCTGCGCAGGCCGTTGGCCATCAGTTCGAACAGGATGATGAAGCGGTAGGCCTTGATGCCGCCGGTGGTCGACCCCGAGCATCCGCCGGGAAAGGTGGCGATGAAGGCGAGCGCGACCGCGAAGGGTCCCCAGGCCGAGTAGTCGTGGGTGGCAAAGCCCGTGGTGGTGATCAGCGAGACGAAGTTGAAGGTCGCGTGCGTCAGCGCGTCGAAGAAGGCCATCTCGGTCTCGATGCGCAGGTAGATGGTGGTCACGGCGCAGAAGGCGAAGGTGTAGCCCAGGAAGGCGCGCAGTTGCGGATCGCGCAGCGCATCGATGCGGCCGCGCACGGCGAGCAGGATCAGGATCGAGAACGGCAGCGCGCCGATGCACATGAACACGATCGCGATCCACAGGATCGCCGGCGTGTCGACGTAGTGGCCGAAGGAATCGTCGTGGGTCGAGAAGCCGGCCGTGGCGATGGTCGTCATCGCATGGTTGATCGCGTCGAAGCCGGACATGCCGGCCGCGGCATAGGCGATGGCGCAGGTGAGCGTGAGCAGGCCGTAGATCGCGACCATGCTGATCGTGAAGGTCGACAGCCGCGCGAAGGGCCGATCCTCGATGTCGGTCGACTCGATCTTGAAGTAGGAGACGCCGCCCACGTTCAGGAACGGCAGGATGAAGAGCCCGAGCGCGATGACGCCGAGGCCGCCCATCCACTGCAGCAGCGACCGCCACAGGAGCATCCCCGGCGGCAGCGAATCCAGCCCGACGATGGCCGTCGCCCCCGTCGTGGTGATGGCCGAGACCGATTCGAAGACGGCATCGGAGACGGTCATGTCGAGCGACGAGGCCAGGAACGGGATCGTGCCGGTCGCCGCCGTCGTCAGCCACAGCAGGTTGACCAGCAGGAAGGCGAAGCGGGAGGAGACGCCGGGCGGCCGGCCCTGCGTGGCCAGCGCCACGGCCAGCGCCAGACCGCCGGTGAAGAAGGCCGACAGCGCGAAGATGCGCCAGTCGCTGTTGCCGTAGTAGAGGTCGACGAAGGCCGGGATCAGCATCGCGAGCGACATGTAGACGGCGAAGATCGCGGAGATGTGGATCGCGGCGCGAAGCGAAAATGTCTGCACGATCCTCCGCCCCGGCTCTTCGACCCCGACGCGGGAGCCAAGGCCGCCCGGCCCGTCCCGCGGCCGGACAGTGGCGGCAGGCGGCCGATTGTGCAATAGGCCGGGCCGCGGCAATCACGCCCAGCGGGAGACATCCATGTCCGTCACGTCCCCGGCCCCAGGCTTCATCGAACGCGTCGACGCGGCCGCGCTTGCCCTTCGCGACCTGTTCGCCGAGACGCCGCTGCAGCTCAACGATCATCTGTCGCGCCGCTATGGCGCGCGCATCTGGCTGAAGCGGGAGGACCTGTCGCCGGTGCGCTCCTACAAGATCCGCGGCGCCTACACCTTCTTCCGCAAGGCGCTGAAGGCGAAGACGCCGGCGAAGAGCTTCGTCTGCGCCTCGGCCGGAAACCATGCGCAGGGCTTCGCCTTCGCCTGTCGCAATCTCGGCCAGCGCGGCGTGATCTTCATGCCCGTCACGACGCCGCAGCAGAAGATCGACAAGACCGTGACCTTCGGCGGAAAATATGTCGAGATCCGACTGACGGGCGACTTCTTCGATGCCTGCCTGGAGGCAGCCCTCGCCTATGCCGAGGAGACGGGCGCGCTGATGGTGCCGCCCTTCGACCACCGCGACATCATCGACGGCCAGGCGACGGTTGCCGCCGAACTCGTGTCGCAGATGCCCGACGGCGTCGTGCCAGACCTGACGATCCTGCCGGTCGGCGGCGGCGGGCTTGCCGCGGGCGTGACGCAATATCTGACGGCGAAGGGCTGGCCGACGCGCTTCGCCTTCGCCGAGCCCGTCGGTGCGCCGAGCCTGAGGCAGAGCCTCGCCGAAGGCCGGCGGGTGAAGCTCGCGAAGGTCGACAATTTCGTCGACGGCGCGGCCGTGGCGGAGATCGGCCGCGAGCCGCTGCGCCACCTGAAGGCATTCCGGCCGGAGGACGTCCACCTCGTCCCCGAGAACCGGCTCTGCGCGACCATGATCGAGATGCTCAACGTCGAGGGAGTCGTGCTGGAGCCCGCCGGCGCGCTGGCGATCGACGCGCTCAAGGACTTTCCCAAATCCGAACTGAAGGGCAGGACGATCGTGCTCGTCGTCTCGGGCGGCAATTTCGACTTCGAGCGCCTGCCCGACGTCAAGGAGCGGGCGCTGCGCTTCGAGCGGCTGAAGAAGTACTTCGTCTTCCGCTTCCCGCAGCGTCCCGGCGCGCTGCGCGACTTCCTCGACCTGCTCGGCCCGGAGGACGACATCGCCCGCTTCGAATATCTGAAGAAGTCAGCGCGCAATTTCGGCTCCGTCCTGATCGGCATCGAGACGAAGAGCGCCAGGAACTTCGACCGGCTGGAGAAGAAGTTCCGCGAAGCCGGCTGGTCCTATCAGGACATCACCGACAACGACGTGCTGGCCGGACTGATCATCTGACCGCCCGGGAGGCGGCCGAATTGCGCGTCGTGGCGTCAGCCCTTCCGCTTGGCCTCAGCCTTTCCGCTTGGCCACCGCATCGAAGGCCATCAGCGTCCCGAGGAGCCGCGGCATGTCTGCCAGCGGCACCATGTTCGGTCCGTCCGATGGCGCATTGTCGGGATCCTCGTGCGTCTCGATGAACACACCGGCGATGCCCACGGCGACGGCCGCCCGCGACAGCGTCTCCACGAAGCGCCGCTCGCCGCCGCTCGATGCGCCCTGCCCGCCGGGCTGCTGGACCGAATGCGTGGCGTCGAAGATCACCGGGGCGCCGGTCTCGGCCATCACCGGCAGCGCGCGCATGTCGGAGACGAGCGTGTTGTAGCCGAAGGACGCGCCGCGCTCGGTCACCAGCACGTTGGCGTTGCCCGAGCCCGTGATCTTGGCGACCACGTTCTTCATGTCCCAGGGCGCGAGGAACTGCCCCTTCTTGACGTTGACGACCCTGCCGGTCTTCGCCGCCGCGACGAGCAGGTCTGTCTGGCGGCAGAGGAAGGCCGGGATCTGCAGGATGTCGACCGCTTCCGCCACGATGCCGCACTGTTCCTCGGTGTGGACGTCGGTCAGGACCGGCAGGCCGAGCTGGCTGCGGATGTCGGCGAAGATCGGCAGCGCCTCGTCCAGGCCGGCGCCGCGCTTGCCGGAGAGCGAGGTGCGGTTGGCCTTGTCGAAGCTGGTCTTGTACACGAGCCCGATTCCGAGCGCCTCCGTCATCTCCTTCAGCGCGCCGGCCATGTCGAAGGCGTGGCCCCGCGATTCGAGCTGGCACGGCCCGGCGATCAGCGTCAGCGGCGCGTCATTGGAAAACACCGCGCTGCCGGCGGTGACGGTGGTGTTCGGCTGGGTCATGCCCGTTCCTCGAAGATGAAGCCTGCGCCCTGTCCCGGTGCGGGGGGCACGGTGATGCGCTGGTCGGTGGTTTCGAAAGCGATGCCGTTCGCAGACAGCACGCGCCGCGTGGCGGACAGGTCGGATACGCCGAAGGTCACGGCGCGGAAGTCGAACAGCCCGGTCGGCAACGCTCCGTCGCCGGAGGTGGCCGGACGCACCAGGATGTCGCCATTGGCCAGGGCATAGCGGGTGGCCGTTGCGCCCGCCTCGCCGGCAACGCCGGTCACGGTCGCGAAGAAGCGGGATGCAGCGGCCGGATCGGCCGCCACGACCATGATCGACAAAAGACGCGTCACGCCGTTCGCATGGTGCTGCAGCGCGCTGCGGTCGACCGCCGGCGCGTTCAAGCGCTGACACGAGAAGACGAAGGGCAGCGTGCGAGGTGCCGCAGCGAAGGCGAGTTTGAAGGATGCCGTGTCGCTGCGGCCGGACGCGTCCTGAAAGGGACGCGAAAAGGACAGGACGTCGCCGGCCGACAGCCCTGCTCCGACGAACGTCCCATGATCGGCATCGGCGTCGTCGCTGGCCAGCACGATGGCCGAAAACCCTTCGTGGCGCCCGGTGGAGCGGAAGGCGCGGTCGCGGCCGACGAAGACGTTGCCAGCGGCGGCGGCCGCAGCACAGGCATCGGCATCGGCGATGGCAAGGGGTTCGAGAAACGTGCCGTCCGCCATGTAGACGCAGCAATTGGCCGTTCCGAAGGGGTGCACGCCCGTGGGCGCCACCGTAAAGCCGAGTGCGCCGAGACGACCGCGCGCGGTCTCCAGCGAGGCCGTCGGCAGGACGAGGTGGTCGAGGGCTGCGTTCGGGAGGGTGTTCGACATGGTGCCCATGTGCCGCAAGACGTCCGGCCGCGCAAGCACCGCGCCGGTGGTCGCGACGGCCGGACCTGGGGCGGTTGCATTCGCGACTTGCTTGGATAGGCTCCCGGCCTCCGGCGATGCGGGCGGCACGAGGCGCTTCCGGACGGCCGGGCGGACCACGGGCGGAGACCTATGTCATTCAGTTCATTGTCGAAAGACCGCGCGGCGCCGGCGGAGGCGCGGCCGCGAATCAGCAGCGGTGCCCGGTCGGGCCTGGTCAGGAGCATCCTTTGCCTGCTGATCGCGGCCTTCGTGACGGCGTGCAGCACGTCGGACGTGCTGCGCAGCACGTCCCGCCCCATTCCCACCTCCGCATCAGCCAAATATGCCGCCATCGTGGTCGATGCGAACACCGGGCGCGTGCTGCATGCCGATCAGGCCGATGCGCGCCGATTTCCCGCCTCGCTGACCAAGATGATGACGGTCTACATGCTGCTCGAGGCGCTGCAGCAGGGCCGGACCGGTCCCGCCACGCAGATTCCCGTCTCCGCCTATGCGGCCGGCCGGCCGCCGACGAAGCTGCATTTCAAGGCCGGCCAGACGATCGACGTCGACACGGCGATCCGGGCGCTGGTGACGAAATCGGCCAACGACGTCGCGACCGCTGTGGCAGAGCATCTCGGCGGCAGCGAGGAGCGGTTCGCGTCGATGATGACCGCCAGGGCGCGGCAGCTCGGCATGGGATCGACCGTCTTCAGGAACGCATCCGGCCTGCCCGATGCCGGCCAGGTGACGACGGCGCGCGACATGGCGACGCTGAGCCTTGCGCTGCGGAGGCAGTTTCCGGCGCAGTACGGCTATTTCGGTCGCACGAGCTTCGCCTTCCGCGGCCGGACGGTGAAGGGCCACAACAAGGTGCTGGAGACCGTGCGCGGCGCCGACGGCATCAAGACCGGCTACACGCGCGCGTCCGGCTTCAACCTGGCGACGTCCGTGCGGCGTGACGGCAAGTCCATTGTCGCCGTGGTGATGGGCGGCGACAGTGCCGGCCAGCGCGACGCGCTGATGGCCCAGCTGATCGAGACCTTCCTGCCCAAGGCGTCGGGCCGCTGAGAGGCGGCCGGGCCGCTTCCGCACGAGGACCCGGACGCGCCGCCGCTCAGGCGGCGGGCGCTGGCGTGCTGGGCTCGGCTGCCGCCTTCCGGCCGAAGCGGCTGACCAGAACGGCGATGGCGACGGCTGCGACGACGATGCCGATGGCCAGCAGCGGCCGGTACCAGAACCAGGCGAGAGCGATCGTCACGCTGCCGACGAGTACCGCCAGCACGAAGGCGATGGCGCCCGTGCCCAGCCGCACCAGGCTGCCGAGGAAGGGGATCACGTCGGCCAGCACGCCCACCGGTCCCATGATCATCGAGAAAGCGAACATCAGCAGCAGCAGGCCGCCGGCGCGCAGCGCCCAGGTCAGGATCGTGTTGCCGGTCATGGCGTCCGCGAACATCTGATCCGCCGCGACGACGCCGCTCTCGACCATCAGCAGCCGGTTGCCGGCGACCGTCTGGTAGGCCGCGAAGCCGTCACCGGTCTGCCGGCCGACAACGCTCACCGGGCCGAGCGGCACGACCTGCCAGCTCAGGCGGTAGTCGCCGATGCGCGGCGAGGACGGGTCGAAGCCCATGTAGGCACCGCTGGACGCGACGTGCAGGCCGCGCGGGCCGGTGTAGCTCGCCTTTACGGCATCGATCATTCCCTGGTCGAGCGACAGCTTTTCGGCGCCGCCGATCCTGTCGAGCACCGGCGTGTCCAGCCGGAACGCGCCCAGCGAGGCCTGCGGGATCTGGAAGCTCTCACTGGAATAGTTCATTCCGGGATTGGCATGGCCCTCCGGCTGCTTGAAACGTCCGGAATCGATCGCGTCCGTGGACCACGCCTTCTCGTAGGAATAGGTGGTGACCGTCTCCTCGCCGCCGCCGAGCTTGGTTTTCGTCTCCGACTTCTGGCGCTCGACCCACTGGTACATCTCGACGGAGCGCTCCAGCCGGATACCGGCCGCAACGACGCCGAACAGGTCGTCCCGAGGTTCCGCGGTCGCCGCCACAGGACCGGCGACGTGCACGAGGCGACCCTCGAGCGCCGGATCGATCCGGTCGGACGGAACGGTCTGGACGAGCCCGGCGCCCTCTTCGAGCGAGCGGGCGGTGGTCACCGCCCTGCCCTCGTTCCAGAACAGCCCGATGACCATCGCCACGAGAAGCAGAAGGCCGAAGACGATGCCGCCGGCCGACCGTGTCAGACGGCCGAACCAGGAGACGGACGTGACTTCGCGAATGCTGTCGCTCATTGCCGAACCCTCTCACGCACCCGCGGAACGGCTCCGCGGGTCGACGCCCCGCGAAATTGTATTGGCGATTTGCCTGAGTCCCGCAACGGACCAGTGGCCGGTGGATCAGACCAGCCGCGACTGGTCCACCGCCGCGCCGATGAAGCTCGCGAAGAGCGGGTGCGGCTCGAAGGGACGCGACTTCAGCTCGGGGTGGTACTGCACGCCGATGAACCAGGGATGGTCGGGATACTCGACCGTCTCGGGCAGCACGCCGTCGGGCGACATGCCGGCGAAGACGAGACCGCAGTCCTCCAGCCGCTCCTTGTAGTCGATGTTGACTTCGTAGCGGTGGCGGTGGCGTTCGTGGATCTTGGTGTCGCCATAGACGGCCGCGATCTTCGATCCCTCGGCCAGCCGTGCTTCATAGGCGCCGAGCCGCATCGTGCCGCCGAGATCGTCGGTCTCGCGGCGCTTCTCCAGCATGTTGCCCTTCAGCCATTCCGTCATCAGGCCGACCACCGGCTCCCGGGCCGGGCCAAACTCCGTCGAGGAGGCGCCCTCGATGCCGGCCAGCGACCGCGCCGCCTCGATGCAGGCCATCTGCATGCCGAAGCAGATGCCGAAATAGGGCACCTTGCGCTCGCGGGCGAATTTCGCCGCCAGGATCTTGCCTTCCGAGCCGCGCTCGCCGAAGCCGCCGGGCACCAGGATGCCGTGCACCTTCTCCAGCCAGGGCGCGGGATCCTCCTTCTCGAAGATCTCGCTCTCGATCCAGTCGAGCTTCACCTTGACGCGGTTGGCGATGCCGCCATGCGTCAGCGCCTCCATGAGCGACTTGTAGGCGTCCTTCAGGCCCGTGTACTTGCCGACGATGGCGATGGTCACCTCGCCCTCCGGATTGTGGATCCGGGTCGAGACCTCCTGCCAGCGTTCCATGCGCGGCTTGGGCGCCGGGTCGATGCCGAAGGCGGCCAGCACCTCGCCGTCGAGCCCTTCCCGGTGATAGGCCATCGGCACGTCGTAGATATGGGCGACGTCGAGCGCCTGGATGACGGCGGATTCGCGCACGTTGCAGAACAGCGACAGCTTGCGGCGCTCGTCCTTCGGAATCGGGCGGTCGGCACGCACCAGCAGGATGTCGGGCGCGATGCCGATCGAGCGCAGTTCCTTCACCGAATGCTGCGTCGGCTTGGTCTTCAGCTCGCCTGCCGCCGGAATCCACGGCATCAGCGTCAGGTGGATGTAGACGGCGGCATTGCGCGGCAGGTCGTTGCCGAGCTGGCGGATCGCCTCCAGGAACGGCATCGCCTCAATGTCGCCCACCGTGCCGCCGATCTCGCAGAGCACGAAGTCGTAGTCGTCATTGCCTTCCAGCACGAAGTTCTTGATCTCGTCGGTGACGTGCGGGATCACCTGGACGGTCGCGCCGAGATAGTCGCCGCGGCGTTCCTTCTCGATGATGTTTTTGTAGATGCGCCCGGTCGTGATGTTGTCCTGCTGGTTCGCCGACCGGCCGGTGAAGCGCTCGTAGTGACCGAGATCGAGATCGGTCTCGGCGCCGTCGTCGGTCACGAAGACCTCGCCGTGCTGGTAGGGCGACATCGTTCCCGGATCGACGTTGAGGTAGGGATCGAGCTTCTTGATGCGCGCGCGATAGCCGCGCGCCTGCAGCAGGGCTCCGAGAGCCGCTGCGGCAATGCCTTTGCCAAGGGAGGAAACCACGCCGCCGGTGATGAATACATATCGCGCCATGGGAGTCAGGGCTTATCGCCGCCGGTCCGATTCCGCCAGCGAAAAAGCACCCGCGGCTGCGCGTTATCCCCCGGCGCGCCATGACGCAGGGTGAGGCGAACGCGGAAGGGCAGCCGCCGACCGAACCGGTTGCGGTCCGTCCGTCCTCTGGTCCACAACGCTCGTAGGAGGGTCCGCCCCGCCCCGCAGGCGGCGGGCGGATCGAAACCGGAGGATCGCCATGACCGCCCTGCCCGCCTTCAAGACGCACGAAGTGCTGAACCAGCCGCCGGCGCTGGAGGATTTCAACCTGTTCTCCACGGACCGGGCGCTGACCAATGCCGCAGCCGCCATGGGCGCCGGGCATGCGACCGACAGGCTGACCGCCTACGGCGCCGAGCTCGGGCGCGCGGAAACGATCGAAGCCGGACGGCTGGCGCACCGGTTCCCGCCGGAGCTGAAGAGCTTCGACCGCTTCGGCAACCGGGTGGACCAGGTCGAGTTCCACCCGTCCTGGCACCGGATCATGAGCCTCATCGTCGGCGAAGGCCTCCATTCCGGTCCGTGGGCGCAACCCGGACCCGGCGCCCATACGGCGCGCGCCGCGGCCTACATCATGCATGCGCAGGTGGAGCCCGGCAGCCAGTGCCCGACGACCATGACCTATGGCAGCGTGCCGGCCCTGCGCGGCCAGGGCGGCCTCGCCGAAACAATTCTCGACCGTATCGGCACCCGCAGCTACGACCCGCGCGACATCGCGGTCGCCGACAAGACGGGCGCGCTGGTCGGCATGGGCATGACCGAGAAGCAGGGCGGATCGGACGTGCGCTCCAACACCACAATCGCCGTGGCCGCAGGCACGGACGGCGGCTTCCTGCTCACCGGCCACAAATGGTTCTTCTCCTGCCCGCAGATCGACGCGCATCTCGTGCTCGCGCAGGCGCCGGGCGGGCTGTCCTGCTTCCTCGTGCCGCGCCGGCTGCCGGACGGGACGAAGAACGCGGTGCGCATCCAGCGCCTGAAGGACAAGGTCGGCAACAGGTCGAACGCCTCGTCCGAGGTCGAATTCCAGAACGCCCATGGCTGGCTCGTCGGCGAGGAAGGCCGCGGCATCCCGACCATCCTCGAGATGGGCACCTTCACGCGGCTCGACTGCGCGCTGGGCTCGGCCGGCCTGCTGCGCGGTGCCGTGGCGCAGGCGCTGCATCACGTCTTCCACCGCCGCGCCTTCCAGCGCCACCTGATCGACCAGCCGCTGATGACCAACGTCGTCGCCGACCTCGCCGTCGAATCGGAGGCGGCGACGCTGCTTGCGCTGCGGCTCGCCCGCGCCTTCGACGGCATGGCGGCAGGCAGCGCCGAGGACGCCGCCTTCGTGCGGCTGTGCACCCCGGCGGTGAAGTACTGGGTCTGCAAGCGCGCGCCGAACGGCGTCGTCGAGGCGATGGAGGTGCTGGGCGGCAACGGCTATGTCGAAGAGGGGCCGCTCGGTCTCCTCTACAAGGAGATCCCGCTCAACTCGATCTGGGAAGGCTCCGGCAACGTCATGTGCCTCGACGTGCTGCGGGCGCTGCAGAAATCCCCCGACACCTTCGGCGCCTATCTGGCCGAGATCCGAGCCGTGCGCGGCGCCGACAGCCGTCTCGACGCCGCGGCGCGCGCGCTCGAGGCGGATTTCGCGCAGAAGGGCGGCATGGAGCATCGCGCGCGGCGGCTGGTGGAGCGGATGATGACGGTGCTCCAGGGCGCGCTGCTCGTCCGCCATGCGCCGGCGGCCGTGGCCGACGCCTTCTGCGCCAGCCGTCTCGCCGGCGACTGGGGCCATGCCTTCGGCACGCTGCCGGCCGGCGTCGACGCGCGGGCGATCGTCGACCGGGCGCGGCCGGCATAGTCCCCGGACGCCGCCGCGCCGTCCCCCTCAAAGCACGAAGGCCCGCGAGCGCAGCTTCGCGGGCCTTCTTCGTTCAGGTCATCGGGACGTTCGTCAGAGCACGACGACGTTGGCGCCCATCGGCACGCGACCGTAGAGGTCCATGACGTGTTCGTTGATCATCCGGAAGCAGCCGTTCGACGAGTTGGTGCCGATGGTCTGGGGCGCGTTCGTCCCGTGGATGCGGATATGCGTGTCCTTGTTGTTCTGGTGCAGGTAGATGGCGCGGGCGCCGAGCGGATTGTCGGGGCCGCCGGGCATGCCGTCCTTGTACTGGCCGTACTTCTTCGGCTCACGCTTCTGCATGTCGAGCGTCGGGATCCAGCGCGGCCATTCCTGCTTGTCGCCGACCTTGGCCGTGCCCTTGAACTCCAGTCCCTCGCGGCCGACCGCGATAGCGTAGCGGCGTGCGCTGTTGGAGGATTCCACGAGATAGAGGAAACGCTCGGACGTGTTGATGACGATGGTGCCGCGCGGATAGCCGGAGAAGGGCACGGTCTGCGGCACGAACTCGTTCTTCACCGCGAAGGTCCTGCCCTTCTGGCGCTTCTCCAGCACCGAGTCGAGCGCCTGGGTCTGCGGCAGAAGCTTCGACGACTGGGCGCCGAACAGGCTGAAGACCGGATCCGCCGGCCGCGTTTCGGAGCGGAGTTCGCCATTGTTGCCTGCGGCGATCACCTCGGAGACGGTGGGCGGCTGCGGCTTCTCGGCTGCCTTGGCGGTCTTCGTCTTCGTCTTCACGTCCGCGCGCGGCTTCTGCGTCCCCTTGATCGTCTCCGCCGCACCAGGGTCGGCGCGATCCCGCTCCGCCGCGGCCGGCGATGCGATTCCCAGAGAGATGGCGACGCCGAGCGCCGCGACGAGGAGACGTGTGATCCGCATGGTGTTCCGCGACCTGCCGTGATGTTGTGCGAGAGCTCCGGGGTTTCATCCCTCCAAAGCCGGCCAACAATACCGCATCGCAGCACGAACGCTCAAGTGCAATCGTCTGGCTGTTCGAGCACTTCACGCCGTTCGACCAGTGCGGTTGCAGATCGACCACAGTGCGGTCTGAACGCGCGACGAGAGGACGGCCGCAGAAGCGGCCGCCTGGCGTGCATGGACGAAGTCTTGACGGACGGCTTTGCTGCCGGCCGCGCTGCCCGTTACTGGCCGCTCGGAACCTGCGGACCCGCCGGAGCCGGCGCCGGAGCCGGTGCGGCGGGCGTATCGCTTCCGCCGAGCTGGTCCAGCACGCCGCCGCCGCCCGTGCCGGTGCCCTCGCCCTGCTGCTGTCCGGCCGGCAGGCGATCGAGAATGTCGATCGGCTGCTCGCCGTAGCGGGCGATCAGCGACAGGCCGAGCGAGGTGACGAAGAAGGCCGCCGCCAGGATGGCGGTGGCACGCGTCAGCGCGTTGGCCGCGCCGCGGGCCGTCATGAAGCCGGAGCCGCCACCGATGCCGAGGCCGCCGCCCTCCGAGCGCTGAAGCAGCACGACGCCGACCAGCGCGAGCACGATCATCAGGTGAATGACGATGAGGACGGTTTCCATTGAACAATTCCGCGGGTGTGTCCGGGCATGCGGTGCCCTGGGAAGGAGACGCGGCTCATTACACGCCTTTGCCGACGTTTCCAAGCCCGAACGCCGCCGATGTGACGTCTGGCCCCGATATGGGGACCGAACGCGGGAATGCAAACGGTTCCGGGCGCTGCGATCCGTCAGATCGCGCGATAGGCCTCGGCGATGCCGAGGAAGTCGGCGGCCTTGAGGCTGGCGCCGCCGACGAGGGCGCCGTCGACATTGTCGATGCCGAGCAGTTCGACCGCGTTCGACGGCTTCACCGAGCCGCCATAGAGAATGCGCATGGTCGCTGCCGCATCGCCGACGATCCGGTGCAGTTCGGCACGGATATGCGCATGGGCGGCTGCAACGTCCTGCGGCGACGGGGTAAGTCCGGTGCCGATCGCCCAGACCGGCTCGTAGGCGACGATCATGGTTCTGGCGCTGGCGCCGTCGGGGATCGATCCCGCCAGCTGGCGCGAGAGCACGGCCAGCGTCTCGCCCGCGTCGCGCTCGGCACGCGTCTCGCCCACGCAGACGATGGCCACGAGACCCGCCGACCATGCGGCCTGCGCCTTCGCCCGCACCGTCGCATCGTCTTCGCCGTGATCCGCACGGCGCTCGGAATGGCCGACGATGACGTGGCTCGCGCCGGCGTCCTTCAGCATCTCCGCCGAGACGTCGCCGGTGTGGGCGCCGCTGGCGCGGACGTGGCAGTCCTGCCCGCCGGCCTTGACCGGCGTCGAAGCGAGAAGCTGCTGCGCCCGCCAGAGCAGCGTGGAGGGAAAGCACAGAAGCGCGTCACACTCCGCGTCCAGCCCCCGCATGAAGCCGTTGGCAATGGCGCGCACCTCGGGCAGCGAAGCGCTGGTGCCGTTCATCTTCCAGTTGCCCGCGACGAGCGGCTTGATGCCCTTGGTCATGTCGAAATTCTCCATCGAAGGCGATGTGATGCGGGCGTTTCCTACCAAACCGCACCCATAAAGCAATCGACACCCGCCATGAAGGAGTCTATTTGCTGTGCTGCGTGGCCCCACCGCACAGGGGCGGGGCAAATGGCAAATTCTGGGTAGGACATGCTCGATTCATTGCGTTCGGCGGCCGGCACGTGGGTAGCGAAGCTGCTGCTTCTGCTCCTTGTCCTGAGCTTCGCCGTCTGGGGGATTTCCGGACAGATCGCCAACGGATTCGGCGGCAATGCCGTCATCACCGCGGGCGAGACGACCGTGACGCCGATCGAGTACCGGCTGGCCTATGACCGTCAGATCTCCGTGCTGTCGCAGCGCTTCGGCACGCGCGTGACGCGCGAGCAGGCGGTTGCGCTGGGCGTGGACCAGCAGGTGCTGTCGCAGCTCGTCGCCGGCGCCGTCCTCGACGAGCAGGCGCGCGTCATGAACCTCGGCGTCTCCAAGGACAGGGTGGCCGTGCTGACTGCGGAGGATCCCGCATTCCAGGGACCCGGCGGCAGCTTCGACCGCCGCCAGTTCGAGTTCGTGCTGCGCCAGATCGGGATGCGTCCCGAAGACTATCTGAAGAACCGCGAGCAGGTCGCGATCCGCCAGCAGATCGTCGAGGCGATCTCGGACGGGATGTCCGTGCCGGACACCTTCCTGCGCGCCGTCGCCCTCTACCAGGGCGAGGACCGCACGGTGGAGTATCTCGTCCTGCCGCCGGCCCTCGTCGAGCCGGTCGAGGCGCCGACGGACGCGCAGCTCGGGACCTATTTCGAGGAGAACAAGGCGCGCTACGCGGCTCCCGAGTATCGCAAGATCGACTATGTGAGGCTGCAGCCGGAGGACATCGCCGATCCGGCGGCCATCACCGACGAGCAGGTCGCGGAGGATTATCAGCGCTCGATCGCAGCCTTCACGACCCCCGAGCGCCGCACCATCGACCAGATCGTCTTCCTCAACGAGGACGCGGCCAAGATCGCCGCCGACCGTCTGCTGGGAGGCGCGACCTTCGAGCAGATGGTGGAAGCCGACGGCCGCAGCATGGACGACGTGCGGCTCGGTACGGTCGAAAAGTCGCGGGTGCCCGATCCGGCGATCGCGGAGGCCGCCTTCGGTCTCGCCAAGGACGAGGTCAGCGGCATCGTGCAGGGCGCCTTCGGCCCCGCCATCGTGCGCGTGACCGAGATCATTCCCGAGACGGTCAAGCCGCTGGCGGACGTGCAGGAGCAGATCCGCCGCGACCTGGCGCTGGCGGAAGCCAACCGCATCCTTCTCGACGTGCACGACCGCTACGAGGACGCGCGCGCTGCCGGCAGCACGATTCAGGAAGCGGCGGCGTCGCTCGGACTGACCGTCACGACCGTCGAGTCCGTCAGTCGCGCCGGCCAGGACCCCTCTGGTGCGGTTCTGCGCGACATCCCCGAGACGGCCGAGCTCCTGCGCCAGGCGTTCGAGACCGAGATCGACGTGGAGAACCCGCCGATCAGCATCGGCTCCGATGGCTTCGTCTACTATGAGGTTCGCAGCGTGACGCCCGCGCGCGACCGAACGCTGGACGAGGTCCGCGACCGTGTCGTCGCGGACTGGACGGCCGCGCAGGTCGCCGCGCGGCTCGCCGAGCGTGCCGGCGCGATCGAGAAGCGGCTGAAGGACGGCGCGACGCTCGACGAGATCGCCGCCGAACTCGGCTACGAGAAGCAGGTCAAGCGCGGCGTGCGCCGCGGCGCGACCGACCCCGACCTCGGCGAGGCGGGCGTGGCAGCCGTCTACGGCGTCACCGAAGGCGGGACCGGCCTCGTGCCGACGCCGTCGGGCGACGGCCGGATCGTGTTCGAGGTGACGGAGGTCTTCGAGCCGGCCGGTGCCAGCGCCGAGTCCGTCGCCCCCGACATGCGCCAGGCCTTCCGGTCCGGCTGGTCCGACGATCTGCTCGACCAGCTGGTCGCCGAACTGCAGCAGCGATACGAGGTGACCGTCAACCGGACGGCCATCGACCAGGCCCTGAGCTTCTGACGGAACCGGCGATGAGCGACTTCAAACCCTTCATCGCCAGGGTCGCGTCAGGCCAGTCGCTGAGCTTCGAGGAAGCGCGCCAAGCCTTCGACATCGTGATGTCCGGCGAGGCGACGCCTGCGCAGATCGGCGGCTTCCTGATGGCCATGCGGGTACGCGGCGAGACGGTGGACGAGATCTCCGGCGCCGTCGCGACCATGCGGGCCAAGATGCTGCCGGTGGAGGCGCCCGCCGACGCGATCGACATCGTCGGCACGGGCGGCGACGTCTCGGGCTCCTACAACATCTCCACCTGCTCCGCCTTCGTGCTGGCGGGTGCCGGCGTGCCGGTGGCCAAGCACGGCAACCGGGCGCTCTCGTCGAAGTCGGGTGCGGCCGACACGCTGATGGCGCTGGGCATCGACATCGACATCGGCCCGAAGGAGATCGCAACCTGCATCCGGGAGGCCGGCGTCGGCTTCATGTTCGCGCCGCGTCATCACTCGGCGATGAAACATGTCGGCCCGGCGCGGGTGGAACTCGGAACCCGCACGATCTTCAATCTGCTCGGCCCGCTGTCCAACCCGGCCGGCGTGAAGCGGCTGATGGTCGGCGTCTTCTCGCCCGAATGGGTCGAGCCGGTCGCCCGCGTGCTGAAGGCTCTCGGTGCGGAAGCGGCCTGGGTCGTGCATGGCGACGGGCTGGACGAGGTGACGACCGCCGGCAGCACCAAGGTCGCGCAGCTCCGCGACGGCGACATCGAGCTCTTCACCGTCACGCCCGAAGAAGCCGGGCTGTCACGCGCCGATTTCGCCGACCTGCGCGGCGGCGATGCGGCGCACAACGCGCTCGCGCTGCGCTCGGTGCTGGCCGGGGAGAGATCGCCCTACCGCGACATCGTGCTGATGAATGCGGCGGCCGCCCTGCTGGTCGCCAGCCGTGTCACGTCGCTCGCCGACGGTGTGGACATCGCTGCCCGGTCGATCGACGGCGGCAAGGCGGAACGGGCGCTCGAGCGCCTCGTCGAGGTCTCGAACCGCAAGGCGGGCGCATGAGCGACATCCTGAAGACCATCGAGGCCTACAAGCGCAGGGAGATCGCCGCCGCCAAGGCCGCGGTGTCCTTCGAGGAGATGAGGGCGCGGGCCAAGGATGCCGACCGGCCGCGCGGCTTTGCCGCCGCCCTGCGCCGGAAGCGCGAGGCCGGTTCCTTCGCCCTGATCGCCGAGATCAAGAAGGCGAGCCCGTCCAAGGGCCTGATCCGCGCCGATTTCGATCCGCCGGCGCTCGCCGCCGCCTACGAGGCGGGCGGTGCCGCCTGCCTGTCGGTGCTGACCGATGCGCCCTCCTTCCAGGGGGCGCCCGAATTCCTGACCGCCGCGCGTGCCGCCTGCGCGCTGCCCGCGCTGCGCAAGGATTTCCTGTTCGAGCCCTATCAGGTCTTCGAGGCGCGCAGCTGGGGCGCCGACGCCGTCCTCGTCATCATGGCGAGCCTCTCCGACGACGAGGCGAAGGCGCTGGAGGACGCCGCCTTCGAGACCGGCATGGACGTGCTGGTCGAGGTGCACGACGAAGCCGAGATGGAGCGGGCGCTGCGGCTCGCCTCGCCGCTGGTCGGCGTCAACAACCGCAACCTGCGCAGCTTCGAGGTCGACCTCGCGACCTCCGAGCGGCTGGCGGCGATGGTGCCGGACGACCGGCTGCTGGTCGGCGAGAGCGGCATCTTCACGCATGCCGACTGCCTGCGCCTTGCCGAACACGGCATCGGCACCTTCCTCGTCGGCGAGAGCCTGATGCGGCAGGCCGACGTCGCCGCCGCCACACGCGCTCTCCTCTCGGGCGAGGCCGAGGGCCTGCGCCGGACGGCCTGAGCCATGGCCGGCGCCCTCACCCACATCAAGGCCTCCGGCGAGGCCCATATGGTCGACGTCGGCGCCAAGGACGAGACGAAGCGCATCGCCGTCGCCGAGGGGGTCGTCGTCATGAAGCCGGAGACGCTGACGATGATCCTCGAGGGCAATGCGAAGAAGGGCGACGTGCTCGCCACAGCGCGCATCGCCGGCATCATGGCGGCCAAGAAGACGCACGAGCTGATCCCGCTCTGCCATCCGCTGATGCTGAACAAGGTCGCCGTCGAGATCGAGCCCGACGAGGCGCTGCCGGGCCTGCGTGTCACCGCGACGGTCTCGGTCGCCGGCCGGACCGGTGTCGAGATGGAGGCGCTGACGGCGGCCTCCGTCGCCTGCCTGACGATCTACGACATGGCCAAGGCCGTCGACCGCGGCATGACGATCACCGGCATCCGCGTTCTGGAGAAATCCGGCGGCAAGTCGGGCGACTGGCGCGTCGCGGGCCGGTGATGGCAGCTGGGCTGCTCCCCATCGAGGAGGCGCTTTCGCGTCTGCTGGCGGGTGTCGCGCCGCTCGGCTCCGAACGCGTCGGAATCGACGAGGCGGGGGGCCGGATCCTCGCCCGTCCCGTCCGGGCGCTGCGCACGCAGCCGCCCTTCGATGCCTCCGCCATGGACGGCTACGCCATCCGCGGCGAGGATGTCGCCGCCCCCCCTGCCCGGCTCGCCGTGGTCGGCATCGCCCCCGCCGGCAGGCCGTTTGCGGGCGCCATCGGTCCGGGCGAAGCCGTGCGCATCTTCACCGGCGCGCCGGTGCCGGCGGGCGCCGACAGCGTGCTGATCCAGGAAAACACGCGCATCGTCGCGCCCGGCGTCGTCGAGGCGCTGGAGCCGGTGCGCACGGGCGCCAATATCCGCCGCCGCGGCCTCGACTTCACCGAGGGCGAGCCGCTGCTCGAGGCGGGCCGGCTCGTCGACGCCTCGGCGCTGGCGCTCGCCGCTTCCGCCAATCACGCCGAACTCGACGTGGTGCGCCGTCCGCTCGTGGCCGTGCTGGCCACCGGCGACGAGCTGCTGGCACCGGGGAGCGCCGTCGGCGAAGGTCAGATCGTCTCGTCCAACACCTTCGGCGTCGCGCTGATCGCGCGCCAGGCCGGCGCCCGCACGCTCGACCTCGGCATCGCGCCCGACGACCGCGAGGCGATCGGGGCCGCCATCGACCGCGCGCTCGACGCCGGCGCCGAAATCATCGTCACGTCGGGTGGAGCCTCGGTCGGCGACCATGATCTCGTCCGCGACGTGCTTTCGGCGAAGGGCGGCGAACTCGATTTCTGGAAGATCGCGATGCGGCCCGGCAAGCCGCTGATGGCGGGGACGCTCGCCGGCCGCCGCATCCTCGGCCTGCCCGGCAATCCGGTCGCCAGCCTCGTGTGCAGCCACGTGTTCCTGAAGCCTCTGGTGGCAAGGCTCGCCGGCCGCGCCCATGTCGCCGACGTGCGCACCGGCGTCTTCGGCGGACCTGTCGCGGCCAACGACCTGCGGCAGGACTATATGCGCGCCCGCGTGGTCGAGACCGACGGCGTGCTCGTCGCCACGCCCTCCCCGGTCCAGGACTCATCGATGCTGCGCATCCTGGCAGAGGCCGGCGCGCTCGTCATCCGCGAACCCTTCGCGCCTGCGGCCGTCGCCGGAGATCCCTGCCGGCTCCTGATGCTGCGTTGACGCGCCGCCGATCCCGGCGGAGAGCAGATCCGATCCTGTCGATGCATGAAGGCCGGAACCGCAGGGCTCCGGCCTTCATGTGAGCTGTGTCGACACGGACAGGCCGGGATTGACCGGACCTGCCTCTACCAGGCGACGGTGAGGCGCGCCTGGCCCTGGTAGCCCTTGAGTTCGATCTCCTGGACGCCGTATCGGCCCGAGACGCTCGACGACAGGCTGACATTGTCGTTCAGGGCGGTTTCGATGCCGAGTGCCAGTTCGAGTGCGGTTCCGCCGGTGCCGGTGGTGTAGGCGAAGTTGTCGACGGTCACCGTCTCGTCCGCGGTCAGGTCGTGTGCCACGGCGACATTGGCGAAGGTCGAGACGCTTTCGAAATGCCCCTCGGCGCGCAGGCCGCCGCGGACGCTCATCGCGTCGCCCGTCCCGAAGCGGACCTGGTCGACCCAGTCGCTCGAGAGATCGCTCACGGTCGTGTTCTGATAGGCGAACTGACCCCATGGCGTGACCCGGATGGTCTCGCTGCCGAAGGTGACGCCGGCTTCGACCACCATGGTCGCGGTCTGGGCGTCGACGGTGGTGGCGCTCGCCGCCGTCGGATTGAACGTCCAGTTGCTCGCGCCGTACTGGGCGACGGCGTCGACATAGGCCCGCTCGTTCGACCAGTTCGCCGTGACGCCTGCGGCATAGAGGTTGCCGCTGAGATCGGCGATGCCTGTCTCGGTGGTCACGTCGCTCACGGACCGGCCGTAGGAGGCGACGAAGCCGGCGCGGAAGTTGCCGCTGCCGATCACGTCGGTGCCGAACTGCGTGTAGTAGGTCTGCTGCGTATGCGAGGTGGCGTCCTTAATCTCGGTGCGGCTGCCGCCGGCCCGCATGAAGGACGTCTGCATGTCGTCACCGGTGCCGAGGCCACGGCGATCCACCTTGCTGCCCAGGATGTCGAGCGATGCTGCACGAATGCTCTTCTCCAGCACCGAGAGGCCGTAGGTCTCGTCCTGGATGATCGAGCCGACACCGTAGACGATCACGTCGCCGGCCCCGAAGAGCTGTTCCTCGGTCCAGCCGCCCGTGCCTTCGACCGTCGCGACCGCGTTGGCGGTGCGGACCGACCGGGTCAGCACGACCTCGCGGCCGTTCTGCGTGAAACGCTCGGCCCGGTAGACGTTGGCGGCGGTATCGCTGCCGCCGATGCGGATCAGTTCGATGGTGCTGAGGTCGCCGAGCGCATCGCCGCGGTTGGAGTTGTGCCGCGCCAGCGTCACCGCCAGCGAGCCCGTGGCGTCGCCGCCGATGTTGGTCTGGTCGTAGTCGACGGCGGCCGCGTAGGTTCCCTGTCCGTAGACGATCTCGAAGAGCGAATCGGCCGTGTCGAGATTTAGATTGCCGCTGACGTTGACCACGCCCGGCGAATAGCCCGGGGACAGAAGGCCGCTGAAGGCGAGATCGCCGATGATGAAGACGTTGCCCGTGATGGTGCCATTGGTGATCACGGCGTCGCCGGTCACCTGAAGCTGTCCGCCGAGCGTTCCGCCGAGCACGGTCGAGCCGGCTTCGGCCGTCAGGCCGCCGACGATCGTCGAGCCGTTGGCGAAGTCGGCGTTCGCGCCTTGCTGGATGTAGAAACCGGCACCGGTGGTGAGGCCCGACCAGCTGGTGCCAGCCGCCACGGTCACCTTCGTGGCGCCCGACCCGGTCTTGGTGTCGTTGTCGAAGATGTTGCCGACGACGACCGTGTCGCTGTCGATGACGAAGTTGACGATGCCGTCGGATCCCGCGCCGTCGCGTTCGACCAGAAGCAGCGTTCCGTCGTTGCCGGTGATCGTCGTGCCGGCGCCGAGCGTGATGTTGGCGATGCCGCCGCTCTGGTCGAAATAGGCGTAGGCCAGCGACTTGTCCGTGGACAGGCTGACTCCCTTGGTGGTGATCGAGCCGCCGTTGACGACCGAGAGCGCGGAGAGATTGGCTCCGCCCGCGATCGAGCCGCCTTCCACCTCGATCGTCCCGCCGTTCGAAGCGATCACGCCGGTCTGCGAAGCGACGCCGTCGAGCGTGAGGCTGCCGCCGGCCACTTCGAAGCCGCCCGAACCGTTGATGGCACCCGAGAAGGTGGTCGAGGCGTTGGTGAGCTTCAGGCGGTTCGTGCCCAGTTCCACCGCGCCGGCGCCCGACAGCGTCACGACGTCGATGCCCGCCAGCGCCGATGCGATGTCGAAGGTGCCCGCCACGTCGATCGACGAGGATGCGGCGATCGATCCGCCCGCGGCGATGAACAGCGTCGTTCCCCCGTCGATGGTCGTCGCACCGGTATAGATGTTCACGCCCGACAGCGTCTGCGAGCCGCTCGCAACCTTCAGTCCGCCATTGCCGGCGATGACGCCCGAGAAGGTGGTCGAGGCCTGCGTGAGGATGAGGTCGTTGGCGCCGAGCGTCACGGTGCCGCCACCTGCGAGCGTGACGATCGAGGCGTCGGCGTCGTTGCCGGCGATATCGAGTTCGCCATCGACGGTGACCACCGCGGATGCCCCAATGCTGCCTGCGCCGTCGAGCACGAGCTTGGCGCCCGAGGAGACGCTGGTCCCGCCGGTGTAGCTGTTGGCGCCCGACAGCGTCTGCGTACCGCCCTCGACCGTGAAGCCGCCGCTGCCGGCGATCACGCCCGAAAACCCGGTCGAGCCGTTGGAGACGACGAGGGTTCGGGTGCCGAGGGTCACGTCGCCGCCGCCGGACAGGGTGACGACCCGGGCGCCTGACGTCGTCGCGGCGATGTCGAACTCGCCCTCGACCTTCACCTCCGCCGAGTTCTCGATGCTGCCGGCACCCGACAGGACCAGTTCGGCGCCGTCCGCAATCGACGTGGCGCCCGAGTAGGTGTTGATGCCCGTGAGCGTCTGGATGCCGCCGTCGACCGTGAAGCCGCCGCTTCCGGCGATGACGCCGGAGAAGGTCGTGGAGCCGTCGGAGATCACGAGCGTCTGTGCCCCGAGCGTGACGTTGCCGCTCCCCGACAGCGTGACGATCGTGGCGCCCGCCGTCGTGGCGGCGATGTCGAATTCGCCGGCGACCTTCACCTCGGCCGAATCCTCGATGCTGCCGTTGCCCGACAGCGCCAGCTCGGCCCCCGCATTGATCGTGGTGTCGCCGGTGTAGGTGTTGGTTCCCGACAGCGTCTGCGTTCCGGCCGCGACCGTCAGCCCGCCCGATCCGGTGATGACGCCGGCAAAGGTCGTCGAACCGTTCGAGACCGTGATCGTGTTGGCACCCAGCGCGAGGTCGCCGGCGCCCGCCAGCGTCGTCAGGCTGCGGTCGCCATTGGCGCCCGAAAGGTCGAGCTTTCCGTCGATCGTCACCTGGGACGATTCCGAGATGTCGGCGGCGCCCTTGAGCACGAGCGTCGTCCCGTCCTTCACCTCGGTGGTGCCGGCATAGCCGTTGTCGGCCGTCATGGTGATCGTGCCGACGGTCGTGCCGTCGCCGAGGATCACGGAGCCGTTCGTCAGCGCGCCGTCCAGATAGGCGACGTTCTCGCCGAGGGCCCCGCCATTGGCGATGATGGTCCGCGTGCCGCCGGCCAGGTTGATGGCGTTCTTGAAGTGGACGTCGGAATCGGCACTGTCGGAGCCGAACAGCAGCGCGGATCCGTCGGTGACGAAGCTCGCCGACGCCCAGGTCACGGTCTGGCCATTGTTAAGGCGCACCGTCAGGTCGCCGTCGACAGCGGCGAAGCCGCCCGAGCCGGTCCACTGGACGCGGCCGGACGCCGTGCCGAGGTGGCGGTCGAAGGTGCCGTTGGTCTGCAGCACGCCGCCGGCCAGGTTGATGTTGCTGTCATCGTGGATGCCGGTGCCGTCGTCGGCGTCCAGCACCCCGCCGGAGATCTTCGTCTGGCCGGTATAGGTGTTGACGCCGTTGAAGACGACGAGGCCGCTGCGGATGTCGATGCCGGCGCCCTTGCCGCTGGCGATCGAGGTGCCGGAGATGCTGCCGGCACTGTCGTCGGCGATCGTGCCGTTGAAGGTGATCGTCTTGCCGTCGCCCGGATCGAGCGTCACGGACGACCCCTTCATCATGAACAGGTCGGTACCGGCCGCCTGTCCTGCCTCGCCGCCGTTCTGGCTGGAGCCGGCATAGACGTTGTTGCCATCGAAGGTCGCGTTGCCGGTGATGGTGAGACTGCCGCCCGACTGCACGAAGATCGCGCCGCCATAGGCCGAGCCGCCGCCGCCGCCCGTGCCGTTGGGGGTTCCGTCGGCGGTGGAGCCCACGCCGCCGCCGAAACCGGCCGCGCCGCCGGAACCGCCGGAACCTTCATTCGGGCCGTGATTGGCAGCCCCGCCATCATCGCCGTCGTCGCCGCCATTGCCGCCGATGCCGCCACCAGCGCCGAATCCACCGGAACCGCCGCTGCCGCCGCTGCCGCCGCTGCCTCCGGCTGCGGCGGAAATGGCGACGGCATTGCCACCGTCACCGCCATCGCCGCCGGCACCGCCGCCATAGCCGAAGCTGCCGCCGCCGCCCGCGCCGCCGCTTGCGCCGCTGCCGCCGGCACCCGAAACGCCCGTCCCATAGGCGGTCACTTCGATGGCGAGCAGGAAGGCTCCCTCGGCAGCGGCCTTCGTCACCGCTGCGGCGGCGTCGCCCGTCTTGTCCGTGGTCAGCGCCGTGAATGCAGCCGCCGCCGCCGTCAGCTGCGCCGTCAGTGCGGCGTCGAGCGGCTGCGCGGAAGCGGTGGCCGCGGCCGTGAACGCGGCGGCCAGCGCCGTAAGCTGCGTCACCTCGACGGATTCGGAGCCGGACGTATAGATGGCGTAGACCTGATCGGCCAGCGCCTTCACCGTCTGCACGGTCGACGCGGCGCCCGAAGCACCATCGCCGCCCTTGCCGCCGGCGCCTCCGACACCATCGCTCCCGTCGCCGCCGTTGAAGCCGTTCTGGCCACCGACGCCGTTGCCGTTGCCGGCGAAATAGGAGGACTCCGTCGGTCCATCCCGGCCGTCGGCACCCGTCGAACCCGCGGTCCCGGTCCCCCGCCCGTTCAGCCCGCCGCCCGTCGCGCCCACGCCGCCATCGCCGCCGATCGCGGTGTTGCCGATGAAATCGACCGAATCGATGGTCACGGTGGCGCCGCTGCCGACGAAGATGCCGCCGCCCATGCCCGCGCCGCCGCCGCTGCCGTCGCTGCCCTGCGCCGTCTGGCCGGTGATCGTGGTGCTGGTGACGGTGTTGGTGCCGGCGAGGAATTCCGTTGCCCCCGCATGTCCGGCATAGCCGGCGACGACAAGCGTCATCGCCATCATCGAGGTGGTGGCGAGCGCCCGCTGGCGGAAGCGTCGCCTGGTCGTCGAAGGGCCTGTCGTCGAAGAAACCTGGGCGCCGCTGATCGGATTCCGGCGGTTTTCGGTGGAACGGTTCATGGACCGGAAGTCTCCTGGCAACTCTACTTTCCGGCGTTCGGAATCATCACGGCCGGCGAATCTCGCACATCGCTACCACTCGCTCCTTACGGAAAATTAACGTTAATTACATCGGCGTGACCGCCGCGACGGGCGGGCGTCAGCCGTCGATGCCGAAAGGGATCGTCAGCTCGTAGCCCCAGTTGCGGATGGCGCGGATGCCGCGCTCCCCGGCGCCGGCTTCCTTGATCTTCTGGTTGATCCGGAAGATCGTCACGTTGATCGTGTTCCGGCTGGCGATGCTTTCGTCGCCGCCGAGCACCGCACCGATCTGCCAGGCTTCGAACCGGCGCTCCGGGGCGCGCGCCAGAGCCACGAGCACCGCGAGTTCGGACGCGGTCAGGGGAAGACTGCGCTCGGGACCGTGCAGCTGCCGGGTGTTGAGGTCGACGCGGAAGTCGGGAACGGATGCCGCGGGCGCCGCGACCCGGCGGCGCAGCGCGCCCACGACCGCGGTCAGTTCGTCCGCGGCGACCGGCGTGGTGAGATAGATGTCCGCCCCCATCTCGTAGCCGTCGCGCCGGTCCGACGGTCTGTCGCGTTCGGACAGGAGGATGATGCCGATGCGCGGCTGCAGTCGGCGCATGCGCGCGGTCAGGCTCAAGCCGCTCTCGCCGGGCAGATTCACGTCGACGAGCAGCATGTCCGGGTTGATCGGGCGGGTTGCCTCGATGAAATCCTCGGCACAGCCGAAGGCGCTGACGCGATAGCCGACGTCGGAGAGGGAGCGCGTGAAGGCGCGGCGCAGGCCGTCATCGCTCTGGATCACGACGATGTTCATCGACGGCCCGGCCTCTCCCGCAGCCGATCGGCCTCTCCGGAAAGCGCGTGCCGCGGGTCGCGGTCCGGCGGAACGGCCGGAAGCCAGAACTCGAGACGAATTCGTCCCTGGGCCACCGTGCAGCCGACCCGGCCGGCGAGCATCTCGGTGACGCCCTGAACGATGTAGAGACCGAGGCCGGAACCGGGCACCCCGCGCGAGCCGGGCGCGCGGTAGAACTTGTCGAACACGCGCGCGGGGTCGGGTGCCATGTCGGGCAGCAACGCGTTCTCGATGGTGACGACCGCTCCGTCGGCGCCACCGCGCGCGAGCCTTCGGCATGCGAGGACGATCCGCGAACCCGCCGGCGCATGTTTGATGGCATTCTCGACGAGGTTCGACAGGACCATGTCGACCATCTGCCGGTCGCTTGCGACCAGGACCGGCTCCCGTGCCTGCATTTCCAGCGGATTGACCGGCGAGTGGCTTGCCACGACCCCGCGCAGCGCTTCGGCGAGGTCGAAGCGTGTCGCCCCCCCTTTGGGATCGGCCTCCTCCGGCTGACTGCTGCGCCGCACGATGGCGTCGATCTCGCACAGTGCCGCGCGGATGTCGCGGTATCGCTCCGGACCGAGGCGGGCGGGATCGATCGAGAGCTGGATGGCGGCGAGCGGATTGCGGATCTCGTGCACCAGCATGGCGGCGAAGCGGTCCTGGACGTCGCGCTGCCGCCGCGCGGCGTCCAGCGCCTGGGTCACCAGGTCCAGCCGCGCACGGTTCTCGGCGGCGCGTGCATCTCTCTCCCGCGCCCGGCGCTGGATCAGGAAGAACATCTGCGCCCCGTACATCAGGACGAGGATGTAGGGATAATGGTAGGTCCACTCGCCGAGATTGCCGATCCCCAGCAGCGGGACCACCGTCACGGCGAATGCGACGGCCTGAACCCCGTAGAGCGTGCGCAGCAGCGGTGACCGGACCCCGTCCCTCCATGGCCAGACCGCCATCGCGAAATAGAACGCGGAACTGGCGAAGAGGAGCATGGAATTCAACCGAAGCGCGAATTGCGCATGCCCCGCCATCAGAATCGCAATCAGGACGGCCGAGCAGCCCAACATCATCCAGCTGACGGTGGAGACGAGCGTTGCGGGGGCGTAGAGCAGGAAGACCTGGCGATGCAGCATCACTCCGAGGGCAGGCGCCAGACAGACCAGGGCGCTGGTCAGACCGCTCACCCGGCCGGCCGGTGCTTCGGGCATCAGGGCGGCGATATAGCCCATCACCGCCAGCATCGAGACGATGTAGCAGAGTTGCGAAGCGATGAAGAGGACGGTGATCGGCGCCGGCCGGCGCACGAAATCGCCGATCGACCAGAACAGGATGCACGCCGCGATGGCCAGGAAGAGGACGAGCAGGGCGTCCGAGGCCAGTTCGGCCTGGCGTACGTCGCGCCAGTCGATCGCCTCCACCCCGAAGAGCGATGAACTGGTCGTCTCCAGCCGCAGGAAGTAGACGGTGTCGGGCGCGGCCGGACGGATCTCGAAGGTCAGGGCCACCGTGGCGGCCTCGCGCTGCCGGAAAGGCAGAAGATCGCCGGTTTCCCGTCGCTGCCAGCCCGCTCCGGAGGAATCCGGCTCGAACAGCGTGACCCTGTCGAGAAAGGTCGGCCTGATGTAGAGGACGAGCGGCCGGCCATCGGCCTGCGGTCGCACGCGCAGGCGGAACCAGTGAGCCGACGGCGTGAAGCCTTCCGAGAAGAGCTTCTTCACCGGCGCGAACTGCATCCCGACCACATCCTCGACGCCCAGCCGCGCCGACGGGTCCTCGAGCACCGCTCGCTCGACGACGTGGTCGGACCCCGGATGCAGCGAGACGAGCGAGGCGGCACCCAGGATGGTGATGACGATCCCGATGACCGCGAGCAATGGCAGCAGCAACTCGCTTCCATAGTCGGCGACACGCGAGCGAATGCTCGCCGTCTTCAGATGAGATGCGACCGGCTCGGCAGCCCGCCTCGGTGAGAATTCCATGAGCCCCGACAGACGCCCCTCTCGTAAGAGCCGGGCGACACCGGAATTCCCCTGCGACTTCCACGCCACGCCCCGCCTGCCAACCTATGCAACGCACGCGGAGAATTTACCAGCGGTTGACCGACCTTCGTCCCCAGCCGTCGGCGCTTCCATCCCCGGCGCCGCGGCTCGCCCATCGCGCCGGTCAGGCGGGCGTGGCAGCGGGAAGCGGCGCTGGCCGGTTTCTGCGCATGCGCGGTGACCGGATCCGAACAAAGCGATTGCGGAACAAGACTGGAACAGATAGGTTTGTTCCGGTTTTGTTTTTCGCACGATTCCTTCCGGGGGTGGACCCATGCTGACCCGCAAGCAACACGAACTGCTGCTCTATATCCACGAGCGTCTGAAGGAGACGGGCATACCGCCGTCCTTCGACGAGATGAAGGAGGCGCTCGATCTCGCCTCCAAGTCGGGCATCCACCGCCTGATCACGGCGCTGGAGGAACGCGGTTTCATCCGGCGGCTGCCCAACCGCGCCCGCGCGCTGGAAGTGCTGCGGCTGCCCGATTCGATTGCGCCCGGCCTCGGCGCGCCGCGGAAGTTCTCGCCCAGCGTCGTGGAGGGCGGACTAGGCAGGAAGCCGGAAGCGAGTCCCGCGCGCACGGCCAGCAACGACGACAACGCGAACGGTGTTTCGATCCCGGTGATGGGCCGCATCGCCGCCGGCGTTCCGATCGACGCCATCCAGCACCAGACCCATTCGGTCGTGGTGCCGCCGGACATGCTGGCGGGCGGCGACCACTACGCGCTGGAGGTGAAGGGCGATTCGATGATCGAGGCCGGCATCCTCGACGGCGATACGGTCATCATCCGCAATACTTCCAGTGCCACGCCCGGGGACATCGTGGTGGCGCTCGTCGACGGCGAAGAGGCGACGCTGAAGCGCTTCCGCCGCAAGGGCGCGTCGATTGCGCTCGAAGCGGCCAACCCCGCCTACGAGACGCGGATCTTCGGACCCGACCGCGTCAGCGTCCAGGGCAAACTGGTCGGCCTCATCCGGCGTTACTGAGCCGGCGCGTCCGGGCTCCTGCCGGCCGGAGCACCTGCGCTGCTTTCGTCCGGCTTCCGCCTTTCGGGCTCATAGGGCGGCATGCCGCGCGCCTCGCGCGAAAAGCTCCGGTGCGCATGCCAGGGTCTGAAGGGTTCGCGTATGGCGCGGCGGAGCGCGACGTTTGCTCCCCTCCCCTCGCCGGCCGCCGTGAATCGTCCTTCCGCACTGCCGCGGCGGGCGAGATCGCGCCTCGTGAGCACGGTCGTGGAACTGCCGGCGGGACAGGGGGCAGCGACCGTCGCATCCTCGATCACCATGAGGGCGGCGGTACCGCAATGCCCTGATGCCGACACCCCCTCGCTCACCCAGACGACCAACGCGCCGCTGGCATGGCGGGCAGCACAGGCTCCGCCGGTGCAGGTGAACGGCGTGTCGGGCTCCGGCGGCGAGAACGGCTGCGGCACGCCGGATGCCTGCTCGGCTCCGCCCGAAGTCATCACCGGCCGGACGACTGCGCCGGCCATGGCCGCATCCATCCATATCCCGGTGACGAAGTCGCTCGGTCGCGGCCGACTGACGGAGAGGTCGCCGTTGCCCATGCGCATGGCGACCAGGCGGCCGTCGTCCGATACGAACAGATCCGGCAGGTCGCGGCCCGCGATGATGGCGAGGCCGGCGACGAGCAGCGGCAGGGCGAGCAGGCGCAGCCATGTGGTCAGCACGGTCGCCAGCACGAGGGCCACCGTCAGCGTCAGCACTGCTGCCGCCGGGATGGCGCCGACGGCGTCGATCGGCGTCAGCTCCGCCAGCCGGCGCGCGACCGCCAGCATCACGCCGATGCCCCAGCCCATCAGGTCGAGCGCCGGCCCGTCGAGCCCGAACGGCATCAGCACGCCGGCGAGCACCGCCGACGGCATGACGACGAGCGACACCACGGGCATGGCGAGCAGGTTCGCCACGAGACCGAGCGGCGAGGCCCGGTGGAAGTGCCACACGCCGTAGAGCGCCGTCGCCGTCCCGGCGATCAGCGAGGTCGCCGCGATGCCGCCGGCATAGGCGAGGCCCTTCCCGAGCAGGGCCCGCGGCAGCGCGCGGTCGTGGTTCCGCCCGCCGCCCGGCGGGTGGCGAAGGCGCCGCTCCGACCAGGCGGCATAGGCGGCGATCAGGGCTCCCGTCGCGGCGAAGGACATCTGGAAACTCGGTCCCACCACCTCGTGCGGGGCGACGGCGACGACGATCAGCGCCGAGATCGCCAGGTTGCGCATCGTCAGCGCGGCGCGATCGAACAGCAGCGCCACCAGCATCACCGCGATCATGATGAAGGATCGCTGCGCCGCCACCGCCGCGCCGCAGATCACGAGATAGTAGGACGCGGCCAGGAGCGCGGCGACGGCGGCGTATTTCTTGACGGGCCGGCGCGATGCGAAACCGGGTGCCAGCGCGAAGAGGAAACGCAGCGTCAGCATCACCGTGCCCGCCACCAGGGCCATGTGCAGGCCGGAGATCGACAGCACATGCGCGAGACCGGTCTTGCGCAGGTCCTCGTTGACCTCTTCGGGAATGCCGGCGCGCGTCCCGGCGATCAGGGCCGCGGCGATGGCGCCTTCCGCCCCACCGACACGCTCGACGATGCGCGCCGAAATCGCCTCGCGCATGCGGCCGACGCGGGCGAGCAGCTCCTGCCGCCACCCCGCCGCCGCCGGGAGGTCCGTCTCCACCGGGTTGGTCAGGAAGAAGCCGGTCGCGCCGATCCCGTCCATGTAGCTTTCGAAGGCGAAGTCGTAGCCATGCGGACGCGCGGGGCCCGACGGGGGAAACAGCCGGGCATAGCCGGAAACGCCGTCTCCGGGCACGAGCGTCGCGGGGATCGCGCGGGCCGAGAGCCGGACGCGGCGAGGCGCATGGCGCAATGTCGGCCGCGCCGTGGCCGACACGTCGATCGTCAGCCGCACCCGCCCGCTCGCCTGCCGCTCGATGGCGGCGACGCGTCCGGTCACCATGGTGGGGATCTCGGCGCCCAGCATCGGCGTGCTCGCGCGCCAGGTCTCGGCCTTGCCGGCCAGCGCACCCAGCGCCACCATCAGCGCCGCGGTCGCGGCCAGCCTTGCCATGCCGCCCTCCGCCGCCGCGAGGCGCAGCGCGATCGCAGCCCCCACCAGCGACCCGAGGAGAGGAAAGCCGGGCTCGAACGGGAGCGTCCAGTAGAGCGCAGCCCCTGCGGCGAGGAGAACCGGCAGGGACAGGAACCCCGCGCCGCGATCGCGCTCCACGGCGACGGCGTCGCGGGCGGCGCGCCGGATCCGTCCCGCCATGCCCGATGATGCCGGCAGCGCGAAGCCGGCGCGTGATGCTCGCCCGATCCCATCCGCGCGGTCGGGCAGAGACGCCCCCGCCGGGGCGGGCAGCATGCGCCGCTCGTCGGCGTCCGGCTCACCCGTCGCCATCGCCATCGTCCCCGCCCGGAGCTTCCAAGCCGACGCCCTTCCCCGAAACGCTTGCGCCCGAATGAGCCTATGCTACATGAACGCGACCCAAAACACCCGCGCGACATGCAGACCCTGCGCACGCGCCAGTCCCCTGGATCCGCCATGACCGCACCCGTCGTCACGCGCTTCGCGCCTTCGCCCACCGGATTCCTCCACATCGGCGGTGCGCGCACCGCCTTGTTCAACTGGCTCTACGCGAAGCACACCGGCGGCACGATGCTGCTGCGCATCGAGGACACGGATCGCGAGCGGTCGACGGAGGAGGCGACGGTCGCCATCCTCGAGGGCCTCGCCTGGCTCGGGCTCACCTGGGACGGCGACCCGATCTCGCAGGCCTCGCGTGCCGAGCGGCACCGGGAGGTGGCCGAGGAACTCGTCCGCATCGGGCAGGCCTACTATGCCTACGAAACCGCCGAGGAACTGGACGCCATGCGCGAGAAGGCCCGGGCCGAGGGCCGGCCGCCGCGCTACGACGGAAGCTGGCGCGATCGCGACGCCTCCCAGGCGCCGGCGGGCGTGCGGCCGGTGATCCGCATCAAGGCGCCGCGGGACGGCGAGACGGTGGTGCAGGATCGCGTACAGGGCGAGGTGCGCTTTCCCAACAAGGACCTCGATGATTTCATCATCCTGCGGTCCGACGGCACGCCAACCTACATGCACGCGGTCGTGGTCGACGATCACGACATGGGCGTGACCCACATCATCCGCGGCGACGACCATCTCACCAATGCGGCGCGCCAGACGGTGATCTACAGGGCGATGGGATGGGACGTGCCGGTGATGGCGCATATCCCGCTGATCCATGGGGCGGACGGCGCGAAGCTGTCGAAGCGCCACGGCGCCCTCGGCGTCGAGGCCTACCGCGCCATGGGCTATCTGCCCGCGGCGCTGCGCAACTACCTCGCCCGTCTCGGCTGGAGCCATGGCGACGACGAGGTGATGTCGACGGCCGACATGGTCTCCTGGTTCGAGATCGAGGACGTCAACAAGGGCGCGGCCCGCTTCGACTTCCAGAAGCTCGAGGCGCTGAACGGCGTCCACATGCGCAACACGCCCGACGAGGAGCTGCTCGGCATCCTCGTGGATACCCTGCCCTACATCGAGAACGGCAAGTCCCTTCTGGACTCGCTCGACGAGAGGCGCCGCGCCATGCTGCTCGCCGCCATGCCGGGGCTGAAGGAACGCGCCAGGACGCTGGTGGAACTCGCCGACAGCGCCGGCTACCTCTTCGCCACGCGCCCTCTGGCGCTCGACGAGAAGGCCACGCAACTGGTGGGCGAACCGCCCCGGGCCATTCTGGCCGGTGCGAGAGCGGCGCTCGGCGCCATCGACGGCGACTGGACCGCCGCATCGACGGAGGCGGCCATCCGCGCCCACGTCGCTGCCTCGGGCCTGAAACTCGGCGCCGTGGCGCAGCCGCTGCGCGCCGCGCTCACCGGTCGTGCTACGTCTCCGGGCGTCTTCGACGTTCTGGCGGTGCTCGGCCGCGACGAAAGTCTGGGCCGCATCGACGACCTGCTCTGAGCGTTCCGGCTGCGGCAGCCCACCTAAATCGATCCAATCGGCGGATGGCGATCCCCGCCCTCCGCGCGGCTGGTGCAACGCAACATTCCCCCTGTGGCAACTTGGCATCGGGGGGGAAATAGGATAGCTACAAGGCCGTTCTTGCTCGCGATTTCCCGTCGTCGAGCCCCTCCCCACGCTGCCATTCCGACGAAGGAGCCCGCGATGACCGATTCAACCGCAAAACTCGATTTTGGCGGCAAGACGATCGATCTGGCCGTGCGAAAGGGTTCCGTGGGACCCGACGTGATCGACATCGGCAAGCTCTACGCCCAGACCGGCGCCTTCACGTATGATCCCGGTTTCACCTCCACCGCCAGTTGCGAGTCCGAGATCACCTTCATCGATGGTGACCAGGGCGTGCTCCTGCACCGCGGCTACCCGATCGAGCAGCTGGCCGAGCATGGCGACTTCCTCGAGGTCTGCTACCTGCTGCTGTACGGGGAACTGCCGACCAAGTCGCAGAAGGAGGACTTCGACTACCGCGTGACGCGCCACACCATGGTGCACGAGCAGATGTCGCGCTTCTTCACCGGCTTCCGTCGCGACGCGCATCCGATGGCCGTCATGTGCGGCGTGGTCGGCGCGCTCTCGGCCTTCTACCACGACTCGACCGACATCTCCGACCCCTACCAGCGCATGGTCGCGTCGATGCGGCTGATCGCCAAGACCCCGACGATCGCGGCCATGGCCTACAAGTACCACATCGGCCAGCCCTTCGTTTACCCGAAGAACGACCTCGACTACGCGGCCAACTTCCTCAACATGTGCTTCGCGGTGCCCTGCGAGGAGTACAAGGTCAATCCGGTGCTTGCCCGCGCCATGGACCGCATCTTCATCCTGCACGCCGACCACGAGCAGAACGCGTCGACCTCGACGGTCCGCCTCGCCGGCTCGTCGGGCGCCAACCCCTTCGCCTGCATCGCGGCCGGCATCGCCTGCCTGTGGGGTCCCGCGCATGGCGGCGCCAACGAGGCGGCGCTCAACATGCTGTCGGAGATCGGCTCGGTCGACCGTATCCCCGAGTTCATCGCCCGCGCCAAGGACAAGAACGATCCGTTCCGCCTGATGGGCTTCGGCCACCGCGTCTACAAGAACTACGACCCGCGCGCCAAGATCATGCAGAAGACCACGCATGAGGTGCTGGGCGAACTCGGCATCAAGGACGATCCGCTGCTCGACGTGGCGATGGAACTCGAGAAGATCGCGCTGACCGACGAATACTTCATCGAGAAGAAGCTCTACCCGAACATCGACTTCTATTCCGGCATCACGCTGAAGGCGCTCGGCTTCCCCACCACCATGTTCACCGTGCTGTTCGCCGTTGCGCGCACGGTCGGCTGGGTGGCGCAGTGGAAGGAGATGATCGAGGACCCGCACCAGAAGATCGGCCGCCCGCGCCAGCTCTACACGGGCGCGCCCGCACGCGACTATCTGCCGATCGCCAAGCGCTGACGCGCGGCGGTCGCTCCCACATCATGAGACGGATCGGCGGCGCCTTCGGGCGCCGTCAGCCGTTTCGACGGGCCTCGATGGTGGAGAGAACCGCTTCGGCGGCGATGACACCCGATGGCCTGTCCGTCGCCATGGCGTGGGCGATCCTGTCGAAGCCGGCGAGCTGGGCCGCCCGTGCCGGCGTTTCGGCCAGCAGAAGCTCGAGATGGCGCGCCAGCATGCCCGGCCGCACGAAGTGATCGTAGAACTCCGGCACCACCGGACCGTCCGCGACGAGATTCGGCAGCGACGCCGTCCAGATGCCGATCATCGAATAGGCCGCCCGCATCAGGCGGTCGGCCTTGTAGCAGGCGAGCGTCGGCACCCGCCCGAGCGCCAGCTCCAGCGTCACCGTGCCGGAGGCGGCGAGTGCCGCATCCGCTTCGCCGAAGGCCTTATACTTGGCGTCGACGGTCGTCAGGATCTCCGGCGCCACCCTCCAGCCCGCGGTCGCGGCGCGGACCGTCGCCTCGACATGCGAAACGGTCGGCAGGAGGATCCGCGCCGCCGTGCCGCGGGCAGCCAGGATGTCGATCGTCTCGCGAAACGGCTCGAGCAGGCGCGAAACCTCGCCGCGACGCGAGCCGGGCAGGACGAGAAGCGTCGCCGGTGCGGCGGGATCGCGCGGCGGCCTCGTCCTCTGGCGCGCGGCCGCTTCGATCAGGCGCGGCTCGTGCGAGAGGCGGTGGCCGACATAGGTGGCCGGCGGCCCGCTCAGCCGCGCGAGTTCGCCCACCTCGAAGGGCAGCAGGCAGAGCACGTGGTCGATAGAGGAGGCCATGCGCGGCGCGCGCTCCGGCCGCCAGGCCCAGACGCTCGGACAGACATAGTGGATGGTCGGCAGGTCCGGCGCGACGTCGCGGACCTTTCGGGCGACCCGGAGACTGAAATCGGGCACGTCGATGGTGATCAGGCAGTCGGGGCGCGCCGCCACCACGGCCGCCGCCGCCTGGCCGATGCGACGGAAGAGCTGCGGCAGCCGCGTCACCACGGCGGCGATGCCCATCAGCGAGATCTCGCCGGGGTCGAACAGCGTCTTCAGCCCGAGCGCCTGGAGATGCGGCCCGCCGACACCCACCAGCTCGACTGCGCGCCCGGTCGCGGCCCGCAGCGCGGCAACGAGATCGGCCCCGAGCAGATCGCCGGACTCCTCTCCTGCCACGATGGCGATGCGCAGCGGGCGATCCGTCACGACGCCGGCCCGTCGATGCCGACGACGAACAGTCCGAGGCGGTCGGCTGTCGCGATCACGTCGGCCTGACGCAGCACGATCGCACGGCCGGCCTCCACCGCGATGCCGGCAAGTCCCGCCTCGTGCACCTGCGCGACCGTGTCTGGACCGATGGCGGGCAGATCGGCGCGCAGTTCCTGCCCCGGCTTGGCGCATTTCACCAGAACGCCGCCCGGCATCGAAATGCGGCCGGACGCGCGCAGGTCGCGCACCCGCGCCAGCATGCCGGCGGTGCCCTCCACGCCCTCCACTGCCACGACCCTCCGGCCCACGGCCACCGCCGCCTGGCCGATGTCGAGCGCACCGATCGCGCGGGCCGCCGCCAGGCCGGCGGCGATGCCGGCCTGATGCGCGGCGGCAGGCCTGGTGCGCGTGAGCGCGCCAGGCCCAGCCAGGATGTCGGGCAGGATCTGGTGCGAACCGACGACCTTGATGCCGGCCGCCTCGATGTGGCTGACCACGACCCTCAGCAGCGCGTCGTCGCCGCGTCCGAGACCCCGGACGATGCCGGGCAGCAGCTTCAGCAGGCCGAGGCTGAACCGGATGGCGCGCAGCCGCGGCCGCCGCGACACGCTGCCTGCCATCACCACATGGGTGGCGCGGGCGGCGCGCAGCACCGGCAGGAGGCGTCCGTATTCCTCGAGTTCGAGCACCGTGTGGTCGCCGTCCGTCAGCCCGGCGCGGTCCTCGCCGCCCACGACGATCACGAAGGGCGGGCGACCGGCGGCCGTGAGACCGCGGACGAGCTCGCGCGGGAGGTCTCCCCCGCCGGCGATCACCGCGATGCGATCGGTCGGAGCGAGGTCGATCGAGAGCGGGCGGTCAGCCGTCGCTGCCATCGCCGGCGTCTCCGGCATCGGCATAAGGCGGCACGCACATGTGCCGCTTGCCACGCTTGGTCATGAAGTCGACGATCTCCATCACCTCCGGCGTCGCCGCGAAGTCGACGGCGACGCTTTCGAGGTTCTGCGCCACGGTTCGGGCCGGATCGAAGATGCGGCGATAGGCCTCCCGCATCGCCAGCACCTGCGCACGGGCCATGCCCGCGCGGCGCATGCCGATCAGGTTGAAGCCCCGCAGGCGCGCGCGGTTGCCCACCGCCATCGCGAAGGGAATCACGTCGCCCACCACGGCCGAACCGCCGCCGAGAAAGGCGCGCCGGCCGATGCGCACGTTCTGGTGCACGGCCGTCAGGCCACCGATGATGACGTGGTCGCCCACTTCGCAATGGCCCCCGAGAGTGGCCTGATTCGTGAGGGTGACGTTGTTGCCGACGATGCAGTCATGCGCGACATGGGCGGCAACGAGGAAGAAGCCGTTGTTTCCGACCACGGTCGCGCCCCGCCCGCCGTCCGTCCCGGTGTGCATCGTGACGTATTCGCGGATGGTGCAGTTGCTGCCGATCGTCAGCGTGGTACGGCCGCCCTTGTGCTTCATGTCCTGCGGCGGTCCGCCAAGCACCGCGTGGGGATAGACCTTCGTTCCGGCGCCGACCGAGGTCACGCCGATGACGCTGACGTGGCTGACGAGTTCGACGCCGTCCCCGAGCACGGCGTCCGGGCCGACGTGGCAGAAGGGACCGACGCGCACGCCCGCGCCGACCACGGCCCCCGCCTCGACCACGGCCGCCGGGTGAATGAAGGAATCGCTCATTGCGGGTCAGCCGGGCTGCTTGGGCGTCATCATCGCCGTCAGCTGGGCTTCGGCGACCTTGACGCCGTCCACCGTCGCCTCGCAGGCATAGCGGAAGATGCCGCCGCGTTCCTTCTCCTTGCGGACATGGATGCGCAGCTGGTCCCCCGGGGTCACGGGCTTGCGGAACTTGGCGCCGTCGATGGCCATGAAATAGACGAGGCTCGGCGTCTCCATGCCGCTCTTGCGGATGCAGATGGCGCCGGCCGTCTGCGCCATGGCTTCGACGATCAGCACGCCCGGCATCACCGGCTGCCCCGGAAAATGGCCCTGGAAGTGCGGCTCGTTCATCGAGACGTTCTTGATGCCGACGGCCGAATCATTGCCGGCGATCTCGACCAGCCGATCCACGAGGAGGAACGGATAGCGATGCGGCAGGAGCTTCAGGAGCGCGACGATGTCGACGGCATCCAGAGTCGATCCAGCACCCTCAGCCATTCCCGGTTCCCTTTCGTTTCCTGTCGCCCGCGAGCTTCTTCACCGCATAGACCTCGCGGAAGAACTCCGCTGCCACCTTGGCCGGGAAGCCGGCCCATCTCTCGCCTGCCGGAACGTCGTGCATCAGGCCGCTGCCCGCCGCGATCTGGGCGCCGTCGCCGATGGTGACATGGTCGGAGATGCCCGCCCGGCCACCCAGGAGCACGCCGTCGCCGATGATCACCGAGCCGGAGATCCCCGCCTGCGCCGCAATGGCGCAATGCCTGCCGATGCGCACGTTGTGACCGATCTGGACGAGATTGTCGATCTTGCTGCCCTCGCCCACCACGGTATCGTCGAGGGCGCCGCGATCGATGGTGGTGTTGGCGCCGATCTCGACGTCGTCCTGGATCACGACGCGGCCGATCTGCGGGATCTTCTCCAGCCCGGCCTGACCGGGATGGAAACCGAAACCGTCCTGGCCGATGCGTGCGCCGCCATGGATGGTCACGCGATTGCCGATCAGGGCGGCCAGGATGGTCGCGCCGGGGCCGACGTAACAGTCCCGGCCGATGCGGCAGTCGGCGCCGATGACCGCATTGGGCGCGATGATGCTGCCCCGGCCGATCTCGGCACCGTCGCCCACGACGACACCCGAGCCGATCGACACGCCGTCTTCGATGCTGGCGAGCGGCGAGACGATGGCGCTCCCGGCGATCGCCGGCGGAACGGCGGCCAGCCGCATGCTGCGGACGGCGTCGGGATAGAGTGCGCGGCCGATGCGCGCGAAGGCCACGGCCGGATGGCGCGCGACGATGACGGCGATGCCGTCCGGAACGCGATCGGCCAGGTCCTCGGGACAGAGCACGGCGGCTGCGACCAGGCCATCGAGGAGAGCCGCGTTCTTGCGCCCGTCGACGAAGACGAGGCGGCCTTCGCCGCCCTGCGCGGCGGCGGCCAGTCCGTGGATCTCGATGCCTGCCGTCGAAGGATACCGAAGTGTGCCGCCCGCCATCGCGGCAGCCTCGCCGACGGTCAGACGCCGCGCCGGCGGAAAGAAAACGGGATCACCCATCGCGTGAAAGGATCCTTGAATCCCGGACCGGGCGGGAAAGACCCGCCCGGCGAGCCGCTCCGATCAGAAGCGGGTCGAAATGCCGATGTTGAAGTGCTGGACCTGGTCGGTCTCCTCCTTCACGACCGGCACGGCGTAGTCGACGCGCAGCGGACCGAAAGGCGACGCCCACAGCAGCGAAGCGCCGACCGACGCACGCCAGTTCATGGCGTCCGAGCCCGCCGCGACCTGCGTCAGCGAGTTGCCGTAGAGCGTGGCGGCATCGGCGAAGACCGCACCCTTCAGGCCAAGGCTGTCAGGCACCAGCGGCAGCGGGAACTGGGCTTCAGCGGTGGCGTTGAAATAGGTCGTGCCGCCCAGATGATCCTTGCCATTCGCCGAATCCACCGGACCGATGCCGCTCGATTCGAAGCCGCGGATGATGCGCGTGCTGTTCTGGAAGTAGTCGAACAGCCGGAGCGGCGCACCGGTCTCGATGATGTGTCCGCCGCCGACCGACAGCAGCGCCACCACGTCCTGCTCCTCGAGCAGCGTATGGTAGTAAGTCGCACGGCCGGTCAGCTTCACCCACTCCGCGTCGCCGCCGAGGCCGGCATACTCGCCGGTGAAGGTGGCATAGATGCCGGAGCGCGGGTTGTTCATGTTGTCGATGGTGTTGAACAGCAGCGTGCCGCTCACCGACGACTTCGTCCAGGCGCCCTGGGCGATGGCGTCGATATAGGCCGAGCCGATATCGCAGCCGGGATCGGCGACACCGTTGCCGTCTTCGTCGCACCTGCTGGAGAAGGAATATTCCTGGACCGAGTAGTTGTAGGCGACCTGCGTCGACAGCGCGCGCGTGATCGGCAGACCCAGGCGAACGGTCGCTCCGGTCTCTTCCGAATTGTAGTTGGTGTAGTTGCGCGTGCGGCGGAACACGTCGAAGCCCGCCGAGATGCGACGCCCGAGGAAGTAGGGTTCGGTGAAGGACAGTCCGTAATCGCGCGAGTTCTTTCCGCCGCCGGCCGACACCTTGATGTACTGGCCACGTCCGAGGAAGTTGCGCTCGCTGATCGAACCTTCGACGGAGATGCCGCCGGTTGCGCTCGTTTCGCCGGACGTCGAGTAGCCGGCGCCGATCGAGAACTCGCCCGTCGACTTCTCCACCACGTCGATGACGAGGTAGACCTGGTCGGGCTGCGAGCCGGGCACCGTCGAGACGTTCACCGAGGTGAAGTAGTTCAGACCTTCGAGACGGCGCTTCGCCCGCTGCACCATGACCTGGTTGAAGGCATCGCCCTCGCTGATGTCGAACTCGCGGCGGATCACGTAGTCGCGGGTCCGGGAGTTGCCGCGGATCTCGATGCGCTCGATGTAGGTGCGCGCACCCTGGTCGATCGAATAGGTGACCGAGATCGTGCGGTTCTCGAAATCGCGATCGCCGCGCGGCGTCACCTGGGCGAAGGCATAGCCCTTGTCCACCACGGTCTCGGTCAGCGCGATGATGGTGTCCTCGACGGCCTTGGCGCTGTAGACTTCGCCCTTCTCGCTCTCGATGAGCCTGCCGACGGACGCCGTGTCGATGCCGTCGAGCGTGCTCTCGATGGTGACGTCGCCGAAGGTGTAGCGTTCGCCTTCCTCGATGGTGAAGGACACCGTGTACTCGTTGCGGGTCTCGTCGAGCTCGGCATAGGACGAGATGACGCGGAAATCGGCATAGCCGCGATTGTAGTAGAAGCGGCGCAGCGCCTCTTCGTCCGCGCGCAGGCGATCCTCGCTGTAGAGGTCGTCCCGGAACAGGAAGGACAGAACGTTCGACGACTTCGTCGTGATGACTTCCTTCAGGCGGCGGGCATTGAAGGCGTTGTTGCCGACGAAGTTGATCGCAGCGATCTTGGTGCGGTCGCCCTCGTTGATCTCGAAGACGACGTTGACCCGGTTGTCGCCGAGATCGATCGTGCGCCCGCTCACCGTCGCATCGTCGCGGCCGATGGCGCTGTACGCCTGCCGGATCGATTCGGAGTCAGCCTCGAGCGCGGCGTCGGAATAGGTGCCGCGCGGCTTGAGCTGCACGGCCTGCGACAGGTTCGCGTCCTTGATCTTCTTGTTGCCCTGGAAGATCACCTGGTTGACGATGGCATATTCGTCGACCTCGACCACGAGCGTCGATCCGACCTGGTTGATGCGCACGTCGGCGAAAAGCCCGGTCCCGAAGAGGCGCTTCACGCCCTCGTCGATGTCGACGGGTCCGAAATTGCGGCCGGGCTGGATCCCGACATACTCGCGGATGGTCGCGTCGTCGACCCTGCGATTGCCCCGCACGTCGATGCTGCTCACCACCGCCGCCTCGGCCGCGGCGACCGCCGCGAACTGGACGGCGAACGCACCGGACGCGACCAAGCCGGTCGAAAGGGCGAGTGCCGAAACGGCGCTCACGAAATGTCTGCCTGCCTTCATCGGGCTTGTATACCTTGCTCTCGTAGTCCCCACGTCGAGATACCGGACGGCCGGTCGAAACCGCATACCGTATGACCCGTATTTCCCATACACGCAAGGCTCCTGGTTAATTTGTGTTTACTAATCCCGGCGGCGTGTCGTTCGGGTCACGTAAATCCCACCGCATGGTGAATCAACCGTGAATTTCCGTCCCCCAAAAGCCCTCGCCCGCTCAGCACCCAAACAGGTCGTTCCAGAACACGAACCCCATAAAGGCAAGCACCAGAAGCACCCCGGCGCGGTAGACCAGGTCCATGACTCGCTCGGACACCGGTCGGCCACTCGCCGCTTCAATGGCATAGAAGAGAAGATGCCCGCCGTCCAGCGGTGGCACCGGCAGAAGGTTGAGGACGCCGATGCCGACCGACAGCATGGCGACGAGCTGGATCAGCCATTCGAAGCCCTTTGCGGCCGCCTTTCCGGCCATGTCCGCGATCTTCACCGGTCCCCCGAGCTGACACTTGTCTTCACGACCTGCGACAAAACGTTTCAAGAATTGACCGGTTCGGAGGATGACGTCGCCTGTCTCTGCGACCGCCTGACCCAGCGCCTCGAGCGGCCCGTATTCGACGACTCGCGGCTGCCCGACCTCCTGATTGTTCACCACCCCGATCACGCCCACGCGGATCGTGTTGCCGAGCGCATCGGTCTGCTCGCTCAGTTCGGGCGTCGCGACGAGTTCGATCTCCCGATCGCCGCGCAGCATCACGAAGGTCAGGGAATCGCCGGCGCGACCGGTGACGTGGCGCTGGACGTCGGAGAAGGTCTCGACCCGGTTGCCGTCGACCATCAGGAACCGGTCCCCGGGCTGGAAGCCGGCCGCCTCGGCGGGACTCCCCGGACGCACCTCCGCCACCATCGGATCGGAGACGAAGCGGCCGTAGAGGCCGAACATCACGGCGAAGACGGCGATCGTGAGCAGGAAGTTGAAGAGCGGGCCGGCGACGACGGTCGCCGCGCGCTTCCAGACCGGCTGGACGTGGAAGGCGCGTCTTCGGTCGGCCTCGGAGAGCCCGGCCATCTCCTCCGCCCCGGGCGGCGTGCTCGTCGCGTTCATGTCGCCGACGAACTTGACGTAGCCGCCGAGCGGGATCAGCGACAGCTTCCAGCGCGTGCCGTGGCGGTCGTCGAAGCCGAAGAGTTCCGGCCCGAAGCCGATCGAGAAGGCCTGCACGCCGATGCCGCACAGGCGGCCGACGAGGTAGTGGCCCATCTCGTGCACGAAGACGACGATCGTGAGCACGAACAGGAAAGGCACGATCGTGCCGATGAGCAGTCCGTCCGTCCCGAAGATGGATAGTGCGATCTCGCCCAAGCTCGATTCTCGCCTCTTGTTTGGCCCCGTGTCGCGGGAAGATGGATGGACAATCCGGGCGACAGGATGACGGCGCCGCCCGGGCGGATCAGAAAGCGAACAGACCGGCCGCCGGTCTCGCCGCGCCCGACATGAGCCACCCGACGACGTACAGGGCCGTTGCGGCAGCGACAAGCCCGTCGACCCGGTCCATGACGCCGCCATGGCCGGGGATGAGGCGCGAGGAGTCCTTGGCGCCGAAGCGCCGCTTGATCCAGGATTCGAACAGGTCGCCGATCTGGGAGGCGACCGACAGGAACAGCGCGGCGACCGCGAGCACCTGCCAGTGAGCCGCTCCCAGGGCGATCGCGAGGGCGAGGCCGGCAGCCACCCCGAAGACCGCGCCGCCCACCGCTCCGCTCCAGGTCTTGCCCGGCGATATCGCGGGAGCGAGCTTGGGACCGCCGATCGAGCGGCCGACGAAATAGGCGAACACGTCGGTCGCCCAGACCACGGCGAAGAGAAAGCCGATCGCCGCCAGCCCCGCCGCACCCGTGCCGCGCAGGGCCGCGAAGGCGATGCAGGGAATTGCCGCATAGGCGATGCCCGACGCGCCCCATGCCCCGTGCCCGGCGAAGGAGCCGACCGCCAGGGCGGCGAGCAGGACCGGCAGGGTCGCCACCAGCGCAACGTCCGCCGGCACGCCGGCTGCGGTCATTCCGAGGGGCACGGCCAGCAGCAGCACATAGGCCGCCCATGCCAGCCGCCGCCGCCCGAGACCGGCCATGCGTGCCCATTCGTAGAAGATCGCGAAACCCGCGACCGTCACCAGCAGACGGAACGGCAGGCCGCCGAGCCACGTCAGCACCAGGACCACGGGCGCCATCACGAGCGCGGACAGGATGCGCAGGCGCAGATTGCTCATCGCGGGACGAACGCTCTGGCGATGCCGGCGCTCACGAAGCGACGTCCCTGGCCGTCACGCCGCCGAAACGTCGGTCGCGGCCCTCGAAGGCGGCGATGGCCCCGTCGAGGTGGTCTTCGCCGAAATCCGGCCAGAAACAGTCGAGGAAGAAGAACTCCGCATAGGCGGCCTGCCACAGCAGGAAGTTCGACAGGCGCTGGTCGCCGCCCGTGCGAACGATCAGGTCCGGATCGGGCATGCCCGCGGTGTCGAGGAACGCGCCGAAGGTCTCGGCCGTCACCTGTCCCGACGAGATCTCGCCGGCCGCGGCCATGCGCGCGATCTTGGCTGCCGCGCGGGCGATCTCGTCGCGGGCGCCGTAGTTGAAGGCGATCACCAGGTTCATCGACACGTTGTCGGCCGTCAGCGCCTCTGCCTCCTCGAGCAGGAGCCTGATGTCCGGCTTGAGGCCCTTGCGCTCGCCGATCACGCGCACGCGCACGCCGTTCTGGTGCAGTTCCGCGAGGTCGCGGCGGATGAAGAGCTTCAGAAGGCCCATCAGGTCGCTGACTTCCGACGGCGGACGCGACCAGTTCTCGGAGGAGAAGGCATAGACCGTCATCCAGCGGATGCCGCGGTCACCCACGGCCCTGACGGTGCGTCGCAGCGTTTCCACCCCCGACCGATGGCCGACGGCGCGGGGCATGCCGCGCGCCGTCGCCCAGCGACCGTTACCGTCCATGATGAAGGCGATGTGCTCGGGCTTCGGCATGCTGTTCCTCGTGCGCGGCAGCGGACGGCCGCTCAGACCTGCATGATCTCCGCCTCTTTCTCGGCGAGCGCGGCGTCGATCGCCGAGATGGTCTCATCGGTCATCTTCTGGACCTTGTCGGAGCGGCTGCGCACGTCGTCCTGCGCGAGGTCGCCGTCCTTTTCCGCCTTTTTCAGCGCGTCCATGCCGTCGCGCCGGACGTGGCGGGCGGCCACCCGCGCCTGCTCGGCATACTGGTGCGCGATCTTGACGAGTTCCTTGCGCCGCTGCTCGTTCAGTTCCGGCAGGGGGATGCGCAGCGTCGTGCCGTCCATGATCGGGTTGAAGCCGAGGTTCGATTCGCGGATCGCCCGGTCGACGGCCCCCACCATCTGCTTGTCCCAGACCGAGACCGAAATCATGCGCGGCTCAGGCACCGAGACGTTGGCCACCTGGTTGATCGGCATCGTCGTCCCGTAGGCGTTGACCATCACCGTATCGAGCAGGTTGGACGAGGCGCGTCCGGTCCGCAGCGAGGCGAGATCGTGCTTGAAGGCGCTGACGGCGCCGTCCATGCGGCGCTGCAGATCTTTCTGGTCGTAGGCAGTACTCATCGTCTGGCTCCATGCTCGGGCCGGCAGCGGGCGAACGCGTCACGCATCCGCCACGGTCGTGCAGCGGCCTTGTCCTTTCAGAATCGCGCCGAATCCGCCTTGTTCGTGGATCGAATAGACGATTATCGGAATGTTGTTTTCGCGCGCAAGCGCTATCGCCGCGGTGTCCATGATGGCCAGCCCGCGCTCGATCACCTCGGTGTGGGTCAGGCGCTCGAAGCGCACGGCGGAGGGATCCTTCTTCGGATCGGCCGAGTAGACGCCGTCGACCTGCGTGCCCTTGAACAGCGCGTCGGCACCGATCTCGGCGGCGCGCAGCGCGGCGGCCGAATCGGTGGTGAAGAACGGATTGCCCGTGCCGCCCGCGAAGATCACGACCTTGCCGGCGTTCATGTAGGCGGTGGCCTGGCGCTGCGAAAAGCTCTCGCAGAGTTCGGGCATGGCGATGGCCGACAGGACGATCGCCTCGACGCCGAGCTTGGAGAGCGAGGTCCGCAGGGCCAGCGAATTGATGACGGTGGCGAGCATCCCCATGTGATCGCCGGTGACCCGGTCGCCGCCCTTGGAGGCCACCGCCACGCCGCGGAAGATGTTGCCGCCGCCGATCACCACGCCCACCTCGACGCCCAGCGAGCGGGCTTCGGCAATGTCGGAGGCGATGCGGTCCACCACCGAGACGTCGATACCGAACCCCTGCCTGCCCATCAGCGCTTCGCCGGAAGCTTTCAGGACCACGCGGCGATACTGTGGCTTGGCGGGCATCTTCACCTCGATCGTTCCGGCTGGGGCGGGTCTGCGATACACGAAGGGCGCCGCGATGTCACGCGGCGCCCTCGCCTGCAGGCCGATGTCTTCGGGTCTTACTTCTTGACGGCCGCCGCCACCTCGGCAGCGAAATCCGTCTCTTCCTTCTCGATGCCTTCGCCGAGCGCGAAACGCACGAAGCCGGTGATCTTTGCCGGGGCGCCGATGTCCTTCTCCGCAGCCTTCAGCGCCGCCTCGACCGTCAGATCGGGGTTGATCACGAAGGCCTGCTTCAGGAGGACGACCTCCTCGTAGAACTTGCGCAGGCGGCCTTCGACCATCTTCTCGATGATGGCGTCGGGCTTGCCGGAGCCGCGGGCCTGTTCGGTGAAGATCGCCTTCTCGCGCGCCACCGCGGCGGCGTCGACCTGCTCGGCCGTCAGTGCCATCGGATTGGTCGCGGCGACGTGCATGGCGACCTGCCGGCCGAAAGCGCGCGCCGCTTCCGCGTCGCCGGTCGTCTCCACCGCGACGAGCACGCCGAGCTTGCCCAGGCCGTCATTGACCGCGTTGTGGATGTAGGTCGCGACGGCGCCCGCCTCCACCGTCAGCATGGCCGAGCGGCGCAGGTTCATGTTCTCGCCGATCGTGCCGATCGCGTCCTTGATGGTGTCCGACACGGTCTTGGCCGATCCCGGATAGGTGCTGGCGGCCAGCGCCTCGACCGAACCGTCGGTCGCCAGCGCGACCTGCGCGATGTTGCGGACGATGTCCTGGAAGGCGTCGTTGCGGGCCACGAAGTCCGTCTCGGAGTTCACCTCGACGACCACGCCCTTGCCGGCTTCCGAGTTGACGCCGATCAGGCCCTCGGCGGCGGTGCGGCCGGCCTTCTTGTCGGCCTTGGCGATGCCCTTGGCGCGCAGCCAGTCGATCGCCGCCTCCATGTCGCCATTGGTCTCGTTCAGCGCCGTCTTGCAGTCCATCATGCCCGCGCCGGTCTTGTCGCGGAGTTCCTTGACCTGTGCAGCCGAAATGCTCATCTCAACCTCTCGTCCATTTCCGGGGGAGCCTTCGCGCGCGCTCGATCGGCGACGCCGGCCGGTCCGGCAGAATTTCCTAGCGAATCGGGCGCGGTGCGGGACCGCGCCCCACCGCGTCGCAGATCATTGCGACGCGGATGTTACCGAAGGCGGGCGCCTCAGGCATTCCCTTCCAGCACCGGCTCGACGGGAGCCTCCTCGGAGGCGCCGATGTCCATGCCGAGCGAGCCCTGCTGACGGGCGATGCCGTCGATCGCCGCCTTCGCGATCAGCTCGCAGTAGAGCGAGATGGCGCGCGCGGCGTCGTCGTTGCCCGGGATCGGGTAGTCGATCTTGTCCGGGTCGCAGTTGGAATCGATGATCGCGACGACCGGGATGCCCAGACGCTTGGCTTCCTGGATCGCGATCGCTTCCTTGTTGGTGTCGATCACGAACATCAGGTCCGGGGTCGAGCCCATGTCCTTGATGCCGCCGAGGGCCTTGTCGAGCTTCTCGCGCTCGCGCTCGAGGTTCAGGCGCTCCTTCTTGGTGAAGCCCTGGGCCTCGCCGGCCAGCAGCTCGTCGAGCTTGCGCAGGCGCTGGATCGAATGCGAGATCGTCTTCCAGTTGGTCAGCATGCCGCCGAGCCAGCGCGAGTTGACGTAGTACTGCGCCGAGCGCTGCGCGGCATCGGCCACGATCTCGGACGCCGCCCGCTTGGTGCCGACGAAGAGCACGCGGCCGCCACCGGCCACGGTGTCGGACACCACCTTGAGCGCCTGGCCGAGCAGCGGAACCGTCTGCGACAGGTCGATGATGTGGATGTTGTTACGGGCGCCGAAGATGTAGGGCGCCATCTTCGGGTTCCAGCGGTGCGTCTGGTGGCCGAAGTGGACGCCAGCCTCGAGGAGCTGGCGCATGCTGTAATCGGGCAATGCCATCGTCTTTTCCTTTCCGGTTCATGCCTCCACGGACCCTCGACGTCCCGAGGTTTCGGGAACGCCACCGGAGGTCTCAGCCGGATTTCTCCCGGACAGACACCAAGGCCCGTGTGTGGAATGGGCGCGCCTTACGGGATTTCGGCGGCGGATGCAAGCTGCAACCCGAATCTCGCGGTCGCCGTCGCGCGCTCTCTGCTGCGGGCCGCGATGCCCGGGCGTGCGGCGCAGGAAATGGCGCGACATCGGCCTGCACGACATGGTAGCAACAGACGGGGCACATAACGCAGTCGGCGGCTGGCTTGGGGGAGCGGCATGACGGATGCAGTGAACGTCTTGCGGCTGCGTCCGCCGGAGAGCCGCAGGCCGCGCGACACGGGTTCGCGCCCGTGACGGCGAAGCGGATCCTCGTCATCGGCGCAGGGCTGTCCGGTGCCGTCATCGCCCGCGCGCTGGCGCAGGACGGTCATGCGGTCACCGTCGTCGACCAGCGGTCCCACGTGGCGGGAAACTGTCATACCGAACGCGATGCGGACACCGGCATCATGGTGCACGTCTACGGTCCCCACATCTTCCACACCGACGATGCCGAGGTCTGGGACTACGTGAACGCGTTCGCGCAGATGATGCCTTACCGCCATCGCGTCAAGGCGACCGTTCGCGGCGAGGTCTATTCCCTCCCGATCAATCTGCACACGATCAACCAGTTCTTCCGCACCGCCCATGGCCCCGACGAGGCCAAGCGCTTCGTCGGCGCGCGGGTCGAAGGGGCCACGTCCGAGCCCGTCACCTTCGAGGATCAGGCACTGCGCTTCGTCGGACGGGAGCTCTACGAAGCGTTCCTGAAAGGCTACACCATCAAGCAGTGGGGCTGCCACCCGCGCGACCTGCCGGCCTCGATCCTCAAGCGCCTTCCGCTGCGCTTCACCTACGAGGACGTCTACTTCGACCATCGCTTCCAGGGCATTCCGGCCGAAGGCTATACGGCCATGGTGCGGGCCATTCTGGATCATCCGTCCATTGATCTGAGGCTCGGCACCCGGGTCCGCCGCGGCGAGACGAACGGCTACGATCACGTCTTCAACTCCGGGCCGCTCGACGAATGGTTCGGCCATCGGCTCGGTCGCCTCGGCTACCGCACCCTCGACTTCAGGACGTTTACCTGCAGGGGCGATCACCAGGGCTGCGCGCAGATGAACTACGGCGACGAGGACGTGCCCTTCACGCGCGTGACCGAGCACAAGCATTTCGCGCCATGGGAAAGCCATTCCCACTCCGTCGTCACCGAGGAGCGGTCGCGGCCCGGCGGCCCGGGCGACATCCCCTTCTATCCCATCCGGCTCGTGACGGAGAAGCGCATGCTGTCCGCCTACGTCGAGCTTGCCGGAGAGGAAGAGCGGATGACCTTCGTCGGGCGCCTCGGCACCTACCGCTACATCGACATGGACGTGACGATCCGCGAGGCACTCGACGCCGCCCGGGCGTTCGGTGCCGTCGTGCGGCAAGGCGGGCGCATGCCGGTCTTCCAAAGGAATCCGCTGGTCTGAGCCCGCGATGCCGGACACGGCTCCGCTCGATCGACCGCGACGCGGTCCGCGCGCTCCGGCCGGGAGCTTTCGTCTTGCGCATCCCGCCGGTCGCGGTTCAGCCGGCCTTCGGCCGCTTGCCGCCCTTAACCCGCACCCTTCGGAAAACGGCCACGATCTCCTGGCGCGTCGCGCTCACCGCCCCGAGGCGAAGTGCGCGGTCGCGCTCGAAGCCGGTGATGTCGTAGTGCGGCGCGGAGGTGCGCGGAGGCCCCTGGTAGAGATGCCGCGTCAGGCCGAGCCGCGCCGCGAAGCGGTGCAGTTCGGCTTCGTCGTCGGCCATCAGATGGCACCATTTCCGACCGGCCCAGTACCAGATCGGGCTGTCGACGTAGACGGCCATGCGCTCAGTTGGAGCAGGTCGCCGGCCTGTCGAAGATCGTCAGGTCGACGAGCTTCCCGTTCATCGAGAATTCGCCATAGTCCATCACGAGGTCGCGCGTGATGCCGTTCTCGTGCAGCTTGAAGTCGATGCGGTAGTCGGGAACCTCCTCGCCCTCGACGTCGGACAGGTCGAAATAGGCGATGGAGACAGGCCAGTAGGCCTGCGTGGCGATGGCCTCGGCGGCAGGGAACTCCTCGGCGGGCATCCGCGCCGTTTCCTTTTTCCCGATGATGACGGTGGTCGTCATGATGCGGTCGGCATCTTCCGAGCCGTCGAACAGGCTGGTCTCGTAGAAGCTCTCGCCGGCCTTCGCCTTCTCGATCAGTTCGACGAGGTGCTGGGTCGGAAAATGCGTCTCAGCCAGTTCGATCTCGGCCGGCACGGGCTGGTCCACGTCGACGATGGTCGTCCCCTGCTCGCGGCGGGCCGACCCCTTCACCTCCCGGTCGAGCTGCTGGTCGACATAGGACTTCGTGACGAAGTCGAAGGTATCGCCGCGCGGGCCCTCGTAGGTGGTGGTCTGCTGGTCGGTGATCCGCGACGCCTCGGAGGTGTCGATCTGCGACACGAACCGGAAGGTGACCGTGTAGCCGTCACAGGCCGAACCATCGAACTCGTAGACCATGCGGCCGCTGATCGAGGTGATTCCCGACCGGTCCGAAGCCTTGCCGAGGACGACGTCGTAGACCGCGCGGTGCGGGGTCAGGATCGGCTGGGCCCGCGCCGGAAAAACGGCGGCGGAACTGCCGCCCACGACGGCGACGGCGGCGATGAAGCGCTTGAGGCGCATGGCGAGACTCCCTCGGGGATCCGGTGCCGACGCGGCGCACGCGATCCGTCCCGTCTACGATAGAGAAAAATCCGTGGCGTTTGCGAGGCGAAAATTGCAGATTGCGCCGCCAACCCACCGTATCATTGCCGAACGGAGCCAGCCGATGACCGGAACCGTCGAGTCCCGCCTTGCCGCACTGGGCGTCACGCTGCCGGCAGCGGCCGCCCCCGCCGCGAACTACGTGCCCTTCGTCCTCTCGGGCAAGCTGCTCTACACCGCCGGCCAGCTTCCGCTCGAAGGCGGCCGGCTCGCCGCGACCGGGCTGCTCGGCCGCGACCTCGACACGGCGGCCGGCAAGGCCTCGGCCAGGCTCTGCGCCATCAACGTGCTCGCCCAGGCCAAGGCCGCGACCGGAGACCTCGAGGCCATCGCGCGGCTGGTCAAGATCACCGTCTTCGTCGCCTCCACGGCCGACTTCACCGAACAGCACCTCGTCGCCAACGGCGCCTCCGACCTTCTGGCCGAAGCGCTGGGCGACAAGGGGCGGCATGCGCGCTCCGCCGTCGGCGTGGCCTCGCTGCCGCTCAACGCGCCGGTGGAAGTCGAAGCCGTCTTCGAAATCGCCTGAGAGGATGTGAAGGAATGCCCGCTTCCGCGCAGCTCAAGTCAAAAATCTGAAGGATTTCAGTGGGTATTCTTTCGCGTCCTCGATTGATTCACACGCTTTGACCCATACGGATCCCTCCATGACGGACCTTTCCTGGCTGACCGCGCGGCCGATCGCTCATCGCGGCTATCACGACATGAACCGGACGCGCTGGGAGAACACGCTCCCGGCCTTCGACGCGGCGATGGCGCGGCACTTCGCCATCGAATGCGACGTGCACCTCACCGCCGACGGCGTGCCGGTCGTCTTCCACGACGACGACCTTCTGCGCCTCGCCGGGCGCGACGGCTACGTCTGGCAGCGCACCGCGGCCGAGATGGCGGCGCTGTCGATCGGCGGCACCGGCGATCACGCGCCGACCCTGTCCGAAATGCTGGGCAGGGTCGCCGGCCGCGTGCCGCTGGTCATCGAGCTCAAGGGCATTCCGGGCCATGACGACGGGCTGGTGGCGAAGGTCGCCGAACTGCTTCGCGCCTATCGCGGGCCGGCCGCCATCATGTCCTTCGACCACTGGCTGATCCGCCGATTTCCGACCGAGGCCGCCGGCATCCCGGCGGGGCTGACCGCCTGCGGCCAGAAGCCGAGCGAGATCGAGGCGCATTTCTCGATGCTCGGCAACGGCATCTCCTTCGTCTCCTACGGCGTCTTCGACCTGCCCAACCCCTTCATCCGCTTCGTGCGGGACAAGCTCTCCATGCCCGTCATCACCTGGACCGTGCGCAAGCCCGCGGAGGTGGCCCAGACCCGGGCGGAAGCCGACCAGATGACCTTCGAGGGCTTCGATCCCGACGCGTGAGCGCCGATAGGCTGCATCGCGAAGGCCGTGCCTTGCAAGACGGCGCGCCGGCCATATCTTGGACGGCATGAAGGCGGAAGGAACGGCGGCGCGGTGAGCAGGGACGAGTTCGTCATCAAGGTCGTGCCGTCGCTGACCGGCTTTTCGCGCGACGAATGGAGCCGCCTGTCCGGCACTTCGCGCATCGAGTGCGAAACGCCTTACAACCCTTTCGTGTCGTGGGATTTTCTGGCATCCGTCGAGGAGGCCGGCTGCGCCACCGCGCGCACCGGCTGGCAAGGCCAGCACCTGCGGTTGGAGGCGCCGGACGGCACGCTGCTGGGGGCTGCCCCCTGCTATCTCAAGTCGCACAGCCAGGGCGAATACGTCTTCGACCATGGCTGGGCCGACGCCTTCCAGCGCGCCGGCGGCGACTATTATCCAAAGCTCCAGACCGCCGTCCCGTTCACGCCCGCCACCGGGCCGCGCCTGCTGGTGGCGCGCGGTCAGGACGGTCCGGCGGTGCGCCGGGCGCTCGCCGCCGGGCTGAAGATGCTGGCCGACCGGCTGGGCGTCTCCTCCGCACACGTCACCTTCGCACCGGAGGCGGAAGTCGAGGTGCTGGTGGCGGCGGGGTTCCTGCACCGCAACGACCAGCAGTTCCATTTCTTCAACGAGGGCTACGGCAGCTACGAGGACTTCCTCGACACGCTCGCCTCGCGCAAGCGCAAGGCGCTCAGGAAGGAACGCCGTGCGGCGCTCGACAACGACATCGCGATCGACCGGCTGACCGGCAGGGATCTGACGGAAGCGGTGTGGGACGATTTCCACCGCTTCTACATGGACACCGGCAGCCGCAAATGGGGCCGGCCCTATCTCAACCGGCGCTTCTTCTCGCTGATCGGCGAGCGCATGGCCGACGACATTCTCCTGGTGATGGCGCGCCGCGGCGGCCGCTACGTCGCGGGCGCGATCAACTTCATCGGCGCCGACACGCTGTTCGGCCGCAACTGGGGCTGTGTCGAGGACCACCCCTTCCTGCATTTCGAGGTCTGCTACCACCAGGCGATCGACTTCGCCATCGAGCGTGGTCTCAAGGTCGTGGAAGCCGGCGCGCAGGGCGAGCACAAGCTCGCGCGCGGCTACCTGCCCGTCACCACCCATTCCGCCCACTATCTCTCGCATCCCGGCCTGCGCCGCGCGGTCGCCGACTACCTCGTGCGAGAACGCGCCGAGGTGGCGGCCGTCGGCGAGTATCTCGGGGAGCGCGGACCGTACCGGAAAGGCGCCCGGCCGGACGAGGAGGAATGACAGACCCCGCCATTCGCCCGCCTGTGCCGCGCGGGAAGGATTCGGAGCCGCAGGTGCCGGGCGTGAAGACGAAGAAGACCGCCAAAGCCGACCTTCCCGCCAAAACCTGCGCCGCCTGCGGGCGCCCCTTCGTGTGGCGCAAGAAGTGGCGCAAGGACTGGGATCAGGTGAAGTACTGTTCGGACGCGTGCCGGCGGAAGCGGTAGTTGAACACAAAAAAATCGGGGCCACGTGGACCCCGAATTTTTTGTGGGAGGACGTACCGGCAGGAAAGCCCTATGGTGAAAAGGGTGACTTCTAACCAGACACACTCCATAGGCGGATGATTCTGGCTACCCACCACGCAACCCGCAAGGCGGCAGCTTTCGTATAGTCCCACGCCTCTCGGCGTGCGATTCTGGTGGCAGCATGTCGACCACCAGTCTTTAGGGCCCTCAAATTGTGAATCGGCATGCAATTTTGACCCCCTAGACGGGAGGATCGGCGTCCAATTTTGACCCCCCTCGTGAAGTCGATCTGCGACCATCCGTTCGTTTTGGCGAGCGGGTGGAGAGGGGATGAAGACAGTGGACACGATTGCCCGGGTTCGGCGTGCCTTTCATGTGCAGGGGTGGTCGCTCAAGCGGATCTGCCGCGAGCTGCACGTGTCGCGCAACACGGTCCGCAAGATCCTCAGGTCCGACGAGACCTCGTTCTCCTACGAGCGCGAGCTGCAACCGAAGCCGAAGATCGGACCGTGGAAGGATCAGCTCGACGGGCTCCTGAACGGCAATCTCGGCAAGGCGGCGCGCGAGCAACTGACGCTGATCCGGATCTATGAGGAACTGCGCGCGCTTGGTTATGAGGGCGGCTACGACGCGGTGCGCCGGTATGCGAAGAGCTGGGCGAAGACGAGAGGATCGGCGACGGCCGAGGCCTACGTGCCGCTGCTCTTCGCGCCGGGCGAAGCCTACCAGTTCGACTGGAGCCACGAGATCGTCCTGCTCGCCGGCGTGACGGTGACCGTGAAGGTCGCCCACGTCCGGCTCTGCCACAGCCGCATGATGTTCGTGCGGGCCTATCCGCGCGAGACGCAGGAGATGGTGTTCGACGCCCACGACCGGGCCTTCGCCTTCTTCGGCGGCGCCTGCACGCGCGGCATCTACGACAACATGAAGACGGCGGTGGAGACGGTCTTCGTCGGCAAGGAGCGGCAGTACAACCGTCGCTTCCTGCAGATGTGCAGCCACTATCTGGTCCAGCCGGTTGCCTGCACGCCGGCCTCGGGCTGGGAGAAGGGGCAGGTCGAGAACCAAGTTGGCCTGGTGAGGGAGCGCTTCTTCACGCCTCGGCTGCGCTTCAGGAGCTACGAGGAGCTGAACGCCTGGTTGCTCGACAAGTGCGTGGCCTACGCCAAGGCCCATCGCCATGTCGACCAGCCGGAGCGCACCATCTGGGACGTGTTCGAGGAGGAGCGCGGCAAGCTGGTCGAGTATCGCGGCCGTTTCGACGGCTTCCACACGGTTCCCGCCTCGGTCACGAAGACCTGCACCGTGCGGTTCGACAACAACAAATACTCGGTGCTCTCGACCGCAGTCGGCCGCCCAGTCGAGATCCAGGCCTATGCCGATCGCATCGTCGTGCGCCAGGACGGCACGATCGTGGGCGAGCATGCCCGTTCGTTCGGTCGCAACCAGACGGTCTACGATCCGTGGCACTACGTCCCTGTGCTGGCGCGCAAGCCCGGCGCGCTGCGCAACGGTGCGCCGTTCCAGGGCTGGGAACTGCCATCGGCGATGGAGCGGGTCAGGCGCCGGCTGAAGGCTGCCGACGACGGCGACCGGCAGATGGTGTCGATCCTGACGGCGGTGCTGTCGGATGGGCTCGATGCCGTCGAGATCGCCTGCCAGCAGGCGCTTGCCGAGAACGTCTGCTCGTCCGCCGTCATTCTCAACATCCTGGCCCGCCGGCGCGATCCGGCGCCGGCCGTGACCATCCTCACACCCGACGCGCTGCGCTTGGCGATCGAGCCGCAGGCCGACTGCGCCCGTTACGACAGCCTCAGGAGGGCAAGCTGATGGAACGCACCCAGGTTCTGGACCTGATGGGAACGCTGAAGCTCTACGGCATGCGCAGCGCCTACGATGAGATCATGACGACCGCCATCAAGCGTCAGCACGAGCCGCCGAGGGTCGTCGGCGATCTGCTGTCGGTCGAGATCGCCGAGAAGCAGGCGCGCTCCATCAAGTACCAGCTCACCGTCGCCAAGCTGCCGCTGGCCAAGGACATCGACGACTTCGACTTCGCCGGCACGCCCGTCAACGAGACGCTCGTGCGCGACCTCGCCACCGGCGCCTTCGTCGCCGACCAGCGCAACGCCGTGCTCATCGGCGGCACCGGCACGGGCAAGTCGCATCTGGCCATCGCGATCGCCCGCGCCCTCATACGCAGTGGCGCCCGCGGCCGCTTCTTCAACGTCGTCGATCTGGTCAACCGGCTGGAGACCGAGCACCGCTCCGGCAAGCAGGGACGCATCGCCGACTACCTCACCCGGCTCGACTTCGTTGTGCTCGACGAACTCGGCTATCTCCCCTTCGCCCAGGCGGGCGGCCAGCTCCTCTTCCACCTGATCAGCCGGCTCTACGAGCGGACCTCCATCATCGTGACCACCAACCTCGCCTTCGGGGAATGGCCTGCCGTCTTTGGCGACGCCAAGATGACCACCGCTCTGCTCGACCGCCTCACCCACCACTGCGAGATCATCGAGACCGGCAACGAATCCTGGCGCTTCAAGAACCGCACTCAAAGCTAAAGCCGGAAAGCCTCTCCGACACGCCCGACCGGGCTGCGCAACCCAGACCAGCTCCACCCGGTCGGGCGCTCACCGTCGCGCACTACGAGGGGGTCAATATTGGACGCCGATCCGGGGTCAACTTTGCGCGCCGATTGACACTCAAATACTGCCGATGCAGCGATACACGCCATTCCGCGCAGTCTTCTGACGGCCATGTTGCCACGTAGAGTGGCATTCTAACCCACCACGGGAGCGGGGTACCCTTTCGCGCCATGGAACTGTCCTTCCATTTGCGCGTCAGATCCAGCCTTTGAGTAACTGGCGTCCCCACCTTCGTGCAACGCCCTCTTGCCTGACGCTGTCAGAGCATAGTGCTTGTGGGGGCGCCCTCTCCGACTGTCGGAGGGCGTATTCGGTGTTCTTGCGTGCGGATCTCGCTCAGCTATGAAGCCACGAGCGAGAAGCCGCCGTAGCGCGATGTAAGTCTGAGCGTCGCTGACTTCGTCTCCGCAACGTTCACGAAGACGCTGTGCGATACCCGCACCATATGCTGAACCAGGGTTATCGCGGATGATCCGGAGGACTTCCGCTTGGACTGGTCCAACTTTGTTCGGTGCCTCGGCGCTCGGCCTACCGAGGCCAAAAACAGAAAAAGGCATGTCACGATCATCCCTTTCCTCGTTCGGCGGAGTCGGCGGAGTCGAAGGGAAGATCGCCTTGGCCCGTCTCGCCGATGCGCCAGTGCTCGATCGTGAAGACGGCCGACTTGGGAGCGGCGCGCGGCGTCAGTCGCAACTCCTCTGCAACATGAAGGATTCCCATTTTCGTGTCCTTTCCAGGTTGGTTTGATCGATGATGGGTGTCGGGGAACGCTCATCATCGATTCCTCTCTCTGCGGACCATTTGTCCGCAGGCACACACTATTAAATGGTAGGATAATCGTCAAGGGAAAAGTGGTAGGAAATTCCGCCTGCCTTCCATGATGGCTTATCAACGACGTCGCGCAGAGCGCCGTTGCCGCCTAGCCTCTCGTGGACGTAACGGAAAAGGTGGAGCGACATCATATTGCAGCGTAGCCTCCCAGGGTTCTCGCTAAGAACCCCTGTTATTGTGCAGTGCAGCAACCATATCTCCGGGAGAGCGTTCGACCCGCTGCACGCCCCTCCGGCGGCACAACGAGGATGAATCCCTTGCGCAAGATTTCCGACACCATCGCCCGGCTCGCGGCGCTGAAGACGCTGCACGGACGCCACTCCACCACCGAAAGCGCACCCGACAGCCTTCCGCGTCTTACCGGCTTCGGCACCAACCCGGGCGCCCTTGAGGCCCGCTACCGCCTCCCGACCGGCCATCGGTCCGGATCGCCCCTCGTGGTGGTGCTGCACGGCTGTACGCAGACGGCCGCCGGCTACGACCGTCATTCGGGCTGGTCGCAGCTTGCCGACGAAGCCGGCTTCGCGCTGCTCTATGCCGAGCAGCAGCGCGCCAACAATCCGAACCTCTGCTTCAACTGGTTCCTGCCCGGCGACACGCGGCGCGACGCCGGCGAGACGCTGTCGATCCGGCAGATGATCGACGCCATGGTGGCACGGCACGGCATCGACCGCGACCGCATCTTCGTCACCGGCCTGTCGGCCGGCGGGGCCATGGCCGCCACCATGCTCGCGACCCATCCGGAAATCTTTTCCGGCGGCGCCATCATCGCCGGTCTCGCCCACGGCATGGCGCGGACGGTGCCGGAAGCCTTCGACCGGATGCGCGGCCACGGGCTGCCCTCGGAGGCGGGCCTCCAGCGTCTGCTGCGCGAGGCCTCCGACCACCGGGGCCCATGGCCGAGAATCACCATCTGGCAGGGTACCGCCGACCAGACCGTCGCCGCCACCAACGCCCAGGCCCTCGCCGTCCAGTGGCGGGGCGTTCACGGGCTCGACGAAGAGCCGGCCTTCTCCCGCACGTCGGGCGCGCTGGCCAGGGATGTCTGGAGCGATCCGGCGGGCGACGCGGTGCTCGAGATCAACATGATCGCCGGCATGGGCCATGGCACGCCGCTCGCGCCGGGCCTCGGCGCGCCGGGCCCCTACATGCTCGACGTCGGCATCTCGTCGACCCGGGCGATCGCCGGCTTCTTCGGCATCGCGGAGGCGCAGGCGGCCGCGGAATCGCCGCGCCGGTTCGTCGGATCACAGGCGGTCGGGGCGGGCGAAATCGCGCGGACGACGGACGCGCCGCCGCGGCATGGCGCCGACCAGACGTCTTCCTCGTCGTCACCGGGAACGTCCGGCATCCAGAAGACCATCGAGGACGCGCTGCGGGCCGCCGGCCTGATGCGCTGAGCCTTCGGGCGGTCTCCCGGCCCGCGGCGGTTGACGCCGCCGCCGGGAGGGACGAAACATCGCCGCCAACGATCCACCGCACGAGGCCCCCGATGACCGAGACCTATGACGACCAGAACGTGTTCGCCAAGATCCTGCGCGGCGAGATGCCGTGCTTCCGGCTCTACGAGGACGACGAGACGCTGGCCTTCATGGACATCATGCCCCGCGCCGACGGCCACTGCCTGGTGATTCCGAAGACGCCGGCCCGCAACATCCTCGACGTCGATGCCGACAGCCTTGCGGCGGTGATGCGCACGGTGCAGAAGCTGTCGCACGCCGTGATGAAGGCCTTCGCCGCCGACGGCGTGACGATCCAGCAGTTCAACGAGAGCGCCGGCGGCCAGGTGGTCTTCCACCTCCACGTCCACGTCCTGCCCCGCCATGCGGGCGTGGCGCTGAAGCCGCACACCGGCCAGATGGCCGACAAGGCGGTGCTGGAGGCGAACGCGCAGAAGATCAGGGCTGTTCTGGCGGGTTGAGGCTGGCGGCGCTGCCGACGGCGCGCCCTCAGCCCAGCGCGAACCACCCGCCGACGAAGACGGCTTCCGCAACCGCAATCCCCACCAGTACGCGCTTGCCGAACAGGATATAGGCGCCGAAGCCGGCGATGGCTGCGCCGAGCCTCAGCGCCAGCGGCGAAGCAGCGAGCGCGCCGCCGGGGAAGAATATCAGGTTGGCGATGACGGCCGCCACCAGCGCGGTCGCCACCGCGCGCACCAGCACCAGCAGGTCGGACTCCTCCGACAGCCGCCCGCCGAGATAGACGCCGAGGAAGCGCCAGCTGTCGGTGGCGAGCCAGCCCGCCACCAGGATGAACAGGAACGGCCACCACCAGGCGTCGATCGCGTCGAAACTCAAGCGCCCGCCCTCCGCTTCCCGACCCTGTGCCAGCCATAGGCCGCAGCGCCGCCGATCAGCCCGGCCGCCAGGAGGTCGAAGCCCGGCAGCAGGATGTGGAACACCGGCCCCAGGCACAGGCCCAGCACCATCGCCACGTGGGCGGCGCGCTCCCGGGCCGAACCCCAAAGCGAGGTCAGAAAGTACATCGGCGTCAGCAGGAACAGCGCCGCCGACGCCACCGGCGGCAACTGCTCGGCCAGCATGTAGACGACGGCCACGACGACCATGTTGTTGGCGACCAGCGTGCCGCCGAGCCCGGCATAGAAGGTGGTGCGCATCTGCGGCGGCACGTGGCGGAAGCGCTCCAGCGCCAGCACCCAGCTCGTCACCGCCACGAAATGCGACAGCAGGTAGAGCACCCACGGCCGCGTCTTCTCGGTGCGCATCTCCGGCACCAGCGCCACCACCATCGGCATCAGCCGGATCGACGACAGCGCCACCGCGAAGGCGGCGGCGAAGATCGAGGCCTTCGACAGGATCGCGCCGATCAGCACCACCTTGGCCGGCAGCGCCCAGACCACGGCCACCATGAACACGGTCTCGACCATGGTGAGGCCGGTCTCCTTGGCGAGACCGGCAAAGCCGACGAAGGCGGAGACGAGGATCAGTCCTGGGATGGAATAGGCGGTCGCGACGCCGCGCAGGAACCACCGCCGCGCGGAACCTGGATCACCCGGGGCGGTCTGCGGATGCTGCTCGTCCATTCCGCGCGCTTAGCACAGGCGCACGGCGCTGACGACGCCAATCGGACGAAAGCCGTTGCGCCAGGGGCGCCTGCCGCTGTCGGCAGCCCCATGCGAGAGGCCCGGAACCTTGCGGTCCCGGGCCCCTGATCCCGCGAAGCGAAGTCGCGGAAGCGTCAGCTCTTGCGCGGCAGCTGTGGCACCAGGCTGCGCTTCGGCGGCTCGTTGTCCTTCGGCGGCGTCTTGCCCTTGGGCTTCGCAGCCGCCGCCACCTTGGCCTGCCTGACGCGCCTGACCTTCGGCTTGCGGACGGTCTCGCCCTCCGGATCCTCCCGCCTCGGCTTCACCGGCGTCTCGTCGGCGATGGTGTCGAGCTTCAGGCCGGTGGCGCCGGTCTCCTTGGTCTCGACCGTCACCCGCACGGTGCCGCCCTTCTTCAGCTTGCCGAACAGCACTTCCTCGGCGAGCGGCTTCTTGATGTGCTCCTGGATGACGCGGCCGAGCGGCCGCGCGCCCATGCGCTCGTCATAGCCCTTGTCGGCCAGCCAGGCGATCGCCTCGGGCGACAGATCGAAGGTGACGCCCCGCTCCGACAGCTGCGCCTCGAGCTGCATGACGAACTTCTGCACGACCTGGTGCACCACCGGCACCGGCAGCGATCCGAAGGGGATGATCGCGTCCAGGCGGTTGCGGAACTCCGGCGTGAACAGGCGGTTGATCGCCTCCACGTCGTCGCCCTCGCGCTTCGACGAGCCGAAGCCGATCGCCGCGCGCTGCGCGTCGGCCGCGCCCGCATTGGTGGTCATGATCAGGATGACGTTGCGGAAGTCGATCTGCTTGCCGTTGTGGTCGGTCAGCTTGCCGTGGTCCATCACCTGCAAGAGGATGTTGAACAGGTCCGGATGCGCCTTCTCCACCTCGTCGAGCAGGAGCACGCAGTGCGGATGCTGGTCGACGCCGTCGGTGAGCAGGCCGCCCTGGTCGAAGCCGACATAGCCGGGAGGCGCGCCGATCAGCCGCGAGACCGTGTGGCGTTCCATGTACTCCGACATGTCGAAGCGCAGCAGCTCGACGCCGAGCGAGGCGGCCAGCTGCTTGGCGACCTCGGTCTTGCCGACGCCCGTCGGACCCGAGAACAGGTAGGAGCCGATCGGCTTCTCCGGTTCGCGCAGCCCCGCGCGGGCGAGCTTGATGGCCGAGGCGAGCGCCGTGATCGCGGTGTCCTGGCCGTAGACGACGCTGCGCAGTTCCTGCTCCAGCGTGGCCAGCACCTTCTCGTCGTCGGCCGACACGGTCTTCGGCGGAATGCGGGCCATCGTGGCGATGGTCGCCTCGATCTCCTTCACGCCGATCGTCTTCTTGCGCTTGTTCTCCGGCAGAAGCATCTGCGAAGCCCCGGTCTCGTCGATCACATCGATCGCCTTGTCCGGCAGCTTGCGGTCGTTGATGTAGCGCGACGACAGTTCCACCGCCGCCTTGATGGCGTCGTTGGTGAACTTAACCTTGTGGAAGTCCTCGTAATAGGGCTTCAGCCCCTTCATGATCTCGATCGCGTCGTCGAGCGACGGTTCGTTGACGTCGATCTTCTGGAAGCGCCGCACCAGCGCGCGGTCCTTCTCGAAGAACTGGCGGAACTCCTTGTAGGTGGTGGAGCCGATGCAGCGGATCGCCCCCGACGACAGCGCCGGCTTGAGCAGGTTCGACGCGTCCATCGCGCCTCCCGAGGTCGCACCCGCGCCGATCACCGTGTGGATCTCGTCGATGAACAGCACGGCGCCCGGATAGTCCTCGAGTTCCTTGACGACCTGCTTCAGCCGCTCCTCGAAATCGCCGCGGTAGCGGGTGCCGGCCAGAAGCGTGCCCATGTCGAGCGCGAAGATCGTGGCGTTGAGCAGCACGCCCGGCACGTCGCCCTCGACGATGCGCTTGGCCAGCCCTTCGGCGATCGCCGTCTTGCCGACGCCCGGATCACCCACATAGAGCGGGTTGTTCTTGGAGCGGCGGCACAGAACCTGGATCGTGCGGTTGATCTCGTTGGCGCGGCCGATCAGCGGATCGATCTTGCCGGACTTGGCCTTGGCGTTCAGGTTGACGCAGTAGGCCGTCAGTGCGTCCTGCTGCTTCTTCTTCACGCCTTCCTCCGGTTCGGCTCCGGGCTGACCGGGCTGGTCCTCCTCGGCTCCGCGCGGCGCGCGCGTCTCGGTGGCGCCGGGACGCTTGGCGATGCCGTGCGAGATGTAGTTGACCGCGTCGTAGCGGGTCATCTGCTGTTCCTGCAGGAAATAGGCGGCGTGGCTCTCGCGCTCGGCGAAGATCGCCACGAGCACGTTGGCGCCGGAAACTTCCTCGCGGCCGGACGACTGGACGTGGATCACGGCGCGCTGGATGACGCGCTGGAAGCCGGCGGTCGGCTTGGAATCCTCGTCGTAGCCGGTGACCAGATTGTCGAGTTCCGTGTCGATGTAATTGACGACCGTCTTCTTCAGTTCGTCCAGATCGACGTTGCAGGCGCGCATGACAGCGGCGGCATCGGTGTCGTCGATCAGCGAGAGCAGCAGGTGTTCGAGCGTCGCGTATTCGTGGTGTCGCTCGTTCGCGAAGGTCAGCGCCTGGTGAAGGGCGCGTTCCAGGCCTTGGGAGAAAGCCGGCATTCAGTACCTCACTTTTTCTCCATCACGCATTGCAGGGGATGCTGATGCTGACGGGCAAAATCCATGACTTGCGACACTTTCGTCTCGGCGACCTCGAAGGTGTAGACGCCGCACTCGCCCACGCCGTGATTGTGGACGTGAAGCATGATCCGGGTCGCCGCCTCTCTGTCCTTCTGGAAGAACCGTTCCAGGATGTGGACGACGAACTCCATGGGTGTGTAGTCGTCGTTGAGGATCAGGACGCGATAGAGGCTGGGCTTCTTGGTCTTCGGCTTGGTCCGCGTGATGACGGCGGTGCCGCGTCCGGGTGTGTTGGACCTTTCGTCGTTGCCCTGCATCCGCCCTGGCTGGTTTCCCATGGCATGCCCACCCGTCTTCAAGTCCTGCCTTCCCGCGTTCCGGTCACTCGGAGAGTCTTCTCAATGTAGGCGATCATCGGAGGATTTTAAGGCCTTCTTTCGTGCTGACAATATGGTGAGCCGGCGGCACCCTGGAAATTTCGGCGACGACGCGCCACGCTTCCCCCGACCAACGAAGATACCCGGCTGCAGTTGCGCAGCCGGGCCTTCTAGCGCGCGGCGGCGCGCCTGTCCCGTCAATTCCGGCCGCCGGGCCTCACCTGGCCCTGTACAGGACTGATTCGAAGGGTTTGAGGGCATCGCGCGACATGTCCGCCAGAAGCTCGTTCATGCGGGCCCCTTCGGCCACGAGGGATTCGTAGGCGGTGCGCGCGTACTCCGCCTGCAGCGCGATCACCTTGTCGAGAGAATTCGACGCGATGAGCTTTTCGAAGGTCGCGGTACCGGTCTCGGCCGTCCTGCGGCCATAGTCGGTCGCCTCCGCGGCGATCGCCTGCGCCCCTGCGGACACCGCCACGGCGCTGCGGAGGCCGGAGTCGACCAGTTCCCGGCCGAGCCTGTTCATGTCGGCGATCGAGTTCACCATGCACTGCGCCTTTCGGGTGGACGACTGCACGGCCACGCGGCCGCACTGCGGCAAAAGCTAGGATGCGCTGCACAAGGCGTCAAGTTCGCCGCCGGGTCCGCGGCTTGCGGGCGCCGTACCGCCTCGCTACATGGGCGCCATGAAGATCAAGGACGCCGACATACTGATCATCCCGGGCTACACCAATTCGGGGCCGGACCACTGGCAGAGCCGGTGGGAGAAGAAGCTGTCGACCGCGCGGCGGGTCGAACAGGCCGAGTGGTCCAAGCCGGTGCGCGAGGACTGGACGGCGGCGGTGGCGAAGGCTGCCAATGCGGCCGAGAAGCCGCTGGTGCTGGTTGCCCACTCGCTGGGCATCCCCACGGCCATCCATGCGCTGCCCGCCATCGAGCGGACGATCGCCGGCGCCTTCCTCGTCGCGCCGCCGGACGTCGCCAATCCGAAGATCAGGCCTCGGCATCTCATGACCTTCGGCCCCTACCCGCGCGATCCACTGCCCTTCCCTTCGATCCTCGTGGCCAGCCGCAACGACGAGTTCTGCGACTTCGCCGTGGCCGAGGACATCGCCGCGGCCTGGGGCTCGGTGCTTCTGGACGCCGGCGAGGCGGGCCACCTCAACGCCGAAGCCGGCTACGGCCCGTGGCCCGAAGGAACCATGGTGTTCGCGCAGTTCCTGACGCGTCTGCCGGGCTGAACTTCGCGCGACTGCCGCGACCGAAAGAAAGCGGCGGCCGGTCCGGCCGCCGCCCCTGCATGACGGACGATACGTCCGGGTGTATGGCGGACGATATGTCCGGGGCCGATCAGCCGACGAAGGCGCGCTCCACCACGAAGTCCGCCGGCGCGGCGTTCGAGCCTTCCACGAGACCCGCCTCCTCGACCAGCTTCGACACGTCGCGGATCATGTCGATCGAGCCGCAGATCATCACCCGGTCGGTGGCGGGATCGAAGGCCTCGAAGCCGAGGTCGGAAAACAGCCTGCCCGACGCGATCAGGTCGGTGATGCGGCCCATCCGGGGCGACGCGTCGCGCGTCGTGGTGGCGTAGTAGGTCAGCCGGCCGGTGGTGAGTTCGCCGATCAGCGGATCCTCGGATACGGCCGCCACCAGCTGGTCGCCGTACTGCAATTCTGCCACGCCGCGGCAGGTGTTGGTCAGCACCACCTGCTCGAACTTGTCGTAGGTCTCGGGATCGCGGATCAGGCTGGCGAAGGGCGCGATGCCGGTGCCGGTGGCGATCATCCACAGCCGCCGGCCGGGCTTCAGCGCGTCGAGCACCAGCGTCCCGGTCGACTTCTGGCGCAGGAGGATCGTGTCGCCCGGCACGATCTTCTGCAGTTCCGAGGTCAGCGGGCCGTCCGGCACCTTGATCGAGTAGAACTCCAGTTCCTCGTCCCAGGCCGGGCTGGCGATCGAATAGGCACGGAAGACCGGCTTCTCGGCGTTGGGCAGGCCGATCATCACGAACTCGCCGGAGCGGAAGCGGAAGCTCTGCGGCCGGGTGATGCGGAAGGAAAACAGCCGGTCGGTGTAGTGCGTCACCGACACGACGGTCTGCACATGCACGTTGGCCGGGATCGGGAAGCGAAGCGGCGCTGCGTTTTCGGTGGCGGGAACCGCGGTCATCGGCTCAACTCTTTCGGGCTTGTGTTGCGCGCGGGGCTCCATAGCACGAAGCGGCGCTGGATGCCCATGGGTGGCAAAAACCGGCTCAGAACCGCGCTCTTGAACCTCCGAATTATTAGTATACAAATGATTTTCGGGTCAAGGCGCACGGGTAGTCTCCCGTTCCAAACTGCGCCCGCCCCTGAGGTCGTGGTTGCGGGATTCGGGCATGGACGAGAAAAACGGCGCAGCCATCGACGGCGTCGTCGCCGGTGTCGACGTCGGCGGAACCTTCACCGACCTGATCCTGATCGACGGCCGCGGCGGCGGCAAGGTCCGCCTCGCCAAGACGCCGACGACGCTCGACAACCAGGCCTTCGGCGTCATCGCCGCACTCGAAGCGACCGGCTTTCCGATCCCCGACATCGACCTCCTCGTCCACGGCACGACCACCACCACCAATGCGGTGCTCGAACGGCGGCTTGCCCGCACCGGCATGATCACCACCGCCGGCTTCCGCGACGTGATCGAGCTCGGGCGGCGCACGCGCCCGCAAGCCTATGGCATGACCGGCACCTTCGTGCCCTTGATCCAGCGCAATCTCAGGCTGGAGGTCGCCGAGCGGCTGGAAGCCTCGGGCGCGGTCCGCGTCCCGCTCGACGAGGACGGCGTGCGCGCCGCCGTCCGGCAGCTCCTCGAGGCCGGCTGCGAATCGCTGGTCATCCACTTCCTGCACGCCTATGCCAACCCGGCGCACGAGATCCGCGCCGCCGAGATCGCCGCCGAGCTCTGGCCGAACGACCATGTCACCACGGGCCATGCGCTCCTGTCGGAGGCGCGCGAGTTCGAGCGTGGCGTCACCGCCGCCGTCAACGCCTCGGTGCAGCCGATCCTGAAGCGCTATGTCGAGCGCCTGCGTCACGAACTGCAGTCGCGCGGCTACCGGCGCGAGTTCCTGATCATGAACGGCAATGGCGGCATGATCTCGGCGGCGCTGGTCAGCCGCGAGGCCGCCAAGACGGTGATGTCGGGCCCGGCCTCGGGCGTCATGGCCGCCGCCTATACCGGTCGCCGCGCGGGTTTCGACGACCTCGTCACCTACGACATGGGGGGCACCTCCACCGACGTCGCGCTGATCCGCGGCGCGCGGCCGGCGGTCTCCAACGAGATCGAGATCGAGTATGCCATGCCGATCCACGTGCCGATGGTCGACGTCCACACGGTCGGCGCCGGCGGCGGCTCGATCGCCCGCGTCGACGATGCCGGCCTGCTGCAGGTCGGCCCGGAGAGCGCGGGAGCTTCGCCCGGCCCGATCTGCTACGGCCGCGGCGGCACCGAACCCACCATCTCCGACGCCAACCTTCTGCTCGGGCGGCTGAACCCGAAGAAGCTCCTGTCGGTGGCGAATGCCGCCAGCATCGAGACGATCGGCGCGATCTTCGCCGAGAAGCTGGGTCGGCGTCTCGGCGTCGGCGCGGTCGACGCGGCGGGCGCGGTGCTCACCATCGCCAACATGAAGATGGCGGGCGCCATCCGCATGGTCTCGATCGCCAGGGGCAACGACCCGCGCGACGTCGCCCTCTTCGCCTTCGGCGGCGCCGGGCCGCTGCATGCCGCGGCGCTCGCCCGCGAGCTCGGCATCCCCCGGGTGATCATCCCGGCGCGGCCGGGCATCACCAACGCCCTCGGCTGCGTGGTGGCCGACCTGCGGCACGATTTCGTCCGCACCGTCAACCAGCCGGTCGCCGGCCTCGACGAGAGCGCCATGCAGGCAATCCTCGCCGCGCAGGCGGACGACGGCCGGGCGCTGATCGACGCCGAGGTGGTGAAGCCGCAGCGTGTGCAGATCCTGCATTCGGCCGACATGCAGTTCGTCGGCCAGACGCATCTCCTCAACGTTCCCCTGCCCTCCGCCGCGGTCGACCGTGCGGCGCTGCAATCCTTGTTCGAGACCGCCTATTTCGCCCGCTTCAAGGTCGAGCTGCCCGAGATCCGCGCCAATCTCGTCAACCTCAACACCTCGGTCATCGGCCTGCGCGCGCCGCTCGACCTGTCGACCCTGATCGACCCCGCCGGACGCGCCGCGACCCTCGACGGCGCCCTGAACGAGGTCCGCCCGGTCTGGTTCGACGGCCGCTGGATCGACACGCCGGTCTATGCCCGCGAGCGGCTGCCGCTCGACGCCGCGCTCGACGGCCCGGCGATCCTCGAGCAGATGGACGCCACCACGGTGCTGCCGCCCGGCGACACCCTCGCCGGCGACCCGGACGGCAATCTGATCATCACGATCGCAGGCGCAGCCGAATGACCAAGCCCCTCGACGCCATCACGCTCTCCGTCATCCAGGCCTCGCTCGCCCAGGTCTGCGACGAGATGGACCTGACCTTCTCGCGCGCCGCCTTCTCGCCCGTCATCGCCGAGGCCAACGACCGCTCCGACGGCATCTATTCGGCCCAGGACGGCTCGCTGATCGCGCAAGGGATCGGCGGCCTGCCGGTCTTCGTCGGCGTCATGCAGTATTCCACGAAGACCATCACCGAGATGATCGCCGACGGCCGCTGCCAGCCACCGGAGGAAGGCGACATCTACATCGTCAACGACCCCTATCTCGGCGGCACCCACCTGATGGACGTGCGCTTCGCCATGCCGGTCTGGCGGGCGGGAAAGATCTTCTGCTGGCTCTCCAACACCGGCCACTGGCCCGACATCGGCGGCTCGGTGCCGGGCGGCTTCTCGGCCTCCGCCACCGCCGTCGAGCAGGAGGGGCTGCGCCTGCCGCCGGTCAAGCTGTTCAAGCGCGGAAGACTCGATCCCGAGATTCACGCCATCATCGCGTCGAACATCCGCGTCGCCGACCAGCGGATCGGCGATATCAAGGCGCAGGCCGCCGCCCTGATGGTCGGCGCCGAGCGCCTCGCCGGCATCCTCGACCGCTACGGCGACGACACGATCACCCAAGCGATCGCCGAACTGCGCCGCCGCGCCGCCGACCAGATGCGCGCCCGCATCGCCGAAATCCCGGACGGCACCTGGCGCTCGACCGCCTTCGTCGATTCCGACGGCGTCGTGAACGAGCCTCTCACCATCGCGCTCGCCATCGAGAAGGCGGGCGACACGCTCACCTTCGATTTTTCCGGCTCCAGCGCGCCCTGCACGGGGCCGATGAACTCGGTTCTCGCCACGACGCTGTCGTCGGTCTATCTGGCGATCCGCCACATCTTCCCCGACGTGCCGATCAGCGCCGGCGCCTTCGAGCCGCTGATCGTGAAGCGGCCGGAGGGCACCTTCCTCGATGCCCGTTACCCGCGTCCGGTCTCGGGCTGCGCGGCGGAAGTCTCCCAGCGCATCGCCGAGGCCGTCTTCGCCGCCATGGTGCAGGCGGTCCCCGACAAGGTCACGGCCGCACCCGCCGGCTCGTCGGGCAATTTCGCGCTCGGCGGCTTCGACCCGGCGCGCGGCCGCGGCTTCGTGCTCTACCAGCTCTCCGGCGGCGGCTATGGCGGCAATGCGCGGCACGACGGCCTGACCAACGGCTGCTCCACCATCGGCATCTCCAAGTCGCCGCCGATCGAGGTGATGGAACAGGCCTATCCGATCCTCTACCGCCATTACGCCCTGCGCGAGGGCTCGGGCGGGGCGGGCGAGCACCGCGGCGGCTTCGGCCTCTCCTACGAGATCGAGCTTCTGCGCGGCGAGGCGCGGGCGTCCTTCGTCATGGACCATGGCCGCTTCGGCCCGCAGGGCGCGCTCGGCGGCCAGGACGGTGCGGTCAACACCGTCACCGTCTGGCGCAGCGGCATCGCGCACGTGCCCGAGCACCTGTCCAAGGAACAGGACATCCCGATGAAACCCGGCGACCGCGTCAGCGTCGGCACGCCCGGCGGCGGCGGCTACGGCAATCCCGCAAAGCGCGACCCGGCGCTGGTGAGGCGCGACGTGGAAATGGGGTACTACTCCGCCGAGGAAGCAGCGGAAAAGTTCGGCGCCCGCGGCTGACGCCCCCACGGCCACGCTTTCGTCATCCCGGGTCTGCGCCTCCGGCTTCGCCCGGGATGACGAAGGTGAAGGAGGGCCGCGGCAAAGGCGAGGCAGGGGGACGCAACGGCGGCGCAGGCAGATGCAACGCCCCTCCAGGTGCGCGCCCCACCTTCGTCATCGACTCAGCTGCACTTGAGCACCTGCAGGCGGCATCGAAACCCACCCGCGCGGCCTCCCTCAGCGGCGTCATTCCGGGGCCGCGCAGCGGAACCCGGAATCCAGGGTGGTGACCGAGGCGGAAAGGCGCGGCGCTCGTGCCCCTGTCCGGGGCGCCGGCGCTCTCGATTCCGGGTTCCGCTGCGCGGCCCCGGAATGACGTGCCAAGCGGGCTGCCGCATCGGGACGGACGCCGAGAACGAGGGGCTGGAAGCCTGCCCCCCCGCCTTCGTCATCCCGGAACGACGTCCGAGCGCAGCGGAGGACGACGTTCCGGGATCCATGCCTCGGCGCAGGTCATCGAGCGGGCCGATGGAGAAGGTCCGGTGCGTCGTCTGCACCGGCCCGCCTTTCGACGACCGCCGAGGCATGGATCCCGGGTCTGCGCCTCCGCTCCGCTCCGGCTTCGCCCGGGATGACGACGGTGAGAGGGGCGCCGCCCCTCCGCTTCGTCATCGACTCAGCTGCATATGAGCACCTGCAGGCGGCATCGAAGGCCGCCCGCGCGGCCTCGGAATGACGCGTCACGCGGGCTGGCCGCATCGGGACGGACGCCGAGAACAAGGGGCTGGAGGCCTGCCCCCCGCCTTCGTCATCCCGGAACGACGTCCGAGCGCAGCGAAGGACGACGTATCCGGGATCCATGCCTCGGCGCAGGTCATCGAGCGGGCCGATGGAGAAGGTCCGGTGCGTCGTCTGCACCGGCCCGCCTTTCGACGACCGCCGAGGCATGGATCCCGGGTCTGCGCCTCCGCTCCGGCTTCGCCCGGGATGACGACGGTGAGAGGGGCGCCGCCCCTCCGCTTCGTCATCCAGGAACGCGACGCTGCCGCGTGTCGTCGCCGCCGCGCCGATCCCGGTCCCGCCCCTGCGTCGGGTGGAGGATGAAACTCCCGCGTCGACTACCGGTCGACCTCGCCGAAGACGATGTCGAGCGAGCCCAGCACGGCCGAGACGTCGGCCAGCATGTGGCCGCGGCACATGAAGTCCATGGCCTGGAGATGCGCGAAGCCCGGCGCGCGCAGTTTGCAGCGATAGGGCTTGTTGGTGCCGTCGGAGACGAGATAGACGCCGAATTCGCCCTTCGGTGCCTCGACGGCGGCATAGACCTCGCCGGCCGGCACGCGGTAGCCTTCGGTGTAGAGCTTGAAATGATGGATCAGCGATTCCATCGAGCGCTTCATGGCGCCGCGCTTCGGCGGCACGACCTTGCCGTCGGTGTTCGACACCGGGCCGGTTCGTTCCGTCGAAAGCAGCCGGTTCACGCACTGCCGCATGATCGCCGCCGACTGCCGCATCTCCTCCATGCGGATCAGATAGCGGTCGTAGCAGTCGCCATTCTTTCCGATCGGGATCTGGAAGTCCATTTCGGAATAGCATTCGTAGGGCTGCGACTTGCGCAGGTCCCAGCGCGCGCCGGAGCCGCGCACCATCACGCCCGAGAACCCCCAGGCCCAGGCGTCCTCCAGGCTGACGACGCCGATGTCGACGTTGCGCTGCTTGAAGATGCGGTTCTCGGTCAGAAGATCGTCGAGGTCCTTCACCGTCTGCAGGAACGGGTCGATCCACTTGCCGATGTCCTCGACCAGGCTGTCGGGAATGTCCTGGTGCACCCCGCCCGGACGGAAATAGGCCGCATGCATGCGCGCACCCGACGCCCGCTCGTAGAACACCATCAGCTTCTCGCGTTCCTCGAAGCCCCACAGCGGCGGCGTCAGCGCGCCGATGTCGAGCGCCTGCGTGGTCACGTTGAGCAGATGCGACAGGATGCGGCCGATCTCGGAATAGAGCACCCGGATCAGCTGGCCGCGGATCGGCACATCGATGCCGAGCAGCCGCTCGGTGGCCAGCGCGAAGGCGTGCTCCTGGTTCATCGGCGCGACATAGTCCAGCCGGTCGAAATAAGGCACCGCCTGCAGGAAGGTCTTCTGTTCGATCAGCTTCTCCGTGCCGCGGTGAAGCAGCCCGATATGCGGATCGACGCGCGTCACCACCTCGCCGTCGAGCTCCAGCACCAGACGCAGCACGCCGTGTGCGGCCGGATGCTGCGGGCCGAAGTTGATGTTGAAGTTGCGTACGTTGTGCTCGGTCATTGTCCTGCTTCCCGAACCCGCTCCGGCGCCACGGCGCCGATGAAGAATTACGACGCCGCGGCGTCCCCCGTCCCGATCATCCCGACAGCAGCGCCCCGCCGCCGAACAGCCAGAAGGCCAGCGCGGCGATGATCAGCGCCACCAGCACCTTGCCCGTCGTGTCGCTGGCGAAGGGCCGGCCGCCGAGCCTCGACACCACGAACCAGATCGCCGCCACGGCCAGCGCGGCCGCCAGGACGAAGAAGACGAACCGCACCACGCGCCGACGGCCGGCTCACTTCGCCTTCTCGTCCCCCGGCAGCACGTAGTCCGTGCCTTCCCAGGGGCTGAGGAAGTCGAAGTTGCGAAATTCCTGCTTCAGTTCCACCGGCTCGTAGACGACGCGCTTGACCTCGTCGTCGTAGCGCAGTTCCACGAAGCCGGTCACCGGGAAATCCTTGCGCAGCGGATGCCCCTCGAAACCGTAATCGGTAAGGATGCGGCGCAGCTCCGGATGGCCGGTGAACAGGATGCCGTAGAGATCGTAGGCCTCGCGCTCGAACCAGTCGGCGCCCGGGAACACCGCCGTCGCCGACGGCACCGGCGTGTCCTCGTCGGTCGAAACCTTGACGCGGATGCGCATGTTCTGGCGCGGCGACAGGAGGTGGTACACCACCTCGAAGCGCTTCTCGCGCATCGGATAGTCGGCGCCGCAGATGTCGATGAAGGAGATGAACTGGCACTGCACGTCCCGCTTCAGGAACGACAGCACCTCGAGGATGTCGCCCGCCGCCACGGTCAGCGTCAGCTCGCCATGCGCCACGACGGCCGTCCCGATCCGGCCGTCGAGCCGCTCTTCGATGTAGCCGGCGAGATCTCTCAGCGCTTCGCTCATTTTTGCTCTTCCAGTTCTCGGAGCCTCTGTTCGATGGCTTCGATCCGTTCCTCGAATTCGCCGGCAAGGAGCTTGCTCATCAGGCTGTCGCCCGCGAGAGCCTGGCGAAACGAGACCCGCGCTTCCTCAAGTTTTCGTATCCGCTGCTCAATCCGGTCGAGCCGGCCCTCGACGCCGTCGAACCGACCGCCGATCTCCGCCCGCATCTCCTTGAGCAAGGGAATGATCATGTCGGCCGGCTCCGCCATCGTCCTACCTCTCGATCGTGCCCGTGCGCCTGATCTTCTTCTGCAGCAGCAGGATGCCGTAGAGCAGCGCCTCGGCGGTCGGCGGGCAGCCTGGCACGTAGATGTCCACCGGCACCACCCGGTCGCAGCCGCGCACCACCGAATAGGAATAATGATAGTAGCCGCCGCCGTTGGCGCAGGAGCCCATCGAGATGACGTAGCGCGGCTCTGGCATCTGGTCGTAGACCTTGCGCAGCGCCGGCGCCATCTTGTTGGTCAGCGTGCCGGCGACGATCATCACGTCGGACTGGCGCGGCGAGGCGCGCGGCGCGATGCCGAAGCGCTCGGCGTCGTAGCGCGGCATCGAGATGTGCATCATCTCCACCGCGCAGCAGGCCAGCCCGAAGGTCATCCACATCAGCGAGCCGGTGCGCGCCCAGGTGATCAACGCCTCCGACGACGTGACGAGAAAACCCTTGTCGGCCAGTTCCGAATTGATCTCGCCATAGAAGCGGTCATCCGCCCCGATCGGCTTGCCGGTCGCGGGATCGATGATCCCCTTCGGCTTCGGCGCGATCAGGGTCTGCGAACCATCGTTCAGTCCCATTCCAGCGCTCCCTTCTTCCACTCATATATGAAGCCGATCGTCAGGACGCCAAGGAAGACCATCATCGACCAGAAGCCCAGCATGCCGATCTCGCCGAACGACACCGCCCAGGGGAACAGGAACGCCACTTCCAGGTCGAAGATGATGAACAGGATCGAGACCAGGTAGAAGCGGATGTCGAACTTCATGCGCGCGTCGTCGAAGGCGTTGAAGCCGCACTCGTAGGCCGACAGCTTTTCCGGATCCGGGTTCTTGTAGGCGATCAGGAAGGGTGCCGCGATCAGCGCGATACCGACAACCAGCGCCACGCCGATGAAGATCACGATGGGTAGATACGAAACGAGGAGTTCGTCCATGCCTGAGCCTTCCGTGACGTGCCGCCCGATCCGCGCCCGGTGCGCCCCGGACCGGGACCGAAGCGTCAGGGCGGGGAATGCGTGCGGCCTGCCCGTGTTGCAATGCGGCGAGGGTTAGCGCAGCCCACCGGTCTGTGCAAGCCAAAGCTTGGGGAATTGCCACCCTCGGCCCAGCCCGCGTGCCGGCAGGCCCACGCATGCTCCGGCACCCGAACGGACGCACAGGATTCCCGCCGCCAGGACCGCGCCATCGTGGATCCCGCGCCGGGGTGGGCGGACGATCGCCGAATGCCACCGTCGTTCCCCGGCCTGCCGCGCTCGGAGTGGCACGCGGTTGCGTCGGGGGACCGGCCGATCGTTCTCGCCGGACTGCCGCCACGCGGGTTTCGGCGATCGGCCGGGGGCCGGCGCGGTCACGTCAGGATTCATCCACAAGGCGCTCACAGGGCCCGCGGACGACACAGCCGCCCCGCTGCAGCCGGCACCGCTCGATCACCGCCTCGTTCCCGCCCCGGGCGGATATGCTGCGTCGACCGGCCGCCCATGATGGCGATGCGTCGGCCAGCCGCTGCCGCCGCCCTCGACCTCGCTCAGAACGGAATCTCGTCGTCGAGATCGCGCGAGAAGCCGCCTCCGCCGCCACGGCTGCCGCGATCCCGGTCGCCGCGATCGTCCATCGGACCCGACGAGCCGAAATCGGAACCGCCGCGGCCGGAGGATTGGCCGCCCGAATAGCCGATCGAGGAGCCCTCGCGGTCGCCGCGGCCGTCCAGCATCTGCAGTTCGCCGCGGAAGCGCTGCAGGACGATCTCGGTCGAATAGCGCTCGACGCCGTCCTTCTCCCACTTCCGGGTCTGCAACTGGCCCTCGATATAGACCTTCATGCCCTTCTTCAGGTACTGCTCGGCGACCTTGGCGAGCTGTTCGTTGAAGATCACCACCTGGTGCCACTCGGTCTTCTCGCGCCGTTCGCCCGACTGCTTGTCGCGCCAGGTCTCGGAGGTCGCGATGCGCATGTTGACGACCGGCTCGCCCGAGCCGAGACGACGGATCTCGGGATCGGCCCCCAGGTTTCCGATCAGAATGACCTTGTTCACGCTGCCTGCCATCTCGAAATCTCCACGCTTCCCGACAAATCCTCCGCCGAAGCGAAGCCTGCGCCCCCTATACAGCAAACCCCGCGCGCCCGCAGGACCACGGACGACGAATGCAGACCCTGTCCACATCAAGTTCGTTCCCGGAATGTTCTACACCGAAGCACCGGCCGACGCAAGATGTGCCGCCGAATCGGGCGGAACCGCCAGCGGGCTCGCCGCGCAGGCCACTTGAACGGCGCCCGGCACGCGCCGACGGCTCAGTCCGAGGAAGAGTCGCCGGACCGCGCGATGCCGATCAAATGCGCGACGGCGGCCGGATTGGCCTCCAGATGCTGCTCCAGCGTCTGGCTCGTCGTCTCGGTCCCGCCGAGCAGATCCGCGGCCGCGCCCCGCAAGAGGCTTTCTGCCCGCACTGCCCGGCCGGCGGAATTGACCGTCAGCGTCAGCGTTCCGGCCTTCAGCTCCAGCCGCCCGGCCACCTCCCGGCCGTCGCCGGCATAGGCGGCGTAGACCATCTGCTCCGTCTGGGGCACGGCACCCGCCGGCAGCGTCCAGAGCCAGCGATCCGGGCCGTCCCGCATCAGCCCGTCGACGTCGTCGAGCCTCGCCCGCAGCCGCTGAATGGCAGACCGCTGGGTCAGCGGCAGGGACAGGGTATGGAAGAGGACCGGCTCGCCGTCGAGGTTGATCGCGACCGCCGTCTCGTCGTCCGCCTGCTCCGACAGAACGCTGCCCAGCCAGGCACCGCCGAAGAAGGCCGGAGCGAACTCCCGCATGAAAGACCGATCAATGGCTTCGTCGTCGATGGCGCCGGGGGCGTCCGCGGCGCTCAGCAGCTCTTCGCGGTAGCGCTCCTTCAGCGCGGCCAGGGTGCCGATGATGAGGCCTGGCATCGGCTCGGGGAACACGAGCATGGCGCCGGTCACGCGCATTCTGCCCGAGATCTCGACGAGGCGTGCGGCGAGGCGGTCGCCGGGGCGAAGCACGTCGGCCACGGCCGGATCCTCGATGACGATCGGCGGGCGCGCCGAAAGCAGATCGACGAGCGTCACCGACCGGCGCGTCGCGATCCCGTCGACGGCGTAGAGGCCGACGACGGAGGCCTTGAGCGCCTCGAGATGGCGCCGTCGGGTCGTGCTCTCCTTCCATCCGCGCCGCTTGAGATAGTCGTCGACGACGGTCACCCCGTCGGTCTCGCGCGGCACCGTGGCGAAGTCCTCGAAGCACCAGGCCCAGAGCATGTCGGCCGCGTCGGCGCCGATGAGATCGTCCAGCGCATCGAAATCGAGATCGTGCTCGTCGAGAACGTCGCCGAAATGCCGGTCGAACACCTCGTCGAGCAGATCCGTCCAGTCGTCCCGGTTCGCCCACCGTGCGAGCCCGTCGAGCCCCTGTCGCCTGCTCATGCCGTCCTGCCTCGTTCCGTCGATGCCGGTGGCTTCCGGCTAGGCTTTTCCGATGCCCGGCGCAAGGGTTCGGAGGGACCGTCGCGCCTGCAGCAGCCGCGCCCGCACAGGTCAGGCGACGAGCGCCCGCCAGAGCCCTTCGGGCGAACCCGTCACGATCAGCCCGACGGTCAGGGCCACCAGGACGAGACACTGGATCAGGACGATCACGAGCAGCTGCGTGCGGAACGGTTCCTTGCGCGTCTTGTGACGGATCGTCCCCTGTGCTGCGATGGTTCCGATGCTTCCGCCGGCGATGGCGAGGTTCAGAAGCGTTGCCTCGGAGATTCGCCGCGACCCCGCCTCGGCCTTCGCCTTGTCGAGAACCATCGCCGCATAGGCCAGGAGGTTCACCGCCAGCGCATAGCCGGCCACCCCGATCATCATCTGCCCCGACATGCCGCCTCCATCCGGCGCAAGCATGATGGACGGCGGTTAAGCCAATGCGAACGGACCCCGTATTCCGGCCGCCGATCACCTTGAATGTCCGGATGAACGGCGGCCGCCATCCGCCGTGACGGAGCCGACCGCCGCCCTTCGGACGAAGCTCTCCGCCTGCGGCAGCTATTGCCCGGACAGGCGTTTGCGATCGCTCACCATCCGCCGCATGGCGATCAGCCCGATCACCGCGAAGGGCAGGCACGACGCGAAGACCCACCGGGGCGACCGTCTCGGCGTCTGCGGCCGTCTCGATTCCCAGCAGACCCGAGCCGTTCGCCACGATCCCGACATAGGCCGCGCCGAGCGCGTAGCCGAGCCGCTGAACCGTGGGGATAGCTCCGGAAACGCGCCGGGCCTCGTCCGCACCGGCGAGTTGCATCGTTCGCCGGAGCACGAATGTCCACGCCATCCCGAAGCCGCCGCCCTCCAGGGCCGCGAAGACGGCGATCAGCCAGACGGGACCATTGGGAACCGCGTGGAGAAAACCCAGGATGCTGAGGGTGACGACCGTCATCCCGAGGGCGATCATCGGCCGATCGAACCGCTCCGGCAAACCGCTGACCATGACGGCCATGACCGTCCAGCCGATGGACGAACAGGCGGCGATGTATCCGGCGGTCAGCGCGGAAACGCCGTGGATGGCCGTCACCAGGAGAGGCCCGAATGCCGTGACGGCGATGGTCGCCATGCACATCGACAGGATCATGAGCATCGCGGCGCCGGCGGGCCGCCGCGGATCGAACGGGCGGCGCGGGAGAAGCCGGGCGTCGCCGGCGTGCCCGTCCAGCCGCAGAAAGGCGATCAGACAGAACAAGCCGGCTGCGAGCGACGGAACCGTTCGCGGGATCGACACCTCGACGCCACCGAAGGCGATCAGAACGACGCCGAGACACAGCAGCGCCAGACGCCCGACGGGGAACACGGGAGCCTTGGCCGTGGATGGTGCCATGCTCGCGCCGCGTCGCAGGACGATCCAGAGGGCCAGCGCGAACGCCTGGCAGGCGAAGAAGGCGAAGCCCCAGCGCCAGGTCGCGGCCTGCACGAAGAACCCGCCGACGAGCGGCCCGGCGAAGGCAGAGACGCCCCAGACGGTCGAAACGGCCGCCATCGCACGTGCGGTATAGCGGCGCGGGAAGATCAACCCGACCGCGACGAAGCACATCGCCACCAGACCACCTCCGCCGACACCCTGCAGGGCGCGACCAGCCAGGAGCAGGACCATGCTCGGGCTGACGGCACTGAGGAGACAGCCGATCCCGAACAGGCAGGCGGCCGCGCCCATCGACCGGCCCAGGCCGAACCGCATGGTCAGCAAGGCGGCGGCCGCTCCCGCGACGATCGAGCCGATCTCGTAGAGCGAGACGGACCAACCCACCAGGGCGGCCCCGCCGATCTCCGCCACGATGGATGGGAGCATGGTGGCGACGATCAGGCTGTCGGCCGCGTGCAGCCAGACCGCCAGGCAGACCAGGGTCAGCGATCCGGCGTAGGGACTTGCCAGAAACTCCCTCCATGACACGAAACGCTCCGTGTCCTCGCCCGTACCGGCGCCCTCATCTGCCACGCTGTTCTCCGCCACGTCCTTGTCCGACAAGTCCCGTCACGCCTCTTGACGGACAGGCTGCTAGGCCCTCAACATTGGTTGAGGTCAAGGAGTTTCGCGATGGCGAAGAAGGAATTGTCCGTCGGCGAAGTCTCGCGCCGCAGTGGTCTGCCCGTCTCCACGCTGCATTTCTACGAACGCAGGGGGCTGATCGCCTCCGAGAGGACGTCGGCCAATCATCGGGTCTATCGGCGCGAGATCCTGAGACGCGTCACCGTCATCAGGATCGCCCAGAGCGCCGGCATTCCGCTGGCCGAGATAGCCACGGCCCTCTCGCGCCTGCCGCGCGACACCGCTCCCGACACGCATGACTGGGAGCGCATCGCAGAAGACTGGCATGGCGATCTCACGCGGCGGATCGAGCTCCTCACGGCGCTGCGCGACAAGATGGCCGTATGCATCGGCTGCGGCTGCCTGAGCGTCCAGCGCTGCCCGCTGGTCAATGCAGATGATGCCTTGGCGAAAGACGGCCCCGGCGCGCGACTGCTCTAGGCATGCAGGCATGCCCCCCTGCCCTCGGGATCGGTGGCGGTCGGCCGGCTGTTCGGGATGACGCGTATCACGCGCGGCACCCCTTTCACCGTCGTCATCCCGGGCGAAGCCGGAGCGCAGCGGAGGCGCAGAGCCGGGATCCATGCCTCGGAAGTCGTCGAAAGGCGGGACGGTGCAGACGACGCACCGGTTTCTCCATCATCCCGCCCGGCGGCAGACGTCGAGGCATGGATCGGGGATGCGTCGTTCTGTGCTGCGCTCGGCCGTGGTTCCGGGATGACGGCACGCCTGTCACGGCCGGCCGTCCGCCATCGGCTGGAACGGTCGCGCTTTCCCTCGGCCGACCGCCGAGAGTGCCCTCGCCTCCTCCGCTCCCCCCGAAAAAAGCCCTGCCGCGTCTCGCGGTCAGGGCTCTGTCGGGTCCGGACACTTCCGGCCTGGCGGAGAATGCTCTCCGTTGTTCTTCGGGCGCAACGCGGTTCGACCGACGGCCCGACCACAGTCTCTGATTGTCAGGGTGTACGGCAGCGTCACGGACGGCGGTGGCGCCGCGCCTGCCGCGGTCCCGTCAGGAGCGGGACCCTGGGGAACAGTCCGGTGGAGTCATGCCTCCCTCCTCTGCCTGTTTCGCCGCGTCGGCAGCATCCATGCCGGTCGCCCTCTCGCGACGTTCGCTCGGGCACCGGCACATCCGTTTCGCAGCCGACGAAAGAAGTCTGCGCCCCCTCCTCCGGATGGTCAAGGCCGGATCGGCCCGCGTCACCAAACGTGATCGTCAAACCATCTCGCGGTTCCGCGACGCGAGCCCTTGACTTTTTTTCCAACCGCCGGGATGAAATGCCGCCGGGCGCCGTATATGCGGTATGAACCCTCGAACGACCCGTTTCGACGTGCTTGGACAGCTCGGTGCGCTGCGACGCTACGCGCGGTCGCTCAGCCGCGATGCGAGCGAGGCGGAAGACCTCGTGCACGACGCGCTGGTGCGGGCCTACGAGCGCCGCTCGAGCTTCCGGTCGGGCGGCAATATGCGTGCCTGGCTGCTGTCGATCCTGCACAACGCCTTCGTCGACCGCGTCCGCAGCCGCAGCGCCGAGGCTGCCCGCGCCGCCGAGAGCGTGCGCCTGGGCGAGACGGCGCTTCCCGCGCCGCAGGAGCATTCTGTGCGCCTGGCGCAGGTCCGCGATGCCTTCATGGCCCTGCCGGAAGAGCAGCGCGCCGCCCTCCACCTCGTCGCCATCGAGGGCCTGTCCTACCAGGAAGCGGCCGACGCGCTCGCCATCCCGCTCGGCACGCTGATGTCGCGCATCGGTCGCGCGCGCGCCGCCCTGCGCGCGATGGAGGACGGAGTACCCGCCCGGGGGAGCCACCTGAAGATCGTCGGAGGCCCGCAATGAACGCTATCGCCGATCCCGTCACCGACACCGATCTCGACGCCTATGTCGACGACCAGCTCGACGTCGCCCGCCGGATCGAGGTCGAGTCCTATCTCGCGGCGCGACCGGAGACGGCCGCCCGCGTGATGGCCGATCTGCGAAATCGCGACGAGCTGCGCCTGGCCATGGCCGGCGCCGCGGGCGCCCCGCGCCCCGCCACCGCCGACGCCGCCCGCAGGCTCGAACGCGGCCTCGTGCGCGGCCGGGTGTTCGGGATGCTGCAGCGGGCGGCGGCCGTGACGGTCTTCGTCGCCGCCGGCTGGTTCGCCAACGACGCGCTCGGGCCGTTCCGGATCACCGAAGTCGTCGCCTCCACGCCGCCGCCGGCCTATGTCGAGGACGCCATGCGCGCCCACGGGACCTCCATGCTGCGCGCCTCCATGGCCTCGCAGCCCGAGGTGCCGGTCTACAGCGCCGAGGAGATCCGCGCCGCGACGGCGATCGTGATGCCCGCGCTGCCGTCGGACTGGGGCGTCCGCGACGTCCAGATCTATCCCTCGCGCTTCGGCCCCAGCGTGGAGATGACCCTCGACGCCGGCGATCTCGGATACGTCTCGCTCTTTGCGGTGCGCCCCGGGACCTTCGACGTCGTGCAGCCGACGCTGGCACCCGCCGGCGACGTCGCCTCGGCCTATTTCCAGATCGGCGAGGTCGCCTATGCCCTCGTCGCTTCCGCCGACGTCGAGCAGCTCGACCGCGCCGCCGGAAAGCTGTCCGCCACCCTCTACTGATCCGCAACCATCCGCTTCAAGCAGGAGAAACCGGGATGAACACCCCCAACTACCAGTCCAGCGCCGGCTTCGACCAGCGCAGCGCCGCGCTCTTCGACGAGGGCCTGCGCCAGCACATGCTGTCCGTCTACAACTACATGGCGCTCGGCCTCGTGGTGACGGGCCTCGTCGCCTTCACCGTCTCCTCGGTGCCGGCGCTCTACGTGCCGATCTTCTCCACGCCGCTCAAGTGGGTGGTGATGCTGGCGCCGCTCGCCTTCGTCTTCCTGTTCTCCTTCCGCATCCAGACCATGTCGGCGTCTGGCGCGCAGGGCATGTTCTGGGCCTTCTGCGCCGTCATGGGCCTCTCGCTTGCCTCGGTGTTCCTCGTCTTCACCGGCACCTCGATCGCGCGCACCTTCTTCATCGCCGCCACCATGTTCGGCGCCACCAGCCTCTACGGCTACACGACCAAGAGCGACCTGACCAAGTTCTCGTCCTTCCTGATCATGGGCCTGATCGGCGTGGTCGTCGCCAGCATCGTCAACATCTTCCTCGGCTCGTCGGCGCTGCAGTTCGCCATCTCGGTCATCGGCATCGTCGTCTTCCTCGGCCTGACCGCCTGGGACACGCAGACCATCAAGGAGCAGTATGCCGAGAACATCGACCAGGAGTCGCGGCAGAAGATGGCGGTCTGGGGCGCGTTCTCGCTCTACCTGAACTTCGTCAACATCTTCCAGCTGCTGCTCCACTTCACGGGCGAACGCGAGTAGCTCAGGCGGGCCCGGCCTGCCCGGCACGACCGGGCCGCCTTTCGGGAACGAGGCCGCGCCGCAGGGCGCGGCCTTTTTCGTGCGCGGCGCCGCCTCCGGCGCGGTCCGGCTGCCGGTTTGGCGCGATCGTTCAAGACCCCGGCCGCCCCGCCGCCCATTCTGCGGGGACGAACGGAGGTCCCCATGCGCTTCACTCTCAACCGCCGGCCGGTCGACGTCCCCGACGAGCTTGCCGATGAACCCCTGCTCTTCCTGCTCCGCGACCATCTCGGTCTGAACGGGCCGCGCTTCGGCTGCGGCGTCGGCTCGTGCGGCGCCTGCACCGTCGTCGTCGACGGGCAGCCCGAGCGATCCTGCGTCCAGCCCGCCGCCGCTGCAGAGGGACGCGACGTGCTGACGCTGGAAGGCCTCGCCGAGGCGGACGGGCTGCATCCGCTGCAGCGGGCCTGGATCGAGGAGAGCGTGCCGCAATGCGGCTACTGCCAGAACGGCCAGATCATGACCGCCTTCGCGCTGCTCGCCGCGCGACCCGACGCGGGAGCCTCCGAGATCGAGGCGGCGATGGACGGCGTCCTCTGCCGCTGCGGCACCCAGCCGCGCATCCGGCGGGCCATCACGCGGGCACGCGCGCTGATGGCGGGAGGCGCGTGATGCCGCGCCTGTCGCGACGCCGCCTCCTCGCCGCCCTCGGCTGGGGCGCGGCCGCCATCACCGCCGCGGCCGGCGGCGCCTTCGCGCTGCTGCCGACGCTGCCGCCGCGCCGCGCACCGACGCCCGCCGACGCCGCCGCCTGGCTCAGCCTGCGGCCGGACGGCGTCTTCGAACTCCTCTCCAGCCGCGCCGAAATGGGCCAGGGCATCTCCACCGGCCTGCGCCAGATCGCCGCCGACGAGCTCGGCGTCGGCATCGGCCGCATCCGCCTCGTCCACGCCGACACGAGCCGGATTCCCGTCGCGCGCTCCACCGTCGGGTCCGACGCCATGCGCGAGACCGGCCCGCTGGTGGCGCGCGCGGCCGCCGCGCTCGAAGCCGCGATCCGGCGCGAGGCGGCGCGGCGGCTCGATCTCCCGGCGGGCGACCTGCGGCTCGGACCTGACGGGGTCGAGGCCGGCGGCAAGACCGTCCTCTCCTTCGCCGATCTGGGCGCCGGCGCACCGCTGCTCGTCACGCAGGCCGAGGTCGCGGCCGCGACGCCCCGGCTCGTCGCCGACCCGTCCGCCCGGCGCGAGGTCGGCCGTGCCCGTCCGGCGCACGACGTCGAGGCGATCGTTACCGGCAGCCATGCGCTCTACACCGACGACATCCGCCTGCCCGGCATGGTCTTCGGCGCCGTCGTCCGGCCGCGGACGCTCGGCGGGACGATCCGCGACATCGACGCCTCCGCCTGCACCGCCGTCCCGGGCTTCCTCGGCCTCCATCGCGACGGCGCCTTCGCCGGGCTGGTCGCGTCGCGGCGCGGGGCGCTCGCCAGGGCGATGGAGCTCCTGGCCGTCGACGAGGAGGACGGTCCGGCAGTCGATACCGCCGGCCTCGCCGCGCGGGTCGACGTCGGTGCCGCTGCCGGCGCTTTGGAACATGGTCTCCTCGACGAAGGCGACCTCGGCGCCGAGCCCTTCGACGTCGACCTCACCCTCGCCGTGCCGCTCGCCGCGCATGCCTCGATCGAACCGCGCACCGCGGTCGCCCGCTTCGGCGACGACGGCGGCCTCGAGGTCTGGACCGGCACCCAGGACCCCTTCTTCGTCCGCGACAGCCTGGCCGACGCCTTCGGCCTGCCCCGCACGGCGGTCGTCGTCCACGCCATGCGCATCGGCGGCGCCTTCGGCGCCCGCACCATCGTCGCCGCCGAACTGGAAGCGGCGCGACTGGCTAAGCTCTCCGGACGGCCGGTCAAGGTGCAATGGAGCCGCGGCGACGAGTTCCGGGCCGGCTTCCACCGCCCGCCCTCCTCCCACCGCATCCGCGTCTCGGCGGACGCGGACGGCCGCATCGTCCGCTGGCACCACGCCTTCCGGTCCGGCCACGTCATCTTCACCTCGGCGGCGATGGGTCCCGGCCTGCAGTTCGCGACCGGCTTCGTCGCCGATCCGGGCGTGGCGCGCGGCGCGGTTCCCGCCTATGCGGCGCCGGCCGTGCGGGTCGAGTTCGAGGACGTCCGGCTGCCGGTCATGACCGGTCCCTGGCGCGGGCTCGGCGCGGCGGCGAACTCCTGGGCGGTCGAGACCGCCGTCGACGCGCTCGCCCGGGCGAAGGGCCTCGATCCCCTCGACCTGCGCCTGCGCTCGATCGCGCCGCAGCATGCGCGCCTGCGCGGCGTGCTCGAAGCGGCGGCCGGCATGGCCGGCTGGAAAGCACGCCCCAAGGACCGGGCGGACGAAGGCTGGGGCATCGCCTGCGGCATCTACAAGGACATGGCCTACGCGGCCGCCGTCGCACGCGTGACAAGGGCGGCCGCCGGGTACAAGGTGACGGGTCTGTGGTGCGCCCATGATTGCGGCCTCGTCGTGAACCCCGATCAGGTGCGCGCGCAGGTCGAAGGCAATCTCGTCTGGGGGATCGGCATGGCGCTGAAGGAGGAACTCGCGGTCGCCGGCGGCCGGATCGTGCCGGAGAGCTTCTTCGACTATCCGCTGCCGGCATTTTCCGACGTGCCTGCCATCGAGGTGCGCCTGATCGAGGGCGCTCCGCAGCCGGCCGGTGCCGGCGAGACCGCCATCGTCTGCGGCACCGCCGCCGTCACCAACGCCATCGCGGCGATGACGAGCCGCACGGTCGCCGCCCTGCCGGTCGGGCGGTCCTGAGATGGAGGATTTCGCGGGCGCGCTCGTCCTGACGATGCTGCGCCGTTCACTCGAACGCCAGTCGATCGGGCTCGACCTCCCGCCGCCGCCGCGCGGGCGCACCGTCGGCCTGGCCGACAAGCGGGCCCTCCTCGATGCCGCGCTCTCGGCCCACGGCCCGGAGGCGATCCTGCGCGTCGCGGACGTGGTTCCGGACTTCGCCGCCCACCCCGTCGCCGGCGTCTTCGCCGGGGGCCGCACTCCCGGCGACGTCCTGGCGAGCTGGTTCGCCGTCGAGCGCTACTTCCACTCGCGCCATCGCACCCGTCTCGTCGCCGACGCGGCCGGCTCCGTCGAGATGGAGCACTACGACCTGCGCGGGTCGCCCGTCGCGGCCGGCGACAGCCTCGCCGTGGCCGGAATCCTCCTCGGCATCCTGCGCTGGCGGGGCGCCCGGGATGCTTCGCTCGTCTTCGGCGACGGGCATGCGTCCGCCGGGCATGGACCGCCGTCCGGGCCCGCGCAGCGCTGGAGGTTCTCGTGGAGCCGGTTCGATCCCCCGGCCTCACCCGCAGACGATCCGCCGCCCGCTTTCGACGTCGCGGGCCGGTCGCTGTCCGATCCCCTCGTGGCGCGGCTCTTCGCGGCGCGGGTCGCCGTGCCGCATGCGCGCCGGCCGGCTGCGGCGGTCGCCCGGGCCTGCGGCCTCAGCCTGCGCACACTGCAGCGGCGGCTCGCCGAGACGGGCTGGACCCTCGGCGAGGTCGTCGCTTCCGCCCGGGTCCACCACGCCACGCGCCTCCTCGCCGCCACCGACACGCCGCTCGCGCTCGTCGGTCTCTTCGCCGGCTACAGCGACCAGCCGCATTTCCAGCGCGCCTTTCGCGCCGCTGTCGGCCCGACGCCCGCCGAATACCGCCGCCTGGCGAGGCCCGCCTGACGACGGGCCATCCGGTTGAGACGGCCGTCACCGCCCTTCTCCCGGCGCAGCCCTCCGCCGCCACTTATCCACAGCCCGGCTGTCAGGAACCCGTTTCCTCTTTGTTCTTTGTGCTTGCTCCGCCCGGCCATTGGCGTCTAACTCGATGCCGCATCGCATGCGCGCCCCTCGACGCGGCGGCGATCGATCCTACATGTGGACGGCGCGGACAGTTGTCCCAGCGCCCTCCCCCATCGAGCACGAGGCGGCGAACCGGCCATGGCCGACCACAAGTTCATTTCGATCCGCGGCGCGCGCGAGCACAATCTCAAGAACGTCGACCTCGACATCCCGCGCGACAGTCTCACGGTGATGACCGGCCTGTCGGGCTCGGGAAAATCCTCGCTCGCCTTCGACACGATCTATGCCGAGGGGCAGCGTCGCTATGTCGAAAGCCTGTCGGCCTATGCGCGCCAGTTCCTGGAGATGATGCAGAAGCCCGACGTCGACCAGATCGACGGCCTGTCGCCGGCCATCTCCATCGAGCAGAAGACGACGTCGAAGAACCCGCGCTCCACGGTCGGCACGGTCACCGAGATCTACGACTACATGCGCCTGCTCTTCGCCCGCGTCGGCGTGCCCTATTCGCCGGCCACCGGCCTGCCGATCGAGAGCCAGACCGTGTCGCAGATGGTCGACCGGGTGCTGGCGCTGGAGGAAGGCACCCGCCTCTACGTGCTCGCGCCCATCGTGCGCGGCCGCAAGGGCGAATACCGCAAGGAACTCGCCGAACTGCAGCGCAAGGGGTTCCAGCGCGTCAAGATCGACGGCCAGTTTTACGAGATCGCCGAGGCCCCGGCGCTCGACAAGAAGTACAAGCACGACATCGACATCGTCGTCGACCGCCTCGTCGTCCGCGGCGACATCGCCGCCCGCCTCGCCGATTCGCTGGAGACGGCGCTCCGGCTGGCCGAGGGGCTCGCGGTGGCCGAGTTCGCCGACCGGCCGCTGCCGCCGGAGGAGACCGCGGAGGGCGGCGGCGCCAACAAGTCGCTCAACGACACCCACGAGCGCATTCTCTTCTCGGAGAAATTCGCCTGCCCGGTCTCCGGCTTCACCATCTCCGAGATCGAGCCGCGACTCTTCTCCTTCAACAATCCCTTCGGCGCCTGCCCCACCTGCGACGGGCTCGGCAGCCAGCGCGCCATCGATCCGGCCCTCGTCATCCCCGACGAGACCCTGTCCCTGCGCGACGGCGCGGTCGCCCCCTGGGCGCGCTCCTCCTCGCCCTATTACGTGCAGACGCTGGAGGCGCTCGGCAGGGCCTACGGCTTCAAGCTCGGCGACCGCTGGAGCGACCTGCCCGAGCCGGCGCGCAACGCCATCCTCCACGGCACCGGGTCGAAGCAGATCGCCTTCGCCTATGACGACGGCATGCGCTCCTACAAGACCTCGAAGACCTTCGAGGGTGTGATCCCCAATCTCGAGCGGCGCTGGAAGGAGACCGAGTCGGCCTGGAGCCGCGAGGAGATCGAGCGCTACATGTCGGCCACCCCCTGCCCGGCCTGCAACGGCTACCGCCTTAAGCCCGAGGCGCTTGCGGTGAAGATCGCGGGAAAGCACATCGGCGAAGTCACGGCGCTGTCGATCCGCAATGCCGGCGCCTGGTTCGAGGCGCTGCCCGCGCAGATGAACGCCAAGCAGAACGAGATCGCGGTGCGCATCCTGAAGGAGATCCGCGAGCGGCTGCGCTTCCTCAACGACGTCGGGCTCGACTACCTGGCCCTGTCGCGCAATTCCGGCACGCTGTCGGGCGGCGAGAGCCAGCGCATCCGGCTCGCCTCGCAGATCGGCTCCGGCCTGACCGGCGTGCTCTACGTGCTGGACGAGCCGTCGATCGGCCTGCACCAGCGCGACAATGCCCGCCTGCTCGACACGCTGAAGCACCTGCGCGACATCGGCAACACGGTGATCGTCGTCGAGCACGACGAGGACGCCGTCCGCACCGCCGACTACGTCGTCGACATGGGGCCGGCGGCGGGCATCCATGGCGGCCGGGTGGTCGCCGAGGGCACGCCGGCCGAGATCATGGCCAATCCGAAATCGCTCACCGGGCAATATCTCTCCGGCGCGCTGTCGATCCCGCTGCCGGCCGAGCGCCGGCCGATGAAGAAGGGCCGCCGGCTCAAGGTCGTCAATGCCCGCGGCAACAATCTGCGCGGCGTCACCGCCGAGATCCCGCTCGGCACCTTCACCTGCGTCACCGGCGTCTCGGGCGGCGGCAAGTCCACCTTCCTGATCGAGACCCTGTTCAAGGCCGCCTCGCGCCGCATCATGGGCGCGCGCGAGCATCCGGCCGAGCACGACCGCATCGACGGGCTCGAATTCCTCGACAAGGTCATCGACATCGACCAGTCGCCGATCGGCAGAACGCCGCGCTCCAACCCCGCCACCTACACCGGCGCCTTCACGCCCATCCGCGACTGGTTCGCCGGCCTGCCGGAGGCGAAGGCGCGCGGCTACCAGCCCGGCCGCTTCTCCTTCAACGTCAAGGGCGGCCGCTGCGAGGCCTGCCAGGGCGACGGCGTCATCAAGATCGAGATGCACTTCCTGCCCGACGTCTACGTCACCTGCGACGTCTGCCACGGCAAGCGCTACAACCGCGAGACGCTCGACGTCACCTTCAAGGGCAAGTCGATCGCCGACGTGCTGGACATGACCGTCGAGGAAGGTGCGGAGTTCTTCGCCGCCGTCCCTGCCGTGCGCGACAAGCTGGAGACGCTGGCCAAGGTCGGCCTCGGCTACATCCACGTCGGCCAGCAGGCCACCACGCTGTCGGGCGGCGAGGCGCAGCGCATCAAGCTCGCCAAGGAACTGTCGCGAAAAGCCACCGGCAAGACCCTCTACATCCTCGACGAGCCCACCACCGGCCTGCACTTCCACGACGTCGCCAAGCTCCTCGAAGTGCTCCACGAACTGGTCGACCAGGGCAACACCGTCGTCGTCATCGAGCACAATCTCGAAGTCATCAAGACCGCCGACTGGATCCTCGACCTCGGCCCCGAAGGCGGCGACGGCGGCGGGGAACTCGTCGCCGTCGGACGGCCGGAGGACGTCGTGAAGGAGCCGCGCAGCCACACCGGCGCGTTCCTGAAGGAGCTGCTCGAGCGCCGGCCGGTGGGAAAGAAGGCGGCGGCCGAGTGAGATGGACGACCTCGCCGACCGGATACGCGCGCGTATCGAGGCCGGCAGGGTCAGGGTTTCCGATCATGCACAGGGACGGTTGAGCGAACGAGGCATCCTGTTTTCGGACGTTCTGGCGAGCGTTCCGGCATGGACCGTCGTCGAAATCTATGTGACGGGACGCATGGGACCGTCATTTCTCGCCCGGCACGTCCTGTCGGCTGGCACCATCCATGCCGTTTGGGGTATGATGGACGACACTGCGGTCCATGCCGTCCTCGTGACGGTGTACCTGCCCGACAAGGACAAGTGGGATGAGCACTCCACGAGCCGACGCGAGGCGTGAACGGGTGACGAGACTCGTCGAGGAAGACGGCCTCGTCGCCAGGGTTCCGGTCGAACTCATCTACGAGCCCGACGACCGGACCGGCTGGGGTCCGTACCTCTCGGCCGCGGACGCGCTCAAGCTCGACGAGGTCCGACAGGCCCTGCGCCGACGCGACATCGTGGGCGCGGCGCAGCACGGGGACGTGTTCGAGATGACCAGGGTGTCTTGACGGGCAACCCGCCCGGCCCCTGCGGGGACGGTGAGCTCATACGACTGGCCTCGCTTTCGACCGTCGCGCAGCCGAAGGTCGATCGAGAAGACCGCTGATCACCCCGCCGCCGCGCACCATGTCGTGCCAGGCGTCGGGGGACGAGCAGACGAACCCCTGCTGTCGTCTCCCTACTTCTCCGCCGCCACCAGCCCCGCGCAGCGCTGCGCGAAGGCGCGGGTCGAGCCGTCTTCGCCCGGGGAGCCGGCCGCTGCGGCCGGGTCGAGCCACAGCCGCGCCGTCGGCGCGTCGGCCAGCAGCGCCGAGGCGCGGAGGCGGCGGTCGTAGGCGCGCACCGCCTCCGCGCCCTCAGCCAGCAGCGCGATCCGGTCGAGGGCGTGGCCGATCTCGGGAAAGACGTCGCGCCCGCCCTGCCAGCGATAGCTCGCCCGCTCCTCGGCAGGCAGGTCCTCCAGCCTCTCCACGACCGTCCCGTCGCGCCGCGCATAGACGGGACGGTTGGTGCCGATCGCATGCAGCCGCGCCCAGGTCGCCGGCGCCACGGCGCTGTCGGCCAGCCACCCTGCCGCCGCCGCGGCCCCGTCGCGAAAGCGCATCTCGCCGGTCGTCAGATGGAGGTCGATCAGCGTGTTGACCGCAAACGCCGTCTCCAGCGTCGAATAGGCCGCGGGTTCGAAGCGGCGCGCCGCGGTCGGCAGCCCGTCGCGATACTGCTGCGCGAAGGCCGGCTGGCGCGCATCGCCCTGCACCGCGAGCAGGAAATCGCCGCCGCGCATCGCCGCCGCGCGGTAGCGCTCCCCGCCCCGCCGTTCATGGCCGACGAGCAGGATGCGGACCAGGCCGGTCATGGCGTCGTCGTTGAGCGTCGCATGGCCGTGGTAGCGCCCCGCTTCGAGCGACTGCGGCCAGCTTCCGTCCGGGCGCTGCGTGCCGAGGACGAAGCCGAGCGCGCGGTCGACCATCATCGTCAGCCAGCGCGGCGGCGCGACGCCCCGCTCGGCGAGCAGGTCTTCGAGCGCGAAGGCGAAGAGCAGCGCCGAGGGAACGGTTCCGTCGTCGAACGTGGCATGCGCGTCGTCTGGCCGCCGGAAGTCGGCGCTGTCGCAGAGCGCTGTGCCGCCCGTCGCCTCCTGCCAGCCGCCGCCTTGGGTCTGCGCACAGGCGAGCGCCCGCCCGACGCCGAGCGCCTCGGCGGCGAGCGTCGCGCTGTCGGCCGCGCGTGCCGCGGCGACGAGACAGGCGCCGAGTTCCTGGGCCGAGCCGGGCGGCCGGGCGACGATCGCGCCCGGCGGCAGCCTGTGGTCGGAGGACGGCCGCGACACGCGTCCGCCGCCCGGGCCATCGAGCCCGCCGATCCCGTCGGCCATCAGCATGGGCAGCCCCGGCAGGATCGCCTGCTCGAGCGGCCCCACCGCGTGCACGGACTGGAAATAGTGGAACGAGGACGACGACAGGCGGTCGCTCGCCGTCGTCACCGGCGGCACGAGGGCACCGATCCGCCGCAAGAAGTCCGGTGAATGGGCGAAGCGGCGCAGCAACACCGCCGCGCCGGGATGGGCGGCGATCGCGGCGATCACGTCGTCGTCGGTCACAGCGCCCGTCTGCAGGCGCTTCAGCGACCAGACCGCCAGCTCCGGCGGTACCGACAGCCCGTGCCGGTAGGCGTCGATCGGCCGGTCGGTCACCAGCGTCCGCGTCGTGCCGGCGAGCAGCCCCAGCCTCTCGCGCGCCATCTGCTCGCCGAGCGTCGGCGCCGGGTCGAGATAGCGCTGCGCCGCGGCGAGATCCCGCGCCACCTCGACCGCGAGCACCGCCCCGCCGGCCAGGAGCAGCGCCGCCGACGCGGCCACGATGCGTCGGTCGCGATTGCCGAGCATGAAATCGCCGAGCGGCAGCCGTTCGCCCGGACGAAACAGGCTCTTGAAGCCGATGCCGCCGAGCCAGCAGAGCGGCACGATCAGGATGAGCACCTGGTGATCGCGCAGCGGGTTGTGGGTGGACAGGAGCAGCGCCGCCGAGGCGATCCAGATCACCGGCAGCAGCAGCGACGAGCCGGGGCGCATCCGGAACGCGCCGAGCCCGAACAGGAGCGCGAAGGCGAGAGGCGCCGGTGCCAGTTTCCATGCCAGCGAGACCAGCCGCGACGGACCGCCCTGGTGCCGCAGCGCTTCAAGACCCCGCGCGTCGACATGCGTTCCGAGAAGCTGGTCGGCCGCGAACCCGCCCATGCCGGCAAGCATCGCAGCCGACACCAGGGCGCTGCCGCCGATCGCATGGGCCCACGGCGCCGGCGCATCGGCGCCGTCGCGCCGCCGGGCCTGCCAGAGCGCCGCCACCAGCGCCGGCAGCGCGATCATCGCGAAGGCCTTGGTGAACACCGCCGCCGCGAAGGCCGCCCCGGCCAGGAAGGCGAGCAACCGACGCCGCCGTCCGCCTGCCGTCGCGAGGTCGATGGAGAGCATCGCCAGCGCGATGGCCGGCAGCCCGATCAGGACCGAAACGCCGAGCTGGAGGAAGAAGCCGCAGCTCGTGAGCAGCAGCGCTGCCGTCCAGGCCGCGAAGCGGCCCTCCGCGCGCAGCACGACCCGGAACAGGCTCGTCACCAGCACCAGCGAAAAGAGCAGCACGACGATGCGCGCGGCCGCGACCGAATGCGGGACAAGCCGGTGGACCGCGCTCAGGACGTAGGTCAGGAGCGGCGGCTGGTCGTTCCAGACCTCCCGGTAGAGGGCATGGCCTTCCGCTACCGCCGCCGCCTTGGCGAGGTTGAAGCCTTCGTCGACATGCAGGTCGTAGACCGCCCACCAGGGGCCGAGCAGCGCCAGCACGCCCGCCAGCAGCGCGGCGAGGACGACCTGCTGGAGCATCGGGCTGCTGAACATGGATGCGGGCATGCGTCGGGCGGCTCCGGGCGGTCATCCGCGACGTGCCGACCGCGGCCGATCCGCCCCGCTCCGCCTCGCGCCCCAGCTCGTTACCGCAGGGACCCGTGGCTTGCAAACACGCGCTCCGAACCTCTATCCGCCCGCGACGGAACCCTCTGCGCCCGCGCCTGGCGGCTCGCCCGGCGCCGGCGCGGGCGAACCGCCGCAACCTCTCGTCAACCATTCCGGTCACCCGCCCGTTGCAGCCCCGGCGACCAGCGCGCAGCATGGTCCGAGCCCGAATCGGGACGGAGGAAGACATGCGAAAACTCACGACCGCGCTCGGCGTCCTCGCCGCAGCCGCGCTTGCCTGCGGCCCGGCCCGCGCCCTCGACGACGCGGCCCGTCCGCCGGTCGTCGTCACGCCGCTCGCCAGCACGAACGTCACGGCGGCCGGCCAGCCGATCGTGCTGCCGCGCACGGACGCGCGCGTCGTCGCTTCGCTGTTCGAGATCGCGCCCGGGGCGACGCTGCCCGTCCACAAGCATCCGTCCGCGCGCTACGCCTACGTGCTCGCGGGCGAACTCCTCGTCACCAATGTCGAGACCGGCGCCGCCACCACCTACCGTGCCGGCGACTTCATCGTCGAGATGATCGACACCTGGCACCAGGGCAGCGCCGTCGGCACCGGGCCGGTGCGGCTCGTGGTGATCGACCAGGTCGAGGGCGACGTCCAGAACACGCTGTTGCGCGCCAAGGCGCCCTGATCCGCCGCCGCGCCGGTCCGCCGAGCCTCCCGGCCTTCCATCCGGGGTAGCCCGATCCTCGTCGCCGGGCACCCGCGTTGCTCATCCCGAGGCGCGAGCCCGCACGACGTTCGACGACGGACCGTCGACCTCGGCGGGTCTGCCTCGAAGGTCGCGCCACCGTCCCCCGCCTCGTCAGATCGCCCACGCATCCGCCGGATAGGCCGCCACTTCGACGGGCCGGATCTCCGCGCCCAGCCCGTGGCGAAAGCGGCTGGCATGGAAGGCGAGCGGTGCTCCGTCGCTGTGTCGGCACCAGGCCACCTCGGCCACGAACAGCGCGTGGTCGGCCACCTCGATCATCCGCACCACCTCGCAGGCGAACTGCGCCAGCGCCTGCGGCAGCACGAAGAACCCGTCGCGCTCCACGAGGTCGGTCGCCCCAGGCGCTTTCAGCGCCTCGCTCGCCTGCGGCCCGCGCCCGGCCATCGCCCGTCCGGCGAAGTGGCTGCACACGGCCAGGTCCTGCGCCGCCAGCACGCTGACGGCGTAGCGCCCGGTCTCCTTCACGGCCTGGAAGGTCCGGCCGGGCATCAGCGAAACGAGCACGGTCGGCGGGCGGGTCGAGACGGTGGTGAAGCTGTTGGCCGTCATCGCCACCGGCGCCGCGTCCGGACCCAGGCTCGCCACCACGGTCACGCCGGTGGCGAAGCGCGCCGCCGCCGCCCGGAAGGCTGCCGGGTCCGCCCGCATCAGCCGGCGTCCACCGCGAAATGGCAGAGCGTGGCGCCGCGCGGCGAATAGTTCGGCACGTCCGCCGCCACCTTCGCCCCGAGCTCGGAGCCGAGCGCGGCGCCCATCGCGGCTTCATCGGCGAAATAGGCCTGGAAGATGCAGAACGGCGCCTCGCCCGGCCCCATCTGCTCGGGAAAGGCGTGGTGGCTGCGCAGCAGGCCGGGCAGCCCGGCGGCCAGCGGCAGGTGCGTTCCCTCGTAATAGGCCTTGAAGGCCTGCGGGTCGGCGGGAGCGGGATAGAGGACGGTCAGGCAGTGCATGGTCTTTTCCTTTGAGGCTCTGCGGGGTCGTGCCGCCTCCCCGCCGCCGTGGCGGCGGCGGGAGACGGTGCCCGGTCAGGCGGCGATGCGGCTGCGCTCGTCGATCCAGGCATGGATGCGCCGGTCGCTCGCCAGCCGGTCCCACTGCCGTTCCGGATAGTTGAAATTGTCGGTGAATTCGTCGCACAGCGCCCGGTCCTGCGCCATGGAAAAGATCAGCCGGCCCATCGCCTCCGAGGGCGGCCGCAGCATCAGATTGGTCCAGGACGAGGCCGCCAGCACCCGGTTCTCGCGCGCCCGGTCCACCGCCTCCACGAAGCGCGCGTCGAAGGCCACCGCCTCGACGATCGCCTTGCCGAGTTCGAAGGCGGCGAAGGAGGCCATGTTGGCGCCCTGCCCCATCAGCGGGTCCACCACGGCGTGCACGTCGCCGAGCGCGATCGCGAACCGGTCGCCGTCGAAGGCCACCGCGCTCCTGCGCACCGTCGGCACCACCGCGCCCTGCAGCAGGTCGAGCGGCTGCGCCAGGCCGAAGCGGTGCGTGTCGATCCGGTCGTAGGTGTGCGGATGGTGCTTCTCCAGCGTGTCGAGGATCGTCTGGCGGAACGCCGCCGGGTCGGCGTCGTGGTTCAACGAGGCGAGCCCCGCCATCTCGCCGCCGGGCACGTTCTCCATCAGGAGCGCGGTCTTCATGCCGCCGAAGGAGAGCGTCGGGATCACGATCATCTCGCCATGGCCCGGCGAGACCGACAGCGTCACGCCGCGCGGGTCGGCGCCGTCGGGGCTGCCATGGTCGACACCGTCGTAGAGCCCCACGCAGAGCAGCCGCTGCGGCTGGCTGTAGGGCGACAGTTCCGGCCGGTGCTCGAACATCCGCCCGAGCGCGCCCTTGCCGGTCGAGACCACCAGGAGGTCGAAACGCGACACCAGCGCCGGCACGTCGTCGTCCTGGATGCTGACATATTCGATGCGCCCGCCGCGATCCACGAAATCCTTCATCAGCGCCGGCAGGTAGAGCCGGTAGTCGACCGCCCGGCTCGGCCGCTCGAAGGTGCCGCGAAACAGAAGCCCGCCATCCGGAAAATTGAAGAAATGGTCGTGGTGGTGGTAGATCACCGCCGGGTCGTCCCAGTGGTTGACGCCGAGTTCGTCCTCCCGTGCGATGGTCACCGCGTGATGCGCCACCGTGTTCATCAGCCGCGACGACGCATACTGTTCCGGCGCGCGGTCGGTCAGCACCGTGGCGTCGATGCCGTTCTTCTGCAGATACAGGGCCAGGTGCAGGCCGCCGATGCCGGCGCCCACGATGCCGATAGACTTCTCCATGTCCGTTCCTCCTCCCAGAGCATGCGCAGGCTAGACCGGCCGCGGCAGCTCGTATACGGAATGAACGGAATATGACCCATTCCAGCGAGGAATGATGGACCGCATCGACGCGCTGCAGACCTTCATCCGCGTCATGGAGGCGGGCTCCTTCACCCAGGCCGCTGACGACATGGGCCTCGGCCAGCCGGCCATCTCGAAGCGCATCGCGCTGCTGGAGGCTGAGTTCGGCTGCCGCCTCTTCGTGCGCACCACCCGCAGGGTCCGCCCGACACCGGAGGCCGACCGCGTGCTGAAGCTCGCTCGCGAGGTCGTCGCCCTCTACCAGAGCGCCGGCGCGGGTCCCGACCGCGTCGGCAAGCCCTCCGGCACGCTGCGCATGTCGGTGCCCACCTCCTTCGGCCGCCATTTCTTCGCGCCGATATTCGCCGAATATGTCCGCCGCTATCCGGACGTGCGGCTGGACGTGAACTATTCGGAGCAGTTCGCCGATCTGGTCGAGACCGGCATGGAACTCGCCATCCGCATCGGCGTGCTGAGCCCGAGCTCGCTGGTGGCGCGCCGCGTCGGCACCACGCGGCGGCTGCTCGTCGCCGCGCCGTCGCTGCTTGCCCGCCACGCCGCGCCCATGCTGCCCGACGACCTGCGCCGCCTGCCCTGCATCACCTATTCGCGGCTGTCGCAGAAGAACCAGTGGACCTTCGAGGCCGAGACCGGCCGCCACGTCGTCGACCTCGTGCCCGCCATGACCTGCGACGATGCCGACGTCATGACGCTCGCGGCGCTGGAGGGTCTGGGCATCGCCGTCCTGCCCGACTGGTGCGCCGCCGCGCCTCTCGCCGAGGGCCGCCTCGTGCGCCTTCTGCCCGACCACCCGGTGCCGTCGCTGCCCATCCACGTCGTCTACCCCGACGCCCGCTGGCTCTCCCGCCGCGCCCAGCTCTTCCGCGACCTCCTCGTCGAGCGCGCGGACGTCTTCGCCCTGTCCTGAGCCGCCCGAGCGCTAATCCTCGCCCCCCGGCGCGGGGACAGGTGGCCCGGGCGTGTCCGCGACGGTGAGGGGGTGGGCGCGAACCGCTGCGACGGCGCCCGAGGGTCCTCGTCTCCGCCGGCACCCCTCGCCTTCGTCAACAACTCCGTTGGGTTCGGGCGACTGCAGGCTGGCAAGCGCGCGAACTCCCTCATCGGCGTCATTCCGGGGCCGCGCGGCGGAACCCGGATTCCAGCGCGCCGACGCCCGATGGCGGGGCACGAGCCACGCGCGTTTCCGCCTCGGTCACCACTCTGGATTCCGGGTTCCGCTGCGCGGCCCCGGAATGACGTGTCACGCGGGCTGGCCGAATCGGGACGGGCGCTGATTACGAGGGGCTGGAGGCCGTTCCCCTCGCCTTCGTCATCCCGGAACGCGCCGTCGAGCGAAGCGAGGCGACGCGTATCCGGGATCCATGCCTCGCCGGTCGCCGAAAGACGGGACGACGCAGACGACCCGGTCGTTTCCTTCTCCATCGTCTCGCTCGACGACCGGCGCCGAGGCATGGATCCCGGATACGTCGTCCTGCGCTGCGCGCGGACGCCGTTCCGGGATGACGACGGGAGGGGGCGGCGGCGCATGCAGCTTCAATCGGCCCGGATGACGCCCCCCGAGCGTGTTTCCTCTCCCCCATCGGGGGGGAGATGTGGCCCGGGCGAAGCCCGAGATAGTGAGGGGGTCGGCGCGAACCTCCGCCACGGCGCCGTCGCCACGCATCGCCCGGATCCCGTCCGCCGGCGGTCGCATCCGCATGCCCTTGCGCCTGTCAGCAGCCCGCCGCGATCGGGTGGACAAGCGCCGGCCGGCCGCGCAGGCTGGCCCGGTTCAACCAGGAGACGACCCCATGCAGTCCGGAACCATCCGCGCCGGCTTCGGCGGCTGGACCTTCGAGCCCTGGGAGGGCAGCTTCTATCCGGCCGACCTGCCGAAGAAGAAGCAGCTCGAATTCGCTTCGCGCCAGGTGCCGACCATCGAGGTCAACGGCACCTACTACCGCGGCCAGACGCCGGAAACCTTCGCCAAATGGGCGGCAGAGGCGCCCGACGGCTTCGTCTTTTCCCTCAAGGGCAACCGCTTCGTCACCAACAAGAAGGTTCTCGCCTCGGCGGGCGAGTCGATGGAAAAGTTCTTCGCCCAGGGCATCGAGGAGCTGGGGCCGAAGCTCGGGCCGATCGTCTGGCAGTTCGCCCCGACGAAAAAGTTCGAGCCGGAGGATTTCGAAGCCTTTCTCGCCCTCCTGCCGCAGACCCATGCCGGCCTCGAGCTGCGCCACGTGCTGGAGGTGCGCCACGCAAGTTTCGTCGACCCGGCCTTCGTCGCGCTGGCCCGAAAGCACGGTGCCGCGATCTGCTACGCGCATCATTTCGACTATCCCGAGATCGCCGACGTCACCGCCGGTTTCGTCTATGCGCGGCTGCAGCGCGGCGATGACGACGTGCCCACCGCCTACCCGCCGGACGAACTCGAGGCCTGGGCGCGCCGCGCCCGCATCTGGGCCAAGGGCGGCGTGCCCGACGACCTGCCGCTCGCCGATCCGGCGGCACGGGTGGAAAAGCGGCCGCGCGACGTCTTCGTCTACGTCATCCACGAGGGCAAGATCCGCGCGCCTCACGGCGCCATCGCACTGCAGCGGCTCGCCGATGGCTGACCGGCCGCGGATGCGCGCGCGGGCGAAACAGTTTCCGCCGTCACGGCCTCGAAATCCGCGGCCGCCATGCTAAACCGGTCCACTCGCCAGGCCAGGATGCGGAACCGTTCACCATGGATCACCAGTCGCCCAAGCCCGCCCTCTCCGATCTCGACGAGGCCGCGCTCTTCTTCCACCGCTATCCGGAGCCCGGCAAGCTGGAGATCCAGGCCACCAAGCCGCTCGGCAACCAGCGCGACCTGGCGCTGGCTTACTCCCCGGGCGTCGCGGCACCATGCCTGGCCATCGCCGACGATCCGGCTGCGGCCGCGCTCTACACCGCCCGCGCCAATCTCGTCGGCGTCGTCTCCAACGGCTCGGCCGTGCTCGGCCTCGGCAACATCGGCCCGCTGGCGTCGAAGCCGGTGATGGAGGGCAAGGCGGTGCTGTTCAAGAAGTTCGCCGGCATCGACGTCTTCGACATCGAGATCGATGCCCCCGGCATCGAGGCCATGGTCTCCACCGTGGCCGCCCTCGAGCCCACCTTCGGCGGCATCAACCTGGAGGACATCAAGGCGCCCGAATGCTTCGAGGTCGAGGAGCGGCTGAAGGCGACGATGAACATCCCCGTCTTCCACGACGACCAGCACGGCACCGCCATCATCGTCGCCGCCGCCGTGCTGAACGCGATGGAACTGGCGGGCAAGGATCTGGGCGAGGTCAAGATCGTCACCTCGGGCGCGGGCGCCGCCGCCCTCGCCTGCCTCAACCTGCTCGTCTCCCTCGGCGCAAGGCGCGAGAACATCTGGGTCACCGACCGCTTCGGCGTCGCCCACAAGGGCCGCGTCGACGAGATGGACCGCTGGAAGGACCCCTACGTCAAGGACACCAACGCCCGCACGCTGGCCGACGTCATCGGCGGCGCCGACGTCTTTCTCGGCCTGTCCGCGGCGGGCGTGCTGAAGCCCGAACTGCTCGCCGACATGGCGCAGAACCCGCTGATCCTGGCGCTCGCCAACCCGGTGCCAGAGATCATGCCCGAGCTTGCGCGCGCGGCCCGTCCCGACGCGATGATCTGCACCGGCCGGTCGGATTTCCCCAACCAGGTCAACAACGTGCTCTGCTTCCCCTACATCTTCCGCGGCGCGCTCGACGTCGGCGCCACCGCGATCAACGAGGAGATGAAGATGGCCGCCGTGCGCGCCATCGCAGCCCTTGCCCGCGAGGAACCGTCCGACGTCGCGGCCCGCGCCTACGCCACCGAGACGCCGACCTTCGGCCCGGACTTCCTGATCCCCTCGCCCTTCGACCCGCGGCTGATCCTGCGCATCGCGCCGGCCGTCGCCAAGGCCGCCTGCGACAGCGGCGTCGCCACCCGGCCGATCGCCGACATGGCCCACTACATCGACCGGCTGACCCGCTTCGTCTTCCGCTCGGGGCTCGTCATGAAGCCGGTCTTCTCGGCCGCCCGAACCGCCACGGCCCGCCGCGTCATCTATGCCGACGGCGAGGACGAGCGCGTGCTGCGCGCCGCCCAGGTGGTGCTGGAGGAAGGGATCGCCCGCCCGATCCTGATCGGCCGGCCGAGCGTCGTGGAGACCCGCCTGCGCCGCTACGGCCTCAAGGTCCGGCCGGGCGTCGACTTCGACCTGGTCAATCCGGAAGACGATCCGCGCTACCGCGGCTATGTCGACCACCTGATCCAGCTTGCCGGCCGCCGCGGCGTCACCCAGGAGGCGGCCCGCACCATGGTGCGCACCAACACCACCGTCATCGCGGCACTGGCGCTGGTGCGCGGCGAGGCCGACGCGATGATCTGCGGGCTCGAGGGCCGGTTCGAGCGGCACCTGCGCAACGTCGACCTGATCGTCGGTCGGCGCGCGGGCGTGCGCGACCTCTCCGCCCTGTCGATGCTGATCATGCAGCGCGGCGTCACCTTCTTCACCGATACCTACGTCTCGGTCGATCCGACCGCCGAGGAGATCGCCGAGATGACGCTGCTCGCCGCCGAAGAGATCCGCCGCTTCGGCATCGAGCCCAGGGCCGCCCTGCTGTCGCTCTCCAATTTCGGCTCGCGCGACACGCCGAGCACGCTGAAGATGCGCCGCGCCGCCGCCCTCCTCGCGCAGATGGCGCCCGACCTCGAGGCCGATGGCGAGATGCACGGCGATTCGGCGCTGTCGGCCGTGCTGCGCAACCGGGTCTACCCGCATTCCAAGCTCAAGGACGAGGCCAACCTGCTCGTCTTCCCGACCCTCGACGCCGCCAACATCGCGCTGACCACGGTCAAGGCGCTGACGGAGGCGCTGCATGTCGGCCCGATCCTGCTCGGCACCGCCCGGCCCGCCCACATCCTCACCCCGTCGGTGACCTCGCGCGGCGTCGTCAACATGACGGCGCTGTCGGTCGTCGAAGCCTCCCAGTCGGCTTCGGCGCAGCCGGCGAACGAAGGTTTAACCATGGCGGGCTAGAGTACGGAGCGCTTCGGGACGGACGGGATCGGCGAGGATGGCGATGGCAGCGACGGCACGGAGGGCGTTGCGCGGCACGATGCTCGCCGTCGTCCTTGCGGCCTTAGGCCCTCTTGCCGTCTCGGACGCCGCCGCATCGTCGCGCCTCTGCCGCGACCTCGAGGGCCAGCTCGCCCGCGCCGGAAGCACCGGCGGTTCGCCCGCCCGGGCGCGCCAGTACGAGAAGGCGATCGGCGACCAGCTGCGCCAGATCGACCGCGTCGAGACACAGCTGCGCCGTGCGGGCTGCTCGGGCTTCTTCGGCAATGGGTCCGGCCAGGCCTGCCCGTCGCTCCGCTCCACCCTGCAGCGCATGAACGCCAACCTGGCCAGCCTGCAGCGCAAGTCCCGCCAGGTTTCCGGCGGCGGCCGTGACGGCTCCGCCGCGCGGGCGCGCATCATGGCCTCGCTCGACGCCAATGGCTGCCGCGACACGAGGGCAGACGTCCGCGACGGCGCCGCGCGGGCGCGGGGCGGCCCCTCCTTCCTCGACCGCCTGTTCGGCGGCGGTATCGAGCAGCGGCGGCCCGACGACTTCGTCCGCGCACCCGCCGACGAGGATCGCGAGCGCCAGCGCATCGTCATCCAGAACGGCAGCCGCATCGAGATCCGGCCGCGCTTTGCGGGAACGTTCAGGACGCTCTGCGTGCGCACCTGCGACGGCTATTTCTTCCCGGTCGCCTATTCCAGCTCGGCCGACGAACTCGGCCGCGACGCGGCGGCCTGCCAGGCGCAGTGCCCGGGAACGGAGGTCGAACTCTACGTCCACCGGACTCCGGACGAGGAGGCGGACCGGATGGTCTCGCTGTCGGGCGTTCCTTACACCGCCCTGCCGACCGCCTTCCGCTACCGCCAGGCCGGCTACGTCCGTCCCGAAACCTGCGGCTGCGGCGCGCCGCGCAACTTCGCCGTCATCGCCGGCGACCATTCGGCCCCGGCCGATCCCGCCGGCGAGACCCCGCCGGAGACGGCGATGGTCCCGCTGCCGCGGCCTCGCCCCGACCCGGCCATGGATCCGGAGAGCCTCGCCAACAGCGACGGCGGCCTCGACCGCGCCGCCATTCTCGCCATCGTCGCGGCATCGACGCCCGACCCCGCGCCGGCGGCGTCGACCGAAGATCGGTCGACGGCGTCGACCGGTGCGGCCGCGCCCGCCGGCGAGCGGCGCATCAGGGTCGTCGGGCCAGCGTTCCTTCCCGACCAAGAAGCGGAAGCAGGTCTGCAAGCTCCGGCCCCTGGTCTCGTCCGGTGAGCGCCAGGCGCAGCGGCATGAACAGCGCCTTGCCCTTGCGTCCCGTCTTCTCGCGCACGGCCGTCGTCCAGGCCTTGAACGTGCCCCCGTCCCAAGGCTCCTCGGGCAGGAGGTCGAAGGCCTCGCGCAGGAAGGCGACGTCCTCCGCGCCGAACCCGGGGCCGGGTTCCGGCTTCACCGTCACGATCTTCCACCACGCCGTCACGTCCTGCAGCCGGTCGAGATTGCCCCGGATCGCCGTCCAGAAGGCCTCGGCCTTCTCGCCCATGACGCCATAGGCGACGAGCCGGTTGCTGACCTTTTCGAACGTCATCGCCTGCAGGAGGGCGCGGTTGAGGCCCGTCAGGTCGTCCGGATCGAACTTGGCCGCCGAGCGCGACGTCGCCGTCGGCTCGAAGCGCTCGGCGAGCTTCATCATGTCGCCCTCCGGAACCACGTTCTCCGAAGTCCCCGTCAGTACGGCCAGCGACGCGATCGACATCGGTTCCAGCCCGCTCTCGCGCAGGCTGCGGATCGACAGCGCGCCCGTCCGCTTCGACAGCCCCTCGCCGCTCGCCGTCGTCAGGAGGTTGTGGTGCCCGAAGTCCGGCACGGTGGCGCCGAGCGCCTGGAACAGGGCGATCTGCACGCCGGTGTTGGTCACATGGTCGTCGCCGCGGATCACGTGGGTGACGCCGAGTTCGATGTCGTCGACGACGGAGGGCAGCGTGTAGAGATAGGTCCCGTCCTCGCGCACCAGGATCGGGTCGGACAGCGAACCGATGTCCACCGTCTCCGGTCCCCGCACCACGTCGGTCCAGCTCACCAGGGTGCGCACCGGATCGAAGGGGTCGCGGCGGAAGTTCGGCAGCCGGAACCGCCAGTGCGCCCGCCGGCCCTCCGCCTCGAAGGCGGCCCTGTCCTTCGCCGAGTAGGCGAGCCCCTCCCGGCCGTAGATCGGCGGAAGCTTCCGCGACAGGCGGATCTTGCGCTTGAGGTCGAGTTCCTCGGGCGTCTCGTAGCAGGGATAGAGCACCCCGCTCTGCTTCAACCGCTCCACCGCCCGCGCGTGTGAAGCGCCGCGCCGCGACTGGTACTCCACCGCGTCGGGAAAGATGTTGAGCCAGTGGAGATCATAGAGCGTCTGATCGGCATATTCCTGCCTGGACCGCTCCACGTCCGTGTCGTCGAAGCGCAGGATGAAACGCCCGCGATTCTTCAGCGCGAACAGCCAGTTGAACAGTGCCGTTCGGGCGTTGCCGATGTGGATCTGGCCGGTCGGCGAAGGGGCGAAGCGGACGGTGACTGTCATGGGCGCGAGGTATCCGAAGCATGATTCCCTTGCAAGCTACGCCGATGCAGCCTGCGCGTCACGAGGCTCATCACCACAACCATTGCGAGGCAGTAGAGGCCCATGGCGACGACCTGCGCCGGCAGCGCGATGCCGGCGTCGATCAGGTATCCGGTCAGGCCCGGACCCATGGCCGTCGCGAAGACGAGAATGGCCACCATCACCGCCCGGATCGATCCGAGATGCTTCAGCCCGTAGATCTCCGGCCACAGCGAACCGAACAGCGTCGAGGAGAAACCGTAGGAGACGCCGAGCAGAGCCATGAAGACGAAGACGCTCCACTGCGCATCCATCAGGCCGAGCACCAGGCAGGACAGCCCGAGCGGCACGAGGAAGCTCGGCAGCAGCGAAACCGCCGAGAAGCGGTCGATCAGCTGCCCGGCGATCAGCGCGAAGGTGATGGTCATCGCCGCCATGAAGGTGAAGGACCCGGCGAAGAACTCGATCGACCAGCCGCGCAGCTCCACGAGGTAGACCTGGTGGAAGAAGATCGTGGTTCCGATGAAGCCGGGCGCCATCACCCCCATCAGCAGCAGGTAGAACAGAGGGTCGCCGAGCACTTCAGCCCGCGTCCAGTCCCGCGCGGCAGGTCTGGTCGACGTCGGGTCGGAGGCGCGCGGCGCCCGCTCGACCGCGATCAGCCCCGCGACGGCCGGCAGCGCCACGAGCATGAGCACGGCCGCAGCCGCCAGCCACGAGTTCCGCCAGCCGACGAGGCCCGCGACGAGAACGAACAGCAGCGGAAAGATCGCCTCGCCGGCATTGTGGCCGAGGGTCGTGACCGACACGGCGCGGCCGCGCTGCGCCGCGAACCACCGCGCCATCGCCGTCATCGCGTTGTGCGTCATCATGCCCTGCCCGAACAGCCGCAGCATGTAGATGCTGAGTGCCAGAAGGACGACGTGGTGCGAGAGGGACATCATCACCGAGGCCAAGGCCAGCATCGGCATGACGAAGAGCGCAACCGTCCGGGCCGAGTGCCGATCCACCACCTGCCCGAGCTTCGGCAGCGTCAGCGCACTGCCGAGCGTCGCCAGCATGTAGATCAGGCCGAAATCCCCGTGCGACAGCCCGTACTCGCGCCGGACCTCGCCGGCCGAGAGCGAGATGAAGAAGGTCTGGCCGAAGGAGGAGAAGAAGGTGAGCAGGAAGCCGCCGGCGAGCCAGCGCATATTGTCGCGTAGAAAGACGAGGAAGGACATCGGCTCACGATCGATGGAGAAGCGGTATTTCCGGCCCCGGCATGGCGAGGTGTTCTTGCACGGCGGACGTCGTGTCCCCAGCTTCTATGCCCGGCGCGCCGCGATGAACAGGCCAACCCGGGCTTGGACCACCGCCTTCCCGACCTTGCCGCAAGGCCAGGCCGGGCCATGGCTGACAAACGGCGGGATGACCGCGGCCCGCAAACTGTGCTATGGGCGCCGCAACCTCCCGTTCCGCTATCGAAAGTTCCGCAATGACCGCTCCGCGCGTCTCCTTCGTCAGTCTCGGTTGCCCCAAGGCGCTGGTCGATTCCGAGCGCATCCTCACCCGCCTGCGCGCCGAGGGCTACGAGATCGCGCGCAAGCATGACGGCGCCGACCTCGTCGTGGTCAACACCTGCGGATTTCTGGACTCCGCGCGCGACGAATCGCTCGCCGCCATCGGCGAGGCGATGGCCGAGAACGGCAAGGTCATCGTCACGGGCTGCATGGGCGCGACGCCGGAACTGATCCGCGAGAAGCATCCCAACGTGCTGGCGATCACCGGGCCGCAGGCCTATGAAAGCGTGATGGCGGCCGTGCACGAGGCGGCCCCGCCCGCCCACGAGCCCTTCGTCGACCTGATCCCGCCGCAGGGCGTCAAGCTGACCCCGCGCCACTACGCCTATCTGAAGATTTCGGAGGGCTGCAACAACCGCTGCTCCTTCTGCATCATCCCGGCCCTGCGCGGCGACCTCGCCTCGCGCCCGGTCGGCGACGTGCTGCGCGAGGCCGAGCGCCTGGTCGCCGCCGGCGTCAAGGAACTCCTCGTCATCTCGCAGGACACCAGCGCCTATGGCGTCGACCTGAAATATGCGCCGAGCCTGTGGCGCGACCGCGAGGTGCGCACGCGCTTCCTCGACCTGTCTCGGGAACTCGGCGAGCTCGGCGCCTGGGTGCGGATGCACTACGTCTACCCCTACCCGCATGTCGACGAGGTCATTCCGCTGATGGCCGAGCACAAGGTGCTGCCCTATCTCGACATCCCCTTCCAGCACGCCTCGCCGCGCGTGCTGAAGGCCATGCGGCGTCCGGCGCATCAGGAAAAGACGCTCGAGCGCATCGGCCGCTGGCGCGAGACCTGCCCTGACCTCGCGCTGCGCTCGACCTTCATCGTCGGCTTCCCCGGCGAGACGGAGGAGGATTTCGAGATGCTGCTCGACTGGCTGGACGAGGCGAAGATCGAACGCGCCGGCTGCTTCAAGTACGAGCCGGTCGGGGGCGCGAAGGCGAACGACCTCGGGCTGGAGCCGGTGCCGGAGGAGGTGAAGGACGTCCGCTGGAACCGCTTCATGGCGCGCCAGCAGAAGATTTCGGCGGGTCTCCTGAAGAAGAAGGTCGGCAAGCGCCTGCCCGTCATCATCGACGAGGCGAACGGCCTCGCCGCCAAGGGCCGCACCAAGTACGACGCGCCGGAGATCGACGGCGCCGTCCACGTCCAGTCGCGCCGGCCGCTGCGCGTCGGCGATATCGTCACCGTCAAGATCGACGAGGCGGACGCCTATGATCTCTACGGCCAGGCCGTCTGACCGGGCTGACGCGGCCGCTCAGAGGGTCTGAATCAATCGAGGATGCGAAGGAATGCGCACTGGGATCCTTGAGATTCCTGCCCTCGGCTGAGCGGAAACGGGCGTTCTTTCACATCCTCTCAGGCCGCCCTGGCCAGAGCGCCCTGGATGCGCCGCACCAGCCCGAGCACGTGCTGGCGCTTGTCGAGATTGTAGGTCTCCGTCTCGGCGATCGTCCGGCTGGTCTCCTGCCACAGCGCCGACAGGGCTTCGGCGCGGGCGAGATCGCCTTCGAGTGCGGCCGCCGTCGCCTGCGCGCCCACCCGGTCGAGCACATGGGCGTTGAACAGCGCGAACGGGATCGCCTGATCGCGCCCGGCCACCGCGTCGGCGAGCTTGCCGGCCGCCGCCGGATCGAAGCGGCCGGCCTCGACCAGCGCGTCCAGCGCGCCGGCGATCTCCAGCCCGCCATATTCGGTGAGCAGAATTGCCTCGCGCACGCTTCCGCCGGCCCGCGCGGCGAGCGCGGCGGCGTCCGGCACCGCCGTGTCGAAGCTCGAGAGCACGCGCGACAGCTCGTCGGGCTGCAGCCCGTGCAGGCGCACGGTCTGGCAGCGCGAGCGGATCGTCGGCAGGAGCCCGCCGGCCGCATGTGAGATCAGGACGAAGAGCGTGCGCGACGGCGGCTCCTCGAGGTTCTTCAGGAGCGCGTTGGCCGCGTTGGCGTTCATGTCGTCGGCCGGATCGATGATGACGATGCGGTAGCCGCCGTCATGCGAGGTCATCGACAGGAAGCGGTTGACCCGGCGGATCTCCTCCACGGTGACCGCCGACCGGAAGGCCTTGGTCTTCTCGTTCATCGGCCGTGTCAGGTAGAGCACGCCCGGATGCGCGCCCGAGGCGATCATGCGGTGCAGCGCCGAGCCCGGCTCCGGCACGGCCAGCCGGTCGGGCGCCGCCGACGGGTCGGGATGCTTCAGCAGATGGTGCGCGAGGTGGAAGGCGAAGGTCGCCTTGCCGACCCCGCGCGGCCCCGACAGGATCAGTGCATGATGCATCTTGCCGCTACGGTAGGCAGCCGCGAGACGGTCGGCCTCCGCCCCGTGGGCGACCAGCAGCGGGTTTTCAGCGGGCTCGGGGATGCCCTCCAGCGTGTCGTGCTGCTCGGGCGCAAGTCTCTCGAAGCTCATTCGGCCGCCGCCTTGCCTTCGCGGTCGGACAGCAGGCGGTCGACCGCCGTATCGATCCGTGCGGCGACCTCGTCCTCGCCGCCGGAGGCATCGACGAGCACGCAGCGATAGGGTTCGCGCATGGCGATGTCGAGGAAGGCTTCGCGCCGGCGTTCGTGGATGGCGATCGTCTCCTTCTCGAAGCGGTCGGCCGCGGCACCGGCGCCGCGCCGCACGCCCGCCCGCCGCAGACCTTCGACCGGGCTGAGGTCGAGGATCAGCGTGAGGTCGGGCATCATGCCGTTGACGACGATCCGCTCCAGCCCGGCGACGAAATCCGGGGCCAGACCGCCGGTCACGCCCTGGTAGACGCGGGTTGAATCGAGGAAGCGGTCGCACAGAACGATGGCGCCGCGCTCGACGGCGGGGCGGATCACCTGCTCGACGTGGTCGGACCGGGCCGCCGCGAAGAGCAGCGCCTCCATGCGCGGGCCGAAAGGCTCCGCCGCGCCCGACAGGAGGACGTGGCGCACGGCCTCGGCGCCGGGCGAACCGCCGGGCTCCCGGGTGACCAGAACGTCATGGCCGAGCCCGCGCAGCCGGTCGGCCAGCCGACGGATCTGCGTCGACTTGCCGGCCCCCTCGCCGCCTTCGAAGGTGATGAACAGTCCGCCGTTCAGCAAGGCCGATCCCGATCGCGCATTCATCCGTCTCCATAGTCCCGCAGCCGGGCCACGTCCACGCCGCACCGCGTGTGCCGGACGCGGCGAACCTCGCTCAGCGCATCCAGCCGACCAGCAGTTCGCCGATGGCATCCATCGCGCGGCTGTGCAGCGAGCCGGTGCCGACGCTCTCGGCGGTGAAGAGCGGCGTCTCCTGGCTGAGCGTGTCGCCGATCCAGACCTTCAGCGTACCCGCCGGCATGCCCGCCTCGACCGGTGCCCGCAGCGGCCCCTGGTAGACGATCCGGGCGACGAGCCGGTCCCTGTTGGTGATCGGCACGAGGATCGAAACCGGCGCCCGGGCCTTCAGTGCCACGCTGCCCTTCGCGCCGCCGAACAGCTGCGCCTGCCCGACCACCTCGTCGGCGGCGAAGACCTCGTGCGTCTCGAAGGCGCGCACGCCCCAGTCGAGGATCTTGCGCGCCTCCTCGGCGCGGGCGTTCTCGCTGGCGAGGCCGCTCAGCGCCACGAACAGGCGGCGGCCCTGGCGGTCGACGGAACCGACGATGGCATAGCCCGATCCCTCGGTGAAGCCGGTCTTCAGCCCGTCGGCTCCGATGTCCATCTTGAGCAGCGGATTGCGGTTGGTCTGCCGGATCCGGTTCCAGGTGAAATCCGGCTGGGAATAGTACTTGTAGTACTCCGGATACTCCCGCCAGATGTGGAGGGCCAGCATGGCGAGTTCGCGCACCGTCACCAGCTGGCCTTCCGCCGGCAGGCCGGTCGCGTTCTTGAAGACCGACTTCGTGAGGCCGATCTGGCGCGCCCGTTCGGTCATCAGCTGGGCGAAATTCTCCTCCGACCCGGCCATGCCTTCGGCGATGATGATGCACCCGTCATTGGCCGACTGGACGATGACGCCCTGGATCAGGTCCTCGAGCCGGATCGACGACTTCAGCGCGGCGAACATGGTGGAGGTGCCGGACGGAGCGCCCCCCGTCCGCCAGGCGTGCTCGCTGACCTGGAACGCGTCGTCCATGGTCAGGCGCCCCGCCTTCAGGGCGTTGAAGACGACCTCCATGGTCATCAGCTTGGCCAGCGATGCGGGCGGGATGAGCGTGTCGGCGTCCTTCGAGAAGAGAACGGTCCCGGTCTCGGCGTCGATCATGAAGGCCTGGCCGGCTCGCGTCTCGAACAGCTGCGCCTGCGCCTGGAGCGCCGAAAGCAGCACGACGATCGACGTCGCCAGCATCTTCAAGAGACGGAACATGAGACCGGTTCCCGTTGCAGTCGTCGCCCGCCAGGGGACGACGAAACATGACGGCAGAATGCGGCCGAACCGCAGCACGCGCGAAAAGAATACTAAGGAACGCGCCATGCATCAACCGCAGCCGTGCCCATCGGCAAGGCGTCCGACGCCGCGGTTTCTTGGCGGCGCGGTGTCAAGCGCGGGAAAAACTGGCGCTGGAAAAACTGGCGCGGCGCGGCTACTCGCGAACGATCATCGCCTCCGAGGCGCCTGCGGCCCAGGCCGCCTGCAGCATCGAATCGATGTCGGAGCGCCCGTCGGACCGGAGGGCGACCGTGTACCAGTTCGTCCCCTCGGCCGGCTCGACCGCGAACTCGACGGCGCCCTGCGCGGCAAGAACCCGCGCGAGCGCCTCGGCCTCGTCGCGGTCGTCGAAGGTGCCGACCGCGACGTAGGGCGCGGACGGGGAGGCAGCGGCGGAAGCGCCACGGCTGCGTTCCCAGGCGGAAACGATCTGCGACGGCGTCATGCCGGTCCCGAAGGCGGCGAAGGGATCGGCCGAACGGGCGATGCGCTGGTCGGCATAGGACAGCGAGGCAAGCCGCATGCCGGTGCCCTCGAAGGCGATCTCGGGGCGCTCGGGAACGGCCGGTCCGAATGCGGGCAGTGCGAGGTCGCCCGCGGACGCGAGGAGCCCCGTCGAGGCGAAGGCGTCGGCCGCACCGGCGCGGGCGGTCGGCGTCGGCCCGTTCATGGCGATCATGACGCCCGTGGCGATCTCGCCCGGCAGGTCGAACGGGCTGCCGCCCTTGCCCGGACGGTAGGAGGCCATCAGATACTGGTCGTCCTGGCCATGCAGCGGCGCGCGGCCGACATATTCGACCTTCACCTTCGCGACGCCCGCATGCTGGTAGTCGAGCAGCTCGGCCGCCCGTTTCGACAGGTCGATGATGCGGTCGTTGGCATAGGGCCCGCGGTCGTTGACGCGCACGATGACCGAACTGCCGTTGGTGGTGTTGGTCACCCGGGCATAGCTCGGCAGCGGCATGGTCGGATGTGCGGCCGTCAGATGCGTCATGTCGTAGACTTCGCCATTGGCCGTCAGCCGGCCGTGGAAGGCGTCGCCGTACCAGGATGCCGCGCCGACCTTGACGTAGTCGGGGTCTTCCTTCGGCTTGTACCACTTGCCCCTGACCTTGTAGGGCTTGCCGAGCTGGTCGCGACCGCCGCCGCGCGGGACGCGCGCGGTCTTGTCGGCCACGACGAGGGGGCTCGCCTTCACGCCGTAGACGGATTCGGGGAAATATTCCTTGGACCGCTTCGATAGCTTTGCGGTGGAGACCGGCGACTGGCCTGCGCAGGAGGCCAGCACGACGCCGCATACGGCCACCGATGCGAGGGACAGAAGACGTCCCTTGCGCGCGCGCATCCCTTGCAACATGCAGTCTCTTCCCCGGTTCACCCTCTGTCGCGCCAGGAAACGGCAGCGAGCCTCGTCATCATGCCTGGCCGGACGCCCCCGCGATCCCGCCGTCCGACAAGCTCTAGCGAGCCAATGCTTAGCGACTTCTTAACTTTCTGTGACCGAAACGGGGCGAGATTGTGACATCGGCCGCCGTCACGTTCCGGCGTCCAGGGCACCGGGGTGCCGGGCGCCGCAGGCGACCGCGCCGGTGGAACCGGCCGGGTTTCTTCCCGGCCCCGACGGGCCGCAGGCGTCGTCACCGGATGACCAGCACCGAGCAGCGCGCGTGACGGACGACGCGGGCGGCGGTCGAGCCGATCAGGTAATCCTGGAAGCCCGGGCGATGCGAGGCGATGACGATGACGTCGGAGCCGTGCTCCTCGGCCGCGGCCAGGATGGCGGAGGCCGGCTGGCCGATCCTGACGTCGACGGTCGCCTTCAGGCTCTCGCGCTGCGACAGATCCTCCAGCCGGCGGACCGACTCGTCCTGCCGGCCGGCCAGGATGCCGCCCGGCAGTTCGACGGCGACGTAGCTTGGGATGTCCTCGACGACGTGCAGCAGCACGATCTGCCCCGCCGGATCGCCGAGATGCCGCGCCGCGTCGATCATCGCCTTCGCCCTGGCGTCGTCGTGCAGGTCGATCGGAACGAGAATTCGCGAGTACATGGCCATATCCTCCGGCTGTCATGGGCTGGAGGGGACCGTGCGGCAGGCGGCGGCGGCCGTCCTTGCGCTGGATCAACGGCCGCGGCCCGATCGGACGAGGCCGGTCAACCGTCGAGCGGATGGGCCGCCAGGAACGCCAGGACCCGCTTCTTGAAGCTGCGGTCGCCGACGGACAGCATGTGGTCCCGGCCCTCGATCGCGAAGGCCTCGGCGTCGGGCATCAGGCCGGCGAGGAGGTCGGGCGAGCCGGCGATGTCGTCGGTCGTGCCCACCGCCACCAGCGTCGGCTGGGCGATCCGCGCCGCATCCGCCTCGGTGACGAGGTCGCGCGAGGTGGCGATGCAGGCGGCGAGCGCCTTGCGGTCGCTGCCGGTCTGGTCGGCGAAGGCCCGGAACATCCGCCCGCGCGCATCCGGTATGGCGGCCGGATCGTCGGCCAGCAGCGCCGCGGCGATCGGATCCCAGTCGCCGACGCCTTCGACCATGCCGATGCCGAGCCCGCCGAAGACGAGCGTCGCGACCTTGTGCGGATGCAGCAGTGCGGTGAAGGCGCAGATGCGTGCGCCCATGGAATAGCCCATCAGGTGGGCCCGGGCGATGCCCAGATGGTCGAGCAGCGCCGCCGCGTCGGCCGCCATCCGCGCTGGCCGGTAATCCTCCGGCTCGTAGCTCTTCTGCGACTGGCCATGCCCCCGGTTGTCGATGGCGACGACGCGGTAGCCGGCGTCGCGCAGGGTCTTTACCCAGCCAGGGGCGACCCAGTTCACCCGGATGCTCGAGGCGAAGCCGTGGATCAGCAGGACCGGGTCGCCCTCGCCCTCGTCGAGATAGGCGAGGTCGAGGCCGTCGTGATGGAAGCTTGGCATGCGGTCGACACCGTCCTGCGATCAGCCGCCGCCAACGGCGTCGATGATGGGGTGGGACAGGCGGTCGCCGACGGAGATGCCCTGGCGCTCGGCGGTGCCGGCATTGAGCTCGAGGACGAAGCGGACCGCTTCGCCCGGCGAGATGGTGTCGGTGGAGAACGGCACCCCCTGCAGGATCGCGCGCACCTCGCCCTTGTCGGAGACGAAGAGCAGATCGAGCGGCAGGATGGTGTTCTTCATCCAGAACCCGACCGGGAGGCTCTGCGGAAAGACGAAGAGCATGCCCTGGTTCTCCGGCATCCGCTCGCGGAACATCAGCCCCCGGCTCCGCTCCTCCGGCGTGTCGGCCACTTCGATCTGGAACCGGACGTCGCCCTCGCCCGTCGTGGCCACCAGTGGCGCCGGATCGACCGGCAGGATCATCGGGCTGCCGCTCTCCTGGGCAAGGACGGCTGCGGCCGGCAGGAGAAAGGCGAAAAGAAGAAGGGCTGGAGCGAGGGCCAGCCCGGTCAAGCGAGGCATGTGACGCACCTTGTCAGTTGGAGAACGGCAGCGTCCCAACATCGGGGTGAATTTCGGCAGCCATAAGGCCCTTGTCGCCGCGTCCGAAGCGGACCAGCACGACCTGGCCCGGCCGAAGCTCCGCGATACCGAACTGGCGCAGCGTCTCCATGTGGATGAAGATGTCCTCGGTGCCCTCGCCGCGGCTGAGGAAGCCGAAACCCTTGGTCCGGTTGAACCATTTGACCAGCGCGCGCTCGAGGCCGCTCTCCGGCCGCACGCTGACATGGGTGCGCTGCGCGGGAAGTTCCTTGGGGTGCGTGGCGGTGCTGAGGTCCATCGACAGGACCTTGAAGCACTGGAACCCGCGGTCGCCACGCCGCACCAGACAGACGATACGCGCACCCTCCATCGCGGTCTGGAAACCATCGCGGCGCAGGCAGGTGACGTGCAGCAGGACGTCGCCATAGCCCGGCTCGTCGGGAAGGATGAAGCCGTAGCCCTTGGCCACGTCAAACCACTTGATGGCGCCTGCTATCTCGGTGAGATCCTCGGCCTCGTTGCTGCCGCCAGCGTTCACGAACCCTGCCCTGATCAGATCTCGCCCTTCCGAAGAGGATCTTTCCCCCATCCGAACGCACCTTCCGTCGCAAACTCGACTCATTCCCGAAGGCAGGATACCACCCTGCCTGCCCCTGTCAGCAGGCGACCGACATTTTTTTGCCTTGGTAAGGCCACCAATTCAAGGCTCGCGCAAGCTTCGGAAAGCTTAGCGCGGCTTTCGTTGCCAATCGGCCCGCACAGCGCCATATGGAGCGGGCCGATTTCCACACCGAGAACGTCAGGATATCAACATATGCGTTATCTCCACACCATGGTTCGCGTCACGGACGTGGACGCCTCGCTCGACTTCTACTGCAACAAGCTTGGGCTGGAGGAGGTCCGGCGGATCGACAACGAGAAGGGCCGGTTCACGCTGATCTTCCTGGCCGCGCCGAAGGACAAGGCGACCTCTGCCGCCAGCCGCGCCCCGGAACTGGAACTGACCTACAACTGGGATCCGGAGGACTACACGGGCGGCCGCAACTTCGGGCACCTCGCCTACAAGGTCGACGACATCTACGCGACCTGCCAGAGCCTGATGGACAAGGGCGTGACGATCAACCGGCCGCCGCGCGACGGCTACATGGCCTTCGTCAAGTCTCCCGACGGCATCTCGATCGAACTGCTCCAGGAGGGCGCCGCGCTGGCGCCGCGCGAGCCCTGGGCATCGATGCCGAACACGGGCAGCTGGTAGACCCGAGCGGGCGGCGGCGCGGAGCCCCTGCCCCCGCGCACGTCGGGCTTGCACCGCCGATCCCGGCGTGCGGCGGAGGTGGGGATTGCGCTCGGCCTTGCGCGTGCTAACACGGTGCCATACGCACGGCGCAACGGTTGGGGGGTGCATCGCATGAAGGAAGTGCTGGTCGAACTGGAGCGGCGGCGATCGATCGCGCGTCAGGGTGGCGGCGCCGAGCGCATCGCCGCCCAGCACGGCAGAGGCAAGCTGACGGCGCGCGAGCGCATCGCCGTCTTCCTCGACGAAGGCTCCTTCGAGGAGTTCGACATGTTCGTCGAGCACCGCTCGACCGATTTCGGCATGGAGAAGACGAAATATGCCGGCGACGGCGTCGTCACCGGCTGGGGCACGGTCAACGGCCGCACCGTCTTCCTCTTCGCCAAGGACTTCACCGTCTTCGGCGGCTCGCTCTCGGAAGCCCATGCCGAGAAGGTCGTGAAGGTGCAGGAGATGGCGCTGCGCAACCGCGCGCCGATCATCGGCCTCTACGATGCCGGCGGCGCCCGAATCCAGGAGGGCGTGGCCGCTCTCGGCGGCTATGCCGAAATCTTCCAGCGCAACGTGCTGGCCTCCGGCGTCATCCCGCAGATCTCGCTGATCATGGGCCCCTGCGCCGGCGGCGACGTCTATTCGCCGGCCATGACCGACTTCATCTTCATGGTCCGCGACACGTCCTACATGTTCGTCACCGGCCCGGACGTGGTGAAGACCGTCACCAACGAGACGGTGACGGCCGAACAGCTCGGCGGCGCCTCGATCCACACGACCAAGTCCTCGATCGCCGACGGCGCCTACGACAACGACGTCGAGGCGCTGCTGCAGATGCGCCGGCTGATCGACTTCCTGCCGGCCTCCAACACGGCCGAAATTCCCGAGATCGAGTGCTTCCAGCCGGTCGACGAGGTCGACATGTCGCTCGACCGCCTCGTGCCCGACAGCGCCAACAAGCCCTACGACATCAAGGAACTGATCCTGAAGACCTGCGACGAGGGCGACTTCTTCGAGATCCAGGAGAGCTTCGCGAAGAACATCGTCACCGGCTTCGGCCGCGTCGAGGGTCGCACGGTCGGCTTCGTCGCCAACCAGCCGATGGTGCTGGCCGGCGTGCTGGATTCGGACGCCTCGCGCAAGGCGGCTCGCTTCGTGCGCTTCTGCGACTGCTTCAACATCCCCATCGTCACCTTCGTCGACGTGCCGGGCTTCCTGCCGGGCACCGCGCAGGAATATGGCGGACTGATCAAGCACGGCGCCAAGCTGCTCTTCGCCTATGCCGAGGCGACCGTTCCGAAGATCACCGTCATCACGCGAAAGGCCTATGGCGGCGCCTACGACGTGATGGCCTCGAAGCATCTGCGCGGCGACATGAACTATGCCTGGCCGTCGGCGCAGATCGCAGTGATGGGCGCCAAGGGCGCGGTCGAGATCATCTACCGCAAGGACATCGCCGACCCCGACAAGATCGCCGCCCACACCAAGGCCTACGAGGACCGCTTCCTGTCGCCCTTCGTGGCCGCCGAGCGCGGCTATGTCGACGAGGTGATCATGCCCCACTCGACCCGCCGCCGCATCGCCCGCGCGCTCAGGATGCTGCGCAACAAGGACCTGCAGAACCCCTGGAAGAAGCACGACAACATCCCGCTGTAGGGACCATATCCGCGCGACCGACGACATCGACGAGAAGGATGCAGCGCATGTCTTCCGTCGCCCGGACGGACTTGTTCCGGATACTCCCGGGAACAGCGACCCGCTGTCGTAGGCCCGTAGCCCCGACCATTTTCCGGGGCAGGACCGGTTCGGCAATTCGCGGTATGCTCGGATCCTTCCGGACGGAAGACAGGTGTGGATTCAATGCCGCGGTGGCCGGATCGGAAATGGCGGGGTCAACGCGGTCCCAAGGCAATTCCACGCTCTGACCGGCGTTTCCAGGCCGGAGAAAAGCAATGACGCGGATTGACCGGAAAATTCTTGCCGAACGGCAGGCGTATGACCTGATGCTCAGGTTTATCGGGCGACGGCATAATCGCACCGCGTCGGACGATATCGCCCTTCTTCCGGGAAGTGCCTCCCTTCTGGAGGACGGTTCGCCTGCGGACCCCGCTCTGACGGAGGAGTGGCACGAATGCGTTGCCGTGGTGCTCGAGTCGCAGAAGAACGGCGTTGCGGCGGAGTAGTCCCGCCTCTCACCACACCCCGAACGGCATCACCGCTTCGTACGCGGCCGCATTGATGGTTTCGGGCAGGTGATCTAGGTTTGCAGCATGCGCGCGACACTGGAAATCGACGATGACGTGCTTGAAGCGGCGAAGCGCATAGCGGACGCCGAGCGTACCAGTGCCGGAAAAGTCCTGTCCGATCTCGCCCGGAGAGGTCTGAGCGACACGCCAGAACCCGGCAATCAGCGGCCGGTCGCGACGGCCGAGCGCAACGGCTGGATCGTTCTGTCGCGTCGGCCAGGGCGTGCAACTCCCGAAATGGTTAACGATCTCCTGCTGGAAAGCGACTTGTCCGACCTGTCCGAGGAATGAGGCCATGCGTTCGCTGCTCGACGTGACGTGCTGCTGGCGCTCTTCGATCCGATACACATCCATCAAGAACGGGCACATCGGTGGTGGTCGAGCGATGCCGACGACGGCCGGGCGACATGCCCCATCACGCAGAACGGTTTCCTGCGGGTGATTTCCAGCCCGAACTCTCCGAGTCCAATCCCGCTTTCGGACGCGCAGATGCTTCTCTCGCGGCAGACCGATACTGCCAGCCACGCGTTCTGGCAGGACACGATTTCACTGACCGATGCCGCTCGTTTCGACTTCTCGTCGATCCGCGGCCCGAAGCAGTTGACCGACGTCTACCTGCTTGCTCTCGCGGTCGCGAACGAAGGCCGGCTCGTGACGTTCGACGGGCACATCTCCGCTGCGCCGGCGATCGGCGCGGAAGCGAAGCATCTGCTCGTTCTGAAGCAGAACACCGACCCGTAACCCTACCGCACCCCGAACGGCGTCACCTCTTCGTACGCGGCCGCAAGGTTCAGCACCGCCTGGTCGGCGCGGGGCGGGCCGATCAGCTGCATGCCCATCGGCCGGCCGTCGGGGCTGAAGCCGACGGGCACGTTGACCGCCGGGCAGCCGGCCATGGTGGCGAGCGCCGAGACCTCCATCCAGCGATGGTAGCTGTCCATGGTCCTGCCGGCGATGGTGTCGGGCCAGTGCCGCTCGACCGGGAACGGGAACACCTGCGCGGTCGGGATGGCGAGACAGTCGAAGCGTTCGAACAGCGACAGAAGGTGGCGGTGCCAGGCGGTGCGCTGCTGCGACGCGGCAAAGATCGCCGCCGCTTTGAGCTCCAGCCCGCCCTCCACCTCGAAGACCGCTTCCGGCTTCAGCAGCGCGCGCTTCTCGGGATCGTCGTAGAACGGCTTCAGCGCGCTGCCGGAGGTGAAGTGGCGCAGCGTGACGAAGGCCTGCCAGAGCGCCTCCATGTCGAACGCCGGAACATGCGGCTCGACCGCCGCGCCCGCGCCTTCCATGCGGCGAAGCGCGGCTTCGCACAGGTCGAGGATGCCCGCCTCCATGGCGAGCTTGCCGCCGAGGTCGCCGAGCCAGGCGATGCGAGCGCCGCGGATGGCGGGCGTGAGGTTCGCGGCGAAATCGGGCCGGCCGTCGAGCGACAGCGGCGCGCGGGCGTCGTAGCCCGCCTGGACCGACAGCAGGAGCGCCATGTCGCGCACGCTGCGGCCCATCGGCCCCTCCACGCCCATCTGCGCCACGAAGCTCTCGGGTGACGGGCCGGCCGGCACGCGCCCCTGGCTCGGCCGGAACCCGTAGACGTTGTTGAAGGCACCGGGATTGCGCAGCGAACCGCCCATGTCCGAACCGTCGGCCACCGGCAGCATGTGCAGTGCCAGCGACACCGCCGCGCCGCCGCTCGACCCGCCCGCCGTCAGACCATGGCCATAGGCATTGAAGGTCGGGCCGAAGACGGGATTGTAGGTGTTCGAGCCGAAGCCGAATTCCGGCACGTTTGTCTTGCCGATCAGGATGGCACCGCCGGCGCGGATGCGCTCGACGAAGATGTCGTCGACGTCGGGGACGTTGGTGGCGAAGAGCGGCGAGCCGAAGGTGGTGCGCAGGCCCCTGGTCTGCGCCAGATCCTTGATCGCCATCGGCACGCCGAACAGGGCGCCGGCGGGCTCTCCGCGGGCGAGCACGGCATCCGCCGCCGCTGCCTCGTCCTGCAGCTCCTCGCGGTCGCGCAGCGACACGATCGCATTGACGTGCGGGTTGACCGCTGCGATGCGGTCCATGAAGGCTGCCATGACCTCGACCACCGAGACCTGCCGCGTGCGTATGGCGCCGGCGAGGTCGGTGACGCCGAGCCTGCAGATGTCACCGGGCGCTGCGAAGCGACCCAGTCCCGGCACTGGAATATCGGTCATGCCCTCTCCTCCCCGTCGCGGCCTACGGACAGGGATTGCCGACCCGCTGGTGGACCTCGTCCACACCCTCCTGCATCTCGTCCGTCCAGGAAACATCGGCCGAATCGAGGGCGATGCGCAACTGTTCGATCGTCGTCGCCCCGATGATGTTCGACGTCATGAACGGCCGATGGGTGACGAAGGCATTGGCGAAGAGCGCGGGCTTCATGCCGAAGCGCCGCGCCAGTTCGCCATAGGCGACATAGGCTTCCGCCGCTCCGGGCGTCTCGTAGCGCTGCAGCCGGTCGAACAGCTTCTTGCGCGAGCCTTCGGGAAGCGCGCCGTGATCGTACTTGCCCGACAGGTAGCCCTGGGCGAGCGGCGAATAGGCGAGCAGGCTCACGTCCTCGCGCCGGCAGACTTCCGCCAGGTTCACCTCGAAGGTGCGGTTGACGAGATTGTAGGCGTTCTGCAGCGAAGCGACGCGCGGCCCGCCGCCCTTCTCGCTCTCGGCGACATAGCGCATGACGCCCCAGGCGCTTTCGTTCGACAGACCGAAATGGCGGATCTTACCGGCCTTCACCAGTTCGTCGAAGACCGCGAGCGTCTCGGCGATGGGAGTCTCGTCGGCGAGCGGCGCGGGCGGGCTGGTGACGCGGGTCGGGTTGGCGCCCCACGGAATCGGCCGCTCGGGGAAATGGATCTGGTAGAGGTCGATCCGGTCGGTCTGCAGCTTTGCCAGTGACTTCTCGACGGCGTCGAGAATGTCGGCCCGGACGAGCTTCGAGGGACGTCCGCCGCGGAACCAGTCCATCGCCGTGCGACCCACCACCTTGGTGGCGAGCACGATGTTATCGCGCTTCCCGCTGCGCCTGAACCAGTTGCCGATGATCGTTTCCGTGCGCCCCTGCGTCTCCGCCCTGGGCGGGATGGGATACATCTCGGCCGTGTCGAAGAAATTGACGCCGCGCGCGACGGCCATGTCCATCTGCGCGAAGCCCTCGGCCTCGCTGTTCTGCTCGCCCCAGGTCATGGTGCCGAGACAGATGGCGGACACGGACAGGCCGGTGCGACCGAGCGGGCGCTGTTGCATGCGAGACTCCGTCAGGATTGGGTCGAGGCGGGGCCGGACCCCGCAGGCAGGTGGCCTTTCCTAACGACGGATGACCCGGGAGACAACCGCGCCCGACGCATCCGCACGCTTCAGCTCCAGGCGATCGTGGGCGTGTCGCGGAAGGCGAAGCGTTCGAGATGGCTGCCGATGACGCCGCGCATGCGCTCGAGGTCTCCTTCGGTCGAGGCCGAGACGTCCAGCGCGAGCACGTCGCCCGCCGCCTTCAGCGCGCAGGTGCCGAAGGGAAAGCGGATCGTGCCTTCCTCGGGTGTGAACTCGGCGGGAATCTTGTGCCCGAAATGCTTGCACAGTTGCTGCAGGTAGCGGCTGGCCGACTGCGTGTGCACGTCGGCGTGGGACGACAGGGCGTAGGGAGCTTCACTCATGCGATCTCTTCTCCGTTGCAGGGGGAGAGATCGGCCAAGTCCGGAGTGAAGGCAAGCAAAAAGCTGAGTTCGAACTGAAACTTTTCCGGTCCGGTGGTCAGACCCGTGCCGCGGCCTTCCGCTTCTCGCGGTCGATCATCATGTTGGCGATCTGCATGCGCACGACGGCGCGGTCGCGCAGGTGTGGCGCCACCCGGTCCGGATGATTGGCCAGCGCGAACTCGCGGCGGATCCGGTCGAAATCCTTCGGCCAGCGGGCATTGGCCATGCGCAGTTCCGCCGCGATGTCGTCGGGATCCGTCGACGGCAGCGGTTCCGGCGTCTCGATGCCGGGCGCGGACCGCACGGTCTCGCGCTCGCTGGCTTCGCCATAGACCTTGGCGACGAAATCCGACGGCACGCTTTTCCAGAGTTCTTCCACGGCCGCGTCGGGCGTGACGAAGCCGAACGGAACCGACGGACGCGACGGCGCATCATCCTCGCGTTCCCCGCGCGCGAGGAGTTCGTCGAGAAGAGTTGTGAACTCGCTGGTGGTGAAACCGGTCATGCCCTGGGTCCTGCGCCCATCAACGCGGGGATACTCGAATAGGTTGCCGACGCTACGGCGGAACCGATTAACAATCCGGTCTGCAAACGCGTCGAAATTGAGACGCCCGTCCCGTGCAGCCTATCGGGCCCGGCGGAGGCGCCGCAGGATGCCGCGCGCATATCAGCCATGCGGAATGCTGCACTGCAAAATCGTCACGAATCTCCGATATTCGCAGTGTCCGGGAGGAGACGACCTGGAGCATCCACATGGGTTTCATGACCGAACTCTTCGCCCGTCCCCGTCCTTCGGAAGAACAGCGCTACCGCTCCGCGATGGTCCTGCTCGGTGCCATGAGCGGCGCGGAACGGGCAGACATCAACATCAAGCCGGCCGACTTCCCGCGCATCGCCCGCCAGATGGCCCGGCGCTGAGCGGCCCCGCGGATCTTCCGCGATCCGCTTCACGTGGCCTTCCACAGATGCGCCGCAAAGCATCCGGAGTATGATCTTCCCGCCGAGGGGAGATTCGCCATGGGTCCGACGCGCTTTGCCTTGATGATGCTTGCGGGCACCACGCTCTTCGGCATGCCCGCAGCCGCGCAGCAGGAGGGCGCGGCGAGCGGACCGTCCGAGGTCGCGCCGGCTGCGACTTCGCAGAACGACCTGCTGCGCCAGGCGCGGGAGCTTTTCGAGGCGACGCGCGGCGACACCTGCGACGGCTCGGCTTTCGGCGAGGATCCGCCACCCGAAATCCATACGATAAGCTTTCGCCCCTCATACGCGGACGACGAAGCGCCGCTCGAGGAGGCGACGCTGTTTCGCTTCTTCTGCGGGGCCGGCGCCTACAACGAGACGCATGCCTATTTCCTGCACACCGCGTTCGACGGGCTGCGCCGGCTCGCCTTCGCAGAACCCGAACTCCAGATCCGGCACGAGGACGAGGATTCGGAAAAGCCGGTGGAGGAGATGCGCATCATCGGCTTCACCGCACAGCCGGTGCTGGTGAATTCCGAATTCGTTGCCGAAGAACACGCGATCCTGTCGCACGCGAAATGGCGCGGCCCCGGCGACGCGTCCGCGACCGGGCTCTGGCTTTTCCGCGATGGCGACTTCTCGCTGGTCAGATACGAGGTCGATCCGACCTATGACGGCGAGATCAACCCGCAGACCGTTCTGGACTATTACTCGGCGCCGTAGACCGCCCCCCGGCCCTTGACGCGCCTACTCGCCGAACCCGGCGCCCGACGGACGCGGCGAAAGGCGGATCAGCCGTGAATCGAGGACGGCGGCCTGCCGGTGCACGACCGCCTTCTGGTATTCGGGATCCTTGACCATTTCGACGAAGGCAGCACCCGAGGGGTACTCGGCGATGAAGCAGCGGTCCCAGCGTTCGTCCGAAGGCCCGATCAGCATCAGGCGGAAATCGCCCGACCAGGCGATGCGCCCGCCGACCCGGCGGAAGACCGGACCGCTCTCGCGGCCATAGGCGGCGTAGGCTTCCGCGCCTGAAGCCTTGCGCCCGTCCGGATAGGCCGCATCCTCGCGCAGGCGCACGAGGTTCAGCATGTGGATCGGCCCCTCCTCCGGCAGGCGCCGGAAGTCGCCGAACGTCTCGCGCGTCGGATCGATGAACCCGCTCATGAAGTCTCCTCCTCGACGATCGCCGCCGCGCCCTACCGCGCAGACAGCATCCAGTTCAGCGTCTCGCGCCAGTCCGTCATGCGGATGGGCGTCCCGTGCGTACCGCTCTCGAAGCGCACCATACGCACCGGATAGCCCGGCGCTGCGGCGCGCACCGCCCGGTAGAAGGCTTCCATCCGGTCCACCGGAAAGACCGTGTCGCGGCTTCCCTGGCCGATGAACAAGGGCACCTTCGCCCTGAAGGCGGCGCTGCGGACATAGCCGTCGTCCCAGAGCGAGCCGAGAAGCAGCAGGCCGCCCAGGCGACCGGCCAGATCCGCGTCCTTCGCCAGCCGATGGCAGAGCGCGCCGCCTGCCGATCCACAGGCAATGAAGACGGGGGCTTGTGGCGAATTTCTCGCGTAATGATTGATCAGACCTGCAACCGCCGCCGCGCCGGCCTCTCCGAAATCCGGAAAGTCGGGCGAGAGATAAAGCCCGCCATTGTCGACCATCAGGTTCTTGATCCGGTTGAAGTTGCCGCCGAACGTGAAGTCGTCGACGCCCTGCTTGCGGCTGCCGCCCTGGCCGTGGAGATAGATGGTGATGAACCGCGCCCCCTCGGTTCGGCCGACCGCGACATGGCCGGTCCCGTCGAACGACAGATTCTGCTGCTGGCGGCGCACGGCAAGCGAAACGTACCGGGCATGCGCGCGGCGCTCCGGAACCTCGTCGCGGCCGTTGATGTCGCGCATCTCGCGGTAGTCGACGATCCGGTAGGCGCCGTCGTCGCGGCTCTCCAGGATGCCCGGATAGGCGAAGAGGTCGTCCTTGTGGGGCTTGAGCGGCTCCGCCGAAACGGCGACGGTCGCCGCAAGAGAAGCGCAGGCAGCAATGAGAAGTCGGCGGACGCCTGGGGGCAAGAGAGTCATGGACGATGATTAGACGGTTCGGGACGGGCGACGCAACCCGCGCAGGAGCATCGGGCCGGCCCGCCGGTCACCCCTGCAGCACCCCGCCGGCAGCGCGCATGGCTTCGGGCGTGTCGACGTCGAGGAAGGCGCCCGCGCCGATCTCGACGTCGACGATCTCGGCAGCGCCGCTCTCGACGATGTGTCGCGCACCGGTGTCGCCCGACAGCCCCCCGACGGCGGCAAAGAGCGATCGCGGCAGGATCACCGGGTTGCCGCGCTTGCCGTCGAACGTGGCGCGCACGATCGACAGACCGCCCGCTGTTTCGAAGGCGGCGACGAGGCGATCCAGATCCTCGGCGGTCACGCCGGGCATGTCGCCCAGCACCACGAGCGCACCTGCCGCTTCCGTGGGCAAGGCGGCGATGCCGGCCTTCAGCGAGGAGGACAGGCCGGAAGCGTAGTCCGGGTTCGCGACGATCCGGACGTCGAGCCCCTCCAGGGCGGCAGTCGCACGGTCGGCCTGGTGGCCGAGCACGACGACCGTCCAGCCCACCCGGCTGGCCAGCACCTGGCGCGCGGTGCGGCGCAACAGCGGCTCGCCTTCGAAATCGGCCATCAGCTTGTTGGGTCCACCCATGCGGCTCGACCGCCCGGCGCCGAGTAGAACCGCGTGGACCGCCGGCCCGTGTGGCCGGGCGGGCCGCTCGCGCGGCTGCGGCCGGGTCGGGATCTCCATCAGGAGGCCGCCGACGCCCATGCCGGCGATCGCCGCCGCATCGACGGCCACCCCGGCCACCAGCCGGTCGAGGATCCAGTCGAAGCCGTTTTCCTTCGGGCTGCGCGCGCAACCGGGCGCGCCGAGAACCGGCACGTCGCCGACACGGCCGAGCACCAGGAGATTGCCGGGATCGACGGGCATGCCGAAGCGCTCGACCGTGCCGCCGGCGCGGCGGATCGCGGCGGGAATCACGTCGCCGGCGTCGCTGACCGCCGACGCGCCGAACACAAGGACGAGGTCGTTGCCTGCGGCCATGGTCCGGATGGCATCCGCGAGGTCCGCCTCGTCGTGGGCGGTCCGCTTCTCGACCGTCACCTGGCTGCCCGAACGGGCAAGGCGCGTCTCTGTGACCCGCCGCGTCTTGTCGAGCACGCTCGCCTTGACCACCGGCAGCACGGTCTGCACCAGACCGACCCGTTTCGGCCGGTAAGGCGCGACGGCCAGGGCTTCGCCGCCGGCACACAGGGCGGCAATGCCGTCGACCAGGCCGGCGCCGACGGCGAAAGGAATGATCTTCACGGTCGCGACCATCTGGCCGGCGCCGACGGCGGCGTGTTCGGCGACGGTGGCGATCGTGATCGACGGGTCGACTGCGTTGATGGCGTCGATGAGCGCCCGGTCGACCGTGAATACGCCCGCGGCTGCGGCGTGGAGGTTGACGCGGCCGGTGGCCGGCGCCTTCACCTCGACGTTGCGCGTCCGCAATGCGGCCGCGATCCGGCGCGCGGCTTCGTCCTCGACGAGGTCGCCGTCATCGAGCGAGGCGACCACCACGGTGGAAACACCGGAATCGGCCAGCGCCGCGACGTCTTCGCCCGTCAGCAGATAACCCTTCTTCAGGCGCCTGTTTCCCGCCGATGTGGCGTGAGCGAGCAGCGTGCCCTGCGCCTGGGTCACCGGAACCGGCCCGAACCTCATGCCGCGCGGCTCTCGGCCTCTTGCGCAAGGCCGCGCGAACGGAAGGCCGCGATGACTTCCGCCAGCACGGCGACGGCGATTTCGGCCGGGCTAGAGGCACCGATGTCGAGGCCGATCGGCGAATGGATGCGCGCGATGGCGGCCTCGCTCGCGCCCATCGCGGCCAGCCGCTCGATCCGCTTCGCATGCGTCTTCCGGCTGCCCAGGGCGCCAATATAGAAGCAGTCGGCATCGAGCGCGGCCTTCAGCGCGAAGTCGTCGATCTTGGGATCATGCGTCACCGCGGCGACCGCCGTATAGGCGTCGAACGGCCGGTCCTTCAGCACCGTCTCCGGCCAGTCCGCGAACAGCCGCACGTCGGGGAAGCGCTCCGGCGTGGCGAAGGCCGTGCGCGGATCGACGATCTCCATGTCGTAGCCGGCGATCTTCGCCATCGGGGCCAGCGCCTGGCTGATGTGCACGGCACCGATGACCACCAGGCGCGGCGGCGGCAGGTGGACGTTGAGGAAGAAGAGCCGGCCCTCGGCTTCCACCGTGCCGGACCGGCCCGACCGGAAGGCCTTCAGGACCGCACCTCCGAGTTCGCCGGCCACGGCATCGCCCTCGCGCACGACCCGGTCGCGCCCGTCCGACAGGTCGGTCACCAGGATCGCGGCGCGGCGCGCCCTGCGCTCGGCGTTGATCTTCTTCAGCGACAGGGGATCCATCGACGTCTCCGCTCAGCCCAGCCGCTCGACATAGACCTTGATGCGCCCCCCGCACGAGAGTCCGACCTGCCAGGCGGTCTCGTCGGCGACGCCGAATTCCAGCATGCGCGGCTTGCCGGTCTCGATGATGTCGACGGCTTCGGCCACGACCGCGCCTTCCACGCAACCACCGGAGACGGAGCCGTGGAAATTGCCCTCCTCATCGATGACGAGATGGCTGCCGACGGGCCGCGGCGCCGAGCCCCAGGTTTCGACCACCGTCGCAACGGCGACGCTGCGGCCATCGTTCATCCAGCCTTCCGCGATCAGCAGCGGGTCGCGGGTCTCGTCGAGCGTCGGATCGTGCATGGCGTGTTCTCCCGCCCTGAATATGGTCACGCGGCCCGGCGCTTGCCAAGACCCATGAAGCGGCGCGGATCGGCCTCGCCGGCGCGTTTCTCGGAGAGCGAAGCGCAGAGGTCTGCAAGCGCGTTCAGCGTGTGGACGGGGCGGAACTCGTCGACATGCGGCAGCATGGCCTTCACGCCCCGCGCCTTCGCCTCGAAACCGTCGAAGCGCAGCAGCGGGTTGAGCCAGACCAGCCGCCGACACGATTTGTGCAGGCGCTCCATCTCGGCGGTCAGTCCATCGACGTCGTCGCGCTCCAGCCCGTCGGTGATGAGCAGCACGATCGCGCCCTGCCCCAGCACGCGCCGCGACCAGACGCGGTTGAACTCGTGCAGCGTCTCGCCGATCCGCGTGCCGCCCGACCAGTCCCGCACCGCCAGCGAGCTGTCGGCCAGCGCCGCGTCGGGATCGCGGTGACGCATCTGGCGCGTCAGGTTGGTGAGCCGCGTGCCGAAGACAAAGGTGTGCACCCGCCTGCGCTTCTCCGCCAGCGCGTGCAGGAAGTGCAGGAAGACGCGGGTGTACTGGCTCATCGAGCCGGAAATGTCGGCGAGCACGACGAGCGGCGGATGGATCTCGCGCGGCGAGCGGAACTTGGGCAGGATGAGGTCGCCGCCGGTGCGCAGGCCCGACCGCAGCATCGCGCGCGCGTCGGTCCGCCGCCCGCGCGGATCAGGCCGGTAGCGGCGGGTGCGGACGAGGTCGAATGGCAGCTTCAGGTCGGCGATCGCCCGTTTCGCCTCGGCGATCTCGCGTGCGGTCATCTGCGCGAAGTCCTTGCCGCGCAGCACCTCGCTGCCCGAGAAGGTCAGCCGGGCGTCGACCTCGATCTCCGGGATCTCCTGCGGCTTGCGGTTCTTGTCGTGCCCTTCGAACATGGCGTCGGCGACGCGGCTTTCAGCGGCGCGCGGCTTCTGGCGCTCGCGCGTGTCGGGCGCCTTGGGCGAGAACATGGCGAGCATCTTCTCCACCAGCTCGCGCGACTTCCAGAACAGGCGGAAGGCCTCGTCGAAGGTCGCGTGATCCTCGTGCCGCTTCACCAGGACGGAGTGGAGCACCCAGTAGAAATCCTCGCGGCTGCCGATGCCGGCCGCGAGAACCGCCTCGATCGCATCCTTCACCGAGGCCGGCCCCACCCGCATGCCGGCCTTGCGCAGCGCGCGGGCGAAATAGACGATGTTGTCGGCCAGCCGGCCGTCGGGCTTGGCGGCATTGGGGAAGGTTTGCTGCCGGGCCGGCTCGCTGTCCGCCGCGGCGCTCACGTCCGCCGCTCCCTGACGGCGGACGAGGCGATCTCACGAACCCACACCGCGTCGTGACCCCGCGCCCGCAAGAAACCGCGCCGCACCACCGCCCCTACTCCGCCGTCGCCAGATCCGCCTGCACTTCCTTCAGCAGTCGCCGGCCCTCGCCCTGCTCGATCCGGGCGATGTCGTCCTGGTATTTGAGGATCACGCCGATCGTGTCGGACACGGTTTCGGGGTCGAGCGCGATCTTGTCGAGTTCCGTCAGCGCGCTCGCCCAGTCGATGGTCTCGGCGACGCCCGGGACCTTGAACAGGTCGATCTCGCGCAGCTTCTGGATGAATCGGACGAGCTCGGCCGAGAGCCGCCTGTTTGCCTGCGGCACCTTGCGCGCGACGATGTCGAGCTCGCGCTCGGCATTCGGGTAGTCGACCCAGTGATAGAGGCAGCGCCGCTTCAGCGCGTCGTGGATCTCGCGGGTGCGGTTGGTGGTGATGATGACGATCGGCGGCTCCTTGGCCCTGATCGTGCCGAGTTCGGGCACCGTCACCTGGAAGTCGGACAGGATTTCGAGCAGGAAGGCCTCGAACGCCTCGTCGGTGCGGTCGAGCTCGTCGATCAGCAGCACCGGCGCGCGGCCGTCCGTTCCCTCGAGCGCCTCGAGGATCGGCCGGCGGATCAGGTATTTCTCCGAGAAGACGTTCTTCTCCATCCGGTCGCGGTCGGTCTGCCCGGCAGCCTCGTCCATCCGGATCTCGATCATCTGCGCGGCGTAGTTCCACTCGTAGACCGCCGAGGAGACGTCGAGGCCCTCGTAGCACTGCAGGCGGATCAGCTTGCGGCCGAGCGCGCTGGCCAGAACCTTGGCGATCTCGGTCTTGCCGACACCCGCCTCGCCCTCCAGGAAGAGCGGCCGCTTCATGCGCAGCGACAGGAACAGCACGGTCGCCAGCGCCCGGTCCGCCACGTAGTCCGCACTTTCGAGCAGCGCCATCGTCTCGTCGATCGACTGCGGGAGCGCGTGGCTGGATTCGTCGGACATGCCGTCTCCTGGGAATGAGTGGCGAAGGCGCGTCAGAAGACGCGGTAGGCGCGGCGGTGATAGAGCAGCGGCGACAGGTTACCGCCGACCCGCAATCCTGTCACGCGGCCGAACAGCACGCGATGCGTGGCGACGTCCTTCGCCTCCAACAGTTCGCAGTCGAACACGGCGAGCGCGGTCTTCAGCGTCGGCGCACCGGTCGCGATCGTCTCCCAGTCGTCAGCGCCGAATCGCGCCTCCGGCGGCTTGCCCGTCAGGCCGGCGAAGTCCGCCGAGAGGGCCTGATGCTCGGCCGCCAGCGTGTTCAGCGCGAAGACGCCGTTGTCGCGGAAGACGTCGTTCCTGGTGTTCTCCCGGTTGAGACAGACGAGGATCGTCGGCGGGTCGTCGGACACCGAACAGGCCGCGATGACCGTCACGCCGCGCCGGCCGGCGGCGCCGTCTGTCGTCACCAGATGCACGGCACCGGCGAAGTTGGCCATGGCGTCGCGGTAGCGGGCCGGCTCGATCTCGTTCCTGTTCAACACCCGGCCATGCCTCTGCGCCCGTTCCCGATCTCGGCGCCAATATAGGGCCGACCCGCGGGGTCACAAGCGGTTCGCGTGCATTGCACATGAACGCTTCGTTCTTTACCAGTTGAACCGACCAGGCCCTTCCGGCCTGCGCGAGGACCGGTCCGACCCGAACACGATGCAGCAGGCAGCCTTCACAGCGCTGGTGATCCTCGCCATGGCCGGCGCCCCGATACCGACGGCCGGCGCGGCTGCCCTCGGTCTGGCCGCGCCCCTGTCCGGATCGGCGGAGATCCTCGGACTGCAGATGCGCGCCGGCGCCGAGGCAGCGGTCGCCGCGGCTGCGGACGGCAGCACCATCGAGATCGTCGACACGCAGTGCTCGGCCGAAGGCGGCAGCACCGCGGCAGAATTCTTCGTCGTGGCCGAGGTGGAGGCGGTGACGGGTTTCCTCTGCATCGAGGCGATCGAGGCCGCGATGCCGATCCTCTCCAGGGCAGGTATTCCCGTCATCACGACCGGCGTGCGCGTCACCAGCCTGACCGATCGTCGCGAGAAGACCGGATGGCCCGTCTACCGGCTGGCGCCGCGCGCCGATGCCGAACTCGCTGCCGTCTCACGCATCCTGACGGACCTCTGGCGCGGCGAACTCTTCGCCATCATCGACGACGGCACCATCTACGGCCGCGAGCTCGCCGAAGGTTTCCGTCTCGCCGCCGAGGAGGCCGGCCTGAAGCCGGTCTTCACCGACACGTTCAGGCCGCAGCTCGACAACCAGATCGCGCTGGCCGGCCGCCTGCGCAAGTCGGGTGCGACGCATGTCTTCGCAGGCGGCGACAGGTCCGACCTCGCCATTCTCGGTCGCGATGCGCGGGAACTGGGCTACGACCTCGTCATCGCCGGCGGGGAAGCCCTGCGGGCGGCACCCGACGCCGTCGACCTTGCGCCGGGGACCCTGATGATCGCGCCGGCGGAATGGGCCGACACGGCCGAGCCGTCGGTGCTGGAGACGCTCGCCCGGCGGGAGGTGCTGCCGGCAGGCTACGTTCTCCCGACCTACGCGGCCGTCGAGATCGCGCTCCAGGCATCGAAGCCGCGTCCCGACGGAACGTCTTCGGTCGCGGCCGCCCTTTCAGGCGACACGTTCCAGACCGTCCTTGGACCCGTCCGCTTCGACGAGAAGGGCGACTGGGCGGGCGAGCATTACCGGCTGTTCCGCTACGACGGCGGCGCCTTCCAACCGATGGACTGAACTCCCATGGCTTTCAGAGCGGGCTCCCGCAATCTCCTGACCGACGTCGCCGGCCTGCGTGTGGGCAATGCCGTGGACGCACGCATCCGTTCGGGCGTCTCCGTGGTGCTCTGCGACCGGCCGGCGATCGCCGCGGTCCAGGTGCTCGGCGGCGCGCCGGGCACGCGCGAGACCGACCTCCTCGAGCCGCACAACGCGGTTGAGAAGGTGGACGCGATCGTCCTGTCGGGCGGCTCGGCTTTCGGGCTGGATTCGGCATCGGGCGTGCAGGCATACCTGCGCGAGCGCGGCGTCGGCGTGAAGGTGCACGACCTGTCGATCCCGATCGTTCCAGCGGCGATCCTGTTCGACCTCGTCAACGGCGGCGACAAGGACTGGGGCCGCTATCCGCCCTACCGCGACCTCGGCTACGAAGCGGCCGAGGTCGCTTCCGAGACCTTCGAGATGGGATCGGCGGGCGCCGGGTTCGGAGCGCTGACGGCCGGGCTGAAGGGCGGGCTCGGCTCGGCGTCGACGGTCCTGTCGAACGGCATCACAGTGTCCGCGCTCGTCGCGGTCAATGCGGTCGGGTCGGCCACGGTCGGCGACACGCCGCATTTCTGGGCAGCGCCCTTCGAGATCGGCTACGAGTTCGGCGCACGCGGGATGCCGGCCTCGGCGCCGGCCGACGCGACGGACGTCGCGTTGAAGTTCCGGAGCGGGAATGCGCCCGGCGCCAATACCACCATCGCGGTGATCGCAACCGACGCCGTGCTGAGCAAGGCCGGCGCCAAACGGCTGGCGATGTCGGCGCATGACGGCTTCGCCCGTGCGATCTGGCCTGCCCATACCCCTGCCGACGGCGATCTGGTCTTCGCGCTGGCGACCGGCGGCAGCGGCGTCGTTCCCGAAGGCGACGCGGCGATCGAACTGGGTGCGGCGGCGGCGGCGACGATGGCGCGCGCGATCGCCCGCGGCGTCTTCGCCGCCGAGCCGGCGGCCGGCGACTTCTTCCCCGCCTGGCGGGCGCGCTGGGCGCGGTGACCCGCACCACCGATTCCCGGTGGATCGCCGCGGCCGATCGATGGCAGAATGCGGTCGGGGCGGGAACAGGGAGAATCGTCATGATCCGGCAGCCTGTCGCGGCCACCGTCCTGGCCTTCGCAATCGCCTTCGCCGCCGGTTCTGCAACCGCTGGCAGCGTGGCCGATCTCGAAATCCTCGGCTTCAGCGCCGATGCCTCCATCTTTGCCTTCGAGGAATACGGCGTCCAGGACGGCTCCGGCTTTCCTTACGCCAACCGATACTACATCGACGTGGCGACGGACCGCTTCGTCCCGGGCACGCCCATCCGCATCCGGATCGACGACGAGAGCGCGCCGCTCCACCAGGCCAGGGATCAGGCAAGGGCGCCGGGCCAGGCGATCGTCTCCGACGCGATCCTGGCGCAGAACCGCGGCCACACCGCCGGGATCAACGCGATCACCGAGCTTTCCGCGGATCCGTTCCGCATGGCGGTGAACCCTCGCCCCGTCATTCCGCCGGTCGACGAGGCGATCGAGTTCCGGATCGAGGAATACGCGCTCGATGTGGCCGGTTGCGAGAACCTCGGCCCGACCATGGGCTTCCGGCTGCTGCGCATCGACCTCAGGGCCGGCGGCACCGTCGACCTGCTGCATGAGGACGACCGCGTTCCCTCCAGCCGCGGCTGTCCGCTCGGCTACCGGATCGGCGCGGTCCAGACGATCCACCCGGACGGCGGCGCGCCGTCCTTCGCCGTGCTTGTGGCGGTGCGGTCCTTCGGCTTCGAAGGGCCCGACTACCGCTGGATCGCGGTCACCGGGCGCCTGTGACGGAGCGGTCCGCTTCCGACGCCCCCGCTCCGGCGCGGCGGTCCATCGGTCCGGGCCGTCGGACCCGAATCCGCCCTGCCCTGCGGCTGCTCGCCGGTTCGATCGCCTGGTCCCTCGCCATCGTCGCCTCGTGCGCCGCCTCGCTTCTGGCGCGCGCGTGGCAGAATGCAGACGCGCAGGCCGCCGTCATCCTGCTTTTCTGGTTCGGAGCCCTGCTCGCCTACGCGCCCGCCGTCCTGCTCGCGGATCGCTTCGGCGGGCACCGGGCGGAGACGCGCTTCGCGGCCGCCATGGTGCTCCTGGCCGGCGCCACGATCGGCATCACGGCCTTCCTCTTCGGCCTGTGGTACCGCCTCTACTATGCCCACTGGCACGAGCCGGCCCTGACCATCGGCTGGATCTTCCAGTTCATCTTCACCGTGGCGGCGGCCTGCTATCATTTCCTGGTGCTCGGCCTGCGGATGTATCTGCCGGTCGGGCTGCCGGCGCTGCTGGCATTTTCCCTCGTCCTCGCAAGGACCCGCCGTTGAGGGCAGCGGCAGCCTCTGCTAGGGGGTCGGCAAGGCTTTCCCGACGAGGACACACGCATGATCCCGCGCTACTCGCGGCCCGAGATGGTCGCCATCTGGTCTCCGGAGACCAAGTTCCGCATCTGGTTCGAGATCGAGGCGCATGCCTGCGACGCGCTCGCGGAGCTGGGCGTCATCCCCAAAGAAGCCGCGCGGACCATCTGGGAGAAGGGTGGCGCGGCGACGTTCGACGTCGCGCGGATCGACGAGATCGAGGCCGTGACCAAGCATGACGTCATCGCCTTCCTGACGCATCTGGCCGAATTCATCGGCCCCGACTCGCGCTTCGTCCACCAGGGCATGACCTCGTCCGACGTGCTCGACACGACGCTGAACATCCAGCTCGTGCGCGCCTGTGACATCCTGCTCGCGGGCATGGACCGGCTGCTCGCCGCCCTGAAGACCCGCGCCTACGAGCACAAGGACACGGTGCGGATCGGCCGCTCGCACGGCATACATGCCGAGCCGACGACCATGGGGTTGACCTTCGCGCGCTTCTTTGCCGAGATGAGCCGCAACCGCGCCCGGCTGGTGAATGCACGCGCCGAAATCGCCACCGGCGCCATCTCGGGTGCCGTCGGCACCTTCGCCAACATCGACCCCCGCGTGGAGGAGCATGTCTGCGCCAAGCTCGGCCTGCTTGCGGAGCCGGTCTCGACGCAGGTCATCCCGCGCGACAGGCACGCCATGTTCTTCGCCACGCTGGGTGTCATCGCCTCCTCGATCGAGAACGTCGCCATCGAGATCCGCCACATGCAGCGCACCGAGGTGCTGGAGGCGGAGGAGTTCTTCTCGCCCGGCCAGAAGGGCTCGTCGGCCATGCCGCACAAGCGCAACCCGGTGCTGACGGAGAATCTGACCGGTCTCGCCCGCCTCGTGCGCATGGCCGTGGTTCCGGCGCTGGAGAACGTGGCGCTCTGGCACGAGCGCGACATCTCGCATTCGAGCGTCGAACGCGGCATCGGCCCGGACGCGACGATCACGCTCGACTTCGCGCTCAACCGGCTGGCCGGCGTCATCGAGAAGCTGGTGATCTACCCCGAGAACATGCTGCGGAACATGAACAGGTTCCGCGGTCTGGTTCATTCGCAGCGCGTTCTCCTGGCGCTGACCCAGGCGGGCGTCTCGCGGGAAGATGCCTACCGGCTCGTCCAGCGCAACGCCATGAAGGCCTGGGAACACGGCGCGGACTTCCTCGAGGAACTTCTGGCGGATGCCGAGGTGCGCGCCGCGCTGTCGGAAGACGACCTGCGCGAGAAGTTCGACCTCGCCTATCACACCAAGCACGTCGACACGATCTTCGCCCGCGTCTTCGGCGCCGCCTGACGCCAAGACTGCCGGCCGCTCCGGCATTTCCGCCCGGCCTGACGTGGCGGGGCGAAAACCACGGCGTACGGGACATCAGCGCGGTCGTGGGCCTGGTGCCGGATGCTCCGGCGATGGCGAGGTCACGAGTCTCCGGAGCCGTCTTCACGCGAGTCGCGCCATCTGCGTCTTCGCGCCCCGGTCGGCGCAGCGTCGCGCCGCCGCCGGCAGCTGTCGCGGGCGGACGGCCCCGCCCCACGCCCGGCACGCCCGGCTAACCGTCCGTTCACCCTCGGCCCAAGATGAACCGCACATGAACGGCGGCCTCAGTCTTCGTTCAAGCTTGCTGTGCCAAAAAACTCACAGACGGTCGAAACCCTTCGGTGTCTAACGCGTTCATCGGCCAAGGAGAACGATGCCATGCTGATCACGATGCTTGCTGCGGCCATGACCATTGCCATGCTGATTGCGACTGCGTTCGGCTTCTACGAGGAAGCGCAGCGCGCACGGCAGGACGTGCGCGCGACGCGCCGGAACCCGTTCGCGAACATGCGCCGCTGAGACCAACGAGAATTACCCTGGGCCTGACCTCCCAAAGCAGATCGGCCGCCTCTCTGGGCGGCCGTTTCTGTTTTCAGTCCGGCAAATCGCCCCTCACTCGTCGAGGGGCGTTTCGGGAGCGGCAGGCGGCGCATCGCCCGCCGGAGCGTCGGGAGCCTGCTCGACGGCCGCCTCCACCTCGTCTTCCGACTGCGGTTCGGAAATCCGCTCGACCGACACGACCTTCTCGCCGTCGCCCGTGCGGAAGATCGTGACCCCCTTGGTAGCGCGGCCGGCGAAACGGATGCCGCCGATCGGCACGCGGATGACCTTGCCCGCGTCCGTGACCAGCATGATCTGGTCGTCCTTCTCAACGGGGAACACGGCCACGAGCTTGCCGATCTCGCCGGTCTTGGACGTATCCGTAGCCCTGATGCCCTTGCCGCCGCGTCCGATCAGCCGGAAGTCGTAGGACGAAGACCGCTTGCCGTAACCGAACTCGGTGACGGTGAGCACGAACTGCTCGTGCGCCTTGAGATGCTCGTAGCGCTCGTCGTTCAGATCCGCCTCCTCGCCGACCTCCTCGTTGGTCAGCGCGACCTCTTCCTCGCTTTCGCCGATCTCGCTCGACGCTGCGCGCCGTTCGGCAACGGACCGCTTGAGATAGGCCGCCCGCTCTGGCGCCGTCGCCTCGACGTGCTCGAGGATGGTCATGGAGATGGCGCGATCGCCCTGCCCCAGCGCAATGCCGCGCACGCCCTGCGAGGAGCGTCCGGCGAAGACGCGCACGTCGCTGACGGCGAAGCGGATGCACTGGCCGCTGTCGGCGGTCAGCAGCACGTCGTCGTTCTCGGTGCAGGTCTCGACGGCGAGGATGGCGTCGCCCTCCTCCTCGAACTTCATGGCGATCTTGCCATTGCGCTTCACGTCGGCGAAGTCCGACAGCTTGTTGCGCCGCACGGTGCCGCGCGTCGTCGCGAACATCACGTCGAGCTCGGCCCAGCTCTCCTCGTTCTCCGGCAGCGGCAGGATCGCGGTGATCCGGTCCCCGGCGTCGAGCGGCAGAAGGTTGCGCAGGAACTTGCCCTTCGACTGCGGCGTGCCGATGGGCAGCCGCCAGACCTTTTCCTTGTAGACGATGCCGCGCGAGGAGAAGAACAGGATCGGCGTGTGCGTGTTGGCCACGAACAGCCGCGTGACGAAGTCGGTGTCCTTCGTGGCCATGCCGGAGCGGCCCTTGCCGCCCCGCGCCTGAGCCCGGTAGATCGAGAGCGGCACGCGCTTGATGTAGCCTTCGTGCGTGACCGTGACGACCATGTCCTCGCGCTGGATGAGGTCCTCGTCCTCCATGTCGGCGCCGCCGTCGACGATCTCGGTGCGGCGCGGCGTGCCGAACTCGTCGCGCACGGCGGCAAGCTCGTCCTTGACGATGGTCTGGATGCGCGCGCGGGATCCGAGGATGTCGAGGTAGTCCTTGATCTCCTCGCCGATCTTGTTGAGCTCGTCGGCGATCTCGTCGCGCCCGAGCGCGGTGAGGCGCTGCAGGCGCAGTTCGAGGATCGCGCGGGCCTGCTCCTCGGAGAGGTTGTAGGTGCCGTCCTCGTTGATGCGGTGGCGCGGGTCGTCGATCAGGCGGATCAGCGCTTCCACGTCCGCCGCCGGCCAGCGCCGCTCCATCAGCTGCTCGCGCGCCGTCTGCGGATCGGGCGCATTGCGGATGAGCTTGATGACCTCGTCGATGTTGGCGACCGCGATGGCCAGGCCGACGAGCACGTGAGCGCGTTCGCGGGCCTTCTTGAGCAGGTACTTGGTGCGCCGACTGACGACCTCCTCCCGGAAGGACACGAAGGCCTTCAGGATGTCGACGAGGTTCATCAGTTCCGGCTTGCCGCCGTTGAGCGCCACCATGTTGGCGCCGAAGGAGGTCTGCAGCGGCGTGTAGCGATAGAGCTGGTTGAGCACGACTTCGGCATTGGCGTCGCGCTTCAGCTCGATCACCACCCGGTAGCCCTGGCGGTCGCTCTCGTCGCGGATGTCGGAGATGCCCTCGATGCGCTTGTCTCGCACGAGTTCGGCCATCTTCTCGATCATCGTGGCCTTGTTGACCTGGTAGGGCACCTCGGTGATGATGATCGCCTCGCGATCGCCGCGCATCGGTTCGATGTCGACCTTGCCGCGCATCATGACGGAGCCGCGGCCGGTCAGATAAGCGCTGTAGATGCCGGCGCGGCCGAGGATCAGTCCGCCCGTCGGGAAATCCGGTCCGGGGATGATCTCCATCAGCGCCGGAAGATCGATCGCCGGATTGTCGACGATGGCGATGGCCGCATTCACCACCTCGACGAGGTTGTGTGGCGGGATGTTGGTCGCCATGCCGACGGCGATGCCGCCCGACCCGTTGACGAGCAGGTTCGGATAGCGGGCCGGCAGCACCTTCGGCTCGCGCGACGAGCCGTCGTAATTGTCCTGGAAGTCGACGGTCTCCTTGTCGATGTCCTCCAGGATCTCGTGCGCGCCCTTGGTCAGCCGCGCCTCGGTGTAGCGCATCGCCGCGGGCGGATCGCCGTCGATCGAGCCGAAATTGCCCTGCCCGTCGATCAGCGGCAGGCGCATCGACCAGTCCTGCGCCATGCGGACCAGGGCGTCGTAGATCGAGGCGTCGCCGTGCGGGTGGTACTTACCCATCACGTCCGACACCGGGCGCGCCGACTTCACGTGCTTGCGGTTCCAGTGATAGCCGCTCTCGTGCGAGGCATAGAGGATGCGCCGATGCACCGGCTTCAGTCCGTCGCGGACGTCGGGCAGAGCACGGCTGACGATCACGCTCATCGCGTAGTCGAGGTAGCTGCGCTGCATCTCCTCGATGATGGAGATCGGCTCGATGCCGTTCGAACCCCCGGCGGGCGGTTTGGTTAAATCAGACAAGATGGGCCACGTTCGTCGCTGGAATCAATGCATCCTTATATAGGAAGCCGGCGTGATTCTCCAACTTCGGGGGCCGATTGTCATGGCCGCTTTCCTCAATTTAATCAGGCACTTGGAAAGCGCCTCCGCAGCATGACGGAAAAGTCGCCGAGAAAGGGCCGCGCTGGGCCGGAATCCGCGCGGTACTCTTCCCCGCGAGGTGGAGGCCGGGACCCTGCCGGATGTGGTCGGCATGAGCCTTCGGCGTGCCTCGGTGCTGCTGCCGACCGTGCCCGAAGCAACGCTTCGGAGAGCCGCCGAAACGATCGCGACCGCCACCGGCTCGACGATGCTGTTGCCCCGCGCGCGCCGAGCGTTCAGGATGGGGAAGGATGCAGGGCTGGCGCAGAGGCGCCGCCGCTCTGCCGGACCGCCAAGAGGTTCCCGTGCCGAGCTTCGACCTCGTCTTCAACGCCTTCGTGACGATCCTCGTCACGATCGACCCGCCGGGGCTGGCACCGCTGTTCCTGGCGCTGACGCGCGGCATGGACCGGTCGCAGCGCCATCAGGTCGGGCTGCGCGCCTCGGTCATCGGCCTCGTGGTGCTTGCGCTGTTTGCGGTGGCGGGTGCGGCGATCCTGTCGGTGTTCGGCATCACCCTGCCCGCCTTCCGCGTGGCGGGCGGGCTGCTCCTGTTCTTCATCGCCTTCGAGATGATCTTCGAGCGGCGCACCGAGCGGAAGGAGAAGACCGCCGACGTCGCCATCACGCGCGACCACATCCACAACATCGCCGCCTTCCCGCTGGCGATCCCGCTGATCGCCGGACCGGGGGCGATCTCGGCGACGGTGCTCCTGTCGGGATCGTTCGGCGGACCGGCCTCGACCGCCGTGCTGCTTCTGGTCATCGCGCTGGCGATCGCGATCACCTATCTCGTCTTCGTGCTGGCGGAGCGCGTCGACCGCTATCTCGGCCAGACGGGCCGGTCGATCCTGACGCGGCTCCTGGGCGTCATCCTGGCCGCACTCGCGGTCCAGTTCGTCGCCGACGGCATCAAGGCACTCGCCGCCGCCTGAGGGGCGGAGGCGGGCGCAAGGAGCACGTCGTCAGTCCTGCGAGTGTCGGTCCTTCGGCGGCTTTCCGGGGACGCCGGCGGAATCATGCGACACCGGATCGCTGGCCGGAAAAGTGTCCTCCAGGCCTTCCTGCAGTTCGTCCTCCTGGTCGGGCTGGGCCGAACCCTGGCGGGCACGCTCCTTGCGGAAGGCTTCGGCCGGTTCGGAGGTGCGCGGCGGCTGCGGCGCGGAGGACGGTCTGGTCGACATCTGGAAACTCCTCGGGATCGCGGATCGATTGCCGGGGAAACGCCCCCGCCGCGCGATGGGTTCCAGCCGTCCCGTCCGGCGAAGCGGCGCGCGTCAGACCGTCAGGAACTTGCGCACGTGCGGATCGTCGAGATCCTCCGCCGGGCCGCAATGGACGATCTGGCCGCGGTCCATGATGTTCACCTCGTCCGCCAGTTCCCGGCAGAAGTCGAGATACTGCTCCACCAGAAGGATGCCGATGCCGGCCGTGTCGCGCAGGAAGCGGATCGCCCGGCCGATATCCTTGATGATCGAGGGCTGGATGCCCTCGGTCGGCTCGTCGAGGACGAGCAGCTTGGGCCGCATCACCAGCGCGCGGCCGATGGCGAGCTGCTGCTGCTGGCCGCCGGACAGGTCGCCGCCGCGCCGCGACAGCATGCTCTTCAGCACCGGGAACAGTTCGAAGACGTGGTCCGGGACGTGACGATCGGCGCGCTTCAGCGGCGCGAAACCGGTCTCCAGGTTCTCCCTGACCGACAGGAGCGGGAAGATTTCCCGCCCCTGCGGCACGAATGCGATGCCCGACCGGGCGCGATCGTACGCCGCGCTCCGGTCGAGCGCCTTCCCCTCGAAGGCTATTTCTCCGCTCGACAGCCGGTGATGGCCGACGATGGCTCTCATGAGACTGGTCTTGCCGACGCCGTTGCGGCCGAGCACGCAGGTGATCTTCGCCTCTTTTGCCGTGAGCGACACGCCGCGCAGCGCCTGCGCGGCGCCGTAGTGGAGGGTGGCGTCCTTGACGGTCAGCATGCCCTCACCTCCCCAGATAGACTTCGATGACGCGCTCGTCGGCCGAGACGCTGTCGAGCGTACCCTCCGACAGGACCGACCCCTCGTGCAGGCAGGTCACCTTGACGCCGAGCTCGCGCACGAAATGCATGTCGTGCTCGACCACGACCACCGAATGGGTCTTGGCGATGTCCTTCAGCAGCCGCGCGGTCTCCTCGGTCTCGGCGTCGGTCATGCCGGCCACCGGCTCGTCGACGAGGAGAAGCTTGGGGTCCTGCGCCAGCAGCATGCCGATCTCCAGCCACTGCTTCTGGCCATGGCTGAGGTTGGCTGCCAGATCGTTGCGGCGTGCCTCCAGGCGGATCGTGGCGAGGATCTCGTCGATGCGCCTGCCCTCCTCCTTCGATCTGCGGTGAAAGAGGGCCGGAAAGATCGATCGCGGCCCGGCGAGCGCGAGCACGAGATTGTCCTCGACCGTATGGCTCTCGAACACCGTCGGCTTCTGGAACTTGCGGCCGATGCCCATCATCGCGATGTCGGCCTCGTCGTGCTTGGTGAGATCCACCGTGCCGTCGAAGAAGACCTCGCCCGCGTCGGGGCGGGTCTTGCCCGTGATGATGTCCATCATCGTGGTCTTGCCGGCACCGTTCGGACCGATGATCGCCCGCATCTCGCCCTTGTCGAGCACCAGCGACAGGTTGTTGATGGCGCGGAATCCGTCGAAGGAGACCGACACGCCATCGAGATAGAGGATGGTTCCGCTCTTCGACATCGCTCTACTCCGCAGGCTGCGGCGCCGGGCCGCCGGCAATGTCGGGCGACGGCGTCCTTGCCGTGTCCTCGGCGCGGGCGGGACGGCCGGTGACCGGATCGACGGGCGGCGGCGCGGCGTCCTCCTGCGCTTTCGTCCGGGCGCGCTCCGCCGCATCCCTGCGCGCGGCACGCCAGGAATCGTAGGTGCCGACGATGCCTTTCGGCAGGAACAGGGTCACCGCGATGAACAGCCCGCCGAGCGCGAAGAGCCAGTATTCCGGCAGGACGCCGGTGAACCAGCTCTTGCCGCCGTTGACCAGCAGCGCCCCGATGATCGGGCCGACCAGCGTGCCGCGGCCGCCGACCGCGGTCCACACGACCACCTCGATGGAATTGGCCGGGGCGAACTCGCCCGGATTGATGATGCCGACCTGCGGCACGTAGAGCGCGCCCGCGATTCCGGCCATCACCGCCGAGACGGTGAAGGCGAACACCTTCACGTTCTCCGGCCGCCAGCCGATGAAGCGCGTGCGGCTCTCGGCGTCGCGCACGGCGATCATCAGCATGCCGTATTTCGACCGGGTGATGGCGGAGGTGACGAGAAGCGCCAGTGCCAGAGCCAGAGCGCTGGCGGCGAACAGCCCCGCGCGCGTCTCGGGCGCCTGGACGTTGAAGCCGAGGATGTCCTTGAAGTCGGTCAGGCCGTTGTTGCCGCCGAAGCCCATGTCGTTGCGGAAGAAGGCGAGCAGCAGCGCATAGGTCAGAGCTTGCGTGATGATCGACAGGTAGACGCCGGTGACGCGGCTGCGGAAGGCGAACCAGCCGAACACGAAGGCGAGCGCGCCTGGGGCCAGCACGATCATGATCGCGGCGAACCAGAACTGGTCGAAGCCGTACCAGAACCACGGCAGTTCCTTCCAGTTCAGGAACACCATGAAGTCGGGAAGGATCGGATTGCCGTAGACGCCGCGGTCGCCGATCTGGCGCATCAGGTACATGCCCATCGCATAGCCGCCCAGCGCGAAGAAGGCGCCGTGGCCGAGCGAGAGGATGCCGCAGTAGCCCCAGACGAGATCGAGCGCCAGCGCGAGCAGCGCATAGGTCAGGTACTTTCCCGTGAGCGCGACGATGTAGGCCGGGACGTGGTACGGGCTCGACGGCGGAACCGCGAGATGCAGCACCGGAACCAGAACCGCGACCGCCGCCAGGATGAGGGCGACGACGAGGATCCGGCCGCCGGATCCGCCCGTGAACAAGCGCTGGGTGATCATGCCTCGACCGACCTTCCCTTGAGGGCGAACAGCCCGCGCGGGCGCTTCTGGATGAACAGGATGATGAGCACCAGCACGAGGATCTTGCCCAGCACCGCACCCGCATAGGGCTCGAGGAACTTGTTGACGATGCCGAGCGAGAAGGCGCCGACCAGCGTTCCCCAGAGATTGCCGACCCCGCCGAAGACCACGACCATGAAGCTGTCGATGATGTAGCCCTGGCCGAGGTTGGGCGAGACGTTGTCGATCTGCGACAGCGCGACGCCCGCGATCCCGGCGATGCCCGAGCCGAGCGCGAAGGTGAAGGCGTCGATCCAGGGCGTGCGGATGCCCATCGAGGAGGCCATGCGGCGGTTCGCCGTCACGGCCCGCATCTGCAGGCCCCAGGCCGTCCGCTTGAAGACGTAGAGGAGCAGCCCGAACACGGCGAGGGCGAAGACGACGATCCAGAGCCGGTTCCAGGTCAGCGCCAGCTGGCCGATCTGGAACCCGCCGGACATCCAGGATGGATTGCCGACCTCCTGGTTGGTCGGCCCGAAGATCGTGCGAACGGCCTGCTGCAGGATGAGCGAGACGCCCCAGGTGGCGAGCAGCGTCTCGAGCGGCCGGCCGTAGAGGAAGCGGATGATGCCGCGCTCCAGCGCGAGCCCGACCGCGCCCGCGACGAGGAAGGCGAGCGGCAGGGCGATGGCGAGCGACCAGTCGAACAGCCATGGATAGGAGGTGCGGATGACGGACTGCACGACGAAGGTCGTGTAGGCGCCGATCATCACCATCTCGCCATGCGCCATGTTGATGACGCCCATGACGCCGAAGGTGATCGCAAGCCCGATCGCGGCGAGCAGCAGCACCGAGCCGAGCGAAATGCCGTACCAGACGTTCTGCCCGAGATCCCACAGCGCCAGCGTGTCGTTGATGTCGTCGACGGCGCGTTGCGCCGCCGCCTGGACCTCGCCCTGCGCCCGCGCCGCGAAGCCGGTCAGCAGCGAGAGCGTGTCGCGGTCGCCGCGCTGCCCCAGGAAGGCGATGGCATCGAGCTTGGCGGCGTCGGCGGCGTCCGACACCAGGATGGTGGATGCGCGCGCGGCCTCCAGTGCCGCCTTCACGCTGGCGACCGTCTCCCTGGCGATGGCTGCGTCGAGCGCTTCGAGATTGCCCGCGTCGGGCGCGACGAACATGGTGCGTGCGGCAGCGAGCCGCACGACGGGATCGGGCGACGCGAGCGTCAGGCCGGATATGACGTCGCGGATCGTGCGCCGCAGCGAATTGTTGACCTTGATCTTGGTGAAGCCGCCCTTGGGCTCCTCGCCCGCGGCATCGCCGGTCAGGGGATCGAAGAGCGCGGCGGACTGGCCCTTTTCCAGGGCGATGAAGACCGTCTTGTCGGTCTTGCGGAAACTTAGATTGCCTTCCGACAGCGCCGAGAGCGCGCGTTCGACGCGGACGTCCCCGCTGGCGCCGAGCTCGCGCACGACCTCTTCGGTCTCCCGGAAATTCTTGCTTTCGGCGAATTTGCCGATGGTGGCTCGGATCGCATCGTCGTCCGCGAAGGCGCCGGAGATGCCGGACAGGACGAGGCCGATCAGGACGAGCAGAACGCGCAGGACGGTCATGGGCAGAGCGGACTTTCTCGATGGGGTTGTCGAGGCTTCCGGGCGGACGGGAGGAGGTGCCCGCCCGGAGGCGTCGCGGTCATGGCGGCCCGGCGGCGGGCGCCGCCGGGGCCTGTCATGCACGCGTCAGTTCACGCCCTTGCCGCCGCACTTGCCGGTGGCGACGTTGAAGTTGCCGCAGGACATCGGAGCGCGCCAGTCGGCGATGAGGTCCTTCGAGTCCGGCAGGTAGTCCGACCACTCGTCGCCGACCACGAGGCCGGTGGTCTCCCACACGGTCTCCATCTGGCCGTCGGCCTGAATCTCGCCGATCAGCACCGGCTTGGTGATGTGGTGGTTCGGCATCATCGCCGAATAGCCGCCGGTGAGGTTCGGCACGGAGACGCCGATGATGGCGTCGATGACGGCATCGGTGTCGGTGGTGCCGGCCTTCTCGACCGCCTTGACCCACATGTTGAAGCCGATCACGTGTGCTTCCATCGGGTCGTTGGTGACGCGGTCGGGGTTCTTGGTGAACTCCTTCCATGCCGCGATGAATTCCGCGTTCTCCGGCGTGTCGACCGACTGGAAGTAGTTCCAGGCCGTCAGATGACCGACGAGCGGCGCGGTGTCGAGGCCGGCGAGCTCTTCCTCACCGACAGAGAAGGCAACGACCGGGATGTCCTCGGCCTTGACGCCCTGGTTGCCGAGTTCCTTGTAGAAGGGAACGTTGGCGTCGCCGTTGATGGTGGAGACCACGGCGGTCTTCTTGCCGGCCGAACCGAAGGTCTTGATGTCGGACACGATCGTCTGCCAGTCGGAATGACCGAAAGGCGTGTAGTTGATCATGATGTCCTCGGCGGCGACGCCCTTGGACTGGAGGTAGGCTTCGAGGATCTTGTTGGTCGTGCGCGGATAGACGTAGTCGGTGCCGGCGAGCACCCAGCGCTCCACACCTTCCTCGTTCATCAGATAGTCGACGGCCGGGATCGCCTGCTGGTTGGGCGCAGCACCCGTGTAGAAGACGTTGCGCTGGCTTTCCTCGCCCTCGTACTGCACGGGGTAGAACAGGATCGAGTTCAGCTCCTCGAAGACCGGCAGGACCGACTTGCGGGACACCGAGGTCCAGCAGCCGAACACGGCCGAGACCTTGTTGACCGAAATGAGCTCACGCGCCTTCTCGGCGAAGAGCGGCCAGTCCGAGGCCGGATCGACGACGACCGCCTCGAGCTTCTTGCCGAGCAGCCCGCCCTTGGCGTTCTGCTGCTCGACGAGCATCAGCATCACGTCCTTCAGCGTGGTCTCCGAAATCGCCATCGTCCCCGAAAGCGAATGCAGGATGCCCACCTTGATGGTGTCTTCCTGCGCGGCAGCGGCTCCGGCCATCATCAGGCCGGCAAGCGCTGCCCCCGTGACCCGCTTCGCCAGTGTTGCGATCATTCCCCTCATATTGAGAACCTCCGATAAGGGTTGGTTGTTGCACCGATAAGAACAATGCAACGGCTGTGCCAAACCTCATCGGGCCGTCATAAAAAGCCGGAAAGCCTTGCGAACAAAGAGGCGGAGCATGCCAGGCCGCCGGACGGTCAGTGGCATTGCCACACGAGTTAAAACTTCGTTGAGACTTCTTTGCGCAACGGGCAGCAGGGCCTGGGCAAAATTTAGGCACCTTCGGAAGTCCGCCCAAATAACCGCCACATGCCAAAGGATCCGGCTTTCGCCGCATCGGCGCCGACCGGCGCCGCGCGCGGATCGGACCGTCCGGCGCCGCTCTACGCCTCGCCTTCCAGCATGTCCTTCACGACCGTGGCCAGCTGTTTGAGCGAGAAGGGTTTCGGAAGGAAGCCGAACTTGGCGTCGGCAGGCAGGTTTTTGGCGAAGGCATCCTCGGCATAGCCCGAGACGAAGACGAACTTCACGTCGGACTGGCGCTTGCGCAACTCGCCGAGCAGCGTCGGCCCGTCCATCTCGGGCATCACCACGTCCGAAACGACGATGTCGATCGCTCCGTCCAGTTCGTCGAAGATCTCGAGCGCCTCGACGCCCGACGAGGCCTCGTGCACCGTATAGCCGCGCGAGCGGAGCGCCCGCACGCCGCCCATCCGAACGGCATCCTCGTCCTCGACGAGCAGCACCGTCGCGGAGCCGGAGAGGTCCTTGCTGGCTTCCGGCTTGGGCGGAGGAGCGGCGGTCTCGGCCCTGGCCGCATCGGGACCTTCCTTCTCCTGCACGACGTGGCGGGGCAGGAAGATGCGGAACGTCGTGCCGACGCCCACCTGGGAGTCGCAGAAGATGAAGCCGCCGGTCTGCTTGATGATGCCGTAGACCATGGAAAGGCCGAGGCCCGTGCCTTTCCCCACCTCCTTGGTCGTGAAGAAGGGCTCGAAGATCTTCTTGAGGATGTCCGGCGGGATGCCGGTTCCGGTGTCCTCGACGTCGATCAGCACGTAGTCGCCCGGCGCAAGTTCGCGGTAGCCGAACTGCGCGCATGCCTCGGCCGGCACGTTCTTGGTGCGGACGACGAGATCCCCGCCGCCCGGCATCGCGTCGCGGGCATTGACGGTGAGGTTGACGATGACCTGCTCGAACTGGCCGAGATCGACCTTCACCGGCCAGATGTCGCGGCCATGGTCGATGCGCAGACGCATGTCGCTGCCCGCCAGCCGGGTCAGCAGCATGCGCAGGTCCGCCAGGACGTCCGTCAGATTGAGCACCTCCGGGCGCAGCGTCTGGCGGCGCGAGAACGCAAGCAGCTGACGCACCAGCGACGCGGCGCGGTTGGCGTTCTGCTTGATGTTCATGATGTCGGCGAAAGAGGGGTCCGACGGTCGGTGGCTCGCCAGAAGCAGGTCCGACGCCATGATGATGGCGGTGAGCACGTTGTTGAAGTCATGCGCGATGCCGCCGGCGAGCTGGCCGACCGCCTGCATCTTCTGGCCCTGCGCCATCTGGGCCTCGAGCGCCTTCTGCTCGGTCGTGTCGACCGCGTAGACGATCGCGGCCTCTTCCGCGTCTTCTCCGTCGCTGGCATCGGCGACGGCGCTGACGTAGAAGCGGATGTGCCGCTCCTCGTCGGTCGGAAGGATGGTGTCGATCGGGGCGATGTCGGCCTGGTGCTGCTTGGCCTTCTCCAGCGCTCCGGCGAAGCTCTCGCGGTCGCGTTCGTGGATGACAGTGTCGAGCCGCGCGCGTCGGTCGACGGCATCGCGATCGACGACGCTGGAAAACAGCGACAGGAACGGTGCGTTGGTGCGCAGGATCCGGCCGGCGCCGTCGATGCCGGCGATCGCCATCGGCGTCGAGTTGAAGAAGCGCGTGAAGCGGACTTCCGACGCGCGCAGATCGGCCGAGGCATCCTCTCCCTGCGCCCGGTTGAGGACGATGGTGCGGGTCGGCCCCGGAGCGCCGTCCCGGCTGGCCGTCGCACGATGCATGAACCGCACGGGAAGCGCCTCGCCCTTCACCGTGGAGAGGTCGAGGTCGATCACCGCGTTGCGGGTGGCGCCGGGATCGGCCTTCACCGAACGGATGAGCGCCATCCCGTCGCCCGCAACGACCTCCGCGAGCGCGACCGAGCCCGGCGAGAAGCTCGCCAGGTCGATGCCGAGCCATTCCGCCAGCGTTGCATTGAGATAGGTGATCCGTCCGGCGGGATCGGCCGAGAAGAAGCCGGCCGGCGCGTGGTCGAGATGATCGATGGCCTGCTGGAGGTCGAGGAAGAACCGCTCCTGTTCGGCGCGCTCGCCCGAAATGTCCTCGATCTGCCACGCCAGCAGCGGCTGGCGCTGGCCTGCCGCCCGGAAACTGCGGGCCCGCACCCGGTACCAGTGCGCGCCGGGCTCGGCACCGGGGCGGATGGATTGCGAGACGCGGAACTCGCCGTCGCCGCCGCGCCCGTCGCGCAGGCCGAGCGCGATGCGCTCCACCGTCGGAGAGGCCTCGATGTTGTCGGCGAGGTGCACGTCGAGCGACCGCACGTCGGCGGCCGACGTCGCGCCGGTCAGCCGGGCATAGGCCTGGTTGGCGTAGAGGACGCGGGCCCGCATGTCCGATACCACGAGCCCCTGACCCATCGTGTCGATGTAGGCCTTCGCGAGCTCGTCTCCGGAGGACCGCGGAGCGACCTGCACGAACCCGATGGCCGAGGCGAACAGATAGCCGACGCCGATCATGGCCAGGATGCCGAGGAGGCCGAGCAGGAAGGGATCGCCGAGCTGGTCGCGCATCACGGCGAACACGAAGGCCGCCCCGACGAGGACGATGATGAAGATGATCAGCCTGACGATCGTGCCCGGCCGCGAGTTCTGGTCGACGATGGGCGCCGGATAGAATTCGCCTTCGCCCTTCCCCTCCATCCGCTGTCCGTCCTGCCCGAATCCTGCCATGCTGCCCGTGCCCGGTATGAATCACATAATGCCCGGACGCGAAAGCCCGCCGGGTCCATTCTCCAGAGCATCCCGCTTCGCAGGGCGTCGGATCGCCCCGCGTGGCCGCCTTTTCCAGAGGCGACCATATTTCTCACACGGTAGCATGCTCATCTGCTTGCGGCGCAGCAATTCGCGTGTCAATCGTGTCGCGGCACCTCAAAGGAGAGTTCGATGACCAGCTTGCTGGATGGCTTGATGGATTCCCGGCTGATACCGGTGGTCACCTGGCTGATCATCGGCGTGATCGTGGCGATCATCGGCTATGCGGCCTTCCGCATCGTTCGCATGCTGACCGCGGGGACCTACATCGCCGGCGGCCGCAACCGCCGCACGAGGCTGGCCGTGCTCGACGCCGCGGCCGTGGACGACAGGCGCCGCCTCGTCCTCATCCGCCGCGACGACGTCGAACATCTCATCCTGATCGGCGGGCCGACCGACGTGGTGGTCGAGCAGGACATCCGCATCGGCGTCCGCGCGCCCCGTGCCCAGGCCGCAGAACCCGCCGTCGCGCTGGCGGCCGATCCCGACCTCGCGCTCGACGCCTACGACCACGGCGACGAGGCGCTTCAGCCGAACCCCGTCCCGCCGCCGCCGCCGCGCCCCGTTCCGGCCGCCCCGCAACGCCAGGCTGCGCCCGCTCCGCAGCGCCAGGCCGCACCCGCTCCTCAGCGGGAGGTGCGCCGCGCCCCCGAGAGGCCGCCGGTCCGGCAGGCGCCGGTCGCATCGCGCCCCGTGAACGCAGAACCCGCCCCTGCGCCGGCACCGACGCCCGCGCCGCCGCCTCCAGCGCCGCCGATCGCCGCACACCAGCAGGTCGCCACCCGCCCGGTCGCACCGGTGCCTGCCCGCCAGCCGCTCGCGCCCGTGGCGCAGCAGACGCAGGCGCCCGCCGCGCCGCAGCAGATGCCCGCCGCGCCGCGCCAGCAGCGGACGATCCGTCCGGTCCTGCCGCGCGTCACCTTGCCGGCCGCGACGCAGCCGAACTTCGCGCAGCCGGCGGAAGAGCGGCGCGATCCGCCCGTGGTCGCGCGGGTAACCCCCCATCCGGCGCGCGCGCAGGCGACGCGCAGGGCCCAGCAGCAGCAACCCCAGCCTGCCGCCGCGCCGGTCGAGAACGATCTCGACGACGCTCTGCTGCAGGAACTCGAGACGTCGCTCCGCTACCCGGCGCGCGAGCGCAATCGCGCCAAGGCCGCAGACATCGACGAGGAAATGAACAAGCTTCTGGGCGAGATGTCGCGCGACCGCCGCTGAAAGACGGTCGTGTAACCCGGACGGATCGGTGCGGCGGGTCCTGACTGCCGCTGGTTCGTCCACGATGCGCCTGGCGTCGGCCGTCTTCGGCTCCGGCCGTACGGCGAAGAACCCCTCGCCAGACGTCCGCCGCCGGACTTCACGACAGTCTCAGCAGGACGCGGCGATGAGGCCCCGGACGACGCGCCCCGCCCGAGGCTGCCCGGCCGCGCCGGACGGCTGCCCTGTTTCGGATGGGGTGCGCCCGTCGCCGCCGCCGGACGAGGGAGGTTGTCGGACGGGAAGGCGCGAGACGAAAAAGCGCAAAAAAAGCGGCCCCAGGGGCCGCGAGAACTACCGTCCGACGTTCCTGCCGAAGCAGGGTTCCGGTCAGTCGTCGCGATAGACCTTCTCGCGGCGCTCGTGGCGTTCCTGGGCCTCGATCGACAGCGTCGCGATCGGCCGTGCGTCGAGCCGTTTCAGCGAAATCTGCTCGCCCGTCTCCTCGCAGTAGCCGTAGGTCCCATCCTCGATCCGCATCAGCGCCGCGTCGATCTTGGAGATCAGCTTGCGCTGCCGGTCGCGGGCCCGCAGTTCGATGGCTCGGTCGGTTTCGGAGGAGGCACGGTCGGCGAGGTCGGGGTGGTTGGCGTTTTCCTGCTGTAGGATTTCGAGTGTTTCGCGAGCTTCGCGCAGAATGTCGTTCTTCCAGGTCATGAGCTTGGCGCGGAAGTAGGCCTTCTGCCGCTCGTTCATGAACGGCTCGCTCTCGCTGGGCACGTAGTCTTCCATGGTTTCGCTCACCTGAGTCTCCCCCATAGCTATGAACCGGCGCCTATATATTCGGGCGGCAGACCCGGTACAAGCCAAAAGGTAAGCAATGTCACGCGTTTGTTAGCCATGCACCGAAGCCGTCCGCGGCCCTCCGCAAGCCGCGCCAGCGCGGGCGGACGCCGGTCCGCAGGGCTCCGCCCGGGGTTGCGAAGGCCGCGACGGCATCGGGACCGAGCATGCGAGTTGCGTTGCACGATGCCGCCCGGTAATGCTCCGCGCAGGCACGAGGGCGCCTGCCCCCGAGGAGGATGTCAGATGAGCCGCCTTTTCCTTCTGCGCCACGCGCGTGCCGCCTGGGCCGAGCCGGGGGACCGCGACTTCGACCGTCCGTTGACGGAGGAAGGGCGCAGCGAGAGCCGCATCGTCGGCGAGATGATGCTCGCCAACGGCTATCGGCCGGACCGGGTCATCTGTTCTCCGGCCCGGCGTGCCCTCGATACATGGCGCGGCGTCGCCGCCGTTCTCGACATGAAACCCTCCGAGGCGCTCCTGTCGGAGACGCTCTACGCCGCAGACGCGGCGGGTTACCTGACCATCGTGCGCAACAACGGTGCCGGCGGATCGCTGCTGATCGTCGGCCACAACCCGACGATCGAGGACCTTGCGCTGGGGCTCTCCGCAGCCGGCGTCGGTTCGGCCCGCGACGATCTCGACAAGGGCTTCCCGACGGGCGGACTGGCGGTGCTGGCGTTCGAGGGCGACCTTTCGGAAGCGATGCCCGGCGTCGGCACGCTCGAGGCCTTCTTCATGCCTTCCGACCACTGAACGCCGGCGCGGGATTACAAACCGCCGGCCGCCGGCCTATATCCGGCGCGTTGGTTCCGCAGGCGAGGATGGCGTTGGCGTCTCTCACGACTTTCACCGACGAGGCGGTCATCGCGCTCGACACGCTCGCCGGCCGGGCCGCGAACCTCGTCGCACCCTCCCTCCGGCTGGGCGTGACCGGGCTGTCGCGCGCGGGCAAGACGGTGTTCATCTCCGCCTTCGTCCACAACCTGATCCATGGCGGCCGGCTGCCGATGTTCGAGGCGCAGAAGTCGGGCCGGCTCGCCCGCGCCTATCTCGAGGAGCAGCCCGACGATGCGGTGCCTCGGTTCCAGTACGAGGATCACGTGGCGGCGCTTCTCGACTCCCGCACATGGCCGGAATCCACCCGCGCGATCTCCGAGCTGCGGCTGACCATCGACTACGAGTCGGCCTCCGCCTGGGGGCGCATGCTGTCGCGCGGGCGCATCTCGATCGACATCGTCGATTATCCGGGCGAGTGGCTGCTCGACCTGCCGCTGCTCGGCAAGGATTTCGCCGCCTTCTCGGCCGACTCCTTCCAGCTCGCCGCGCTGCCGGTCCGGGCCGACCTCGCGGCCGACTGGACCGCGCTCGCCGCCACCGTCGATCCGGACGGCGACGCCGACGAGATGACGGCGCGCCGCCTCGCCGAGGCCTTCACCGCCTATCTGCGCGCCTGCCGCCAGGATTCGCGAGCCCTGTCCACCCTGCCGCCGGGACGGTTCCTGATGCCCGGCGACCTCGAGGGGTCGCCCGCCCTGACGTTCACGCCCCTGCCGAAGCTGCGCGAGGGCCGCGCGCGGCCGGGCTCGCTGCGCGCCATGATGGAGCGCCGCTTCGAGGCCTACAAGACGCATGTCGTGAAACCCTTCTTCCGCGAGCACGTCGCCCGGCTCGACCGGCAGATCGTGTTGATCGACGTCATGCAGGCGATGAATGCGGGTCCCGCGGCGCTCGCCGACCTCGAGCGCGCCCTGACCGAGATCCTGGGCTGCTTCCGCCCCGGCTCCGGCGGCCTCCTGTCGAACCTGCTGTCGCGCCGCATCGACCGCATCCTGATCGCGGCGACCAAGGCGGATCAGATCCACCACACCAGCCACGATCGGCTGCAGGCCATCGTGCGCCGGCTGACCGAGCGGGCGGCGGCGCGCGCCGACGTTTCGGGAGCGGCGGTCGACGTGCTGGCGCTGGCAGCCGTTCGCGCCACGCGCGAGGGCACGGTGACGCAGCGGCGCGAGGAACTGCCGGTGATCATCGGAACACCGCTCGCGGGCGAGACGATCGGCGGCGAGACCTTCGACGGCGACACCGAGACAGCGGTCTTTCCCGGCGATCTGCCGACCTCCCCCGATGCGCTGTTCGACGCCGGTGCGCTCGCCGGCCAGACGCGCGCCATCCGTTTCGTCCGCTTCCGTCCGCCCCGGCTGGAGCGCAGCGCCGACGGCGTGACGCTCTCGCTGCCGCACATCCGCCTCGACAGGGCGCTGCAGTTCCTGATCGGAGACCGGCTGTCATGAGCGAAACGCGCGAACCGAAGGCGTTCCGTCTTCCGCCCGACCGCAAGGCCGTCGCCCAGCCCGAGCGCGAGCCGCGTGCGCTGCACGGTGCCGAGATGTCGGTGGTGACGCCGGCGGCCGTCGACGTCTTCGAGGCCGAGGCGGCCGAGACCGACGTGCCCCCGCCGCCCGCACCCCGGCGGCGGTCCCGGCTCGGAACGATCTTCTTCGGCGCCGCCGGCATTCTCGTGTCGCTGGCGATCGGACTGTCGGTCGACGAACTGATCCGCTCTCTCTTCGCCCGCGCCGACTGGCTGGGCTGGCTCGGCGCGGGCCTCGCCGCGGTCGCCGCGGCCGCCCTGCTCGCGATCCTGATTCGCGAGGCTGCGGCGCTGGCGCGGCTGTCTTCGGTCGAGACGCTGAGCCGCCGGGCAACCGATGCGCGCGCGCGCAACGACCCGAAGGCGGCGCGCGCGCTGGTGGACGATCTGTCCGGGTTCCTCGCGTCGCGCCCGCAGACGGCTGCCGGGCGCCGGACGCTTGACGAGCTCCGGCACGACGTGATCGACGGCCCCGACCTGATCCGGCTGGCCGAGACCGAGCTTCTCGCCCCCCTCGACGCGGAAGCGCGGCGCCTGATCCTGGACGCGGGCAAGCGCGTGTCGATGGTCACGGCCGTGAGCCCCCGCGCGGCGGTGGACCTGTTCTACGTCCTCTACGAGGCCAGCCGGCTGGTCCGGCGGTTGGCCGAACTCTACGGCGCCCGGCCGGGAACGCTCGGCTTCCTGCGCCTGGCCCGCGGCGTGCTGGCCCACCTGGCGGTGACCGGTTCGATGGCGGCCGGCGACACCCTGGTCCAGCAACTGGTCGGCCACGGCCTGGCCGCCCGCCTCTCGGCCAAGCTCGGAGAAGGCGTGGTCAACGGCATGATGACCGTCCGGATCGGCATGGCGGCGATGGACACCGTCCGCCCCCTGCCCTTCGACGCGGTCCGCAAGCCGCGCATGGGCGACTTCATCGGCGCACTGGCCCGCTTCGCGGGTGCGCAGGATGGCGCAAAGGACACACCTTCCAGGTGAACGTCACCCGGGGGGCCGGATTCGGGGGAGAGCCGATGCCGCATCTAGACGAAGCATTAACCAATCTTCTACAAGGTCGGGCAGGTAGAGCTTATCGGTCGGTGCCATGATCAAGAGTGTATGTCGTTCCGCTATCCTTCCGCTGATGGCGAGCGTGCCGTTCGTGTCGGATGCGCCGTCGGCCTTCGCCGCCGATGGCGACCAGCAGTTTTTCCAGAGCGTGCGCGGCGAGTGGTCCGGGCCCGGCGAGATCGTCGCCGGCAAGTACAAGGGAACGAAGTTCACCTGCTCGCTGACCGGCGACACGCCGACCGGGAAAGTCGGAATGGCGCTCGAGGGCAGCTGCCGCGTCGGCCTGTTCTCGCAGAAGATGTCGGCCCGCATCGAGCGCAAGGGTCGCTCCTACAAGGGCACGTTCCTCGACGGCGCCACCGGCGAAGGCCTCGACATCGTCTCCGGCAACGTCAGCAAGTCCAAGGTCGTCATGGCGCTCAACCGCAACGACCTCAACGGCGCGATGCTCGCCAGCATGAAGGGTGACGACACCATGAGCGTCACCGTCTCGGTGCGGGTGAACAAGGAACTCGTGCCGGTCATCGGCATGAACCTCAAGCGCGTCGACACCGCGGCGGTGGGCGCCATCGCACGCGACTGAGGCAGGCGCGGCGAAAGCCGCAGCCGGCGCGCGCCCCGCGATCAGGCCGCGCGCCACCAGCCGTCACCCGGCTCCACGACCGAGATTCCCTCGCGGTCGACATCGCGCAGCAGCGCGTCGAGCGTGCGGCCCCCCGGCATCAGACCGGGCGCGATTTCGCGCAGCGGCAGAAGCACGAAAGCCCGCAGCGTCATGCGCGGATGCGGTATCTCCAGCCCCGGCTCCTTCAGCGTCAGCGCCTCATAGGTGAGGACGTCGACGTCGATCACCCGCGGCCCGCCGGGTTCCTTGCGCACACGTTTCAGCACGTTCTCGGTCGCAAGACAGAGGTCGAGCAGATCCTTCGGCGGCAGAGTCGTGCGGATTCCCGCCACGCAGTTCAGGAAATCCGGCTGCACCACGTCGCCCCAGGGCGGCGTGCGATAGATCGACGAGACTGCCGCGACGCGGCAGCGCGCATGTGCGTCGATGATTCGCAGCGCAGCCGCCATCGCCGCCCGCGGATCGCCGAGGTTCCCGCCCAGGCCGAGGTAGGCGTTCGCCTCAATCAGGCCAGGCAACCGTGACCTCCACATGGTCGAGCACGCCGGCGACGGGCGCGTTGGGCTTGCGCACGGTGATCTCGGACCGGCGGATCTGCGGAAACCGGTCCGCAAGCGCCTTGGCGACCTCGAGCGCCAGAGACTCGATGAGATAGCGCCTCTCGCCGGTGACGATCCGCTCTATGACCTTGAAGGCGACGCCGTAGTCGACGGTGGATTCGATCGAATCGGCCTCGAGCGCCGTGGCGGGCTCGACGGTCAGCACCGCATCGACATAGAACCGCTGCCCGAGCGTCTCTTCTTCGTCGAGCACGCCGTGACGCGCGAAGAAGGCGCAGTTCTTCATCCGGATCTGGTACGTCAAGACGCGGTCTCCTCTGCCATTCCGCCTGCGACCATAGCATCGACCACCTTGAGCGCGTCGGCGTTCAAAGCGACATCGTGGACGCGAAAAATGTCGGCCCCGCTCAATCGCAGGATCACGCTCGTGGCCGCCGTGCCGGCATCGCGGTCGGGTGCGTCGCGTCCCGTCACGTGGCCGATGAAGCGCTTGCGCGACGTGCCGACGAGCAGCGGCAAGCCGAGCGTGTGCAGTTCCCCGAACCGCCGCATCAGCGCGAAGTTCAGTTCCGCGCTCTCCTTTCCGAACCCGAAGCCCGGATCGAGGACGATGGCATCGTCGGCGATGCCCGCGGAGCGGGCGATCTCGAGAGACCGGTCCAGGAAGAGATGCTGGTCGCGGACGGGATCGGGATCGGCGTCGCGGCCGCGCCCGGTATGCATGACGACCACGCCGGCGCCGGTCCGCGCCACCACCCCGGCCATGTCCGGATCGCGCTGCAGCCCCCACACGTCGTTGACGACGTGGGCACCGGCTTCGATCGCCAGACGGGCGGTCTCTGCGCGATAGGTGTCGACCGAGATCAGCGCGCCGGTGCGCGCGGCGACCGCGGCGATGACGGGAAGGATGCGGGCCTGCTCGTCCTCCGCCGTGACGGGCGTCCCGCCGGGGCGGGTCGATTCCCCGCCGATGTCGATGATGCGGGCACCGTCCTCCAGCATCGACGCCGCCTGCGCGCAGGCACGGCCGGGATCGAGGAAGCGGCCGCCGTCGGAGAAACTGTCCGGCGTGACGTTGAGGATGCCCATGACGACGGCGCGTCGGCCGAGATCGAGGGTGCGTCCATGGGCGAGCCGCCACGTCCGTTCCCGCCTGCGCATTCCACTCATCGTCATTTCCGGTACTCTGTCGTCCGTGCCTGCGCGGGCGCGATTGCCGTTGCGGCTTTTCGTCGTCTGGCGCATGCTGGCCTTAACGGGAAACGTCCATGAAGAGAACGCTTCTTTTCGTCTGTGCTGGCCTTGTGGTGTGGGCGGGAGCGGGCTCCGCCCAGACCGTCTCGCGCAGCTATTCCTACTTCACGATCGGCGGGATCACGCTGCAGGAGATCGACGAGGAACTCTCGCGGCGCGGGCCCAGGGTGGCCTCCACCGGCAAGCGGCATCCCGGCGCGACGCAGATGCAGTTCGCGACCCGCTACACCTTCGCCAGCACGACGGAATGGTGCCGTATCCAGAAGGCGGCGGTGAACGTGAAGGCGACGATGATCCTGCCGCGCTGGCGCGCCCGCGGCCGTTCCGATCCCGATACCCGCCTGATCTGGGACACGCTGAGTTCCGACATCCGCCGTCACGAGGAATCGCACGTGCAGATCGCCAAGAGCCACGCCCGCAAGCTGGAGGAGGCGCTGGAGGCGATCGGCCGCCGCGATGACTGCGAAGCCGTGAAGGCGGCGGCCGGCACCGTCAGCGCCCGCATCCTGGCCGAACACGACGCCGCGCAGGACCGCTTCGACCGCATCGAGAGCATCAATTTCGAGAGCCGGATCACGCGTCTCATGACCTACCGCATGCAGCAGATCGAGGCGGGGCGTCTACCGGACTGAAGCTCGGGGGCGTCCGTCCGCCACTGGTTGGCGAACCGGGTCGTCGCGGCCGTCAGGCCTGCCGCTCCGGAACGCGGACGACGAGACCGTCCAGTTCGTCACGCACCCTGATCTGGCAGGAGAGACGCGAGGTCGGCCGCACGTCGAAGGCGAAGTCGAGCATGTCCTCTTCCATCGCTTCCGGCTCTCCCGTCAGCGCGGTCCAGGCGTCGTCGACATAGACGTGACAGGTGGCGCAGGCGCAGGCTCCGCCGCACTCCGCCTCGATGCCGGGAACGGAGTTGCGGATCGCGTTCTCCATCACGGTCGAGCCGTTCTCGGCATTCACCTCGAACCTCGTGCCGTCGAAAGCGATGTAGGTGATCTTGGTCATTCGGAGCGCCTCGGATTGTCCTGCCGAATTATCCGTTCCGACGCCCGAGTCAACCGCCCGCACGCAGCGGCGACCGCGGCACGCTGGCGCGCCGGCGTCAGCGGCTGATGGCCGAGACGAAATCGCGGACGTCGACGATCGCCTCCGCGAGGCTCCTGACATGGCTGCCGCTCGCCGGCTCGGACTCGAGCCTGTCGGCGATGTCGGCGACCCGGAAAGCTCCGATGCCGCGGGCCGAGCCCTTGAGGCCATGCGCCAGAAGCACCCGCTCCTGGACGGTCGCGCCTTCGAGGCGGTCGCCGACCACCTGCGCCTGGTGCAGGAACAGAGACAGCACCTCGCGCTCGAGATCGCGGTCGCCCATGGTCTGCCGCGACAGGTGGGCGAGATCGACCGGGCGCGCGCGCGAATGGCCGCAGGTTTCGCCACCGGGCATGGCGAAAGCCATGTTTTCCACACTCATCGACGCCATCACGCTGCACTCGCCTTCAAAATGCCTGCCGCTCCACCGATACCCGCACCGGGTGGACGGCGAGTTAACGGGAAACCTCTCCTATGTGGCGGAATTCGGGCGCAAAATCCCAACGCACGTTAACCTTCTGTTTAAACTTTTACGCATCTCGCCGAATGCATGTTTCCTTTACCCGGGTGTGTCACTACGATACGCGAACCGGGAGCACGCCGCGCAAGTGGCGGTCTTCGCATGGGGCTCCGCTAGAGTCTGAACGACGCGTTAGTACAGGGTTTTGAAGGCATGGCTCGCAAACCGACGACGACCAGGAACCTCGAAACAGACGTCGACAAGGAGCTCGAAGAGGCTCTCGACGTGTCCTTCGGCGACGGGGAAATCGATCTCACCTCCTCGATGGAGGAACTCGAGGCGCAGATCTCGCTCGCCGCGGACGAACTGGCGCGCGAAGGCCGCGGTACCCAGGCACGTGCGAGGCAGCCGCAGGCGGCCCGGCCCGATCCCCGCCCCGCGGTCGCTCCCCGCCCGGCCCGCCCGGCGCCGGAGCGCAAGTCGGAGTTCCGTCCCGCGTCCAACGATTCCGCCGCACGCGGCGCCTCGCCCGCCTTCGCGCCGGCCAATGACGACCGCCAGAAGGATTTCGGCGCCCTGCTCGCGGCGCTGAACCGCGGCGGCTCGAACTCGATATACTGGATCGTCGCCGTCGCCTCCGTGGTGTGGATCGTCGGCGGCCTCGTGCTGGCCAACGGGCTCTATGGTCCCACGATCGCGCGTGCGGTCACGTTCTCCGAGATCGTCACCACGCCCGGCATCCTCGGCATCGCGGCCGGCGTCGTCATCCCCGTCATCCTCTTCTGGGCCTTCGCGCTGATGATCCGCCGCGCGCAGGAAATGCGCCTGGCGGCCCAGTCGATGACGGCGATCGCCTACCACCTCAGCGAGCCCGAGGTCATCGCCCAGGACCGCGTGATGTCGATCGGCCAGGCCGTCCGGCGCGAGGTCAACGCCATGGGCGAAGGCATCGAGCGGACCCTGGCGCGGGCCGTCGAACTCGAGACGCTGGTGCATTCGGAGGTGAACGAGCTCGAACGCGCCTACACGGAGAACGAGCGCCGCATCCGCACCCTGGTCGACGGCCTCGGCAGCGAGCGCGAGGCCGTGGTGAGCCACGCCGAGCGCGTCCGCGCCTCGATCGCCGGTGCCCACGAACTCATCCGCGACGAACTGAATTCGGCGACCGGCGTGATCCAGGAGATGGTCACGGGTGCGTCCGGCCACCTGACCTATACGATCACCAATGCCGGCGAATCGCTGATCGAGCGCTTCAACGAGAGCGGCAGCGCGATCTACGGCGCGATCGACGAGCGCGTCGAGAGCATCACCGGCCGCCTGTCGACCTCCGGCGAAGCCTTCGCCAGCCTGCTCGACACGCGCATCGCCAAGCTGGTCGAAAGCACCGATTCGGCGACCGGGACGCTGTCGCAGCTGCTCGACCAGCGCACGCGGGGCATGGTGTCGCTGCTCGGCGGCGCCACCGAGACCTTCACGCGCGCCTTCGACGTGCGCATCGACGCCATCGAGCGCACGCTGGCGGAACGCGGCCAGTCGCTGATCAGCGAGTTCGAGACCCGCGCCGAAGCACTTGACACGGGTACCGAGAAGCTGAACGCGGCGCTGGAAGCACGGTCGCGCCAGATCAACGAGGCGCTCGCCGAACGGACCCGCGAGATCGCGGACGTGTTCCGCTCGGGCGTCCACGAGATCTCCACCGCCGCCGACCAGAGCCGCACGAAGATCGAATCGCAGATGAGCGAACTGGTCACGTCGACGTCGACGATCCTGGAGGCGCGCGCCAACGAGTTCGGCGATCGCCTGGAGGAGGGCCGCAGCCGCCTGACCGAACAGCTGGACGTCGACCTGCGCCACCTGCAGGACGCGCGCGGCGAACTCACGCGTACCCTGGAAGGGGACATCAGCGCCCTCGACAGCGCCCTGAGCACGCAGGTCGACAAGCTCTCCGTCAGCCGCGAGGCGTTCTCGCGTTCTCTGGAGCGCGAAATGGCCGGCATCGACACGCTGGTGGCCTCCAGCCTCGACCGGCTGTCGCAGGGCCGCGGCAACGTCGTCAAGGCGATGCAGGGCGAGATCGCCAACGTCGAGGAAGCCTTCTCGGCAAGCCTCAACAAGCTCGTGGAGGGCCGCAGCGCCCTCACCTCGGCGCTCAACGCCGACCTGCAGAACCTCCAGACCGCGCGCGGCGAGATCGACGACTCCGTCGTCGGCCACATCGGCAAGCTCGCCGAAGGCCGCAAGCTCTTCCGCAAGGCGCTCGAGGAGGATCTCGGTCACCTGGCCCAGACGCGATCGGAGATCGACGAGGTCATCGCCAACCACGTCGGCAAGCTGGCCGACGGGCGGTCGACGCTGACCACCGCGCTCGAGAAGGACCTTGCGACGGTGGGCGAGTTCGTCGCCAACCAGATCGCCAAGCTCGACGAAGGCCGCACCACGCTGAATGCAGCCTACCAGGAGGATCTCCGCCGCCTCGGTGAGACCCGCGCCGAGATCGACGCCGCCGCCGCCGCACATCTGGAGCGCCTCGCGGCGAGCCGCGGATCGCTCACGCAGGCGCTGAAGAACGAGCTGGCGGAAGTCGCCCAGTCCGTCGCCGACCATCTCGACCGGATGGCGGACGGGCGCACGAGCCTCTCGGCCTCCGTCAAGGAAGACATCGTCACAATCGAGGAAGTCGTGGCGCGGCAGATCGAGAAGATCTCCGAAGGCCGCATCACCCTGGCCGACGCGCTGCAGAGCGACCTGTCTCAGGTGGCCGGCGCCATCGCGCAGCATCTCGACCGCATGGCCGATGCCCGTTCCACGCTGAACGAATCGATTACCGGCAGCATCGCCGAGATCGAGGGTTCGGTGGACCGCCAGATCGGCAAGCTCACGGAGAACCGCAGCCTGCTGACCCAGGCGCTCGAAGGCGACCTCGCCAATATCTCCGCCGCGCTGTCGCAGCACGTCGACAAGATCGCCGAGGGCCGCGGCATGCTCAAGGGCGCCCTGAGCGAGGACATGGAACGGCTGGAGCAGGCACGCTCCGAACTTGACGGGCTGGTCATCGGCCACATCGGCAAGCTCGCCGAGGGGCGCAAGCTCTTCAAGAAGGCGCTCGACGAGGACCTGGGCAGGCTCGCCGGCGCCCGCACCGAGATCGACGACGTGGTCGCCGGTCACGTGGCGAAGCTCGCGGAAGGGCGGTCGACGCTGTCCCAGGCGCTCGACACCGATCTGCGGCAGATCCATGACGCCCGCTCCGGGATCGAAACCATCGTGTCGGACCAGCTCGCGCGAATTTCGCAGGGACGCGACGAACTCACCCGCGCCATGGAGGCCGATCTCAACCGCCTGGGCGAGACCAGGGATCTGCTGGACCGCGCCGTGGCGGAGCAGATCGGCCGCCTCGCCGACAGCCGCGGCATCCTGACCAGCGCCCTGGACGAGGACCTGTCCAAGCTCGCCGACACCCGCGCGATGATCGATTCGGTCGTGCGCGAACACATCGAGACCTTCGCCAACCGCAGGCAGGAACTGACGGCGGCGCTGGGTGCGGACCTCGCCCAGATCTCCGGTGCGAGCGAGGCCATCGACGGCTCCGTGACCGCACAGGTGAGCAAGCTCGCCGAAGCGCGCAACATCATGACGCGCGCGCTCGAGCAGGACATGCTGAAGCTCGGCGAAACGCGCGCGGCGATCGACGCGGCCCTGCAGGCTCATCTGGGCCTCCTGGCATCGAGCCGCAGCGAACTCACCGACGCCCTGTCGAGCGACGTCGAGCGTATCGACGAGGCGTTCCGCAGGCAGACCGGCGTCATCGAGGAGCGCACCGAAACCATGCAGCGGGCGCTCAACGCGGGCATCGAGAACGTGCGCAGCGCGATCGAGAACAGCGCGATCGTGGTCGCGGGGTCGCTGCGCGACAAGATGGCCGAGGTCACCTCCAGGCTCACCGACGAGGCCGGGCGCATCTTCTCCGAGGCCGACCAGCAGTTCGCGAACCGGATCGACCTCACCTCCAACGTCCTGGCCGAGCGGGCGACCGACTTCGCCTCGACCTTCGACGAGGCCGAACGCCGTCTGGCCGAGCGCGTCAACCTGACCGGCGAGAACCTGACGCAGCGTGCGACGGAACTGTCGGGCGTGTTCGACGAAGCCGACCGCCGGCTCGCCGATCGGGCCGGCCAGACCGCGATCGTGCTCACCACCCGCGCCGAGGAGATCGCGCGCAGCTTCGAGGAGGCCGATCATCGCCTGCTCGCCCGTGCCGAGAGCACGGCGCGCACGCTGGAGGAACGTTCGCAGGGCATCGCGAACGCCTTCGACGACGCCGAACGCCGCATCTATGCGCGCGCCGAGGAGACCACGCAGTCGCTGCTCGAACATTCCAAGGGCATCGCCGGGGCCTACGAGCAGGCCGAACGGCGCATGATCGAGCGCGCCGACGAGACGGCCGCGCGCCTCACCGAACGCTCCGCCACCATCGCCGTGGCCTTCGAGGAAGCCGAGAGCCGGATGTTCTCGCGCGCCGAGGAGAGCGCCGGCACGATCGCCGCCCGCTCGCGCGACATCGTCGGCGTGTTCGACGAGGCCGAGGAGCGTCTGATGGCGCGGGTCGGCGAGACGTCGGCCGCCCTGTCCGACAAGGCGAAGGAAGTCGTCTATGCCTTCTCCGAAGTCGAGGACAGCCTGGTCAAGCGGGCCGACCGCACGACGGGCACGCTGATCGACCGCTCCAAGGAGATCATCGAGGCCTATGCACAGGCCGAGGAGGATCTCTCTGCCCGGATCGACCAGACCGCCACGAACCTGATCGACCGCACCAAAGCCGTCACGGGCATCTTCGACGATTCCAGCCGCGTGCTGTTCCAGCGGGCGCAGACCACGGTCGACGCCCTCACCGAGCGGGCCGGTGCGGTGGCCGACATCTTCGACGAATCCAGCCGCATCGTGATGCAGAAGGCCGAGAGCACCGTCGAAGCGCTGACCGAAAGGGCGAGCGCGATCGCCGGCATCTTCGACGAGTCGAGCCGCGTCGTCGTCCAGCGTGCGGAGACCACCGTCGAGGCGCTGACCGAACGCGCCGGCGCGATTTCCGGCATCTTCGACGAATCAAGCCGCGTCCTCGTCCAGCGGGCGGAGACCACGACCGAGGCGCTGACGGAACGCGCCAGCGCGATTTCCGGCATCTTCGACGAATCAAGCCGCGTCCTCGTCCAGCGGGCGCAGAGCACGGCGGAAGCGCTCACCGAGCGTGCCGCCGCCATCGCCGGCGTCTTCGACGAGTCGAGCCGCGTCGTGCTCCAGCGGGCCGAAACATCCGCCGAGGCGCTCACCGAGCGCGCGAACGCGCTGGCGGGGGTCTTCGACGAATCCGGCAGGGCCGTGATCCAGCGGGTGGAAGCGTCGGTCGACTCGCTCACCGAACGGGCGAGTGCGCTCGCGGGCATCTTCGACGAATCCAGCCGCCTCGTGGTTCAGCGTGCGGAAACGACGGTGGACTCGCTCGCCCAGCGTGCCGGAGCCGTGGCCGACATCTTCGCGGATGCCGATCGCCGCATCGCCGCCCGGGCACAGCTCAGTGCCGAGGAGCTGCGCGAGCGCGCAGCCCAGATCGAGGCCTCTATGTCCAACGTCGAGGCACGCCTCGAGGCGAGCGCCGAAGTGGTCGCCGGCCGCATCAACGAGCAGGTCGCGAATGTCGAGGGCATGCTGGCGGCGAGCTCCGAACGGATGGGCCAGGCGCTCGTGGAGCAGGTCGCCCGGACCGAGACGCAGCTCGTCTCGCGCGCCAACGTCATCGCCGAGACCTTCTCGGCCGTGAACCAGCACATCGAGCAGAGCACCTCGGAAGCGGCAGCGACCCTCGACGGCCGCACCCGCGAGTTCAACGAGATGCTGGCCAGCCGTGCTTCCGACATCGGCCGCGTCATCGACGAGAAGGGACGCCCGCTCATCGAGAAGTTCGTCGAGAGCGGCGGCGATCTGCAGAAGGGCCTCGAGGCCGCCACGCAGAAGGCCACCGACACGCTGCGCGCCGAGAATGCGGCGCTGGTCAACGCCCTGGCGTCCCGCACCGCGGAGACGCTTGCGGCGATGGAGGGCGCGCGCGTCTCCCTGTCGGGCAACGTCAACGAGCTGCTCGACCGGCTGACCCGTTCGAACGTCCAGCTGGGAGAGCTTGTGGGGCTCGCCGAAAGAAACCTCGGCGCGATCGACGGCCGCCTCGTCGACACCACGCGCAGCTTCAGCGCCTCGGCCGAGAAGGCGTCGGAAACCTTCAGCAGTTCGGCCCGGATGATCGACACCAATGCCAACCGCCTGACGGAGATCTCCTCGCAGACGCTCCGCGAGGTGGCGGCCATCGCCAGTCGCTTCGACGAGCATGGCCGCCTGCTGGCCCAGGCGCGCGACATGCTCGGCTCGGCGCAGTCCAGCCTCTCCACCACGATGGAGGAGAGACAGCAGGCGCTGGAGCAGCTCTCGGTCGGCCTCGTCAAGAAGTCCGAGGACATCGAGCGCATGATGCGCTCCTTCGAAGGCATCGTCAGCAAGGCGATGGAGAAGGTCGAGGGCCGCACCATGGCGTCGACGCAGCAGATTCGCGACGCCATCACCGACGTCATCGAAGCGGCGACGGACCGGTTCGCGGGCGCCACCGAGGAGATCCGCCGGACTGCTGGCGCCATCCGCAGCGAACTGGAGGACACGCGCACCGAACTGAAGCGCGGCGTCCTGCAGCTGCCGGAAGAGGCGCGCGAATCGACGGGAGCCATCCGCCGGGCGGTCGGCGAGCAGATCGCGGCGCTGAAGGAACTCGCCGACATCGTCGCCAAGTCCGGGCGGATGTACGACGCCACGCCGGCTCCGCGACCTGCAGCCCCTGCCCCGCAGCCGGCCGCCGTGGCCCCGCAGCCCGCCCGTGCCGCGGCACCGCAGCCGCAGCCGCAGCCGCAACAGCCCGTGCGTCAGGCGGCGGAGCCGCAGGCCCGCGCTCCCGAGCCGCAGCCCGCGGCTGCACCTGCGCTGCGCGGTACGGTGGAGCCCGCCGCCGCCCCGGCGCCTGCCGCACGCGATGCGGGGCAGCAGGACGGCTGGGTCCAGAACCTGCTGCGCAGGGCCTCGCAGGACGAGGCTCCCGCCGCTTCGCAGGCCGCACCGGCCACGCCGGCAGCCCCCGCACAGCCCCGCCGGCCGCAGTCCAGCGTGGTGGAATCGCTGAACACGCTGTCGGGCGACATCGCGCGGGCCATCGACCACGAGGCTTCGGTCGAACTGTGGCAGCGATACCGCCGCGGCGAGCGCAACGTCTTCAGCCGCCGGCTGTATACGCTGAAAGGTCAGCAGACCTTCGACGAAATCCGCCGGAAGTATCAGTCAGACGCAGACTTCCGGACGGCGGTGGACCGCTACTGCGAGGATTTCGAGAAGCTGCTTCAGGACGTGGCCCGCAACGACCGCGACCAGACGGTGACGCAGACCTACCTGACGTCGGACACCGGCAAGGTCTACACCATGCTGGCCCATGCCAGCGGTCGCCTTCGCTGATCTTTGACGACCGGCGGTCGCGGCCGCTCGCGAGAACAGAAGACCCCGGGCAGGACCCGGGGTTTTTTCATGCCGCGCGAAAAGCGCTGCCGCCCTGTCTGCGGCAGGGACGGAGCCCGCGACGGCCGCGACCGGACCGCGACGCGGATCTCCCTGACGTCGGACACCGGGAAGGTCTGCTGCGTGCCGGCGCATGCCGGCGTTCGATCATGCCGATCACGGACGGCGGCCACGGCCGCCCGCAGAACGAAAAACCCCGGGCAGAAGCCCGGGGTTTGTCGTTCCGGAAGGAGGTGCGGCCGGCCTGTCCGCGGTGAAGCCGCCACCCGGCGGAGCGACCACCCGGCAGCAGCATGCCGCGTTCAGGCAAACTCCATGATCACCGCATCGACCGCGAGGCTCTCGCCGGGTTTGGCATTGATCCTGGAGACCGTGAGGTCGCGGTCGGCGCGCAGCACGTTCTCCATCTTCATGGCCTCGACGACGGCGAGCGTCTCGCCCGCCTTGACCTCCTGCCCCTCCGTCACCGCGATGGAGACCACCATGCCCGGCATGGGGCACAGGAGAAGCTTCGACGTGTCCGGCGGCAGCTTCACCGGCATCAGCCGGTCGAGCGCCGCCGTATCGGGCAGCATCGCGCGGGCCGTCACGGACATGCCCTTCCACGCGATCCGCAGCGCATTGGGCACAGGCCGGAGCTGCGCAGAGACCGCGCGCCCGCCGATCGTGCCCTTCCAGACCGGCTCGCCGGGCCGCCAGTCGGACGCGACCGTGATCGGCTCGGCCCCGCCGACCGCGACGTCCATCTCCAGCGGAATCGAGATCATGCCGGCCGTCACCGTCATCGGGAGGTAGTCGTCGCCGATCCGCACCACCCAGTCCGGCTTCAGCACGCCCGAATGCGGCGCCAGCCGCCCGGGCAGACGGTCCAGGCGGTCCCTGCGCAGCAGTTCCACGGCGAGCGCGATTGCTGCCAGCACCTGCTTGTCCTCGCCCGACGGCACGACCGGGGCGAACCCCTCCGGATACTCCTCCGCGATGAAGGCCGTCGACAGCCTGCCCTCGCGCCAGCGCGGATGCTGCATCAGCGCCGCAAGGAAGGGAATGTTGTGCTCGATCCCGTCCACCACGAAACTGTCGAGCGCGTCCGACATGGCGTCGATCGCCACCAGCCGGGTAGGCGCCCAGGTGCAGAGCTTGGCGATCATCGGATCGTAGTACATCGAGATTTCGGCGCCCTCGGTGACGCCCGTGTCGTTGCGGACGACGACATCGCCGAACCGGCCCTCCGCCGGCGGCCGGTAGCGCGACAGGCGGCCGATCGAGGGCAGGAAGTTGCGGTAGGGATCCTCGGCGTAGAGCCGGCTCTCGACGGCCCAGCCGTTCAGCTTTACGTCGTCCTGGCGGATGGCGAGCGCCTCGCCGGCGGCAACACGGATCATCTGCTCGACGAGGTCGATCCCGGTCACGAGTTCCGTCACCGGGTGCTCGACCTGCAGCCGCGTGTTCATCTCCAGGAAGTAGAAATTGCGGTCCTTGTCGACGATGAACTCGACGGTGCCGGCGCTCTGGTAGTCGACGGCCCTGGCGAGCGCCACGGACTGCTCGCCCATGGCCCGCCGCGTCGCCGCATCGAGGAAGGGCGACGGCGCTTCCTCAACCACCTTCTGATTGCGCCGCTGGATCGAACATTCGCGTTCGCCCAGATAGATGACGTTGCCGTGCGCGTCGCCCAGAACCTGGATCTCGATGTGCCGCGGATCCACCACGAATTTCTCGATGAAGACGCGGTCGTCGCCGAAGGAGGATTTCGCCTCGTTCTTCGACGACTGGAAGCCCTCACGCGTCTCGGCCTCGTTCCAGGCGATGCGCATGCCCTTCCCGCCGCCGCCGGCCGAAGCCTTGATCATGACGGGGTAGCCGATATCGGACGCGATCCGGACGGCATGGTCGGCGTCCTCGATCACGCCGAGGTAACCCGGAACCGTGGAGACCTTCGCCGCATTGGCGAACTTCTTGGACTCGATCTTGTCGCCCATCGCCTCGATGGCCCTGGGCTTCGGACCGATGAAGACGATGCCTTCCTTTTCCAGCGCCGCGCAGAAGGATGCGCGCTCCGACAGGAAGCCGTAGCCGGGATGCACCGCCTCGGCGCCGGTCTCCTTGCAGGCCGCGATGATGCGTTCCGCGACGAGATAGCTCTGGGCGGCTGCAGCCGGACCGATATGCACCGCTTCGTCGGCCATTTCGACATGGACGGCGTCGCGATCCGCATCCGAATAGACCGCGACGGTGGCGATCCCCATCCTGCGGGCGGTCTTGATGACACGGCACGCGATCTCGCCGCGGTTGGCGATGAGGATCTTCTTGAACATGGACTGCTCCCCCCGGGACGACTGAGCCTCTTCTTATGGATATCGGCGGCGTCGCTCAAGGTGCCATAGCACGGCGCGCGGACGGGGAAACCGGCTGTGCGCAGGCCGTCTCCCGCGGATGCGGTGGTATGGCGGATCTCAGCCGCGGACGGCGGCAATGATTGCCGATGCGGCCCAGAGCCCGAGGGCCGTGCCGAGCCACCACAAGGCCTTCTGGGCAAGCTGCTGGCGCATGGCGTCGACGATGAGCATCCGTGCGACCGGCTTGGCCGGCCGTTCCGCCTCCGCAAGCATGATCCAGACCTCGGTCTCCTCGACGCGCCTGCGCCGGGGATACAGCCGGGCGGCGGTCGCCATCGCGAAGGAAAGCACGAAAAAGCCGGCCGCGCCGAGACGAAAGCTGAGCGCCAGGTCGTGTGCGGTTCCCATCATCACCATCAGGATGGCGATACCGGTGAACCCGGACGCCCGGAGAACTGCGAACCGCGCCAGGCGCGTGATCTTGTCCAAAGGCAGTCTCCGTCATGCCGCCGAGGTCCCCAGATTAGCATGGCGTGCCGTCGCCGGCGCAGGACGGCCGTTCAAAACAGCGTGACGACCGACAGATAGAGCGGGATGAACAGAGGCGGCACGCCGAGATAGGCGTCTCCGAACAGGAAGAGCTTCAGGAAGAAGAAGAGGAAGGCCGCGTAGAGCGAGACCGCGAAGGGCATCAGGAAGCCCGGCGTGATCGGCGCGGTCAGCGCCAGCAGGGGATCGGTCACCCGCCGCAGCACCACGAAGAAGACGATGTCGCGGTCGACCCCGACGATGAATTCGAGGACGCCGCGCGAGAAGAGGAACGCCGCGAGCGCGGTCAGCGCATAGGTGCCGCCGAGGTAGATCGCGACCGCCTGCGGTGCGCCGCCGAGGATGAAGGTCACCACCGCGGCGAGGTAGGTCGCCGCCAGGATGAGGAGCCCGGTGAGGGCCGACGCCTGATTCATGTTGGACTGTCCGTGAGTTCAAAAGAAACGCAGGGCCCGGAGGCCCTGCGCGAGGTTCATAGCGGTTTCGTCAGTGTCCGGCGACCATCATCGTGCCGCCCTTGGGCAGGCGCAGACGGTCGACGAAATCCTGCATCTCCGCACTCGGCGCCGGCGTCATCAGCGACACCACATAGGTCACGACGAAGGCGACCGGGACGCCGAAGATGCCCGAGGAAATCGACTGCACGCCGAACCACGAGATCTCGTCGCCGGTGCCCTTGACCAGATCGAAGCCGTAGACGTTGCCGATCAGGTAGTACATCGTGACGAGGAAGCCCGCCGCCATGCCGGCGATGCCGCCGAGATTGGTCGCACGCTTCCACCATACGCCGAGCACCAGCGGCGCGAACAGGCCGGCCGCCGCGATCGAGAAGGCCCAGGAGACCATCGACAGGATGTCCGACGGCTTGGTGCGCGCCAGGAACGCCGCAGCCAGCGCGACGACGACCAGCAGGATCTTCGACACGAGGAGGCGCCGCTTGGCGTCGGCCTTGGGGTCGACCATCTTGTAGTAGACGTCGTGCGACAGCGCGTTGGAGATGGCCAGCAGCAGGCCGTCCGCCGTCGAGAGCGCCGCGGCGAAGCCGCCCGCCCCCACCAGACCCACGACCCAGATCGGCATGCCGGCGATCGACGGAGTCGAAAGCACGATCATGTCGTTGTTGAGCTTGAGTTCGGCATAGGGAAAGCCGGCCGCGAAGCCCTTGGCCTCGCAGGCAGCCTGGATGGCGGCGACCGTCTCGGCCTTGACGCCGCAGATCGTCACCAGCTGGTGCCCGGCGATGGACCCCCAGTTCAGCATCCACTGCGGAATCTCGCTGAAGGCGAGCAGACCGCCGCCCGCCGTCGAGGAGGCGAACAGTTCCATCAGGTTCATCTTCGAGAAGGCCGCGTAGGCCGGTGCCGTGAAGTACAGCAGGAAGATGAAGAACAGCGACCAGCCGACGGACTTGCGCGCCTCGCGGACCGTGGGGGTCGTGAAGAAGCGCATCAGGATGTGCGGCAGGGACGCAGTGCCGACCATCAGGCAGAAGATCAGGAAGAAATAGTCGCGCGGCGTGTAGGTCTGGAACGGCGCCACGTGGCTCTTCACCACGCCGAGCACCTGTTCGTACTGGGCAATCTGGCTCAGCGCGCCGCCATAGGTGAGCTGCGGAACCGGGATGCCGAACTTGACGGTCGACATCCAGATCGCCGGTAGCAGGTAGGCGACGATCAGCACGATGTACTGCGCCACCTGCGTCCAGGTCACGGCCTTCATGCCGCCCAGCATGGAGCAGACGAGAATGCCCGCGAGGCCCGCGAAGACCGCCCATTCGAAGGCGATGCCGAGGAACTGCGAGGCGATGATGCCCGACGCATAGAGCTGCGCCGTGATGTAGGTGAAGGAGCAGGCGAACAGCACGATGATGCCGACCAGACGCGCGGCGTTGCCGCCGTAGCGGGTGCCGAGGAAGTCGGGCACCGTATAGGCGCCGAACTTGCGCAGGTAGGGCGCGAGAAGCACGGCGACGAGCACGTAGCCGCCCGTCCAGCCCAGCACGAAGGCGAGGCCGTCGTAGCCGAGCACGAAGAGCGTGCCGGCCATGCCGACGAAGCTCGCGCCCGACATCCAGTCCGCGCCGGTGGCCATGCCGTTGTAGACGGCGGGCACGGAACGCCCGGCGACGTAGTACTCCGAGACCTGCGCCGTCCGCGACATGATGCCGATGAAGGCATAGATCGCGATCGTCGCCGCCATGTAGGACCACAGGATGAAGCGGTCCGGAATGCCGAGCTGGTCCAGGACCGCCATCAGGACCACGAAACCGGCAAAGCCGCCGACATAGATCGAATAGATCTTGCCGAGGTTGTCGGTGAAGTCACCTTTCATAGTCATTGCCATGGTGGTTCTCCCCTCAATCCTCGGCCACGCCGAATTCCTCGTCGATCGAGTTCTGGCGATAGGCGAACCAGAAGATCAGGACGACGAAGATGATGAGCGAGCCCTGCGCGGCCATGTAGTAGCCGAGCGGGAATCCCAGGATGACGACGCCGTTCAGCGCCGTCACGAACATGTGGATGAAGAAGCTGAAGATCGCCCAGATGACGAGAGTGACAATCATGAGATTGCGCGTCTTGCCCCAGTGCGCTTCCGCCACTTCACGTGGCAGCTTGTCGGACACTTCCTTCCCTCCCAAAAAAGCAAACCGAGATCCGTAATACTGGCGCCGTCGGAACGAACACCATCGGGAACAGCCTCCTCGCAAGGCCGGCCGTGAAACGGCAGGCCTTCGCAAGCTTGCCTGCGGATATGTGTCGAGGAAATGCTCCGAACGGATAGTTGCGCAGAGGACCTGTTTAGTCAAATGTGAATGGATGCCTTAATCCTAAAGGCTAAGCCGTTCGTCGGACCGCGACGCACCGGCGAAGGGAGTGAACGCGTGCTTGACCTCATCGGATCGATACTGCCCAGGCGCCGGACCTCGGACTGGCCTTCCTTCGTGGAGGCGATCCGCGCGGGAGCGGCGTTCCTGGCGCAGGGTTCGAGCTTTTCCTACCTGCGCGCGCGCACGCTGCTCGCAGGACCGAAGTTGTTCGCCGACGCCGATTTCGGCTTCGCGCTGCAGATCTGCAAATGGGAGGCCTTCGCGGTCGCCGTGCAGGACCTGATTCTCATCCTCGAGGCCGAGATGCGCCCTGCCCTTCCCGCCGATCCGGCGCTGCGCGCCGCCGGGCTGGCCGCCCTCTACAGGGAAGTCCTCGCCAGCGAGGAGATCCCCGAACACAGAAAGACGAAGGGCTGGGGCGACGTCGTCGGCGCCTTCGACGCGCGGCTCGCCGTCTACATGGAGAAGCCGCCCCTGAAGCCGGACGCCATCTCCATCGCCACGGCACTGACCATCCTCGACCACGCGCCGATCGACGACGGCGTGCGCGAGGCCGACAGGATGATGGTGGTCAACAACGTCGCGTTCCGCTTCATCGACTGCCAGGCGACGCTGCGCAAGCAGCTGGACCTCGCGGCCTTCGCGGCCCAGCTGACGGACCGGATGACGGCCGCGGGCTGAAGGGCACGCCGGCAGCCTTCCGGCCGCGCATGGACGGCGCGCGTTTCGCGTCCGCTCCGGTTCAGCTGGTCGGCGCGCGCACCTCTGCCGTCGCTTCCAGCGCCTTCAGGAGGCGCGAATCGCGATCGTAGACGTCGTCGAAATACTCGACCTTGCCGCTCTGGTCGGGCCAGGCCGTGAAATAGGCGACATAGACCGGAATCTTCCGCGTCACCTTCTCGGTCGAATGGCCCTGCCGGATCTTGTCGGCCACGTGCTCCACGGGCTTGCCCAGCACGGCGGCCGCCATCGCGCGCGGATCCGACAGGCGCACGCAGCCATGGCTGAAGGCGCGCACGTCGCGCTGGAAGAGGCTCTTCGACGGCGTGTCGTGCATGTAGATGGCGTGCTTGTTGGGGAACAGGATCTTCAGTTCGCCGAGCGCATTCGCCTCGCTGGGCGTCTGGCGCACGCTGTAAGGCACCTTGCCGCCATACTGATACCAGTTGATCGACGAGGAGGAGATGCGTCGTCCCTTGGCGTCGGTGATCTCGTACCCCGACCGGTCGAGATAGCCCGGATCCTGGCGCAGTCTCGGCAGCATCTCGTTGACCAGGATCGACTGCGGCACGCCCCAGTAGGGATTGTAGTCGATCTGCTCGATCTCGTCGAAGAAGAAGCTCGTCTGGTTCGACACCTTGCCGACGACCACCCGCATCGAGAGCCGATCCTCGCCGCCTTCGTTATAGGTCGCCGTATAGGCAGGCTGGTTGATGAACACGCGCGGACTGCCGAGATCCGACGGATGCCAGCGCAGCTGCTCGAGCGCGATCTCCACCTTGGCGATCCGGTCGGCCTTCGAGACGCCGGCGAAGGCGGCGACCGTGCGGGGACCGACGATGCCGTCGGCCGACAGTCCCTTGAAGGCCTGCGCCGCCTTCACGACCGCGACGAGTTCAGGGCCGTAGGCTTCCGTCGCCGCATTCGCCGCGAGGACAGCGCCGTGCTCGGCACGGAACGCATCGTCGGTCTCCCGGGCGAACAGCTGCAGCAGCTTCGGCAATTCGGGGCTGGAGCCGCCGGGTTTCAGGAAGAGCCGGGCATCGACCACGATGTCGTTCTCCCGGCTGGCCCGGAGAACCTCCAGTTCCGCCCTCAGCGCCTGGTACCGCTCGTTCTGCGGATGACGCGATTCGAGATAGGGACGGACGTCCCGGGTGCGCGAGAGCGTGGCGAGGACCGCCTCGAGATCGAGCGGCTTCTCGGGAAAGTCATAGTAGCCGGAGATGCGGTTCGGGTCGATCCTGCCGCCGAAGGCGTCCCGGACATAGCGCAGGACCCGCGCCGAGAGCGCCATCTCGAAGCGGATGAGGTCGCGGTGACGAGCCGGCATGTCGGTCATGTCGAAGCCCGGCGACGGCGGCCTGACCGCATAGTCGGCGGGATCGAGACCATAGCTTCCCGCTTCCCCGAGCACGCGCATCGCCTCGACCGCACGCGTGTTGACGCTGGTGCCGCTGACCCAGATGAAGTCATCGTGGGCGAGATAGTGGGCTTCGATCGCCCGGGCCACCGGCTTTTCCGCGGCAAGCTCGTATCCGTCCAGACCCGCTAGGGCCTCGGCGAACGAGGCGCCGTCGAGCGACGGCTCGAACGAGACGGTCCGTGGCGCCTCGAGCAGGGCCTTGAACGACACGGGGACGAGACGGTCCGCCTTGTAGGTGCGATAGCTCGGGGCCGAGATCCTGGCGACCGGTGCCGGAGCCGGAGCCGCCTGCGGACGCTGCTCTTCGGCGCGCCGCTCGCGCGCCTCGCGCTGCTGGATGCCGCCACCGAACAGCATCTTGAACAGGTTCTCGGCATGGGCCGGGGGCGCGGCGCCGATCAGGCTGCCGAGGATGAGCGCCGGGACGATCGTCATGCGGGAAGTAGGGGTCATCGAATGTCCATCGTTTCCGCCGCCCTGCGGCCTCTTCGGATGCCGGCCCGCCCGGTGTCGGCCGCTGCCGACGCGGTCGGCACGTGACAGCAAGCCCTTGCGGCCCACTATAATCAAATGAGGCGCCGAGGTTAAGTTTTCATAAAGCCTGTGGCCGCCGGGAGAGGCCGAAGCGCGCGCTGACCGTCCAACCGATCCCTGCCGCCGTGGCGCCGATACGGGCCAAATCGCCTTGCCACCGGGCAGGAGCCGTGGGACGATGCCGTCCAGCCGGGCAATACGGCCCGGCGCGCGACGGCCGGGAGGCCGGCCGCCGCTCACAAAAAAGTGTGAGGAGGAGGCCGTTCACCATGGGAAATCGCGCCGGAGGAAGACGTACGGGACCGAAATGCATCGCCATCGTCGGTCCCTTCGCCAGCGGCAAGACGACGCTTCTTGAAGCATTGCTCGCCCGGACGGGAGCCATCCAGCGCCAGGCCACGGTCACGTCCGGAAGCACGGTCGGTGACGCCTCGCCGGAAGCGCGCGCGCACCAGATGAGCGTCGAGGCGACCTTCGCCACCACCGAGTTCATGGGCGAGAGCATGACGTTCGTGGACTGCCCGGGCTCGATCGAGTTCGCGCACGAAGCGGATCCGGTGCTGGCGGCCTGCGACCTTGCCATCGTCGTCGCCGAGCCGGACCCGAAGAAGATACCGGCGCTGCAGCTCATCATGCGCAGGCTCGACGAGGCGGGCCTCCCGCGCATGCTCTTCCTCAACAAGGTGGACAAGTCGGCGGAGGGCGTCAGGGACACGCTGAAGATGCTGCAGCCCGCCAGCAGCGCGCCGCTGCTCTTGCGCCAGATCCCGATCCGGAAGAACGGGATCGTCGTGGGCGCCATCGATCTCGCGCTGGAACGGGCCTACGTCTGGCGCGAGCATGCCGAGAGCGAGATCGCCCCCATCCCGGACGACGACCGGGCGCGCGAGGTCGAAGCCCGCTTCTCGATGCTGGAGCGGCTCGCCGACCACGACGACGTGCTGATGGAACAGCTCCTCGAGGAGATCGACCCGCCGCGCGCCGAGATCTTCGACGACCTCGCCGCCGACCTGCGCGGGGGCGCCGTCGTGCCGGTGCTGATCGGCTCGGCCGAGCACGGCAACGGCATCCTTCGCCTGCTCAAGGCGATCCGGCACGACGCGCCGGACGTGTCGGAGACCCGAAGCCGCCTCGGTCTCGGAAGCGAAGGCTCCCTCCTCCAGGTCATGAAGACCATCCATACGCCGCATGGCGGCAAGCTTTCGGTGGTGCGCCTGCTTGCGGGCGCGGTCGCCGACGGTGCCGACGTCACCGCCTCCGGCGGACGAACCGGACGCATCTCGGGCCTCTACCGACTGCTCGGTCGCGACCAGGCCAAGATGGCGTCGGCCGAGGAAGGAGCGACCGTGGCGCTGGGAAAGCTCGACGATCTGCGGACCGGCGACACGGCGGCTGCCGGCAAGTCGCTCCCTCCGGGGGCCCTGCGGCCGCAACCGGCTCCCGAGCCGGTCTATGCGCTGGCGCTGCGTCCGAAGGACCGCAAGGACGAGGTGAAGATGTCGGTCGCCCTCCACAGGATCGCGGAGGAGGATCCGTCGCTCTCCATCGACCACAGGGACACCGGCGAGACGGTGATCTCCGGCCATGGCGAGATGCACCTGCGCGTCACGGTCGAGCGGCTCGACAGCAAGTACCAGATCGTCGCCGAGACCGGACGGCCCGGTGTCCCCTATGCCGAGACGATCCGGAAGGCGGCCACCCAGCGCGGGCGTTACAGGAAGCAGTCGGGCGGCCACGGACAGTTCGGCGACGTCGTGCTCGAGATCCGGCCCCTGCCCCGCGGCGCGGGCTTCGAGTTCACCGACACCATTGCGGGCGGTGTCGTGCCCAAGCAGTACATCCCGTCGGTCGAGGCCGGCGTCCGCGAATTCCTCAGGTCCGGGTCCTTCGGCTTTCCCCTCGTGGATCTTGCCGTGAACCTCTCCGACGGCTCCTTCCACGCGGTCGATTCCTCCGACATGGCGTTCCAGATGGCGGCGCGGCTCGCCATGCGAGAGGCGATCTCCTCCTGCTCCCCGGTGATTCTCGAACCGGTCATGCGCATCGAGGTCTTCACCCCGTCCGAGGCCACGGCCCGCGTCACCGCCATCCTGCCGCAGCGGCGCGGCCAGATTCTCGGCTTCGACGCCCGCCCCGGCTGGGATGGCTGGGACGTGGTGGAAGCGATGATGCCGCAGGCCGAGATCGGCGATCTGATCGTCGAACTGCGGTCGGCAACGGCCGGCGTCGCGACCTACCGGGCGACGTTCGACCATATGGCCGAACTCACGGGACGGCAGGCGGAGGAGGTCGCCAGCGCCAGGGCCAGCAAGGCCGCCTGACGACTTCGGCTCGGTACCCCGGGCGCCGCTGGCCCGGCGGCAGCGGCCGCTGCACCATTGCAGGGGGCCGGCCGGCCGACTACTGCTCTGCGCGAACCGAATGGGAGCGCAAGCGTGAACGATTCTGTCCGCCTCGTCGGCGAGGAATTGCTGTCGGACAACTGGGGCGTTCTGACGAAGCACGTCTTCGACTACCGGCGTCGCGATGGCGCGTGGGAGCGGCAGACCCGGGAAGTCTACGACCGCGGCCACGGCGCCGCGATCCTGCCCCATGATCCCGCCCGCGGCACTGTTCTTCTCGTCCGGCAGTTCCGGCTGCCGGCTTTCCTCACAGGACACACGCACCCCCTGCTCGAGGTCTGCGCGGGTCTCCTCGAGGAGGACGACCCCGTGACCTGCATCCGAAAGGAGGCCGAAGAGGAACTCGGCTACCGGCTGGATCGCGTCTCGCTGGCATTCTCCCCCTACATGAGCCCGGGCAGCGTCAGCGAAAGGCTGTGGTGCTTCACGGCGCGCTATTCACCCGCCGACCGCATATCGGCAGGTGGCGGCGCGGCGAGCGAAGGCGAGGACATCGAGGTCGTGGAACTGTCGCTGCGCGACGCCTTCGCCGCGGTCTCGGACGGCCGGATCATCGATGCCAAGACCATCATGCTGATCCAGCATCTCATGCTCTCCATCGCCGCCGACGGGCTGCCGACGGCATGAGCGCGACTTTCGCAGCCGAGATCGCCGTCATCGTGATCTGCCTGGCCGGCGGCGGCCTCCTGAAGGGCGCGACCGGTGCGGGCGCTCCCATCCTGGCGGTTCCGGCGCTCGCCGCCTTCTTCGACGTGCGCTTCGCCGTCATCGTGATGCTCATGCCCAACCTGCTGACCAACCTGTGGCAGGCGGTGCGCTTTCGCGCGCACGTGCTCGGCTGGCGCTTCATGCTGCCGCTGCTGGCCGGCGGCTTCGCCGGCGCGGGGCTGGGGACGATGGCGCTGAAGGCCCTGGACCCGGATGTCCTGTCCTTTTGCGTGGCGGTCGCCGTCATGCTCTACGTCGTCCTGCGTCTGGCGCGGCCGCACTGGATCCTTCCGATGGGACCGGCGCACTGGCTGTCGGCGCCGGCGGGACTGCTGGCCGGCATGCTCCAGGGCGGGGCCGGCCTGTCGGCACCGGTGAGCATCACCTTCCTCAACGCGCTCCGGCTGCCGCGCGAGACCTTCATCGCGACGATCTCGGCGCTGTTCGTGGCCTTTTCCGTGGTTCAGCTCGCGATTGCCTCGACCAACGGTCTCATCCGCGAGAACGAGATCTTCTACAGCCTGTTCGCGCTCGTGCCGGTGTCGCTCGCCATGCCGCTCGGTGCGGCACTCGCGGCGCGGGTGTCGCCGCAGGTCCTGGACCGCGTGATCCTGGCGATCCTGGCCGCCCTGTCGGCGAAGCTGCTCGCGGAAGCCGTGTTCTGACGGGGTCGCCGGGCGTTACGTCAGGCTTCCGCGCGCCTCGCCGAGGAGCGCCGCGGATCCGGCCGCGATGGCCCGGATCTCGGACGACACCGCCTGGAAGCGGTATCCCATGGCGGCGAAGCGGCCGGCCATGGCGACGTTGGTGAGATAGATGCCGCCGACCTTCCCGGCCGCCAGCGTGCGGCCGGCGATGTCGGCGATGACCTCCATCATGTCCTCGCGGACCGGATCGACCGCAGTGCCCCCGGTCCAGGCGATGGAGAAATCGGCCGGTCCGACGAAGATGCCGTCGACGCCCGGCGCTTCGAGAATGCCGTCGAGGGCATCGAGCGCCGCCCGCGTCTCGACCATGGCGAAGGCGAGCGTGCGGGCATTGGAATTGAGGAGCCAGTCCTGGCTGTCGCGGTTGCCGCTGCGCGGCAGCGCGAAGGTCGGCCCCCATGACCGCTCGCCGAGCGGCGGATACTTCATCGCCGCACCGAAGGCGCGGGCGTCGGCGACGGAATTGATCATCGGCGCGATGACGGCCTCGGCTCCGAAGTCAAGCGCGCGGCTCGCCATGTCGAAACGCCCGACCGGGATGCGCACGACCGGATGTGCGCCCGACCGGAGGATGCCCGGGATCGACCGGAGCACGCTGTCCTCGTGATGCCCGCCATGCTGCATGTCGAGCGTCACCGCATCGTAGCCCTGGCCGGCCATGATCTCGACCGTCAGGGCGTCGGGGATGCTCGACCACGCCGTAAACAGGGTTTCGCCGGCGGCGAGCCGCGAGATAAGCGTGGTCATGTCGTCTTCTCCCCGACCGGCGCGTGCGCCCTTCAACGTTCCGTATCGGGCGAGGCCGGCTGCGGCACTCGCCCGCCTCCCCATGCGACGTCAGGCCTTGCTCAGCTGTTCGGCGGCGACCACGAGGAGTTCGTCCATGGTGCGGCGAATCTGGTGGTCGGACTGCTCGACGCCGGCGGCATCGAAATCCTTGCGGACCTTGCGGAACACGTCGTTGTCGCCGGCTTCCTCGAAATCGGACGCGATGACCTCCCTGGCATAGGCATCGGCCGCGTCGCCCGTCTTGCCGAGCTTCTCTGCGGCCCACAGACCGAGCAGCTTGTTGCGCCGCGCCGTCGCCTTGAACTTCAGTTCCTCGTCATGCGCGAACTTGCTCTCGAACGCGTCCCTGCGGTCGTTCATGTTGGTCATGGCGTCGCCTCCGGAAAAGGATGATCCCGGTGGTTCAATATGGTGGCTCCGCAGTGAAATCAAAGGGAATCAGGGCCGCATCGAACGCGGTGCACAAACTGTCGCGCCGCGATCGGCGCAAAGCGCCGCGGGCGCGGCGATTGCACGTTGAGAAGATGGCGCAGTTGCGATACAGACCGCGGCAGAAACACCATACCCGGCCGCTGCCGTCGACACCGACCCGGTCCCCTCCGTTCGCAAGGACCTCCAAACCAGATGAACCGCCGCCGCCGCATATACGAAGGGAAGGCCAAGATCCTGTACGAGGGGCCGGAACCCGGCACGCTCGTGCAGTTCTTCAAGGACGACGCCACCGCCTTCAACAAGAAGAAGCACGAGGTGATCGATGGCAAGGGCGTCATCAACAACCGCATCTCGGAGCACATCTTCACGCACCTGAACCGGATCGGCATCCCGACTCACTTCATCCGCCGGCTCAACATGCGCGAGCAGCTGATCAAGGAAGTCGAGATCATCCCGCTCGAGGTGGTGGTGCGCAATATCGCCGCCGGATCCCTGGCCAAGCGGCTCGGTCTCGAGGAAGGCACCGTGCTGCCGCGCTCGATCATCGAATTCTACTACAAGGCGGACGCGCTGGACGACCCGATGGTGTCGGAAGAGCACATCACGGCCTTCGGCTGGGCCTCGCCGCAGGAAATCGACGACATCATGGCGCTCGCCATCCGCGTCAACGACTTCCTCTCCGGCCTCTTCCTCGGCGTCGGCATCCAGCTCGTCGACTTCAAGATGGAGTGCGGCCGCCTCTACGAAGGCGACATGATGCGCGTGGTCGTGGCCGACGAGATCTCGCCGGACTCCTGCCGGCTGTGGGATATCGCCACCAACGACAAGCTCGACAAGGACCGCTTCCGCCGCGACATGGGCGGGCTCGTCGAGGCCTACCAGGAGGTCGCGCGCCGGCTGGGGATCATGAACGAGAACGAGCCGCCGAAGCCGAGCGGTCCCGTCCTCGTCACCTCCGGCAACGGCAAGGGTCGCGGCCGGCCGCACTGACGGCCGCCGCACCGGTTTCATCGAACAGGAGTACCGCCTCGTGATCAGGGCGCGAATCACCGTGACGCTGAAGAACGGCGTCCTCGACCCGCAGGGCAAGGCGATCGAAGGCGCGCTCGGCGCCCTCGGCTTCGAAGGCGTCGGCTCCGTGCGCCAGGGCAAGGTCTTCGACGTCGAGATCCAGAGTTCCGATCGGGTAAAGGCGGAGGCAGACCTGAAGGCGATGTGTGAAAAGCTTCTGGCGAACACCGTCATCGAGAACTATAGTATCGCCATGACCTGAGGTTGCGGAGGGCCGGATGGCCGAAGCGACGAACGAGTTGATGTACGAGCTGCTGAAGCGGATGAACCATGGGTTCACCGAAATGCGCCGGGACTTCTCCGAGATCAAGACCGAACTCAACGTCGTTCGCGGACACCTCATCGGTATCCAGACCGACATCCACAACATCTACGGCATTCTCGCCCGCCACGACGAGCGGTTCGACCGCATCGAGCGCCGGCTCGATCTGCGCGAATTCGCCGAGCCGCAGCGGCCGATCCGGCCCTGACCACCCGCCGCACGCGTTCCAGGATCCTTCGCACATGAAATCCGCCGTCGTCCTGCTTCCCGGCCTCAACCGCGACCGCGACATGATCGCGGCGCTGACCAAGATTTCGGGGACGGCGCCGCGCACCGTCTGGCAGACCGAGACGGAGATCCCCGACGTCGACCTCATCGTCATCCCCGGCGGCTTCTCCTATGGCGACTACCTGCGCTGCGGTGCCATCGCGGCCCGGATGCCGGTGATGCGCGCGGTGGCCGAGAAGGCGCGCCAGGGGGTGAAGGTCCTCGGCGTCTGCAACGGTTTCCAGATCCTGCTCGAGGCCGGGCTGCTGCCGGGCGCGCTGATGCGCAACACGTCGCTGAAGTTCGTCTGCCGCGAGGTGAAGCTCGAGGTGGCGAATGCAGGGACCGCGTTCACCCGCAACTACCGGCAGGGCCAGATCATCCGCTGCCCCGTCGCCCATCACGACGGCAATTACTTCGCCGACGCCGAGACGCTGGCGCGCATCGAGGGCGAGGGCCAGGTCGCCTTCCGCTATGCCGAGGGCACGAACCCCAATGGATCGATCAACGACATCGCCGGCATCGTGTCGCGCGAAGGCAACGTGCTCGGACTGATGCCGCATCCGGAGAACCTCATCGAGGCCGCGCATGGGGGCGCCGACGGGCGGCCGATCTTCGAGAGCGTGCTGGGGATCGCCGCATGACACGAGCTGCCCTTGCACGCGCAGGCCGGGTCCTGGCGTTTGCACTGGCATTCTTCGCTGCGCTTCCCGCAGGCGCGCAGACGACGATCGCGCCGAAGGCGAAGGCCGATCCCGTCACCCACGTCTACTTCATCCGGGGCTTCCTGAACGTGTTCTCGACCGGTCTCGACGACATGTCCGCCCAGCTGGCGAAGGCAGGCGTCAAGTCGGTCGTCCACGGACATTTGTCGGGCAGCGCGGTGCGGGCGCAGCTTCTGGCCGATGCCAACAAAGCGGGCAAGCGTCCGAACCCGGTCGTGATCGTCGGGCACTCCTTCGGCGCCAATGCCGCCTTGTCGGTGTCGTCGCTGCTCGCGGCCGACGGCATTCCGGTCGACCTGGTCATCACGATCGACCCGACCGTGAACGGGCCGCTGACGGCCAACGTCCGCCGCTACGTGAACTATCATTTCGCCGGGAACAATCTCGGGGTCGCGCTGACCTCGCCGAAGCTCGGCACGCGCATCACCAACATCGACATGTCGAAGCGCAAGGACATCGCCGGAGCCGGCGACGACCACTGGACCGTCACCGCCAACAAGGCGCTGCAGAAGGAAATCCTGGCGGCGATCCGCCGGCAGGTCGGCCGCCGCCAGTAGGGTTTCGCCCGGTGGCCGACGGTCTCCGCCGGGACAGGTCCGCGCAACCTCCGCCCGGTAGTGACATTCTCATCTTCGGGGGCCGGCCGGTCTCCGCATCAGCCAATGGATGGAAGCGAACCATGTCTCCCGCATCGCCTTCGCGCCGCAAGCCGGTCGTGCCCCGCCTCGCGGCGGTCGTCGCCGCCGGCCTGTCGGCGGCAGCCTGCACCGCGACCGAAAAGCCGGTTCCGACCAGCGGCGGCCCGGTTCTGGTCTCGACCCTGCAGCGAATCAACACCCAGGCGCATCGGTGCTGGCTGCCCGACGCGGCCTTCAAGGCCTACGGCATCGTTCCGGAACTCAACACCACGGGGACGCCGAGGCTCCTCGTCATTCCGCGCGGGAAGCCGCAGTCCCTGCCGCAGCTGGTCGTGACGGCGGTGGGTGCGACCCCTCAGATCTATGGCCCGCTCGCCGCCTCGCCGCTCGCGCCGCGCATCGAGAACGACGTCTCGCGTTGGGCCGCGGGCGCCACGAGCTGTACGGCCTGAGCGGGCCTCAGCTGCGATCGAGAGAGACGCCGAGCGAGGACAGCGCGTCCCAGTAGCCGGGGTAGGTCTTGGCCACGCAGTCCGGATCGAGGATCGTGATCCCGTCGATCCTGAGCCCGGCGAGCGCGAAGCTCATCGCGATGCGATGATCGGCGAAGGTGTCGATGGCCGCCGGCAGGCGCTGACCGGCCAGCGTCGGGTCGGCGGCGACGAGGAGATCGTCGCCGAGTTCCGTGGCGAGGCCGGACCGGATCGCGTTCAGCCCGGTGGAGAGCGCGCGGATGCGGTCGCATTCCTTGACGCGCAGGTTTGCGATCCCGACGAACCGCACGGGCGTCTCGTTGAAGGCCGCGAGCACGGCGAGCGTCGGCACGGCGTCCTGCATCTGCGATCCGTCGATGACCGCCGGCATCCGCGGAAAGGACGAGATGACGGCGTGCGCCATGGCGTCGGGCTGCGTGAAGGACGCGGCGGGCGTTCCGATGTCGATCGCTCCGCCCGTCAGCTCCTCGGCACCCCAGAGATAGGTCGCGGCCGAGGCGTCCGGCTCGATGTGGAAGTCGGTCGCGACGTAGCCCGTCGGCTCGACACGCCAGACGGACGACGACGGCTGACCGATCCGGCCCCCGAAGGCGCGCATGGCGGCGAGCGTCAGGTCGACATAGCCGCGCGCGCCGATCTCGGCACCTGCGAGTTCGATCTCGAAGGGCTCCCGGCCGCAGGCGCCGGCCATCAGGAGCGCCGAGACATACTGGCTCGACAGCCCTGCGTCGATGATCACGCGGCTGGTGGAGAAACGGCCCGTGGCGTCGATCGTCACCGGCGGGCAGCCGGTCGGCGCCTCCACGGCGACGCCGAGGCGACGCAGCGCCTCCACGAGCGGCTGGATCGGCCGCTTGCGCATGTGCTGGTCGCCGTCGATCACGTAGCGGCCCTGCCCCAGCGCCACCGCAGCGGTGAGGAAGCGCGTCGCCGTGCCGGCATTGCCCAGGAAGAGCGGCCCGGCCGGCGGATGGAGAACGCCGTCCGACGTCACCTCGAAGCTCGTCTCGTCGGGCTCGTCGACGGTGACGCCCATCCCCCTGAGCGCGTCGGCCATGTAGCGGGTGTCGTCGCTCTTCAGCGCCCCGGTCAGGCGGCTGACGCCGCGCGCGAGGCCGGCCAGGAGAAGGGCACGGTTGGTGATCGACTTCGATCCCGGCGGCGCCACGCGTCCGCGCAAGGGGCCGGCAACCGGGTGGATGGTCAGTCTGTCCGTGGTCGACATGCGGTCCTGCCGGGGCGCTGCCCCCTTGCCGTTTCGAGCATCGTGCCCGGGTGCGGTACCGCACGGCACGTCACCTTGGCAAGCAGGCGGGCGCCGCGGCGAGGAGGAGAGACGACGCCGGATCGGACGACGCGTCAGTTCCAGAAGGGACGCGCCGCTTCCCGGCGGGCTTCCCCCCGCGACACGCCGATGTCGCGCAGCTGATCGTCGGTGAGCTCCGTGAGGTCCCGCCTCTGGCGCCGACGCTCCGCGGACAGTCGCAGCCAGCGCACCAGCCAGGTACAAGCGGCAAGAAAGGAGATGCGGACCGGCTGGCGGCGCGCCCCCGGCCGCGCCCGCCCGGCAAATGTATCGATTGTACCCATCACTAGCAATCCCATCCGTCTGGTGTGTGCCATCGCCTGTAAGGACGGTATGCATTGACATGCAGACGGTGACAATCTAACGAATTGTCATGATGACAAATTGGATGCCTACCCTCTCGGACGGCGAAGGACCCATCTACGTGCGGCTCGCCGACCGGATCGAGGCCGACATTGCCGCCGGAGCGCTCGCGCCCGGCGCCAAATTGCCACCGCAGCGCAATCTCGCCTTCGACCTCGGCGTGACCATCGGGACGGTCGGTCGCGCCTATGCCCTGGTGCGCGAGCGGGGGCTGGTGTCGGGCGAGGTCGGGCGCGGCACCTTCGTGCTCGGAAGCAGCGACGAGCCGGCCCGGCAGCCGCAGCCGGAAGTCTTCGGCGGCACGCGCTTCCCCCTGACCTCCGGCAAGCTGCGAATGGACTCGACCGCGGCTCCGGACGTCGGACAGACGCGCCTGATCTCCGAACTCGTCACCCGGATCGCTCGCGACCACGCGGCCGACATGCTCGACTACGTCCGTCAGCCCCTGCCCGCCTGGCTCGATGCCGGGCGCGTGTGGCTCTCGCGCACCGGCTGGCAGCCGTCGCCCGAATCGATCGTGCCGACCGCAGGCGCTCATGCCGCCATCATGGCCGTGATCGCGGCGATGACGGTTCCGGGCGACCGGATCGTGTTCGAGGCCCTCACCTATTCCTCGATCGCCCGCAGCGCCGCGCTGATCGGGCGCCGCCCCGTCATGGTCGAGATCGACGCCGACGGCATGATCCCGGAGGATTTCGACCACGTCTGCGCCCAGCAGCACCCCAAGCTCACCTTCCTGATGCCCAGTCTTCACAACCCGACGCTCGCGACCCTGCCGGACAGGCGGCTGAACGAGATCGTCGCCATCGCGCGGCGCCACAATGTCTGGCTCATCGAGGACATGGTCTTTGGCAATCTCGTCGACGACGCCTCCGGGCTGCTGGTGTCGCTGGCACCCGAGCGCACCTTCCATGTCGGGAGCCTGTCAAAGAGCGTCGCGGCGGGACTGCGCACCGGCTGGGTCGCCTGCCCGCCGCACACCGCCCAGCGCGTGCATACCGCGAGCCGGATGGTCGCAGGCAGCCTGCCGACGTTCCTGATGTCGGAAACGGCGGCACGCCTCGTCCTGTCGGGAGAGGCCGAAGCGATCCGCCGGAGCGTGCGGGCCGAAACCGCGGCGCGCGAGGCGATGGCCAGGACGATCCTCGCCGGAAGCGAGTTCTCGTCGCGGCCCGACATCCCGTTCCTTTGGATGAAACTCCCGGAACCCTGGCTGTCGGGCCTGTTCCGCCGCGCGGTGGCCGACGAGGGCGTCCTCGTCGACGAGGAGGACGAGTACAAGCCGGTCCGGACCGAGCGCAACCATCACCGCATCCGCGTCGGCTTTTCCTCCGCCGGATCGCGCGACGATGTGTTGCGCGGCTTCGACACCATCCGCCGCGTGCTGGAAGGCGGCATCGCGGGCCACGACAGCTTCGGCTGACGGGCGTCGGCCTGCGCGTGGGCAGACGGGCGCCGGCAGAGCCGATGCCGCCATGGCTCCATGTCGGGCAGCGGAGCCGATTTTCCGACGCGCCCCCCGTGTCATCCTCCGCCCGCTTGCGCTATGGAGCGCTCAGACCGCGCCACCGCACGACAGGGCCCGCCATGACCATTCCCAACACCGTCCCGATCACGCCCGAACTCGTGGCCGCGCACGGGCTGAAGCCGGACGAGTACCGGCGCATCCTCGACCTGATCGGGCGCGAGCCGTCCTTCACCGAACTTGGGATCTTCTCGGCCATGTGGAACGAGCACTGCTCGTACAAGTCTTCCAAGAAATGGCTGCGCACCCTGCCGACGACGGGTCCGCAGGTCATCCAGGGACCGGGCGAGAATGCGGGCGTCGTCGACATCGGCGACGGCGACTGCGTCATCTTCAAGATGGAGAGCCACAACCATCCCTCCTACATCGAGCCCTACCAGGGGGCAGCGACCGGCGTCGGCGGCATCCTGCGCGACGTCTTCACCATGGGCGCGCGGCCGATCGCGGCGATGAACGCGCTGCGTTTCGGCGAGCCCGGACACCCCAAGACACGCCATCTCGTGGCGGGAGTCATCTCGGGCGTCGGCGGCTACGGCAATTCCTTCGGCGTGCCGACGGTCGGCGGCGAGGTGCAGTTCGACGCGGCCTACAACGGCAACATCCTCGTCAATGCCTTTGCCGCGGGTATCGCCAGGACGGACGGCATCTTCCTGTCGCAGGCCAAGGGCGTCGGGCTTCCGGTCGTCTATCTCGGCGCCAAGACCGGCCGCGACGGCGTCGGCGGCGCGACGATGGCGTCAGCCGAGTTCGACGACCAGATCGAGGAGAAGCGTCCGACCGTGCAGGTGGGCGACCCCTTCACCGAGAAATGCCTGCTCGAAGCCTGTCTGGAACTGATGGCCTCGGGCGCCGTCATCGCCATCCAGGACATGGGTGCGGCAGGGCTGACCTGCTCCGCCGTCGAGATGGGCGCCAAGGGCGATCTCGGCATCCGCCTCGACCTCGACAGGGTGCCCGTGCGCGAGGAGCGCATGTCTGCCTACGAGATGATGCTGTCGGAGAGCCAGGAGCGCATGCTCATGGTGCTGAAGCCCGAACTGCGCGACACGGCGGAAGCGATCTTCCGCAAGTGGGGCCTCGACTTCGCGATCGTCGGCGAGACCACGGACGATCTCCGCTTCCGCGTCTTCCACCAGGGCGAGGAGGTCGCGAACCTGCCGATCAAGGATCTCGGCGACCAGGCGCCCGAATACGACCGGCCCTGGGTGGTGCCTCCCCTGCCCGCGGCGCTGCCGCAGGGCGAACCGGCGGCGGATGCGAGCGACGAGATGCTCGACCTCGTCTCGCGCGTGCTGGATGGCGACGCGGACGCCGGAGAGCGAATGGCGGCGCTGACCGAAAGCAGCCGCCGCATCACCCGCCCCTGGGTCGGCGACCGCGCTCCGGCTCCCGGATTCGCGGGCGATCCCTTCGATCCCGCCGACGCGCTGCTGGCGCTTCTCGGCTCGCCGGACCTCTCCTCCCGCCGCTGGGTGTGGGAGCAGTACGACACGCTGATCCAGGGCAATTCGCTGCAGCGGCCGGGCGGCGACGCCGGCGTCGTGCGCATCGACACGCATCCGTCCAAGGCGCTCGCCTTCTCGTCCGACGTCAACCCGCGCTACTGCCAGGCCGACCCGTTCGAGGGCGGCAAGCAGGCGGTGGCGGAATGCTGGCGCAACCTCACCGCCACCGGCGCCCTGCCGCTGGCGGCGACCGACAATTTGAACTTCGGCAATCCCGAGCGTCCGGAGATCATGGGCCAGCTCGTCCAGGCGATCAAAGGCATCGGCGAGGCCTGCCGCGCGCTCGACTTCCCGATCGTGTCCGGCAACGTCTCGCTCTACAACGAGACCAGCGGCAAGGCGATCCTGCCCACGCCCACCATCGCCGGCGTCGGCCTGATCGACGACTGGACGACGATGGCGACCGTCGGCTTCAAGACGCCCGGCCGGGCCGTGCTGCTCGTCGGCTCGCGCAAGGACTTCGCCAACGGCCATCTCGGCCAGTCGGCCTATCTGCGGACCGTCTTCGCGAGCGCGGAGGGGACGCCGCCGCCGGTCGACCTGGCCGCCGAGCGGCGCGTCGGCGATTTCGTGCGCTCGCTGATCCGGCGCGGGACGGCGAACGCCGTGCACGACGTTTCGGACGGCGGCGTCGCCGTCGCCTTCGCCGAAATGGCGATGGCGGGCGGCATCGGCGGCACGCTGCCCGGTCCGGCCGAGGTGGACGCGATTCCCTTCTTCTTCGGCGAGGACCAGGGACGCTATCTGGTCGAGATCGACCTCGATCCGCAGGGCGAGGAGATGGTCGACCTGTGGAACGAAGCGAAGTCGCTCGGTATATTCGCGCCCTGGGTGGGCACCACCGGCGGCGATTCCCTGATGCTCGGCGACGGCCGGGCCGTTCCGCTCGCCGATCTTGCCGCCGCCCACGAAGGCTGGTTCCCGAAATTCATGGATGGAGCACACTGATGCCAATGGACGCCCGCGACATCGAGACGCTCATCAAGGAATCGATCCCCGACGCCCGGGTGACGATCCGCGATCTTGCCGGCGACGGCGACCATTATGCGGCCGAGGTCGTGGCGGAGAGCTTCCGCGGCAAGTCGCGCGTGCAGCAGCACCAGATGGTCTACAACGCGCTGAAGGGCAACATGGGCGGGGTGCTGCATGCGTTGGCCCTGCAGACGAGCGTACCGGACTGACCGGTCCGGATCGGCGCTCCTTGCCGATGCGGGGGCGACGCCCGCGCCTCGACAAGCACCGGACGATCTTCTATCTAAGGCTTAGCCAATACACGCATTTCATCTCCGGCCTTGAACCGGACGAAGAAGGAAGGACAGCCATGAGCGCCATCACCGATTTCATTGCCAGCGAAGTCAAGGGCAACGACGTGGTCCTCTTCATGAAGGGGACGCCCGGCTTCCCGCAGTGCGGATTTTCCGGCCAGGTCGTGCAGATTCTCGACTATGTCGGCGTCGACTACAAGGGGATCAACGTGCTGACGTCCGATGAGCTGCGCCAGGGGATCAAGGAATTCTCGCAGTGGCCGACGATCCCGCAGCTCTACGTCAAGGGCGAGTTCGTCGGCGGATGCGACATCGTCCGCGAGATGTTCCAGGCCGGCGAGTTGCAGGCTTTCCTCGACGAGAAGGGCGTGAGCGTCAAGGGCGCCGCCTGAGACACCTGCCCGGCACCGCCGCGATCTGAAAAGACGGGATCCCGGGACCATTACCCGGGACCGATGCCGGAAATGCGCCGTCCGCGGCGCGTTTCCTTTTTGTTTGTGTGTAGATCGGACGCATTGCCATGGACCCGACGGTCGCCCCCTCCCCGCGCAAGCCGCCTTTGCTGACGATCCCCCGCTGGGAGTTCATCGCCATCGCGGCGGGCCTCATGGCCCTGAACGCCCTGGCGATCGACATCATGCTGGTCGCGCTGCAGCAGATCGGCATGAGCCTCGCCGTCGAGGACGAGAATTCCAGACAGCTGGTCGTGACCGCCTATGTCATCGGCTTCGGGCTTGCGCAGCTCGTGTTCGGCCCCGTTTCGGACCGCTTCGGCCGGCGCATTCCTCTGCTGGTCGGGCTCGGCATCTACGTCGTCGCGGGCTTCGCCTGCGCCTTCGCACCGTCCTTCACGATCCTGCTGGTCCTGCGCTTCATCCAGGGTCTCGGCGCGGCTTCCACGCGCGTCATCTCCGTCTCGCTGGTGCGCGACGTCTACGGCGGCCGGGCCATGGCCGAAGTGATGTCGCTGGTGTTCATGGTGTTCATGGTCATTCCGGTCGTCGCGCCCGGCATCGGCCAGTTCATCATGCTGTTTTCGGAATGGCCGACCATCTTCATCTTCATCGGCGTGATGTCCCTCGCCTTCACGGTCTGGACGGCGCTGCGGCTTCCCGAAACGCTGCCGCCGAGCCAGCGCCGGCCCTTCACCGCCGCCGTCATCCTGGATGCTTTCCGTATCGTCCTCACCGAACGCGTAGCGATCTGCTACACGATCGCCATGACGGCCATCATCGGCGCGCTGTTCGGCTTCATCAATTCGGCGCAGCAGGTCTATGTCGGCATCTACGGCGTCGGCGAGATGTTCCCGTTCTACTTCGCGTTGGTGGCCGGCCTCATGGCCGTGTCGTCCTTCCTCAACGCACAGATGGTCGGGCGCTTCGGCATGCGGAGGCTGGCCCACGGCGCCCTCCTCGGCTTCCTTGCGGTCACGGCCGTCTCCTTCGTCCTGGCGCTGGCCGGTCCCATCCCGTTCTGGCTCTTCCTGACGCTGTTCGCGGTCGCGATGGTTCAGTTCGCCTGGATCGGCTCGAATTTCAACGCGCTCGCCATGGAGCCGCTCGGCCATGTCGCGGGGACGGCTTCCTCGGTGCAGGGCTTCCTGCAGACGGTAGGCGGCGGCGTGGTCGGCGCGCTGATCGGACAGGCCTATGACGGCACCGTGGCGCCGCTGGCAGGCGGCTACTTCGTGGCGGCCGCGATCGCGCTCGTCATGACGCTGATCGCGGAGAAGGGGCGGCTCTTCCGGTCGCAGAACCCGCGGGTCTGAACCGCGCGCCGGCCGGTCAGTCGGCCCACAATTCGCGACGCAGCTCCGACCAGCTCTCCCGGTCGGGCGCCACGAGCAGTCCGCCGTCGAGATGCTCGGGCCGGTAGGCGCTGCCGTCGAGCCGCGCGACATGGCCGCCCGCCTCGGTCTGGATCAGCGTGCCGGCCAGGTGATCCCACGGCATCAGCTTGTTGTAGACGACGAAATGCGCGTGGCCGCTTGCGATGAGGCGATACTCGTGCGCCGAGCAGCGGTAGGCGATCTGCGAGAGCGCCTTGGCCTGGTTGCGCGCGAGCCGCGCCCGGTCGGGTTCGGCGAAATACTGCCACGACGCGCTGCCGGTCATCTCCGCCAGCGGCACGGCGGGCGCCACCCGCACGGCCGTCTCCCGGCCGCCCTCGTGGCGAAGCCGGCTGCCCCCGCCCCTCACGCCGATCATGCAGTCGCGCCCGAGCGGATCATGGATCAGCCCGGCAACCGTCTCGCCTCTCGCCACCACCGCCAGGATGACGCCGAAGAGCGGCACGCCGGAGGCAAAGTTGTAGGTGCCGTCCACGGGATCGAGCACGAAGGCGAGATCGGCCTTCGCCAGGCCGTCCAGCAGGCGGGGATCCTCCGCGCAGGCTTCCTCGCCGATCACCAGGGCGCCCGGATATCGCGAGGTCAGACGCGCCGTGAGGAAGCGTTCGGCCTCGACGTCGGCATCGGTGACGAGGTCGATCGCGCTCGACTTGCGCCGCACGTCGCCGGAACCGAGCCGCCTGAACCGCGGCATGATCTCGCGCCGCGCCGCCTCGTCGAGCAGGTCCGCCAGCCAGTCGACGTCGCTCTCGTCAAAACGCAACGTCCAGCTCCCCGTGGCCGCGCCTGGCGTCGAGACCGGCGAAATCGAACAGCTTGGTATCCAGGAGATGGCTCGGCCGCACGTTGGCCAGCGCCCGGATCATCGTGTCCTTGCGCCCGGGCATCCTGCTCTCGATGCCGTCGAGCATCGCCTTCATGGCGTTGCGCTGCAGTCCGTCCTGGCTGCCGCACAGGTCGCAGGGGATGATGGGGAAGCACATCGCCTCGGCGAACCGGGCGAGATCGCTCTCGTCGCAATAGGCGAGCGGCCGCAGCACCATCACGTCACCCTCGTCGTTGAGCAGCTTCGGCGGCATGGCGGCCAGCCGCCCGCCGTGGAAGAGATTCATGAAGAAGGTCTCGAGAATGTCGTCGCGGTGGTGACCGAGCACCAGCGCCGCGCAGCCCTCCTCGCGCGCGATCCGGTAGAGATGTCCGCGCCGCAGCCGCGAGCACAGGGAGCAGTAGGTCTTCCCCTTCGCGATCTTGTCGGTGACCACCGAATAGGTGTCCTGGTATTCGATGCGATGCGGCACGCCGAGCGACGCGAGATAGTCAGGCAGCACGTGCTTGGGAAAGTTGGGCTGGCCCTGGTCGAGATTGCAGGCGAGCAGCTCGACGGGCAGCAGGCCGCGCCATTTCAGGTCGAGCAGCAGGGCCAGCAGGCCGTAGGAATCCTTGCCGCCCGAGAGCGCCACCAGCCAGCGCTCGCCCGGCCGGACCATGGCGCAATCCTCCATCGCCTGACGCGCATTGCGCAGGAGGCGCTTGCGCAGCCGGTTGAACTCGACCGTCGACGGCACCGCCCTGAAGAGCGGGTGGCATTCGTCCTCCTCCACGGAGATGGCGGGCGACTGGATGTTCATGGCGGATGACGGACCGATGCGGCGCAGTTCGCACGAAGCTTTAGGCGAGGTCTTCGCCAAAGAAAAGGCCGCCTCGGGGGCGGCCTCTCGGATGGCGGGCTGAAACCGGTCAGCGCGAGTAGAACTCGACCACCAGGTTCGGTTCCATCTGCACCGCGTAGGGCACGTCGCCGAGGCCGGGCACGCGCGCATACTTGGCCGTCATCTTCGAATGATCGGCTTCGATGTAATCCGGAACGTCACGCTCGACGAGCTGCACGGACTCGAGCACGATGACGAGCTGCTTGGACTTCTCGCGAACCTCGATCACGTCGCCCGCGCGGCAGCGGTAGGAGCCGATGTTGACGCGGCGGCCGTTCACGTTGACGTGGCCATGGTTGATGAACTGGCGCGCCGCGAAGATCGTCGGCACGAACTTGGCGCGGTACACCACCGCGTCGAGACGCGACTCGAGCAGGCCGATCAGGTTCTCGGAGGTGTCGCCGCGCATGCGGTTGGCTTCCTCGTAGACCTTGCGGAACTGCTTTTCGGAAATGTCGCCGTAATGGCCCTTGAGCTTCTGCTTGGCGCGCAGCTGCAGACCGAAGTCCGACATCTTGCCCTTGCGGCGCTGACCATGCTGGCCGGGGCCGTATTCACGCTTGTTGACCGGCGACTTCGGCCGGCCCCAGATGTTTTCGCCGAGACGGCGGTCGATCTTGTACTTTGCGGATTCGCGCTTGCTCATCGCATTCCCTTTCGAATGAAACAGTCCGGAACGTCGCCGTGCCGGACGAAGGAAACGCGCCCTCCTCTGGCTCCCGTTTTCGGAGCCTGACAGGATCACCACGCGGCGAAGCGGGCGATCCACGGGACACGTCAATGAAGACACCGGCCCTTTCGGACCGGTGCTGGCGGGTCTTTAGGCGGATTGCAGTATGGTGTCAATGCCGCGCCGCGAACGGAACGGCCGGGCGCGGAGCCGGGAAGCGGCCGGCAACCGCGCCGGATCGGTCAGGACCGGTTGCTCACGAAGCTCTTGTAGATGTATCCGGTGCGGCCTTCGTAGCCGACCTTGCACCAGAGATCGCAGTCGTAGACATCGACCTTGGCGCGGCGCGGAATCACCATCATCACGCCGTGCTTGCTGCCCGGCCCCTTGCGCATGTTGACCGGGGCGTTCACCGACGCCGTCCGCGCCGCGTCATCGGGCTGCTCGGGCAATTCGGCCGGCAGCACGATCTGCATCGGGCGGCGCGGTTCCTCGGCCGGAGCGAAATCCGAACGTTCCACCCCACCCGCATAGGCGAGAAGGCCGGAAGCGTTTTCGTCGACCGGCGCGGCCTTCTCGACGATCAGCTTGCGCATCGCTTCGAGCGCCGGAGACCCGTGCCGGGCTTCGGTTCGCGCCCAGCGGGGGTCGTCCTTGCGGGGGATGTCGACCACTTTCGCGGCCTTTGCGACCGCAACGGGAGCGGGGTCGGCCTTCGCCGCCGGTTCCGCCACTCCGGATGCCTCTGTCGCCATGGCCTCCGACCTGTCGGGCGCCACCGCGCCGGCCGCGTCGGCTCCGGCCTCCTTCTCGACCGCGACGCTTCGCACCGGCGTCGTGACTTCCGGAGCGGCCGCCGCCACGGGTGCCGTAGCGATATCGCCGCGCGGCATCATGAAGAAGAGGCTTCCGCCGAGGATGGTGACCGTCGCCACCACCGCGGCAAGGGCAGGCTTCGATGGCCCGACGCTCCTTCCGGGGCGGTGCTGCGGCAGGAAGATCGCAACAGGTTTTTCCTGTTCCGTCATGAATAGCTGGCGACCGCTGTCGCCTCGTTCGTCCGTTTGACCAGTCACGTGCCCTCTCCAGGCAAGCTTGTCGACACTCCGATCCGCAGCGCCCCAGCCAGCGTCGTCAGGTTGATGTCCGGCCCCCGCCGGACGGCATGACGAAACACCGCCATGCCGAGCCCCTTGTCTGGGAGCCGAATGTGGCGATGATTTGTTAACGTGGCGCCGCGACCGCCGCCACATCGTCTTTCGGAAGTTACAGCCAACACTTATTGTGTCGACCTGTGACGTGTCGTGAAAAGAAGAGCCAGACCAGTCGGTTATGCGGAAGCTGTTCGCCTGGTCGCAAGGCCGAAGCCTTGCATGAGACGCCGCGATGCATTGTCGGGTGCGCCGGACGTGAAGACGGCGACATCGACATCCTGCGGCTCGTCCTGTCCGGACGATTCGGCCGCAGCATCGTCGCGGGGGAGCAGCGACAGCGCCCGACGGGCGATGGCTTCGGCGGGATCCAGCCAGTCCACCGGCCAGGGTGCCGTCTTGCGCATCCGGTTCACGAGGAATGGATAGTGGGTGCAGGCGAGCACGACGATGTCGGTGCGCCGGCCGTCCTGTTCGACGAAGCAGGGTTCGATCTCGGCCCGGACCGCGTCCTCGTCCACGAAGCCCTCGCGCATGTAAGTCTCCGCCAGCGAGGCGAGCCGGTCGCTGCCGACCAGGCGGACATGGCACTTCGTCGCCCATTCGCGGATCAGATCGCGGGTGTACTGTCGCTTGACCGTGCCCGGCGTTGCCAGCACCGAAACGAGACCGCTGACGGTGCGCTCGGCCGCCGGCTTGATCGCCGGCACCGTGCCGACGAAGGGCCAGTCCGGATAGGCCGCGCGCAGGTCGGGCAGCACCAGCGTGGAAGCCGTGTTGCAGGCGATCACGACGATTACCGGATCGTGCTCCGCGAGCAGCCGTCCGAACAGGTCGACGATCCGATCCCGAAGCGCGCGCTCTTCCCAGGCGCCATAGGGAAATCCGGCATCGTCGGCGACGTAGACGAAGCGCCGGTCGGGCATCAGAACGCGCGCCTCGCGCAGAACGGTGAGCCCGCCGATGCCCGAATCGAAGACCAGCACCGGACGTTCATGCATCGGGGTCGTCCGGCAGGGCGTTGCGATCGGCCTGCGCCTTGCGCTCCGGGTAGCCGGCGCCGCGCGGCTGCTTCGGCGAGAAGTAGTCCAGCGAGGACACGACCCCGCGCAGGACCTTGATCTCGGCCTCGGCGAAAGCGGGGCGGGTGAAGACGGCACGCAGGTTGTCGAGCATCTTCGCCTTCTTTTCCGGCGGCCGGAAGTAGCCGCGTTCGTCGAGCGCCCGCTCGAGGTGGCCGATGAAGGAGTGGAGATGCTCCTTGGAAGCCGGCTGCATCTCCGGTCCGCGGAAGTTGGTGTCCGTCTCGCGCTCCAGCCCGGCCTTCATCCACTCGTAGGACATCAGCAGGACGGCCTGCGCGATGTTCAGCGACGAGAAGGCAGGATCGACCGGGAAGGTCACGATGACGTCCGCGAGCGCCACCTCTTCGTTCGACAGGCCGAATTTCTCGCGGCCGAAGAGGATGCCCGTCTGTTGTCCGAGCCGCTCGCGTCCGCGAAGCTCGCGTCCGGCCTCCACCGGTCCGTGCACCGGCTTGAACCCGTCGCGCGGCCGCGCCGTGGTCGCGTAGAGGAAGGACAGGTCGCCGATCGCGTGTTCGAGCTTGTCGAACACCTGCGTGGCGCGGATGACGTGATCGGCGCGGCTCGCCGTGGCGATGGCCTTCTCGTTCGGCCAGCCGTCGCGCGGGTTGACCAGCCGCAGGTTGGTCAGCCCGAAATTGGCCATGGCGCGCGCGACCATGCCGATGTTCTCGCCGAGCTGCGGCTCGACGAGAATGATGGCGGGGGACGGGGAGGCGTCGCCTCCCGGCTCGGACGGGGTCGTTGCATGGTCGCTCATGGGAACGGACCCATGCCACGACCGGCCGCCGAACGGAATGGCTTTCGTGCGGCGGCTAGGGCTGGCACACGAAATTGGCCGCGTCCTGCGGGTCGCCAGAGCCTGTGTAGCGGGCATGGGTCGGGTACGGGCAGAGCGGGCGCGTGCGCCCGTCGAAGGCCGGACCGGAGGCGACGACGGTCGCCGGCGCCGCGCCATTCTCCACCCATTCGACGAGCGGTGAGAGCAGGTCGAAGCGGTCGAGCCCGGCCGGGCCACCGCGGCAATGGCCCATTCCCGGCACGAGGTAGAGCTGCGCCCAGTCCTCCATCGGCACCGTGGTCTTCGTGCCGGCCTTCACGCGGCCGAAGAAGTCGATCGTGTCGTTGGCGGAAAACCAGGGATCGCTCATGCCGTGGAAGACCATGATCTTGCGGCCGTCGGCGGCAAAAGAACTCAGGTCGGTCCACTGGTCGACATTGATCAGGCGCTGCTGCGGATCGGCGATGTCGGCCTTCTCGACAGCGGCGTCGACGTCGAAGTCCGTCGCCGCGTTCTTGAACTGGCGATTGCGCTCGTCGTCGAAGCGCAGCAGGCCGGGGATCGGGTCGGTCGTGCTCATCACCCCGGTGTCGAAGGGAAAGCCGACATAGGCCGCCCTGCCCGAGGCGTCGAGCGTCGGCGCGAAGGTCATGGCCACCACCTCCGCCTGCTCGGCCGTGAGGCAGCCCTCCGTCGCGGTGCCCCGGCAGACCAGCGTCGCGGGGTCGAAGCTGCAGGCCTGGGTGTTCTGGATCATTCCGTCCTCAAGACCGTCGAGGCCGTCGCAGGCCTTCAGGATGCCGTCGAGCACAAGCGTGCGGTCGGCATCGGAGAAGGCGGCGGACTTGTCCGGTGCGCCGTCGGCGCCGGCCGGCGAAATCCGGTTCATGGCCACCGCCTTGGCGGCGAGCGCCATGTTGGAGCGGCTGGTGCGCATGGCGGGCGCGCCCGAGATGATGCCGTCGAAGAGTGTCGGGAAGCGCTGCGCGGAGGCGAGCCCCTCGCGCCCGCCGGTGGAGCAGCCGGCGAAATAGGAATGGTCGGCGGGACGGCCGTAGTAAGCCTCCACGATCGCCTTGCCGAGACCGGTCGCCTTCTCCACCGACCACCCGGCGAAATTCAGCGTGGCGATCTGGTCGGCCTTGAAGGAGCCGTCCCAGACCTCGCCCTTGTGGCCGCTGTCGTGCGAGAGCACGGCGAAGCCGCGCGCCAGCGCGGGGCGGTCGCCGGCCGCCGTGTCGCCCGCCGGTGGCCGCACGACGCCGTTCAGGCCGCCGCCGCCCTGGACCAGGAAGCGGCCCTGCCACTCGTCGGGCAGCGCGATGGCGAAACCGATGGCGTAGGGTTTGCCGTCGGCGCCGGTGCGGTGCTCGAAGGATCCCTGCACCAGGCAGTGCGGCACCGGGCCGTCGGCGACGTGGGTCGCGCCGTCGATCGTCAGGTCGTAGCCGGACAGCGACAGGCCGGCCGCCGCCGCGCAATCCGCCGCGCCCTCGGCCCGGGCGGGCAGCGCGAATGCGGCGACGCCGGCGCGCAGCGCGGCGGCCGTGCCGGCGCGCAGCGCGGCGGCCGTGCCGGCGCGCAGCGCGGCGGCCGTGCCGGCGCGCGTAGCGGCTGCGGCCCGGCACGTCATCGATCTCGTGGTCATGTGGTTCATCTCCTCCATCGTGCCGGCGCGGCCGGCGGCGGGATTCCGCCAATCATCAGGGTCCCTGTCAACCTCTTTTCCACGGTGTGGCCGCCAGTGTCCGGAGCGACGGTGCGCGGGCTTGCGCGGGTCGGGGCTGCATGCCACGAATCCCGCGCGCCACGGCAGGATCCGGAGCCCCCGTCATGACGAACGACCTCGCAGACCGCGTCCGCGAACGCCTCGGCCACCGCAACGGCGTGTCGGAGGTGCGCATGATGGGCGGGCTGTGCTTCCTGCTGCACGGCAACATGCTGGTCGGCACGATGAAGAACGGCGATCTCCTGGCGCGCGTCGGACCCGAGGGCCATGCGGCGGCGCTGGCGCGGCCGGGCGCAGGCGCGATGCTCTTCACAGGGCGCGCGATGAAGGGCTTCGTGGTGGTGGCCGCCGACGCGCTCGACGACGACGCCCTCGACGACTGGCTGTCGACCAGCCTCGCCTTCGTCGAGCCCTTGCCGCCGAAAGAGAAGAAGGCGGCGGAGAAGCGACCGGCTGCGCGGAAGCCCGCTCGGCGCAAGACGCCCGTCAGCTGACGAAATCGGCAATCGCGCGGGCGACGTCGGCCGGCTTCTCGTGCAGGATCCAGTGGCCGGCGCCCGCGACGCGCTTCACCGTCAGGTCGGGCGCGAAGCGGTCGAGGCCTCCGAGGCACGCAGGCCGCAGCGCCTCGTCGGCCTCGCCCCAGACGACGAGATGCGGCATTGAAACCGTGACGCGCTCGGCCGGTACCGTCAGCAGCGGCGCGTCGCCGGCCGGCTCGTCCGGACGCGGCACGAGGATGGGCGAGGATGTGTACCAATGCAGCATCGCCTCCATCGCGCCCGGTTGCGCCCAGGCGGCGCGATATCCGGCTGCGCTCTCGGGCGTCAGCCAGTCGGTGCGCGAGAAGCCGGCGAGCATCTTCATGGTGCGGGCGAAATCGTTCTGCGCCATCCGCGCGGCCGCGCCAGGGGCGCGCAACGTATGGAAATACTGGCTGGCGGACCGCTGGCCCTCGTCCTCCAGGATCGCGCGCTGGAAGCAGACCGGATGCGCGCCGTTGGCGATGACGAGATGGGTGAGGCGCAGGGGATGTGAAAAGGCATAGGCATAGGCGACGGAAGCACCCCAGTCGTGACCGGCAAGGACGAAGGGCCGGTCGGGGGACAGATGGTCGGCGAGGGCCGCCAGGTCGGCCACCATGTTGCGGGTGCGATAGGCCTCCTCCCCCTTCGGCTTGAAGGAGAGGTTGAAGCCGCGCTGGTCCGGCGCGACGAGGAAGAACGCGTCGGCGAGTTCCGCCATGACTCCGCTCCACGCCGCCCAGTACTCCGGAAAGCCGTGCAGGCAGAGGATCAGTGGCCGGGACGGATCGCCGGCCGCGGCATAGTGCAGGCGCCCCTCGCCCGTATCGAAGGAGCCGAAATCGAACATCGCCATGGATCGTCCTCCCGTGCGGTCGAATCCGCTGCCGTCCCGTCGCCGGACCACTATGCGCAACGCTTCGCACGCTGTCCAATTCCGGCTCCGATGCCGTCGAAAGGCTTGCGCCGCTTCACTTTTGGTAGCGTTTGCGCCCCCCGGTCGCCTTTGCTATAGCGTGCCGCATTCCTTCAACCGCGGGGCCAGACGACCGTCCCGCCTCCCCGAACGCGAGGCTTTTCCCGATGTCGAAAATCAAGGTGGCCAATCCCGTCGTCGAACTCGATGGCGACGAGATGACCCGCATCATCTGGCAGTACATCAAGGACAAGCTGATCCACCCCTATCTCGACGTCGACCTGAAGTACTACGATCTCGGCATCGAGCACCGCGACGCGACCAACGACCAGGTGACGATCGATTCCGCCAACGCGATCGCACAGTACGGCGTCGGCGTGAAATGCGCGACGATCACGCCCGACGAGGCACGGGTGGAAGAGTTCGGGCTGAAGAAGATGTGGCGCTCGCCCAACGGCACGATCCGCAACATCCTCGGCGGCACCATCTTCCGCGAGCCGATCATCATGAAGAACGTGCCGCGGCTGGTGCCGGGCTGGACGAAGCCGATCGTGGTGGGCCGCCACGCCTTCGGCGACCAGTACCGCGCCACCGACTTCAAGTTCCCCGGCAAGGGCAAGCTGACGATCAAGTTCGTCGGCGACGACGGCACCACGATCGAGCACGAGGTGTTCGACGCGCCGGGCTCGGGCGTCGCCATGGCGATGTACAACCTCGACGAGTCGATCCGCGACTTCGCCCGCGCCTCGCTGAACTACGGCCTGCTGCGCGGCTGGCCAGTGTACCTGTCGACCAAGAACACCATCCTCAAGGCCTATGACGGCCGCTTCAAGGACATCTTCCAGGAGATCTACGAGAAGGAGTTCGAGGCGGAATTCAAGGCCAGGAAGATCTGGTACGAGCACCGCCTGATCGACGACATGGTGGCGGCGAGCCTGAAATGGTCGGGCGGCTACATCTGGGCCTGCAAGAACTACGACGGCGACGTGCAGTCCGACACCGTGGCGCAGGGCTTCGGCTCGCTCGGCCTGATGACCTCGGTGCTGATGACGCCGGACGGCAAGACGGTGGAGGCCGAGGCCGCGCACGGCACGGTGACGCGCCACTACCGCCAGCACCAGAAGGGCGAGGAGACCTCGACCAACTCGATCGCGTCGATCTTCGCCTGGACCCGCGGCCTCGCCCACCGGGCCAAGCTCGACGACAATGCCGAACTGAAGCGCTTCGCCGACACGCTGGAGAAGGTGTGCGTGCAGACGGTCGAATCCGGCTTCATGACCAAGGATCTGGCGCTGCTGATCGGCCCCGACCAGCCCTGGCTGTCGACCACCGGCTTCCTCGACAAGATCGACGAGAACCTGCAGAAGGCGATGGGCTGAGACCCGCGTCTCCCCATCTCGCGGAGCGGGCTCGCGCAAGCGGGCCCGTTTTCATGAGGGCCGCACGGCTCAGCCCGCAGCGTCCCGCCGCTCCCGGGCGACGGCCGCGATCGAGTCGGCGATGTCGGGGCGTCTCTCCATCAGGCCGCGCAGGTCCGACGCGTCGAGGACGAGAAGCTTGGTGTGCTGGATGGCCCGGACGGTGGCGCTGCGCGCACCGTCCTTCAGCATGGCGGATTCGCCGAAGAACTGGTGCTCGCCGAGCGAGACCTCCCTGCCGGGCAGTTCCACTGCCACCCGGCCGGACGCGATGAAGAACATGGTGGTGGCCGGATCACCCTTGCGCACGATCACTTCGCCGGGTTCGGCCGAGACCGAACTGAGATACTGCATGATGTCGAGGATCTCGGACGCGTTCAGCCGATCGAACAGCGGCACACGCGCCACCATTCCCCAGGTCACGACGAACTCCCGGCGCTGGATGACCTGCGCGAAGGATGTCGCGAGAATTCCGATCGGCAGCGCCAGCATGACGATGCCGGCGAGCGCAGAGATCGTGGCGACGATCTTTCCCACCGGCGTCACGGGAACGGCGTCGCCGTAGCCGACCGTCGTGAGGGTGATCATCGCCCAATAGAGAGCGTCGGGCACTGTGCCGAACTTGTCGGGCTGGACGTCTCGCTCCAGCAGGTGCATGAGCGTGGCGCTGACCAGCGCGACCGTGACGATCAGCATGAGGCAGGTCAGCAGGGCCGCCCGCTCGCTGCGGATCGCATCGATCAGCGATCGCGCGCCCGGCGAATAGCGCGTCAGCTTGAAGAAGCGGAGAATGCGCAACGCCAGCAAAGTCCTGACGTCGATGAGCCCGAGCAGGTTGAGATAGAACGGCGCGACCGCCGCCAGATCGATGATCGCGCCGGGCGATGCCATCCATCGGAGCCGGGCCCGCCAGGGCGACAGGTGCCGGTAGGGCAGATCCTCGACCACGCTCCAGAGACGAAGCAGATATTCCGTCGTGAAGCAGAAGACGGAAGCAAACTCGATCGCTTCGAACAGGACGTGCCATGTGCGGCCCAGCCCAGGCACCGTTTCCAGCACCGAGGCCAGCACGGAGACGACGATCAGCGCCATGATGGCGCGCTGCAGGACGAGGCCTGCGCGCAGCTGCGTTCCGTTTTCGAGCAGCGCGTGGATCGTCGCGCGGGCGCGCGACCTGCGGCCTCCCGGTGCGCTCGCTCCCGCACCGCGCGAGAGTTTTCCCGGACGCGGCGCGGATGCGATCATGACACCGATCAGTCCCCCTTCGCGAGAGCCTTCCTTACCGCATCGACGGCGTCCGCGCCACGGCTGCCGTCGGGGCCGCCGGCCTGCGCCATGTCGGGCCGCCCGCCACCGCCCTTGCCACCGAGCGCCTCGGACGCCGCGCGAACCAGGTCCACGGCGCTGAATCGGCCGACCAGGTCGGGTGTCAGGGCGACGACGACGCTCGCCTTGCCCTCGTCGTCGGCGCTGACGAACACGACCACCCCGGAGCCGAGCGACGTCCTCGCCTCGTCGGCGAGAGGCTTCAGATCGCGGGCGCCGACGCCGTCGACGACCTTTCCGACGAAGCCTACACCATTGACGGTCTCGGCGCCCTGCCCGGCATTGCCGCCCGAACCGCCCCCGAGCGCGAGCTTCTTGCGGGCGTCCGCCAGTTCCTTCTCGAGCCTGCGACGCTCCTCCACGAGCGCCTCGACGCGAGCTGCCGCGTCGGCGGGCGAAACCTTCAATGTCGAGGCGATCGCCTTCAGACGGCGATCCTGCTCGTCGAGATGACGCCTCGCCGCCTCGCCGGTCACGGCTTCCAGTCGCCGCACCCCGGCCGCGACCGCGCCCTCGGATACCACGCGCACCAGCCCGATCTCGCCGGTCGCGCCGACATGCGTGCCGCCGCAGAGTTCGGTGGAATAGGATTTACCGGCCTTTTCGCCGTCGATTGCCGTGCCCATCGACACGACCCTCACCTCGTCGCCGTATTTCTCGCCGAACAGCGCCATGGCACCCTCGGCGATCGCGTCGTCGACGGCCATCAGGCGCGTGGTCACCGGACTGTTCTGGAAGACGATCGCGTTCGCCAGAGCCTCGACCGCCTCGAGTTCCTCGGCCGCGATCGGCTTCGGGTGCGAGAAATCGAAACGGAGCCGGTCCGGCGCGACGAGCGAGCCCTTCTGCGCGATGTGGGTCCCGAGCTTTTCGCGCAGCGCCTCGTGCAGGAGATGCGTCGCCGAATGGTTGGCCCGCAGCCTGGCACGTCTCGCATGGTCGACTTCCATCGAAACCGCTGCACCGGGCCGCACGGTGCCGCTGCGCACGATGCCGGAATGCACGAAGAGGCCGTCGACCTTCTTCTGCGTGTCGGTGATCGTGACCGCGAAACCCTCGCCGTGGAAAGTCCCCGTATCGCCCTGCTGGCCGCCGGATTCGCCGTAGAACGGCGTCTGGTTGACGACGATCTGCACCGTTTCGCCCTCGCCGGCGCTGTCGACGAGCGACCCTTCGCGAACGATGGCCGCGATCACGCCTTCGGCCTTCTCGGTGTCGTAGCCGAGAAACTCGGTGGCGCCAGCCTTGTCCTTCACCGAATACCAGATCGTCTCGGCGGCGGCCTCGCCGGATCCCGCCCAGCTCGCCCGGGCCTCGGCCTTCTGGCGTTCCATGGCCGCGCTGAAGCCGTCGGTATCGACCGAGATGCCGCGCTGACGCAGCGCGTCCTGCGTCAGGTCGAGAGGAAAACCGTAGGTATCGTAGAGCTTGAAGGCGGTCTCGCCGTCGAGCCTCGCGCCCGCGACCATGCCCTCGGTGGCATCCGACAGGAGGCCGAGCCCGCGTGTCAGCGTCGTGCGGAAGCGCTTCTCCTCGAGCTTCAGCGTCTCGGTGATCAGCGCCTCGCCGCGCACGAGTTCCGGATAGGCCTGGCCCATCTCGCGCACCAGCGCCGGCACCAGCCGCCACATCAGCGGCTCGGCCGCTCCGAGCAGCTGGGCATGGCGCATGGCGCGCCGCATGATGCGCCTGAGCACGTAGCCGCGCCCCTCGTTGGAGGGCAGCACGCCGTCCGCGATGAGGAAGCTCGCGGCGCGCAGGTGATCGGCGATGACGCGGTGGCTCGCCCGGTTCTTTCCTTCCGCCGGCACGCCCGTCGACTCGACCGACGCGCGGATCAGCGCCTTGAACAGGTCGATGTCGTAATTGTCGTGCTCGCCCTGAAGCACCGCAGCGATGCGCTCCAGCCCCATGCCCGTGTCGATCGAGGGCCGCGGCAGCGCCACGCGCTCCTCCTTCGTCACCTGCTCGAACTGCATGAAGACGAGGTTCCAGATCTCGATGAAGCGGTCGCCGTCCTCGTTAGGGCTGCCGGGCGGACCACCGGGGATGCCCTCGCCGTGGTCGTAGAAGATTTCCGAGCAAGGGCCGCACGGGCCGGTATCGCCCATCGCCCAGAAATTGTCCGAGGTGGCGATGCGGATGATGCGGTCGTCGGAGAGTCCGGCGATCTTCTTCCAGTGGCCCGCCGCCTCGTCGTCGGTATGGTAGACGGTCACCAGGAGGCGACCGGGGTCGAGGCCGAACTCCTTGGTGATGAGGTTCCAGGCGAGTTCGATGGCGACGTCCTTGAAATAGTCGCCGAAGGAGAAATTGCCGAGCATCTCGAAGAAGGTGTGATGGCGCGCGGTGTAGCCGACGTTGTCGAGGTCGTTGTGCTTGCCGCCGGCGCGCACGCATTTCTGCGAGGTGGTCGCCCGCGAATAGGGCCGCTGCTCGATGCCGGTGAAGACGTTCTTGAACTGCACCATGCCGGCATTCGTGAACATCAGCGTCGGGTCGTTGCGCGGTACCAGCGGGCTCGACGCGACGATCTCGTGACCGTTCTTCCGGAAATAGTCGAGGAAAGCCGACCGGATTGCGTTGACGCCACTCATTTCGATGCCTTCTCAAGGAAAACCGGGGTGCCCGGCAGCCGAACGGCTTCTTATCGGCTGGCCGCGCGAGTGTCCAGAAAGACGGCGCGCCCTCCCGCCGCCTGCGTCGCCCCCGCGCCAACGAAAACGGGCCGCCGGGGGAAGACCGGCGGCCCGAAGACTGCAATGGGGGCTCGTTCGCGGATCAGGCCTCCTCGGCCATGTCCCCGCCGTCGTCGTCTTCCGGACCACCGTCGAGCAGCTTCTCGGCGATGAGCCCGGCGCTCTGCCGCAGCGCCTTCTCGATCTCGTTGGCGAGTTCCGGATTGTCCTTCAGGAACTGCTTGGCGTTCTCGCGCCCCTGGCCGAGACGCTGGGAATTGTAGGAGAACCAGGCACCCGACTTCTCGACGATGCCCGAGGTGACGCCCAGATCGACCAGTTCGCCCGTCTTGGAGATGCCGGACCCGTAGACGATGTCGAACTCGACCTGCTTGAAGGGCGGCGCCAGCTTGTTCTTGACCACCTTGACGCGGGTCTGGTTGCCGGTGACCTCGCCGCGCTCCTTGACCGAACCGATGCGGCGGATGTCGAGACGCACCGAGGCGTAGAACTTGAGCGCATTGCCTCCGGTGGTCGTCTCGGGCGACCCGAACATGACGCCGATCTTCATGCGGATCTGGTTGATGAAGATGACCATCGTGTTGGAGCGCGAGATCGACGCGGTGAGCTTGCGCAGCGCCTGGCTCATCAGACGGGCCTGCAGGCCCGGCAGCGAATCGCCCATCTCGCCCTCGATCTCGGCGCGCGGCGTCAGCGCCGCCACCGAATCGACCACCAGCACGTCGATCGCGCCGGAACGCACCAGGGTGTCGCAGATCTCGAGCGCCTGCTCGCCCGTGTCCGGCTGCGAGATCAGGAGGTTCTCCAGGTCGACGCCGAGCTTGCGGGCATAGACGGGATCGAGCGCATGCTCGGCATCGACGAAGGCGCAGATGCCGCCCTTCTTCTGAGCTTCGGCCACCGTGTGCAGCGCAAGCGTCGTCTTGCCCGAGCTTTCCGGACCGTAGATCTCGATGATGCGCCCCTTGGGAAGTCCGCCGACGCCGAGCGCGATGTCGAGACTGAGCGATCCGGTCGACACCGTCTCGATCTCCACGATCTGCTCGTTGCGGCCGAGCCGCATGATCGAGCCCTTCCCGAAGGCGCGCTCGATCTGCGACAGCGCCGCGTCCAGAGCCTTGCTTTTGTCCACCGATTTTTCCTCGACCAGCCGCAATGAGTTCTGAGCCATGATACATTACCCCTCGATCGTCAATGAAGTCCGGCCGCCTTGCCGCCTGAGATCCTATGTACTCTTTTTGTTCTCCTTTTGCAAGCGCTCGTCGCTCCAGCGATTTCAGAGACTTGACCATGAGGTTCGCGTGATGTTCCCATCGCCCGGCTCCGAGGGGCATTCCAGGCAGGGCCGGGCCGGGGCCGCGGCGCCGGGCGAATCGGCGGGCTCCCCTTGCACGCACCGCCGGCGGGGTGGCAAGACGCGGGCGGACAAAGGAGTTTCAGGCTCATGACCGATATCGCCCGGCCCTTCACCGACGTCTCCGCGCCCGTGGCCGCCGCCCTCGCCGAGGGCCGTCCCGTCGTGGCGCTCGAGAGCACGATCGTCACCCACGGCATGCCTTTTCCGCAGAACGCGGAAATGGCCGCGCGGGTGGAGGCGATCATCCGCGACGAGGGCGCCGTCCCGGCGACGATCGTGGTCGTCGAAGGCAGGCTCAAGGTCGGCCTCTCGGCCTCGGAGCTCGTGAGCCTGGCCCGCGTTTCGGGCGCCATGAAGCTGTCGCGTGCCGACCTCGCCTTCGCCGTGGCCGAAGGACGCACCGGCGGAACGACGGTCGCCGCCACCATGATCGCGGCCGCAGCCGCCGGCATCCGCGTCTTCGCGACGGGCGGAATCGGCGGCGTCCACAAGGGCGCGGAGACGAGCTTCGACATCTCGGCCGATCTCGACGAACTCGCCCGCACGCCGGTGATCGTTGTCTCGGCGGGTGCCAAGGCGATCCTCGACATCGAGAAGACGCTGGAGGTTCTGGAGACGCGCGGCGTTCCGGTGGTGGGCTACGGTACGGACGTGATGCCCGCCTTCTGGTCGCGCGGATCGCGCTTCGGGGCACCGCTGCGTCTCGACAGCGCCGAGGCGATCGCCCGCTTCCAGAGAACGCGGACGGCGCTCGGCGTCGCGGGCGGCATGCTCATCGCCAATCCGGTGCCGGCGGCGTCGGAAATCCCCGAGGCCGAGATGGCGGTCCATATCGAGGCCGCGCAACGCGATGCCGTGGAACGGCGCGTCTCCGGCAAGGCCGTCACGCCCTTCCTGCTCGCCCGGATCCTCGAACTGACGCAGGGGCGGAGTCTCGAAACCAACATCGCGCTCGTCGAGAACAATGCCCGCCTGGCGGCCCGCATCGCCGCCGCGCTGGCCTGACACGCGGCCGTCGACGACATGTCTTCCAACGAAAAATCCCGCCGGCGGGGCGGGATTTCCCTCGTGGATGAAGGCTCCCCGATCAGGTGATCGGTGCGAGCCGGATCTCGACGCGGCGGTTGGCCGCCCGTCCGTCGGGCGTGGCGTTCGAGGCGATCGGCTGGGTCTCGCCCAGACCGAGGATGGAGAAGCGGCGCTGGTCGACACCCTGCGCGCCGAGATAGTTGGCGACCGAAAGCGCGCGGCGCTGCGACAGGCCGAGATTGTAGTTGTCGTCGCCCGTGGAATCCGTGTGGCCGTAGACGTCCACGATGGTCCGGTTGAACTTGGTGAGCACCAGTGCCACCGAGTTCAGGGTTCCGTAGAAGGAGCCCTTGATCGCATCCTGGTCGGTGTCGAAGGTGATGTTGGAGGGCATGTTGAGGATGATCTGGTCGCCCTGGCGGGTGACGCTGACGCCGGTCCCCTGCAGCTGCTGGCGCAACTGCGCCTCCTGCTGGTCCATGTAGCCGCCGATCGCGCCGCCGGCGAGCGCGCCGATGCCGGCGCCGATCAGCGCGTTGCGGCGGTCGTCGCCTCCGGCCAGCACGCCGAGGCCGGCACCTGCGAGCGCGCCGAGGGCCGCGCCGCCGGCCGTGTTCGAGATCTTCTGCTGGCCGGTATAGGGGTCGGTCGTGCAGGCGGCGAGCCCGAAGCTGGCCACGCAGACGGCGGCCATCATGGTCTTGTTCATCGAAATCCCTCTCCTTGGTGCGCGGGTGGGCGCGGCCCCCCGGTAGCCTCGATGGCCGTCTATTGTCGCGAATTGCGGCGAAAAGCGGATCGCGGCGCGTGCGGCCTCACTTCTTGCGCCGTCTGCGCCCGTAGAGCTCGAGTCGGTGATGCAGGATGTCGTAACCGAGCTCGCGGGCGATCTCGTCCTGCAGCTTCTCGATCTTGTCGGAACGGAACTCGATGACGTCCCCCGTCTCGACGTCGATCAGATGGTCGTGATGTTCCTCGCCGGCATGCTCGAACCTGGAGGGTCCGCCGGCGAAGGCATGCCTCTGTATCGCGCCGTGCTCCTCGAGCAGCTTCATCGTCCGATAGACGGTCGACAGCGAGATGCTGGGGTCCAGCGCCGCGGCCCGGCGAAAGATCTCGTAGGCGTCCGGATGGTCTTCCGTCCCCGACAGGATCTCCAGGATGGTCCGCCGCGGACGCGTGATGCGGACCCCCGCACGCCGGAGTTCCGCCTCGTAGTCCACCTTGTGCTTCTGTTCCGACGTCATGGGCGGACTATGGTCCAGATGACAACCGTTTGCAAATGGCCGTGCGCGGCCTCTAATTGCAAATGATTTGCATTTGCGTTGACATCGCGGAAAATCGATCTATCTTCCCTGGGAGAAAGCGCCCCGCGGCGGATCGGCCGCCGCCGGAAGCAACGGATCCCGAGACCCATGCTGCGAACGCTTGCCATTGCCGTCCTCGCCCTCGTCACGAGCTTCGGAGCCGCCGCCGCGGACGACCGGCTCAAGGTCGTCACCACCTTCACCGTCATCGCCGACATGGCGCGCAACGTCGCAGGCGATGCGGCCACGGTGGAATCGATCACCCGCCCCGGCGCGGAAATCCACAACTATCAGCCGACGCCCGGCGACATCCTGAAGGCGCAGGATGCCGACCTGATCCTCTGGAACGGGTTGAACCTCGAACTCTGGTTCGAGCGCTTCTTCACCAATCTCCGCGACGTCCCCTCCGCGGTCGTGTCGGAAGGCGTGGTGCCCATGTCCATCGGCGACGGCCCCTACGCGGGAAAACCCAACCCGCATGCCTGGATGTCGCCGTCGGACGCGCTGATCTACGTCGACAACATCGCCAAGGCGCTTGCCTCCGCCGATCCGGCCAATGCGGCGACCTACGAGGCGAATGCGGCGGCCTACCGTGCCCGTATCGAGGCGGCGATCACGCCGATCCGCGCGCAGCTGGCGGCCATTCCCGAGGAGCGGCGCTGGCTCGCCACCAGCGAAGGCGCCTTCAGCTACCTGGCGCGCGATTTCGGGCTGAAGGAACTCTATCTCTGGCCGATCAACGCCGACAGCCAAGGCACGCCGCAGCAGATCCGCCGCGTCATCGACGTGATGCGCGCCGAGCGGGTGCCGGCGATCTTCAGCGAGAACACCGTATCCGACAAGCCGGCACGGCAGGTCGCCCGCGAGACCGGCGCGGCCTATGGCGGCGTTCTCTACGTCGATTCGCTTTCGGAAGCCGACGGCCCGGTGCCGACCTATCTCGACCTGCTGCGCATAACGGCAGAAACCATCGCGAAAGGCCTCACCGAGTGAACGCACCAGCCAGGGTCCAGGCAGACGAAGCGCCGCCCGGGATCGTAGCCAGCGACATCGCCGTGACCTACCGGAACGGGCACACGGCGCTTTCCGACGTCAGTTTCTCCATCCCGCAGGGGTCGATCACGGCGCTGGTCGGGGTCAACGGCAGCGGCAAGTCGACCCTCTTCAAGGCCATCATGGGCTTCGTGCCGCTGTCGCGGGGCTCGGTCTCCATCCTGGGCCAGCCGGCCGGCCGCGCCCGCGACCGCAACGCCGTCGCCTATGTTCCCCAGGCCGAGGAGGTCGACTGGAACTTCCCCGTCCTGGTCGAGGACGTGGTGATGATGGGCCGCTACGGCCACATGAATTTCCTGCGCATTCCCCGTCGCGCCGACAAGGACAAGGTGGCCGCCGCGCTCGACCGGGTCGGCATGACGGCATTCCGCAAGCGCCAGATCGGCGAACTCTCGGGGGGACAGAAGAAGCGCGTCTTCCTCGCCCGCGCGCTGGCCCAGGAGGGCCGTGTCATCCTCCTCGACGAGCCCTTCACCGGCGTCGACGTCACCACCGAGGAAGCGATCGTCACGCTGCTGCGCGATCTGCGCGCGGAGGGGCGCGTCATGCTGGTCTCCACGCACAACCTCGGCAGCGTGCCGGAGTTCTGCGACCGCGCCATCCTCGTCAACCGCACCGTGCTGGCGGCCGGCCCGACGAGCGAAGTCTTCACCCGCGCCAATCTGGAAGTCGCCTTCGGCGGCGTGCTGCGCCACTTCGTGCTCGGGGGCGCCGACCTGCACGACGACGCCGACAGGCGCCAGGTCACCGTCATCACCGACGACGAACGGCCCTTCGTGTTCTACGGCGAGGAAGGCGTCGACGGTGCGGCGGCGAGCCGGTCGGCGCAGGCCCCGGGCGACGCGAGGCCCTCGGCACCCGAGGAACGGGGCTGACCGTGGACCTGCTGCTCGAGCCCTTCTCCTACGGTTACATGGTCAACGCGATCTGGGTCAGCGCGCTGGTCGGCGGCGTCTGCGCCTTTCTGTCGGCCTACCTGATGCTCAAGGGCTGGTCGCTGATCGGCGACGCGCTGTCCCATTCCATCGTGCCGGGCGTCGCGGGCGCCTACATGCTGGGCCTGCCCTTCTCGCTCGGTGCCTTCCTGTCGGGCGGGCTGGCGGCCGGCGCCATGCTGTTCCTCAACCAGCGCACCAAGCTGCGCGAGGACGCCGTGATCGGCCTGATCTTCACCTCCTTCTTCGGGCTGGGCCTGTTCATGGTGTCGCTGTCGCCGACCTCGGTGAACATCCAGACCATCGTGCTCGGCAACATCCTCGCGATCACGCCCGAGGACACGCTTCAGCTCGTCATCATCGCCGGCGTCTCGCTGGTCGTGCTGCTCGCCAAGTGGAAGGACCTGATGGTGGTCTTCTTCGACGAGACGCATGCGCGGTCCATCGGCCTCAACCCCTTCGTGCTCAAGGCCGTCTTCTTCACGCTGCTGTCGGCCTGCACCGTCGCCGCCCTCCAGACGGTCGGCGCCTTCCTCGTCATCGCGATGGTGGTGACGCCGGGCGCGACGGCCTATCTGCTGACCGACCGGTTTCCGCGGCTGATCGCGGTGTCGGTCGCCGTCGGTTCCATCTCGAGCTTCGCGGGAGCCTACCTGTCCTATTTCCTGGACGGCGCGACCGGCGGCATCATCGTGGTGCTGCAGACGCTGGTCTTTCTCGCGGCCTTCGTCTTCGCGCCCAAGCACGGCATGCTGGCTGCCCGCCGCAAGGCCCGCGCGACCCTGGCGGAGGGCGCATGATCGACCAGCTGCTCCTGCCTTTCGCGTTCCCCTTCATGCAGCAGGCCTTCGCGATCGCGCTTCTGGTCGCAGCACCCATGGCATTGCTGTCGACCTTCCTGGTGCTCAAGGGCTGGTCGCTGATGGGCGACGCCATCAGCCATGCCGTGCTGCCGGGCATCGTCATCGCCTACATCGTCGGCATCCCGCTTGCGGTCGGCGCCTTCGCGGCGGGAATGATCTGTGCCCTGGGGACCGGATTCCTCAAGGAGAACAGCCGGGTCAAGGAAGACACGGTGATGGGGGTCGTCTTCTCCGGCATGTTCGGGCTCGGGCTCGTGCTCTATGTCGGCATCCAGACCTCGGTGCATCTCGACCACATCCTGTTCGGTGACATGCTGGGCGTCACCTGGCGCGACGTCGCCGAAAGCGGCGTCATCGCCGCCCTCGTGTCGGGTCTCCTCCTGCTGCGCAGGCGCGACCTGCTCGTGCTGGCCTTCGACCCCCAGCATGCCCGTGCCATCGGGCTGCCGGTCAGGCTGCTGCATTACGGCCTGCTGGCGATCCTGTCGCTGACGATCGTCGGCGCGCTCAAGGCCGTCGGCATCATCCTCGCCATCGCCATGCTGATCACGCCGGGCGCCACCGCCTTCCTGATCGCCCGCCGCTTCGAGACGATGATGGCGATCTCGCTTGTCGTCTCGCTCACGGCCTCCTTCCTCGGCGTCTACCTGTCCTTCTTCATCGACAGCGCGCCCGCGCCGACCATCGTCCTCCTGATGACCGCCGCCTTCGTGCTGGCCTTCATCCGCGCGCGCATGTCCGCCGCCCGCACGGCGGCGCGTGCCGCGACGCCCTGAGGCATGGCGGCGGCGGTGTCGCCTCCCTATATCGGCGGGATGAAGACCACCCTGCCCCGCCTGGCCGTCATGATCCTGCTCGCCGCGCCGGCGCCCTTCCTGCTTGCCGGTGCCGGGTCCGCCCAGACCGTGCAGGCTCCGGCCATCACGGGCGCCGCGCCGAGGGTCACCGCGCCTCTGGTCGACAGACAGATCCAGGAGAGCATCGCCCGGCGGGAGGCTTACCAGCAGCTCCAGCAGCTCCAGCGGCAGCAGGACCGCGATGCCACCCGCTATCGCCCGGACCGGCTCGAGGTACCGGTGATGAAGCCGTCATGCACCTCGTCGACCTACGGAAGCGCCGGCCCGGCGAACTGCCGCTGACGCGCGACCCGGAAAGCGCCGCCGGTCGTCGGGAGACGGCCTCGAGGCGAGACCGGCGCCGGTGTCGGAGGGGGCGGTTCCGGCGGATCGCGAGACGCCGCGGGGAGCGAGGATCGCTCGGGCGGCCCAGCGCGCGTCACGCCAGGGGAAGCATCAGCCTGAGGATCGGCGGGCCGTCGAAATCGCCGTCGCGGGGATACTCCTCGCGGTGGTGCGGCCCCGTTTCCGCCCGTTTCAGCCCTTGCGACGCGAGCCAGCCGATCATGCGGCCGTAATGCGCAACCACGTCGCCGTCCGCCTCGCCGTGCCAGGAGGCGACGTGGCGGCGCGCCGGCAGGTCGATCCTGACCAGACCTTCTGCATCGCCGACCTCTCCGGCCGCGGCGCCCACGAAATAGCGGAAGCCGTCAGGCCTGTCGTTGAAGGACAGGCCGACGAGCGGACCGCTCCACAGATCGCCCTTCCCGACACGGGTCTGCAGGGACCTGAGCGTCGCGCGCACCGCACCCGCCGCGGCCTCCCCGTAGCGTCCCTCCCAGTCGAGCCCGACCAGCGTCTCGGCCGGCCGCTCGATCACGGCGAAATCGGAGCGTGTCCGGACGTTCTCGTCACAAAGCTGGCACATCGACTGTCCTGAAGCTCGACCGATGACCCCTGCCTAGCCCAAGGACCGCGCCGATGGCCAGCCCGGTGGGCGCGGATGCCGACAGGCACCGTCAGGAGCCGCCACGCTTTCGGGTTGACGCGGCCGTTCCACCGCGACTTATCGTTCCGTTCGAGCCACGCTTCGCGACCGACCGGACGACGCATTCCATGACCGACACGATTTCGCTCGCGGCCGCCCGCCGCATCGCGCTGGCCGCGCAGGGCTTCGCCGAGAAGCGGTCGGGTGCCCCGCGCACCTGGCGGCACGTGAGCGCGGTGCTCGCCCGCACGGGACTGTTCCAGATCGATTCGGTCAGCGCCGTGGTGCGGGCGCACTACATGCCGGCCTTCTCGCGCCTCGGCGCCTACCCGATGACCCTGATCGACGAGGCGGCCATGCGCCGGCCGCGCCGCCTGTTCGAGTACTGGGCGCACGAGGCCTCCTACCTCCCCGTCGAGACCTGGCCGCTGCTGCAATGGCGCATGCACAATGCACGCGACAACCGCGGCATCTACGGCCGGCTCGCCACGTTCGGCCGCGAGCGGGCGGATTACATCGAGGACATCTTCCGCAGGGTCGAGGCGGACGGTCCCATCGCGGCTTCGGCGATCGAGGGCCAGAAGGGCGAAGGCGGATGGTGGGGCTGGAGCGACGCCAAGCATGCCTTCGAGTGGCTGTTCTGGGCCGGCCGCATCACCACCGCCAGCCGGCGCGGCTTCGAGCGGCTCTACGACCTGCCGGAGCGGGTGATACCGAAGGCGATCCACGACCGCCCCTCTCCCGCGCCCGCCGACGCGATCCGCGAGCTCCTGCTGATCTCCGCCCGCGCTCTCGGCATCGCGACGGCCGCCGACCTTCGCGACTATTTCCGCCTGTCGCCGCGCGAGGCCGATGCCCGCATCGCCGAACTGGTGGAGAACGGCGACCTCGTGCAGACGAGGGTGGAGGGATGGAGCCAGAAGGCCTACCTCGCTGCCGGCGCCAGGGTGCCGCGCAAGGTGAGCGGCAGCGCGCTGCTCGCGCCCTTCGATCCGCTGGTCTGGGAACGGGGCCGCACCGAGCGGCTGTTCGGTTTCCGCTACCGCATCGAAATCTACACGCCGGCGCACAGGCGAACGCACGGGTACTACGTCATGCCGTGGCTGCTCGACGAGGCCATCGCGGCCCGGCTCGACCTGAAGGCCGACCGCGCCGCCGGGGTCCTGCGGGTCAACGCGGCCTTCGCCGAAGGAGACGTGCGGGCGCATGCCGCAGAGGCGCTTGCGGGCGACCTGCGGAGCATGGCGGGCTGGCTCGGCCTCGACGACGTGACCGTCGCAGAGAGAGGCGATTTCGCCCCTGCGCTGGCCGGGGCGCTGAAGACGGCCTGAGGCGCGTCAGCCGATCTTGCGGACGCGCGCCTTGCGGGCAGCGTAGCGGGCGTCGCGCCGCGCCTTGCGCGCGGCTTCCTCGGCGATTTCCGCCGCGATGCGCGCTTCTTCTTCCTGCGCACGCAGTTCGGCCGCGCGACGCTCTTCTTCCTCGCGCTGCAGCCGCTCGGCTTCGCGCTGCGCCTCGCGCTCGGCCTTCAGCCGCGCTTCCTCGGCGAGCTTCGCCTGACGACGCGCTTCCTTCTCCTTCTCGCGTTCGGCACGGGCCTCGGCGATGGCGCGGCGCTCGGCCATGCGAGCCTGATACTCAGGGTCGTTCTCGTCCGGGCGCTGCTTGAACTTCTCCAGGAGGGCGGCCTTCGCGGCCATGGCGTCCTGACGCCTGTCGGCAAAGTTATCGCGGTACTTCAATTCTGACCTTCAACCTTTTCAATGCGTATATGTCGGTCGCACGGACCGGTACTGGAGCCGGCCGGCGCGGGGCCGACGGCGGCGTGGGCATGCGCCGGTATGGGAGCGACCCTCTCGAGCCGCATTGGAAACAGTCGCTTCTCGCCTTGCAGGGACAGGCCTCTCAGGTAAGCGAGTCACGCCGGGAACACGGATGAATCGCACGAGCGACGCCCGCGATCTAATGGCTGAGCACCGTAAGGTCAAGTCTCCACCGCTGAAGAAGCGCGAATGATGCAGCAAAGCCATGGATGCGAAGGATATCTCCGACGATAGCGCGGGTCGACGGGATCAGCGGTGAATGCTCCCCCGCCGTGGCCGCGTCCTCGGCGGCAGCTGCGTGCGCAGGATCTCGCTGACCTCGACCCTGGCCATGTCGATCAGATAGGCCAGCATGTCCAGCTTCTCTGTCTCCGCCATGCCGCGCAGCTGGCCGAGCATCGCATGGACATATTCCAGCATGGCTTCGCGGTCCGCGTTGCCGGACTGTCCTGACTGTGTCTGCTTGCCGTGGGACTGGTTCATGGCGTTAGCGGCGTCTCCCCGAACCGGGCGCTTGCGGCCGGTTCCTTCCCTCTGCCTGCGCATGCTCTCCAAGCGGCCGGCGCCCGCCTGCCGGTCGTCCCGCCCGCGCCGCCTGCAACCCCGCGTATCGGGCGATGACTTATTATTAGTTGCAACAAATGGCAGCAACAACCAATTACAGGTTGTGCTTAGGCGGGACGTGCTCCGGATCGAGGGCTTGACCCTGGCGATTTAGCCCGCCATGTGACGGAAGAATTCCAACATTGGCGGCGGGTGCGGATCGGATCCGGCATTCCGGCGCACAGGGAAGCACCAGACCATATGGACGTCGTCGTCGTCGAATCGCCAGCAAAGGCGAAGACCATCAACAAGTATCTGGGCAAGAACTACAAGGTTCTTGCATCCTTCGGTCATGTCCGCGACCTGCCGGCCAAGGACGGCTCGGTGCGGCCCGACGAGGACTTCGCCATGTCCTGGGAGGTGGACGGGCCTTCGTCGAAGCGCCTGGGCGACATCGTCAAGGCGATGAAGGATGCCGACGGGCTCATTCTCGCCACCGACCCCGACCGCGAAGGCGAGGCGATTTCCTGGCACGTGCTGGAGGTTCTTCGCCAGAAGAAGGCCATCAAGGACAAGTCCGTCAGCCGGGTCGTCTTCAACGCCATCACCAAGCAGTCCGTGCTCGACGCCATGGCCAATCCGCGCGCCATCGACGTGCCGCTGGTCGACGCCTATCTGGCGCGGCGGGCGCTCGACTATCTCGTCGGCTTCACCCTCTCTCCCGTCCTGTGGCGCAAGCTGCCGGGCGCCCGCTCGGCCGGCCGCGTGCAGTCCGTGGCGCTCCGGCTGGTCTGCGACCGCGAAGCCGAGATCGAACGTTTCGTCCGCGAGGAGTACTGGCTGATCGGGGCCCTTCTCGGCACCCCGCGGTCGGAGAGCTTCGAAGCGCGCCTGACCGCCTTCGACGGCAGGAAGCTGCAGAAGCTCGACATCAAGGACGAGGAGCAGGCCACCGCCATCAAGACCATGCTGGAGGGGGCGAGCTTCAGGACCCTGACCGTCGAGGCCAAGCCCACCAGGCGCAATCCCGCGCCTCCCTTCACCACCTCGACGCTGCAGCAGGCCGCGTCGTCGCGCCTCGGCTTCTCCGCCTCCCGCACCATGCAGGTCGCGCAGCGCCTCTACGAGGGCATCGACATGGGCGGCGAGACGACCGGTCTCATCACCTATATGCGGACGGACGGCGTGCAGATGGCCCCCGAGGCGCTGTCGGCGGCCCGCGCGACCATCTCCAGGGAGTTCGGCGACCGTTACCTGCCCGACAAGCCGCGTCAGTATTCGGCCAAGGCGAAAAACGCCCAGGAGGCGCACGAGGCGGTCCGGCCGACCGACTTCTCGCGTACCCCGGCATCCGTCCGCAGCCATCTCGATTCCGACCAGGCTCGCCTCTACGAGCTGATCTGGAAGCGCGCGATCGCCAGTCAGATGCAGCCGGCCGAGATCGAGCGGACCACCGTCGAGATCGAAGCCGTCAATGGCGGCAGGACGGCGAATCTGCGCGCCGTCGGATCCGTCGTCCGCTTCGACGGCTTCATCGCTGCCTACACGGACCAGAAGGAAGAGGACGCCGACGACGAGGACGAGCGCCGGCTTCCCGAGATCCGCGTGGGCGAGACGCTGAAGCGCGAGAAGATCGATGCCGTCAGGCACTCGACCGAGCCGCCGCCGCGCTATTCGGAAGCCTCCCTGATCAAGAAGATGGAAGAGCTCGGCATCGGCCGCCCCTCGACCTATGCGGCGACGCTGAAGACGCTGGAGGACCGCGACTACGTCAAGGTCGACAAGCGCAGGCTGATCCCGGAAGCCAAGGGACGGCTGGTGACGGCCTTCCTCGAGAACTTCTTCCGGCGCTACGTCGAATACGACTTCACGGCCGCGCTCGAGGAGAAGCTCGACGAGATCTCCGACGGGCGGCTCGCCTGGAAGGACGTGCTGCGCGATTTCTGGCGCCAGTTCTCCGGCTCCGTCGAGGAGATCAAGGAACTGCGCGTCACCGACGTCCTGGAGGCGCTGAACGAGGAACTGGCACCGCTGGTGTTTCCGGCCCGCGAGGACGGCAGCGAGCCCCGCTCCTGCCCGAAATGCGGCGACGGCCAGCTCTCGCTCAAGCTCGGCCGCTACGGCGCCTTCGTCGGCTGCTCCAACTATCCCGAATGCGGCTTCACCCGCCAGCTCGGCGACGCCGGCGGCAATGGCGAGCAGTCCGCCGACGGCGGCGACAAGGCGCTGGGAACCGATCCGCACACCGGCGAGGAGATCGCCCTGAAGAGCGGCCGCTTCGGCCCCTACGTCCAGCGCGGCGAAGGCAAGGAGGCCAAGCGCGCCAGCCTGCCGAAGGGCTGGACGCCGGACACGATCGACCACGAGAAGGCACTGGCGCTGCTCTCGCTGCCGCGCAACGTCGGCCAGCATCCCGAAAGCGGCAAGATGATCTCCGCCGGGCTCGGGCGCTATGGCCCGTTCCTCCTGCATGACGGCGTCTACGCCAACCTCGATTCGATCGAGGACGTGTTCTCGGTCGGCATCAACCGTGCGGTCTCGGTGCTGGCGGAGAAGATCGCGGCGCGGGCGGCAGGCGGACGCCGCGGCGGCACGGCGGCGGCGCTGAAGGATCTCGGCGACCATCCCGACGGCGGCGGCAAGATCACCGTGCGCGACGGCAAGTACGGTCCCTACGTCAACTACGGCAAGGTCAACGCGACGCTGCCGAAAGGCACCGAGCCGCTGGCGGTCACGGTCGAGGAGGCGCTCGCGCTGATTGCCGAGAAGGCTGGAAAGTCGGGCACCGGGAAATCGGGTGCGGGCAAGAGCGCAACCGCCAAGAAGGCTGCGCCGAAGAAGGCAGCCGCCAAGAAGGCGCCGGCCAAGGCAGCGTCGAAGAAACCAGCGGCGGCGAGCGCCGGAAAGAAGGGCTGAAGCTGTTGGCGAGACGGATTCCCGGCATCAAGAAATCCCGCGGCAAAGCCGGGAAGACGTCCGCCGAGGAGCATGAACCCAACGCCTTCCGCCCGACGCGCGACCAGGTGCTGACCTTCGTCGCGGAAAATCCGGACCGCGCCTCCAAACGCGACATCGCCAGGGCCTTCAATCTGCGCGGCGACGACCGCATCTGGCTGAAGGACCTGCTCAGCGACCTGCAGGACGAGGGACTGCTGGAAAAGCGGGCAAAGCGGCTGCACAAGCCCGGCGCGCTGCCGCACGTGACCGTGCTCGACATCTACGGGCGCGACGGTGACGGCGGCCTGCTCGCCCGGCCGGCCGAAGCCCGCGTGGACGTCGACGGGAACGTCGTGGTCGCCATCCGTGCGTCGAAGCTCGGCAAGGGGCCTACGCCCGGCATCGGCGACCGCGTGCTCGCCCGCGTCTTCCCCGGCGGGGACGCCGATGGTCCGGACTACACCGCCCGGGTGATGAAGGTCATCGACAAGCGCCGCGACACCGTGCTCGGCGTGATCCGCAGGCTTTCCGACGGAACGCTGCGCACCGAGGCGGTCGACCGGCGCCAGCCGGAGATGCTGATCGATACCGAAAATCTGGGTGACGGCAAGGTGGGCGACCTCGTCGAACTGGAGCCGCTCCGCCCGACCCGCTACGGCCTGCCGCGCGGCAAGGTCGTCGCCGTCATAGGTTCCCTGACGAGCGAGAAGGCGGTCTCGATGATCGCCATCCACGCGCACGAGATCCCGCACGTCTTTCCGCGCGACGCGCTCGGCGAAGCCAACGATGCGAAGCCCGCCACGATGGACGGCCGCGAGGACTGGCGCGAGGTCCCGCTCGTCACGATCGATCCCGCCGACGCCAAGGACCATGACGACGCCGTCTTCGCCGAGACCGACACCGATCCGGCCAATCCGGGCGGGGTCGTCGTCACGGTCGCCATCGCCGACGTCGCGGCCTATGTCAGGCCGGGTTCCGCGCTCGACCGGGAGGCGCTGAAGCGCGGCAACTCGGTCTATTTTCCCGACCGCGTCGTGCCGATGCTGCCCGAGCGGATATCGAACGACCTCTGCTCCCTGAGGGAAGGCGAGGACCGCCCTGCCCTCGCCGTCCGCATGACCTTCGCGGCGGACGGACGAAAGATCCGGCACTCCTTCCACCGCATCATGATGCGCTCCGTGGCCAAGCTTGCCTACCCCCAGGCACAGGCGGCCATCGACGGCGCTCCCGACGAGAAGACCGCGCCGCTTCTCGACGGCGTGCTGAAGCCGCTGTGGGACGCCTATGCGGTGCTGTCGCGCGGTCGCGACCAGCGCGCGCCGCTGGAACTCGACCTGCCCGAGCGCAAGATCCTGCTCAAGCCGGACGGCACCGTCGACCGCGTCACCGTTCCCGAGCGGCTCGCCGCCCATCGCCTGATCGAGGAGTTCATGATCCAGGCCAACGTCGCGGCCGCCGAGACGCTGGAGGGGAAGAAGCAGGCGCTCGTCTACCGCATCCACGACGCCCCCTCGCTCGCCAGGCAGGAATCGCTTCGCGAGTTCCTGCAGACCGTCGGCCTGTCGCTCGCCCGCGGCGCGCAGCTGCGCCCGTCGCAGTTCAACGCGATCCTGCAGCGCGCCCGGGGCGAGGAGAACGAGACGCTGATCAACGAGGTGGTGCTGCGCTCGCAGAGCCAGGCGGAATACTCGCCCGCCAACATCGGGCATTTCGGCCTGAACCTGCGCCGCTACGCCCATTTCACCTCGCCGATCCGCCGCTACGCCGACCTGATCGTGCACCGCGCCCTTGTTTCCGCCCTCGGCCTTGGCAGGGACGGTCTCACGCCCGGCGAGGAGGCGCGGCTGGAAGACACCGCCGCGCTGATCTCGGCCGCCGAGCGACGTGCCATGGCCGCCGAGCGCGACACCGTCGACCGCCTGATCGCCGAGCACCTCGCGACCCGCAAGGGCGACGTCTTCGAGGCCCGCATCGGCGGGGTCACCAAGGCGGGTCTGTTCGTCAGATTGCCGCAGTTCGGTGCAGATGGCTTCGTGCCGGTGTCAACGCTGGGCAATGACTACTATATCTACGACGAAGCGGCCCACTCGCTGGTGGGTGAGAGGCAAGGCAAGGGCTTTCGCCTCGGCGATCCGGTCGAAGTGAAGCTGGTCGAGATCGCGCCGCTTGCCGGAGCCATGCGCTTCGAGATGCTGAGCGAACCCAGACCGCTGCCGACGGCGACGCGGTCCTTCCACAAGGCGAAGGGCCAGACGCGACGGCTGCAGTCCAAGGCACCGCGACGGGGACGGCCCGGTCGCGCAAGGAGCAAGTAGATGGAGCGACACGAATTCGGCGGCGAGAGCCATTCCGGCCGGCCGCAGCGCAACCTCTGGCAGTCGATGAAGCGGGGCTTCACGGGGCGCTGCCCGCATTGCGGCGAAGGCCGGCTCTTCTCGAGCTTCGCCCGCACGGCCGAAAGCTGCGCGGTCTGCGGCGAAGAGTTCCACCACCACCGGGCCGACGACCTGCCGGCCTATCTCGTCATCTTCATCGTCGGCCATGTCGTCGTCGCCGCCTTCATGGGCATGGAGGCGACCTCGGACCTGTCGATGTGGACGCATCTGGCGATCTGGGTCCCCGTCACCATCGTCTCGTCGATTGCGCTGCTGCAACCGGTGAAGGGAGCCGTTGTCGGGTTGCAGTGGGCGTTGTACATGCACGGCTTCGGCGGCCACGCCGATGAGTTCGAGACGCATCCGGAAGCCTGACGGCGGCCGCACAGACGGGGGAGGAGGCTCCATGGAGGGCATGACGCGGGCGGAGGTCGACAAGGCCGAGAACAAGGATTTCGCGCTCGGCGGCCGGCCTATGCGTCCGCGCGATGCCGCCACGCTGATCCTTCTCGACCGCTCGGGACCCGAAGTGAAGGTTCTGATCGGCCGGCGCCATCGCGCCCACGCCTTCATGCCGGGCCGATTCGTCTTTCCGGGCGGCCGCACCGATCCGCACGACAGCAGGGTGCCGACGGCGACGTCGCTGCCCGCCGAAGAGGAGATGCGCATCGCCGGAACGGGCTCCCGCGCGTCTGCCGCCCGGGCGCGCGCCATCGCGCTCTCGGCCGTCCGCGAGACCTACGAGGAAGCCGGCCTCCTGATCGGCATCGCCGCTCCTTTCAGAACCACGCGACCGGGCTGGCAGGGCTTCGTCGAACACGGCGTCTCGCCGGCGCTCGACCGCCTGCGCTTCGTGGCGCGCGCCATCACGCCGCCCGGACGCGTGCGTCGCTACGACACCCGATTCCTCGCCGCATGGCGCGACGACGTCGCGGTCGAGCTGCCCGAAGGCGGCCCCACGAACGAACTCGAAGAACTCTGTTGGCTGTCGATCGAGGATGCCAAGAAGGCCGAGATCCCGGCGATCACCCGCACGGTGCTCGACGAACTGAAGGCCCGCCTCGACAAGGACCCGGCCCTGAAGCCCGGTCATCCCGTTCCCTTCTACAGGATGACGCGCAACCGCTTCCTGCGCGATCTCGTCTGAGGGTGGGCCAGGACACATGACGGGCGTTCTTCCGGTCGATCGCGGCGCCGCGCCCGAGGGCGTCAGGTGGCTCTCGCTCGCCGCAGCCATCGCGTCGATATCCGCAGTCGGCGTGGCGATCGGCCTCGGCGTTCCGCTGCTGTCGATCATCCTCGAGCAGCGCGGCCATTCCGCGACCGCAATCGGCTTCAACACGGCCGTGGCCGGACTGGCCTCGATCGCGGTGGCGCCGCTGGCGATTCCCATCGCCGCACGGCTGGGCGTCGCCCTCACGATGCTGATCGCGATCGCGCTCGGGGCCAGCTGCTTCGCCGGATTCTACTTCACCCAGGACTACTGGATGTGGATCGTCCTGCGCGCGCTGATGCACGTCGGCATCACGCTGCTGTTCATCCTGTCGGAGTTCTGGATCAGCGCCTCGGCACCGCCGCACCGGCGCGGGCTGGTGCTCGGCATCTACGCCACCGTCCTCTCCCTCGGCTTCGCCTTCGGTCCATGGCTCTTCGCGCGGATCGGCAGCGACGGCTTCGCCCCCTTCGGAGCGGGCGTCGCCATCACCGTCCTGGCCGCCCTGCCCGTGATCGCCGCATGGCGCGAGAGCCCCGACATCTCGAACCGCTCGGGCGAAGCCGGCGGCCGTCGCTTCTGGCACTACATCCTGCTCGTGCCGACGGCGACCGCAGCCGTCCTCGTCTTCGGCGCGGTGGAGACCGGCGGTTTCGCGCTGTTTCCGGTCTATGGCGCACGCCTGGGCTACACCGAGGCCGATTCGGCGCTGCTGCTGACAGCCATCGGGCTGGGCAACGTGCTGCTGCAGGTTCCGCTGGGGATGGTCAGCGACCGGACCCGCGACCGGCGGACCATCCTGGCGGGATGCGCCTTCGTCGGGCTGGCCGGCATGCTGGCCCTGCCCTGGCTCGCGTCCAACTGGCATGCCACGGCCGCCGTCCTGTTCGTCTGGGGCGGCGTCGTCGCCGGGCTCTACACGATCGGCCTCGCCCATCTCGGCTCACGGCTCAGCGGCCGGGACCTTGCCTCGGCCAACGCAGCCTTCGTCTTCTGCTACGGCCTGGGAATGATTCTGGGACCGCAGGTGATCGGCGCGGGCATGGACCTCGTCGGCATGCACGGCTTCGCCTGGTCGCTGAGCTTCTTCTTCGCGGCCTACCTCGTCCTGGCCTTCGGCCGGATGCTGCGCCGCGCCCCCTGAACCGGCGGACTCCGACCGTTTCGGCCGCCGATGCCCTTGACATTCGGGCGGGCTCGTTTATGTCACGGCGAACTTTCCGCGGACGGTCGGACCGTCGCGCGCCTGCCTGGCGCGAGATCGGAAGCTCCAACATTCAGGATGGACATCTGCCATGGCCAAAGCCGCGAACATCAAGATCAAGCTGCTCTCGACCGCCGACACCGGCTTCTTCTACGTGACGAGCAAGAACAGCCGTACCAAGACCGACAAGCTGTCGTTCCGCAAGTACGACCCGATCGCCAAGAAGCACGTCGAGTTCAAGGAAACCAAGATCAAGTAACCGGACGATCCGGTCGACCGATCCGAACGCCGCCTCCGGGCGGCGTTTTGCGTTTCCGGCGACCCTCCCCGCGCCGACCGGCTGAAGCGCATGGGCAGGCAGGTGCGCGCACACAGGCGCCTGCGTCGGATCGGGCGGGTACGGAAAAGGAGAAAGGGGGCCGGCCGGCAACTGACAGCGGTACGAGGAGGCCACTATACGTCAGTGCCGGCCGGCCAACCCCACGGAACCCAGGAGATGCGGCGGACCTGAGGATCATGGGGTATCGGCGACAGACGCAACGGAAGGGGTTTTGGTGTCCCGCGATTGCGTCCTTATGGCGCGAGATTTGCGCAACCTCAGATAAAAATCAATAGTTTCTTAAGCATGCGCGCGATTTAGGTGACGTTAAGGTAAACTCCTGCCGCAGCACCCCCGAACATGTCTCGTTTTGGGTCGGATCGGGGCTCCGTCGTCGGCGTCCGCCTCACGCCGCGCGGCCGACCACGCGGTTCCGGCCGCCATTCTTGGCCTCGTACAGCGCGCGGTCGGCGCGCTTGAGGAGTGCGGCCGCATCGTCGTGGATGTGCAGCATCTGCGCCACGCCGACGCTGATGGTGACCGTGACCGCCTGCCCGCCGACGTCGAACGGGACGCTGGCGACCTCCTGGCGCAACCGTTCGGCGATCTTCTCGGCGGTGCGCCCGTCGGTATCGGGCATCACGATGACGAACTCCTCGCCGCCGAAGCGGCAGGCGAGATCGGCGCCGCGCACGCTGCGCCGGAGCCGCGTGGCGAACTCGTGCAGGACGGCGTCGCCGCCGTCATGGCCCCAGGTGTCGTTGATCGACTTGAAGCGGTCGAGGTCGGTGATCATCAAGGACAGCGGCATCCGGCGCGACTTGGCGCGGCTCACCAGGGCGTCGAGATGGCTGTCGAGATAGCGGCGGTTGTGCAGCCCGGTCAGGCCGTCCGTGACCGCGAGTTCGATCGTCTCGGTCACCGAAGCCCGCAGATGGTCGTTGTAGCGCTTGCGCTTCACCTGCGTGCGCATGCGGGCGATCAGTTCCTGGCCGTCGAGCGGACGCACGATGTAGTCGTTGACCCCGAGTTCCAGCGCCCGGGCGATGCGCTGGTCCTCGCCCTGCTCGACGACGAGGATGATCGGCAGGAACCGCGTGCGGTCGAGCGACCGCAGTTGCGAGCACAGACGCAGCGGATCGAAGGCATCGAAGCCGGTCGTCACGACGATGGTGTCGTAGGCACCCTCCGCGGCTCGGAACAGGCCGTCCTGCGGATCGAGGCTGACGTCGACCTGCGCTGCATCGCCGAACTTCGCCCGGATGGCCTCGGCCGATCCGGCCTTTCCGTCGACCAGCAGGATGCGGGGCAATCCTCCCTCGGGGCCGCGCATGCCCGTGATCAGCGCCTCGACGCCGATGGCGCGGGTCGTGGAGGCGCGCAGTCGCAGTTCGTCAGACAGGACCTTCAGCCGCACGAGGCTCTTGACGCGCGTCATCAGCTGCAGGTCGTTGGCGGGCTTGGTCAGAAAATCGTCGGCCCCGACCTCCAGCCCCCGCACCCGGTCCTCGACCTGATCCAGCGCCGTCACCATCACGACCGGGATGTGGGCGGTCGCCGGATCGGCCTTGATGCGACGGCAGACCTCGAAGCCGTCCATGCCGGGCATCATGATGTCGAGCAGGACGACGTCGACGCGGCCGCTTTCGCACAGATCCAGCGCCTCGCGACCGCTCGTCGCCGTCAGGACCTCGAAATACTCGGCGAGCAGGCGCGCTTCGAGAAGCCGAAGATTGGCCGGAACGTCGTCGACGACGAGGATGCGCGCGGTCATGCCGGAATTCCGTCGTTCGGGGCGCGGTTCACGCGTCGCCCAGGTAGGATCTGATGGTCTCGATGAACTTGCCGACGGAGATCGGCTTGGAGATGTAGGCCTCGCAGCCGCCCTGGCGGATCCGCTCCTCGTCGCCCTTCATCGCGAAGGCCGTCACCGCGATCACGGGGATGGAGTGGAGGTCGTCGTCTTCCTTCAGCCATTTGGTGACCTCGAGGCCGGACACCTCCGGAAGCTGGATGTCCATCAGGATGAGGTCGGGATGATGCATGCGTGCGAGATCGAGCGCTTCCAGGCCGTTTCGCGTGCGCACCGTCTCGTAGCCGCTGGCCTCGATCAGGTCGCGGAAGAGCTTCATGTTGAGCTCGTTGTCCTCGACGATCATCACCTTCTTGGCCATCTTGTCCCACCCAGCCTGCGGCCGTCCACGTGCCGCCCGCCGCGTTCTCGTCCCATCTTGCTGCAGACCTTAGCGCCATATGATTGACGAAAGGCAAATCGCCTCGTGCCTTACAATGCCGCGGCACGGCAGGGCGTTGCGTGCGGGCCGGCGACCGCCTATGAGCGGGCCATGGCGATGTCGAAGATCCCTCCCGGCGCGGGCGCGCCGACCGTCGGCGGCAGCGATGCCGAAGCCCTCGCGATCGAGGCGCTCGGCTTCGTCGCGTCCGACCCGGCGCTGATGCCGCGCTTCCTCGCGATGAGCGGCATCGATGCCGGACAGATCCGCCGTGCGGCGGCCGAACCTGGCTTCCTTGCGGGGGTCCTCGGTTTCCTCCTCGGTCACGAGCCGAGCCTGATGGCGTTCTGCGAGGCGACCGGAACCGATCCGGCGGCCGTCGGCCGCGCCCGGCGTGCGCTTCCCGGCGGCGCCGACGACTACGAGGCCTCGACGTGAGCGACGATCCCGAGACCGCCCGCCAGATCGCCGAACTGGCGCGGGACGACCGCCCGCTCCTCGTCCTCGACGTCGACGACGTGCTTCTGCATTTCGTCCAGCCCTTCCCGCGCTATCTCGAAGGTCTCGGCTACCGACTGACCTTCGATTCGTTCCGGCTGACCGGCAACATCCATCACATGCAGACCGGCGTGGCCGCCGAACAGGCGCTGGTGACCGAACTCCTCGACGCCTTCTTCGTCGCCCAGGCCGACTGGCAGACGCTGACCGACGGCGCCGCCGAGACGCTGGCCGGCTTCGCCCGCGACGTCGAGATCGTGCTCCTGACGGCGATGCCGCACCGCCACCGCGACGCCCGCCGCCTGCATCTCGACGGGCTGGGACTGACCTACCCGCTGGTGACGACGGAGATGGCCAAGGGCCCGGCGATCCGCAGCCTGCGCGGACCGACGGGGCGCCCTGTCGCCTTCGTCGACGACCAGCCGCGCAATCTCGTCTCGGCGAAGGAGAGCGTTCCCGACACGCATCTGTTCCACCTGATGGCGGACAACGCGCTGCGCGACCTCCTGCCGCCGCCGCCGGACGGCATCGTCGTCGTGCAGGACTGGCACGAGGCCGGCCCGAAGATCGCCGCCGCGCTCGGCGTCTGACGCGCGACCGTCGTCTCCCGTCAGGCGACGTCGCGGCTCAGAGTTCGAGCCGCATCAGCGGCCGCCCCGGCTTGCGCAGGGCGACCGGCCGGAAGCCGGCCGCTTCGAACACCCGCGTCGAGCCGACGAACAGCCCGACGGATTTCGACTGCTTCGCCTCGTCGATCGGGCAGGCGTCGAGCAGCCGCGCGCCGTTGTCGCGCGCGAAGTCGATGCCGGCGGCCACGAGACGGTGGGACAGTCCCCTGCCCCGCGCCTTCAAGCGGATGAAGAAGCACGAAATGGCCCAGTTCGCGGGATCGGCGACCGCCTCGCCCTCGAGCGGCGCCGAGACCCGGCGCGCATTGTTCCACTCCGGCACGTCCGCGCGCGGCCCGACCTGCATCCAGCCCACCGGCACGCCGTCCTGGAACGCGATCAACCCGGGCGGCGGGCCGGCTTCCACCCGGTTCATCAGGTGTGCCTTGTTGGTCTCGCGGGTGCCGGCACGGCGCCGAGCCGGCGGCAGGCGGAAATAGGTGCACCAGCAGCCGTAGCACGCGCCCTGAGGGCCGAAGAGGTCCTCGAGCGCCGGCCACAGCTCTGCCGTCAGCGGCCGGATGGACGCGTCGGTCGAGGCATCGGTCATCGCGGGCTGTCCATGGCCTGTCTTGCTCCCGTTCCGCAGCTCGACTACTATCCGCATCGTTCACTTTATGTTCGCACTTCATGCCGCGCGCTGTCAACGATCCCTCGGCCGGTTTCTGCCGCGATTGCCTGAGCCCCCAGGTGGATCGGGCCGCACGCCGCTGCGGCCATTGCGGCAGTCCCCGCCTCGTGCGGCATGCGGAGCTTTTCGCTCTTTCCATCGCCCATATCGACTGCGATGCCTTCTATGCGGCGGTCGAGAAGCGCGACCGGCCCGAACTGCGCGACCGCCCGGTCATCATCGGCGGCGGCAAGCGCGGTGTCGTGTCGACCGCGTGCTACATCGCGCGCATCAGCGGTGTTCGATCGGCGATGCCGATGTTCAAGGCGCTCGAAGCCTGTCCCGAAGCCGTCGTCATCAAGCCGGACATGGAGAAATACGCCCGCGTCGGGCGCGAGGTTCGCACCATGATGCAGGCGCTGACACCGCTGGTCGAGCCGATCTCCATCGACGAAGCCTTTCTCGACCTGTCGGGAACGGAGCGGCTGCACGGCATGCCGCCGGCGCTCGTGCTCGCACGGTTTTCGCGCGACGTGGAACGGGAGATCGGCATCTCGGCGTCGATCGGCCTGTCCTACTGCAAGTTCCTTGCGAAGATCGCTTCTGATTTCCAGAAGCCGCGCGGCTTCTCCGTCATCGGCGAGCAGGAAGCGGTGACCTTCCTCGCCGGCAGGCCTGTGACCATGATCTGGGGCGTCGGCAAGGCCTTCGCCGAGGTGCTGGAACGCGACGGCATCCGGACGATCGGCCAGTTGCAGACGATGGAGCGCGGCGACCTGATGAAGCGCTACGGGTCCATGGGCGACCGGCTCTTCCACCTGTCGCGGGGCATGGACGAGCGCAAGGTCCACGCGGAGCACGAGACCAAGAGCGTATCGGCCGAAACCACCTTCGACACCGATCTCGCTTTGCCCGACGATCTCGTGCCCGTGCTGCGCGCCCTGTCGGAAAAGGTCTCCTCCCGGCTGAAGAAGGCGGGCATCGCCGGGCGCACGATCGTGCTGAAGCTCAAGACCAGCGACTTTCGCATCCGCACCCGCAACCGCCAGCTGGCAGACCCGACGCGGCTCGCCGACCGCATCTTCTCGACCGGCCTCGAACTGCTGCGCAAGGAGACCGACGGCACCCGCTACCGGCTGATCGGCATCGGCGTCAGCGACCTGTCCGATGCCGACCGCGCCGATCCGCCCGATCTCGTCGACGTCAGCGCTCGCAAGCGAGCGCTCGCGGAGGGCGCCATCGACAGGCTGCGCGACAAGTTCGGCACGGTGGCCGTCGAGACGGGCTACACTTTCGGAAGAGGCCGCAACGCCCGCCCGCAGCGCCAGGGCGACGGCTGACGAAGCCCGTCCGCCGTCGGCCGATCCGGAGGCGACGACCGGATCCCCGAGCGTCGCGAGGTTGACGGGCGTAACATCATAACATATCGAATGCCGGGCCGCAGCTTCGCCGGCCGATGATGCCATGACAGAACCCGTTCTCGCCTTCCGCGACCTGACGCTCGGCTATGATCGCCATCCCGCCGTCCACCATCTGACGGGCGACGTGGCGCGCGGCTCGCTGACGGCCGTCGTCGGACCGAACGGGTCCGGCAAGTCGACGCTGATGAAGGGCATCGTCGGCGTTCTCGCGCCGCTGGGCGGCGAGGTGGGCGTCGCGCCCGGCACGCGCATCGCCTATCTCGCCCAGCAGTCCGAGATCGACCGCTCCTTTCCCGCCCGCGTCATCGACCTCGTGCGCCTGGGCCTCTGGGGCAAGCGCGGCCTGCTCGGCCGCTACGACCGGACCGACCACGCCAATTGCCGCAAGGCGCTGCAGGCGGTCGGGCTCGAAGGATTCCAGGAACGTCCGCTCGACACGCTGTCCGGTGGCCAGCTGCAGCGCGCGCTGTTCGCCCGCGTGCTCGTCCAGGACGCCGACCTGATCCTGCTCGACGAACCCTTCAACGCCATCGACGCCAACACCGTCGCCGATCTCGTCGCGCTCATCCGCCTCTGGCATGGCGAGGAGCGAACGATCCTGGTCGTCGCACACGACCTCGATCTCGTCCGGCGCCATTTCCCGCAGACGCTGATCCTGTCGCGGCGCAAGGTGGCGTGGGGGCCGACGTCGGAGGTGCTGGTCCCGGAAAACCTCGCCCGCGCCCGCAATTTCGACGAGGCCTGGAGCGACGACGCCCCCTGGTGCGAGCCCGACCATGTGCATGCCGGAGACGGCGAGCCGCACGCGCACCATCACCATGGAGAAGAGCCGCATGGGCATGTCTCGCGCCACGGCACCGGCGCGCGTCCGCACGGCCTGTCGTGATCCCGAACATGATCGATTTCCTCGTCGGCCCCTTCCTCGAATTCGCCTTCATGCAGCGCGCGCTGCTCGGCGCGGTCATGCTGTCGCTCGCCTCCTGCCCTGTCGGCGTCTTCCTGATGCTTCGGCGGATGAGCCTCGCCGGCGACGCGATGGCTCACGCCATCCTGCCGGGCGCCGCGGTCGGCTTCCTGCTCTATGGCCTGGCGATCGTTCCGATGACCATCGGCGGTCTCGTCGCGGGCGTCGTCGTGGCGCTGGGAGCCGGCGCGGTATCGCGCTTCACGCTGCAGAAGGAGGACGCCTCGCTTGCCGCCTTCTACCTGATCTCGCTGGCGCTCGGCGTCATGATCGTGTCGCTGCGCGGGTCGAGCGTCGACCTGATGCACGTGCTGTTCGGCACCGTGCTCGCCCTCAACGACGAGGCGCTGACGCTGATCGGCGCGATCTGCGGCATCACGCTGGTGACGCTCGCCATTCTCTGGCGCGGCCTCGTGGCCGAATGCCTCGACCCGCTCTTCCTGCGCTCGGTGAGTCGCATCGGCACGGTGGTCCACTTCGCTTTCCTGGCGCTCGTCGTGCTGAACCTCGTCGGCGGCTTCCAGGCGCTCGGCACCCTGCTGTCGGTCGGCCTGATGATGCTGCCCGCGGCGGCGGCCCGGTTCTGGACGACGCGGGTCGGACCGATGTGCGTCCTGGCGGTGGCGATCGGGCTGGCGTCGAGCCTGTCCGGCCTGCTCCTCTCCTACCATGCCGCGCTGCCGTCCGGGCCGTCGATCGTGCTGTCGGCCGGCGCCGCCTATCTTCTGTCGATCCTGTTCGGCACGCGCGGCATCATGGCCGTGCGCAGCCGGCACCGCCACAAGGCTGCGTGACCGTCTATTCGTGCCGCAGCGCCTCGATCGGATCGAGACGCGCGCCCCGCAGCGCCGGGAAGAAGCCGAACACCATGCCGATCATCGCCGAGAAGCCGAAGGCCATCAGCACGATGAGCAGCGACGGGCTGAACGGGATCGACAGCGCGTAGGCGACGGCGCCGGCGATCCCCAGGCCGAGCAGGACGCCCGTCAGCCCGCCGATCGCCGAGAGCACGGTCGCTTCCACGAGGAACTGCAGCAGGATGTGCTTCTCGTGCGCGCCGATGGCCAGCCTTATGCCGATCTCGCGCGTCCGCTCGGTCACCGACACCAGCATGATGTTCATTATGCCGATGCCGCCGACGAGCAGCGACACGCCCGCAACCGCGCCCAGCATGCCGGTCATGGCTGTCGTCGCGCTGGCCATCGCCTCGGCCACCTGCGTCATGTCGCGCACCGTGAAGTCGTCGTCGGCATCGGGCGCCACGCGGCGGCTCTCGCGCAGGAGGTCCTCCATGTCCGACTGGATCTGCGAGGTCGCGACGCCGTCGCGGCCGGCGACATAGATCGTCTCGATGTCGCGGTCGCCCGCGATCCGCCGCTGGAAGGCTGCGAGCGGCATCATCACGACGTTGTCCTGGTCCTGCCCGAACCCAGAGAAGCCCTTGGACTCCAGAAGCCCGATCACCTTGCAACTCATCTGCCTGACGCGGATCGTGGCGCCCTCCGGATTGCCGGCGCCGAAGAACTGCCGGCTAATGGTCGTGCCGATGATGCAGACGTTGGTGCCTGCGCGCAGCTCCGAATCGTTGAAGACGCGGCCGGCGCTCAGCGTCCAGTTGCGCGCCGTGAAGTAGGCGTCGTCCGTGCCGGTCACGGCCGACAGCAGGCTCTCGGTGCCGTAGACCACGCGCACCATCGACTGCGAGGCGGCAGACACCGCCTCGACCCCGTCGAGCTTGGTCGCGAGGATCTCGTGATCCTTCTGCGACAGCGGCCGCGCCTGGTTGCGCGGCCCGCCCGGTCCGCTGTCGGCGCCCGATCGCACCACGAGCAGGTTGGAGCCGAGCTTGCCGATGTCGGCCTTCACCTTCTCGGTGGTTCCCGAGCCGATGGTGATCATGGCGATGACGGCCGCCACGCCGATCACGATGCCGAGCAGCGTCAGGAAGGAGCGCAGCGCATTGCGCCGCACCGAGGTGAGAGCCAGCCGGACGGCTTCCCAGATCACGTCGCCATCTCCTCGACACGCGTGTCGGAGGCGACCCTGCCGTCGACGAATTTCAGCTGGCGCTCGGCATAGGCGGCGATGTCGGCCTCGTGCGTCACCATCACCACCGTCAGGCCGTTCTCGCGGTTGAGTTCGATCAGCAGTTCCATGATCTCGTGACTGCGCGCGGTGTCGAGATTGCCGGTCGGCTCGTCGGCGAGCAGCAGTGTCGGCTCCGACACGATCGCCCGGGCGATCGCGACGCGCTGCTGCTGGCCGCCGGAGAGTTCGCCCGGCGTGTGGTTCGCCCGGCCCGCCAGCCCCACCCGATCGAGTGCGGCGAGCGCACGGCTTCGTCGTTCGCGCGCGGGCACGCCGCGATAGATCAGCGGCAGCTCGACGTTCTCCGCCGCGGTGGTGCGCGCCAGCAGGTTGTAGCCCTGGAAGACGAAGCCGATGTAGAGATTACGCAGGATTGCCCGGCGCCCCCGGTCGAGCCGCCCCGCATCGATGCCTTCGAAGCCGTAGACGCCGCGCGTCGGCGTGTCGAGGCAGCCGATGATGTTCATGGCGGTCGACTTGCCCGATCCCGACGGCCCCATGATCGCGACGAAGTCGCCGCGCACGATCTCGAGGTCGACGCCCGCCAGCGCATTCACCGCCGCCTCGCCGTGCCCGTAGGTCTTCCAGACGTCGGAGAAGGAGAGGAGCGGCGCCGTCATCGGGCGGCGTCCGAGCCGCTGCGGGTCGCGACGATGACCGGATCGCCCTCGTCGAGACCCGACAGGATCTCCGTATCCTCGCCGTCGGTGGCGCCCGTACGGACGCGGGTCGCCACCGGCGCCCCGTCGCGCAGGACGTGGAGAATGCGGCTGCCGTCGCTGGCGACCGTGGGGCTGCGCCGTTCGAACATCCGCCCCATGCGCCGGCCGCCGAACAGGCTGTCGAGGCTCCAGCCGCTGGACTGCTCGGTGGGTGGCGGACGGAACCGGAAGGCGGCGCTCGGCACCGTCAGCACGCCTGCTGCCTCGCGCGTCACGATCGTCACCGTCGCCGTCATGCCGGGCCGCAGCGACAAGTCCTGGTTGTCCACCGACAGCTTGGCGTCGTAGGTCACGACGTTGTCGGTCGTGACCGAGGCGAAGGAAATGTCGGAGATGGTCGCGTCGAAGCTCCGGTCGGGATAGGCGTCGACGGTGAAGCGCGCCTTCTGGCCTTTCCTCACCGCGCCGATGTCGGCCTCGTCGATGGCGGCCTCCAGCACCATCGTCTTCAGGTCTTCCGCGATGACGAACAGCACCGGCGCCGACAGCGACGAGGCCACCGTCTGGCCCGGATCGACGTCGCGCGTCAAAACGATGCCGTCGATGGGCGCATAGATCGTGCTCTTGGCGAGATCGGTCTCCTGGATCTTCAGGTCGGCGGCGGCGATGGCGACGTTGGCGTCGGCGATGGCCACCGCACTCTGCGCCCTGTCCCGGGTGGCGACGGCGCTCTCCAGCGCCTGATCCGCGACCATGCCTCGCGCAGACAGGCTCTGCGACCGGGTCAGCGTCTGCTCGCTTTCGGTCAGCGTGGTACGGGCGTCGGCGAGCCTCGCCTCGGCGGCCTTCAGGGAGGCCCTCGCGCGCTCGACCTGCGCGGCCCGGCTGGTCGTGTCGAGCGAGGCCAGGACGTCGCCCCGGGCGATCTCCTGGTTCTCGACCACGTCGACCGACCGGATTACGCCCGACAATTCGCTGGAGACGTCCACCTGGGTCAGCGGCTGCAGCGTGCCGGTGGCCGAGACCTCGATGGTGAGGTTGCCGCGCGCGACGGGCACCGTCTGGAACGCCACGACCGGCGTGGCCTGCCCCGCGCCCCACCAGGCATAGAGGCCGATGCCTGCGGCAAGCACGAGCGCGCCCAGGACGAGCCAGCGCCACCGGCGCCGCGGCGCCTTGCCGCCCGGCTGCAGGCCGAGCGTCTGTTCGATCGACGCTGCCCGCGGCGGTTTCGGCTTCTCGACGATCTGGTCCATGACCGGCCCTTCTGCCCCGCGACGTCGCCCGGATCCGGCGGCCCGGCAAGCGACGCCGTGAACGTCCCGTTCGGCATTGAGATCGGGCCGGCCGTTTCCGTATACAAGTTAATTCTTGCTCATCTTTGCGCCGGATCAGGTCGCAGCGCGCCGGCGGCGATCCGGAAAAGCCACGATCAAGCGCGGAACGGGACGGCGCCCGGCGCCATCTCCGCAAAAGTTGATCGCACGTGCGGTCGTCGTCCCACGGCTGCGCCCTATCCTGCCCTTTCCCGCCGCAGGTGCTGCGGACGGACATCCGGCAAAACCCGAAGAGGAACACGACATGACGATCACGCGACGCGAAACGCTCGGACTGGGCCTGGCAGCCGTTACGAGCCTCGGCTTCGGCACGGTCATGCCCTTCGCAGCACGTGCCCAGTCGGGCGGCGGCGACGGCTACGAGGTCGAGGGCGGCACCATCACCATCCACCCGATCGCGCACGCCTCCTTCGTCATGACGACGCCGTCGATGACGATCTACTGTGACCCGGTCGGCGAGGCCTCCGCCTATTCCGCGCACGCCGCGCCCGACCTGATCCTGATCACCCACGAGCACGGCGACCACTACAAGCCCGACACGCTGGCCGCCCTCGTCGGCGAGAGCACCAGGCTCGTCACCAATCCCGCCGTCTTCGCCATGCTGGCCGAGGACCTGAAGGCGAAGGCGACCGCCATCGCCAATGGCGAGACGACGACGGTGGACGGCATGGCGATCGAGGCGGTCCCGGCCTACAACACCACCGAGGAGCGTCTGAAGTACCACCCCAAGGGCCGCGACAATGGCTACGTGCTGACGATCGGCGGCCGCCGCGTCTACATCGCCGGCGACACCGAGGATACGCCGGAGATGCGTGCGCTGGAGGACATCTTCATCGCCTTCCTGCCGATGAACCTGCCCTTCACCATGACCGTCGACCAGGCGGCTTCCGCCGTGGCGGAATTCAAGCCGGCCTACGTCTATCCCTACCACTACCGCGACAGCGACCCGCAGACCTTTGCCGACAAGGTCGCGGCGTCAGACGCCGAGACCGAGGTGGTGATGGGGCCGTGGTACGGCTGAGCGCGCCGCGCGGCCCCGCGCGATCACGACCGCCTGGCCGGCGCCGCGAACCGCCGGCCGCGCGATGCCGGCCGGCCGGCGCTGGCTGAATCACTGACCGGCAAAGACCGGTCACCGCAAAGCCGGCCGGAACCCTCCGGCCGGCTTTTCGTTGTCCCGCCTCTCTCAGCCATGACCCGGAGCCCGCCCCATGGACGTCGTCCGCATCCTCGCCGCCATCATCCTGCCGCCCCTCGGCGTCTTCCTGCAGGTCGGCCTCGGGCTGCACTTCTGGTTGAACATCCTGTTGACGATCCTCGGCTACGTGCCTGGAATCATTCATGCGGTGTGGGTGGTGGTGAAGAAGTAAGGCGGGGATGACGCGTTCTACGTGAAGTCGGCCAGCCGCAGATCCAGCCCCGCCACCGTCAGCGCCGTCAGCGTGTTCTCCGGCCGGACATCCACCACCCGGCGGTAGCCGACCGGACTTGGCTCGCGGAAGACGGTGGCAAGCCGGGTGACGGCGTCGATGACCCAGAGCTCGGGAATGCCGAAGGCCGAGAAGATCAGCGCCTTGCGGCCCTTGTCGTAGTCGAGGCTGGTGTCGGCGATCTCGATGGCGAGCAGGCAGGTCGCGCCGTCGAGCCCCTCCAGCCCGACGGCGGTGTCGTAGAGCACGAAGTCGGGTTCGAGGAAGGTGTCGGGCGACAGCCGGAACGTCGTCTCGGGCGTGAAGGCGATCGAGTCGGGCAATTGCCTGAACAGTTGACGCATCACCCATGTCTTCAGGCGCTCGTGGCGCAGGCCCTTTGCCGACATCGGCACCACCTCCCCGCCGATCAGCTCGAAGCGTTCGTTCTCCGCGATGATGCCGGCGGCGACCATGGCCTCGATCTCGGCCACGGTGAAGGCGCGCCGGCGCAGGCCCTCGGCGGCCTGCGTGGTGCGCAGTTCGGACGTCGCGACGGGAAGGAAGCGCTCGTTCATGGCAGGCAGCATAGCACGGCCCTGAAACGCAAAGAACCCGGCGCCATCGCCGGGTTCCAGAGCCAGTTCGGAGAAAACCCGAACCCGCGGGCGCCACCCGCGGGCATCCGCCCTTGCGGGATCAGCGGACCCGCACGACCGGGCAGCCGCGGTCGTTCGCGAAGACCGCGCGGACGAAGCCGCCCCGGTCGCGGCCGTCGACGCGCACGACGCGGTGGTTGACGTCGACGATGCGGGCATGGCGGATGCCCATGGAGCGGGCCTTCTGCAGCGCGTGACCGGGTGCGCAGACGCCACGGCCGTAGCGCGGACCGCCGTGCCAGCCCGGACCACCGTGGTGGCCGCCATGCCAGCCGGAGCCGCCGCCGTGATAGCCGCCGCCGCCGATGACGATGCCGAAGCGCACGTCGCTCGCCGATGCCGTGGTGGCCGAAGCGCCGAGGCCGGCGGCGGCGAGCGAGAGGGCGACGAGAGCGGTCTTGAGGAGGGAGGTCATTGTTCTTTTCCTTCGCGTTCTGCCGGGGGGCCGGCCGACCGGGCCTGTCCCGATCCATTGAGCGAAGGATAGGCGGGCGAGCCTGAACCGGAGCCGAAGGGGTCGTTCATCTGGCGTTGGGATTCGGGCCGACAGAGGTGCGGTTCTGGCTGCCCGCCGTCTACTCCGCCGCCTCCGCCGGTGTCGATGGCGCCATGCGCTTCTTGGTCCGCGTAGACGGCATGAATATGCAGCGGCGGGTGATCGCGGATGTACATCCGGATGGCAATGCCGAAGAACAACGATATCGTCGGCACCTGCAACCCTCGATATCCAATGGTTTTACCACCTGAATAGCACAGGAAAGACAGCAAAGAAAAACCCGGCGTCGCCGCCGGGTCCTGATGCTTCATCCGAAGAGGCGCGTTCCTCAGCTGTCCAGAAAACTCCGGAGCTTGCGCGAGCGGCTCGGATGCTTGAGCTTGCGCAGCGCCTTGGCCTCGATCTGGCGGATGCGCTCGCGCGTCACCGAGAACTGCTGGCCGACTTCCTCCAGCGTGTGGTCGGTGTTCATGCCGATGCCGAAACGCATGCGCAGCACCCGCTCCTCGCGCGGCGTGAGCGAGGCGAGCACGCGCGTCGTGGTCTCGCGCAGATTGGCCTGGATCGCCGCGTCGATCGGCAGGATCGCGTTCTTGTCCTCGATGAAGTCGCCGAGATGCGAATCCTCCTCGTCGCCGACCGGCGTCTCGAGCGAGATCGGCTCCTTGGCGATCTTCAGCACCTTGCGCACCTTCTCGAGCGGCATGGCGAGCTTTTCGGCCAGTTCCTCGGGCGTCGGCTCGCGGCCGATCTCGTGCAGCATCTGCCGCGACGTCCGCACGATCTTGTTGATCGTCTCGATCATGTGGACCGGAATGCGGATGGTGCGGGCCTGGTCGGCGATCGACCGGGTGATCGCCTGCCGGATCCACCACGTCGCATAGGTGGAGAACTTGTAGCCGCGGCGGTACTCGAACTTGTCCACCGCCTTCATCAGGCCGATGTTGCCTTCCTGGATCAGATCGAGGAACTGCAGGCCGCGGTTCGTGTACTTCTTGGCGATGGAGATGACGAGGCGGAGGTTCGCCTCGACCATCTCCTTCTTGGCGATGGCCGCCTCGCGCTCGCCCTTCTGCACCTGGTTGACGATCTTGCGGAACTCCGCGATCGAGATCGCCGTCTCCTGCGCCAGGTTCTGGATCTCGCTGCGCAGGGCGCCGATCGTGTTTCCCTCGTTGCGCGCGAATTCCTTCCAGCCGCGCGTGCCGAGGTTGGCGATCGACTTCATCCAGTTCGGATCGAGCTCGCTGCCCTGGTAGTGCTGCAGGAAATCGTCGCGGCGCACGCCGTAGCTCTCGGCGAGCCGCAGCAGACGGCCCTCGTTCTGCACGAGCCGCTTGTTGATGTCGTAGAGCTGCTCGACCAGCGCCTCGATGCGGTTCTGGTTGAGCGACAGCGACTTCACGGCCGTGATCAGCTCGTCCTTGAGCTTCTTGTAGGAACGCTCCTGGCTGGACGACAGCGCGCCGGCCGCGGCGAGCCGTGCCTCGACCTGCTGGTCCTGCAGCTTGCGCAGCTTCTTGTACGTGCCGGCGATGAAGTCGAGCGTCTCCATCACCTGCGGACGCAGTTCGGCCTCCATCGCGGCGAGCGACAGGTTGGCCTCGTCGTCCTCCTCGTCGTCCTCCTCGCCGCGCGTGTCGGCACCGACATTGGTGACGTCGTCGTCCTCGCGGCTCCGTCGGCCGCGGGTCTCCTCTGCCTTCGGCTTGTCGTCCTCCTCGACGCGTTCCACCACCGGCGCCTGCTTGGCCTCCGGTCCGGCATAGGTCGCCTCGAGGTCGATGATCTCGCGCAGCAGGATGCGCGCCTCGTTGAGTTCGTCGCGCCAGATGATGATGGCCTGGAAGGTCAGCGGGCTCTCGCAGAGCCCCGCGATCATCGTCTCGCGGCCGGCCTCGATCCGCTTGGCGATGGCGATCTCGCCCTCGCGCGACAGGAGTTCCACCGAGCCCATCTCGCGCAGATACATGCGGACCGGATCGTCGGTGCGGTCGGTCGGCTCCTTCTTGGCGACGGCTGCGACGGCGGTACCCGTCTGCTCGGCGATCTCGTTGGATTCCTCCTCCGCGTCGCCCGCCTGGTCGCCCTCCGGCTCCTCGCCGGCCTCGTCGTCCTCGACGACGTTGATGCCCATGTCGGAAAGCATCGACATGGTGTCTTCGATCTGCTCCGACGTCACTTCCTCGGACGGAAGCACGGCGTTCAGTTCGTCCATGGTGACGTAGCCGCGCTTCTTGGCGAGCTTGATCATCTTCTTGACGGCATCGTCGGAAAGGTCGAGAAGCGGACCGTCGACTGCGCCTTCGCGCTCCGTCTCGACCTCTTCTTTTTCTTTTGTCGTCATGCTTTCCTGTCTCCAACAAGTCCGGTGGGGCGGCCGTGGCGAACCGCCCGCAGCACCGGATGACGCCGCGTCGCTCGCCTCAGCGACTACCGGCATCGCGTGAATTCATCATTAACCCTGGCACGATGGCGGCGCGCCGGCATGCGAAGGCGTGCCGCACTCCGCCAGCCTCCCCGATCGCGCAAGACACGACACCCGTTAACGAATCCGAACCGTCCTGATTCCGCCTATTCTCCGCGAGGTCAAGCCGCTGGCATGCGATTCGGTCGAAAAAAGGTCGCCCCGAACGTCGCCCTCAACCCTTGCCGCCCGTCCGTCCCGAGGAGACCCCGAAGCCTTCGATCAGCGCTTCGGTCGCCTGGACGTCGCGGAACTGGGTCTGGATGGCGAGCAACTGCCGATAGTTCTCCTCCGTCGGCTCCAGCGCCAGTGCGGCTTCGGCCGCTCTGAGTTCCTTATGTAGAAAGCCGGCGCTCTGGTGCAAGTGCATCGCCTGGGAGAAGGCGTCGCGCGCATCGTCGAGCGCCGCGTCTTCCAGCGAGGGCCACTGCCGCGTGCGCCGCACCAGCGCCACGGCCGCTTCCCAGACGGCGCCGAGGCCTGCGCGCACGAGGCAGGCGACGATCGCGTCGCGATCGCCCGCCTCGTCGTGGGCCACGGCGTCGAGCAGTCCGCCATGCAGGCGCTGCAGGTCGGCATGGCCGAGATCCAGCCGCTCCACCTGGTCGAAGAACTCGTCGATCAGCGGCGGATGGTTCACCAGCGCGACCATCAGCACGGCCGCGCGCACCGGCATGATGGCGGCCGACGTGCGCACCAGCGCCGATCTGGCGAGGCTGTCCGAGACGGCGAGCCGGCCCGACGGCCGCTGCCCCCGCCCCCAGCCCTCGGTACGCCTGTCCCCGCCCCGTTCGCCAGGCTGCCAGTCGCGCCTTGGCCTGCTCGTGCCGAAGAATGCCTGCACGCGCTCGCGCATGTCCTGCTGGTAGTGGCGGCGCAGGTTCTCGTCGCGGATGCGGCCCGTCGCCTCGCGCAGCGACTTTTCGAGTTCCGCCCGCCGCTCCGGCGTCTCGAAGACCGCGCCCTGCGTCTCGCGCAGCCAGATCATCTCGGCGAGCGCGCGGGTCTCGGCGAGCACGCTGCGGAACGCCTCGGGTCCGCCCGACCTTACGAGGTCGTCGGGATCCTGGCCCTCCGGCAGCATGGCGAAGCGCACCGTGCGGCCCGGCTGGATGGCGGGCAGCGCGAGGTCGGCCGCCCGCCACGCAGCCTTCAGGCCCGCCTTGTCGCCGTCGAAGCACAGCACCGGTTCGGGCGCCATCCGCCACAGGAGTTCGAGCTGCGCCTCCGTCAGCGCGGTCCCGAGTGGGGCCACGACGTTGGCGAAGCCGGCCTGGGCCAGCGCGATCACGTCCATGTAGCCCTCGACGGCGATCACCGCGCCGTCCTTGCCCTGCCCCTTGCGGGCGCGGGCGAAGTTGTAGAGCACCTCCCCCTTGTGGAAGAGTTCCGTGTCGGGCGAGTTCATGTACTTGGCCGGCGCGTCGGGCGACAGCGCACGCCCGCCGAAGGCGATCACGCGCCCGCGCGAATCCTCGATCGGGAACATGACGCGGTCGCGGAACCAGTCGTAGGAGACCGGAATGTCGTCGCCGTGGCGCACGAGTCCGCAGGCCTCGATCTGGTCCTTCGCCACGCCCCGGGCCGCCAGAAACTCCTTCAGCGCGTTGCGGCTCTCCGGCGCATAGCCGAGCCGGAAGGCCTGCTGCGTCGCCGACGACAGCCCGCGCTCGCGCAGATAGGCGCGCGCCTTCGCGCCGCCGGCGGCCTGGAGCTGCCCCTCGAAGAACTGCGTCGCCATCTCCATGACGTCGTGCAGGCTCGCCCGCTGCTGCTCGCGCCGCTCCATCTCCGGGTCGCGCGCCGGCATCGGCACACCGGCCAGTTCCGCGATCCGCTCGACCGCCTCGGGGAAGCTCAGCCCGTCGAGCGCCGTCAGGAATTTGAAATGGTCGCCGGAGGCGCCGCAGCCGAAGCAGTGGTAGCGCCCCTTCCTGTCCTCGCAGTGGAAGCTCGGGCTCTTCTCGCCATGGAAAGGGCAGCAGGCCCAGTAATCGCCACGCGACGTGTTGGTCTTGCGCTTGTCCCACGAGACGCGCGCGCCGATGATCGACGAGATCGGCACTCGATCGCGGATTTCGTCGAGGAAGGAAGGCGCAAATCGCATGGGGTCTGGTTCTCTCTCGTCCACCATAGTCGTTCGATCCCTCCGGGACGACACCAATCGTCGGCCCTGCCCGCTTTCCACAGCCCGAAAGGCCGCGCACGACGCCATGTCGTCCGTAAGCGACGTGACGCGTCGGTTCCGCGCGCGTCCCCGCTCCGCCTCCCGACTGATTATCTGGCTAATCACTTTTCCCTGGAACGTTGGCCGATTCAGGCGGTTCGGAGCATGATGATCCTCCCTTGCAGGCCGGCCGCGGCCGCACGCCCGACGGTGCGGCCATGAGCGGATCCCTCGTCCTTCTCCACCTGGCAGGTGCCGTGGCGCTGCTGCTGTGGGCGACGCGGATGGTGCGGACAGGCGTCGAGCGCGCCTATGGCGACGTGCTGCGGCTGAGGCTGCGCGCGCTGCTGCGCCGCCGGATCGTCGCCCTTTTCGCCGGCGCCGTTCTGGCCGTGATGATGCAGAGCGCGACCGCCGTGAGCCTGCTGATCGGCTCCTTCGCCGGCACCGGCATCGTTTCGGGCACGTCGGGACTGGTGGCCGTCTTCGGCGCCGACCTCGGTTCGGCGCTGGTCGTCAGGCTGCTGTCACTCGATCTGTTCGTTCTGGTCCCCGTCTGTCTCGTCGCCGGCACCACGATGTTCCTCGCCACCCTGTCCCGCAAATGGCGCCAGGCGGGGCGCATCCTCATCGGCGTCGGTCTCCTCATCCTGTCGCTGCGGATGATCGGCGAGGCGTCCGAACCGCTGCGGGAAAGCGCCTTGCTGCCGGTCGTGATCGGCTATCTCGCCGTCGACCCCGCAAGTGCCTTCCTCCTCGCCGCGATCGTCACCTGGCTGTTCCACTCCTCGGTCGCGGCCGTTCTCCTCGTGGCTGCGCTGGCGGCGCGCGGTATCGTGCCGCCCGAACTCGGGGTGGTGCTGGTGCTGGGCGCCAATCTCGGCGGCTCCGTCATCGCCGCACTGCTGTCGCGCGCGGCGCCGCCCGCCTCACGCGTGGTGCCGGTCGGCAATCTCCTCCTTCGCGGCTGCGGCGCCGTCGTGGCACTCGCCGCGGTCATGGTCATCGCTCCGCCCATCGACGCTCTCGGTTCCACCGCACCGGCGCAGCTGATCCACGCCCACATCCTGTTCAACGCGGCGCTGGCAGTGGCCGGCCTGCCCCTCGCCGGCCCCATCCATGCCCTCGCCTCGCGCCTCGTGACGAGGGGACGGCCCGCAGCCGGGGCACTTGAAGTGCCTGAACTGACCGCCCTGTCGGAAGCCGCGCTCGACAAGCCGTCCCAGGCGCTCGCCAATGCCACCCGCGAGGTGATGCGCGTCTGCGAGACCGTCGAGATCATGCTGAAGCGGATCGGAGAACTGTATGTCGACGCAGACGAGGACTCGATGACGTCGCTCGCCGCGCTCGACGATCGCGTCGACCGCAGCCATGCCGCGATCAAGCTCTATCTCGCCCGCATGTCGGCGCACCCGCTGTCGGAGAAGGAGGCACTGCGCTGCCAGGAACTCGTCGGTGCCTGCGTCAAGCTCGAACAGGTCGGCGACATCGTCGTGCGCAACCTCCTCGTCCACGTGCGGCGCAAACACGACCGGGGGCTCGACTTCACCGACGAGGGCTGGCGCGAACTGTCGAGCTTCCATGCGGCGGTCACGTCCAATGCGCGCCTCGCCTTCAACCTGCTGGTCACCCGGGACGCCGCGACCGCGCGGCAGATCGTCGAGGAGAAGGACCGCCTGCGCGACATGGAGAAGCGCTCCAGCAGCAGCCACTTCGCCCGTCTGCGCGACGGGACCGTCAAGAGCATGGAAACGAGTGCCATCCACCTCGACACCATCCGCGACCTGAAGCAGATCAACTCGCTGCTGGCATCGATCGCCTATCCGGTTCTGGAGGAACAGGGATTGCTGCGGGGTTCGCGTCTCCGGACCGGCTGACGGAACCCTCCGGCCGAACGCTTCGTTGAGGCGACTCACGTCGAAAACCGCAACGGAGAGAAACGAATGGCCATCACACGCAAGGATGAAGCAAGGGCGCTTGCCGCCGACGAACGCGAGCTGGTCGAAAAGTCGCATCATCCGATGGTGCAGGATCTATCCGACAAGGAACTCTCCGAACTCGTCCAGCTCGTTCGCGCGCGTCGGGACAAGGCCCGGACGGAGGCAAGCCGACGTCGGCGAGAGATGCGCGGCAAGAGTGCGGCGAAGGGAGCAGCTCCGTCGCGCGCCGACGATGGTTCCCGGATGAAGCTCGACGTCCTGGCAATGGCTGTGCGCCGTCTCAACGCCGAAAGCGAGCGTCGCCGGCAGATGGCAGCCAGGGTGTCGCTGGCAGAGAACGCCCGCAATGCGCTCATTCTCAAGAAGGCCGGAAAGGATGATGCGCCAGGCGCCGCCTTCAACGCACGCACGGCGCATCACGGGATGCGGAAGAAGGCCAGTGAACGCAGGGCCGGTCTGGTGCGGCCGATGGAGCTCGGGCGTCAACGCAAGGCCGGCGCCGTCGCCCAAGCCAAGCGCGACGGGCGTTGAGCCGATCGTCCTTGACTTTGCCTCTGGGGTGTCCCACGTTCCCTTGCATGTCGACCGACCGTTGCACCCTCCCGCTCGAACGGGCGTTCCCCATCGCGGGCACCTGACCCCCGGCCCGGTCGCGTCGCGCCCCGGCCGCGGGGCATAGGCCTACGAGGACTGCGATACGCGGCCCTGCAGGAACGGCGACGCAACAATCCACCCGATCCATCCTTCAGCCGCTGGCGCCCGAGTCGTGTCGGCGGCCGAAATCTTCGACGAGTCTTGAAAATGGCCACCACCTCCGGCGGGCGCAAGCCTGCCATCACGATGATGCGCTCCGACCATGAGAGCCTGTCGCGCCTCGCCGATTCCCGGGCTGCCAGTGATCCGGATCTGTCCGACCAGCTCTTCGCCGAACTCGACCGCGCGCGCGTGGTGGAGGACGGTCGGATGACGTCCGGCGTCGTCCGCATGGGCTCGACGCTGCGGTTCACCACCGATGCGGGCGAAGACCGGACCGTCACGCTCGTGTTCCCCGGGGAAGCCGACATCGCCATCGGCAAGGTCTCGATCCTGACGCCCATCGGTGCTGCCCTGATCGGCCTGTCCGCCTCCCAGTCCATCGACTGGACGTCGCGCGACGGCCGCGTCCACAGGCTGACCGTCGAGCACGTCGAACAGAACGATGTCGCGCGGCCGCAGCCCGAGTTCCGGACCGCATGACCATGTCGATGCCGCTCAGCCGCCTCTCGCTTTACGGAGGATGCCTCATCGCAGGATCGTAGCCCCCTGTGCCGCATGCATGCGGCACAGGGGTTCTCCACCTCGTCCCGACTTACCGCTCCCAGGCGGAGCAATGGAGAACTGCGATGTCGAAAGAAACCTGCATCCTTACCACGAAGGACTACACGATCCTCGAGGTCATGCGCGACCGCTGCCTCGGCCAGGGCGACCCGATGGCGCCGATCCTCAAGCGAAAGATCGAATCTGCCATCGTCATGTTCCGCGACGAGGTCCCGGATGATGTCGCCACCATGAGCAGCCGCGTCACGTTCAGCGTGAACGGTCGCGATCCCGACACGCGGATCATCTCGCACGACAGGATGACGTCCATGGTCGGCATGTTCCTCCCCGTCACCACCTTGCGCGGGCTGGCGCTTCTCGGGCTCGCCGAGGGTGAGCATTTCGTCCTCACCGGCAGCGACGGCGTCGAGGAACGGATCCTTCTCGAGAAGATCCAGTACCAGCCGGAGGCCGCCAGACGCGAAAAGGAATCCCTGCAGCGACACTCGGTGAGACAAGCGCCCGGCAAACCTTCGCTGAGGTTGATCCGCGGCGCGTTCTACGATCGGGCGCCGCTCGTCGCCGCATCCCCTGACGGGGTCGACGATCCCGGCCCTTCGGCTGCATGACGGCAGCATCGTGAACTCAGGATGCGCAGAACGATCGCGTATCTGCCGCTGGCCGTGGCCGTCTTCTTCGCAGCCATGCCGAACACGCTGGCGGGCGGAGGCACGGCCTGACCTTCGCCGCCCTTAGGCTGCACGGGCGTGGCTTCGGCGATGCGGGAGCGGATGACGAGCGTCCCGCGGGTGATCTCGACGCGCGCTCTTGCCGCCCGGCACCGCGACCCGGTTGCCGTGCGGTCCTCCGTTGGCAGCTCGACGCACCCAGTCTTCTCCCGCCGCCATGCGGAGGAATGGGCGCCGAGGCCGGGCACCCGAGCGGCGACTGCCGTCACTGCCCAGTCCCGCCGGGTCCGACGTAGTTCCGGTGAAAGCGCCGTCCGAGGCGGCTGAGTATCTCATATCCGATGGTCCCGGCCGCGCAGGCGATGTCGTCCACGTTCTGACCAGGGCAGAGAAGGTCGACGAAATCGCCTTCGCGGGGCATGGTGGTGCACCCGGTCATGTCGAGCACGATGCTGTCCATGGACACCCGGCCCAGGAACGGCACCGGCTGCCCACGATGGAACGCAGCGGCGCCGGCGTTCCGGGGCCAGCCGTCGGCATAGCCCAAGGAGATGGTCGCGAGGGTGGTGTCCCTGTCGACCACCGCCCTGTGCCCGTAGCCCACCGCGGTCCCGGCTTTCACCTTCCGTGTCTGAATGATTCGCGCGCGCAGGCCCACCGTCTGCCGCATGGGGTTCGACGTCCATGGAGTGGGGTTGATTCCGTAGAGCGCCGCGCCCGGCCGCAGGACGTCGAAATGAAAACCTTTTCCGAGAAACGTTCCTGACGAATTCGCAAGGGAAGCAGGCGCGTCCGGGAGTCGTGCCCGGAGACGTTCGAACGTGGAACGCTGCGCTTCGTTGGCCGGATGGCCCTCCTCGTCGGCGCAGGCAAGATGGCTCATGACGAGTTCGACAGAGAGGCCGTGAAGGAGGCCCTCGTCAGCCGCGATCATCTCGACGTCCTCAGGGGCGAGTCCCAGACGGGCCATGCCTGAATCGAGCTGGAGCGCGACGGCCAGCCGCTTGCCTGTCGCTGCTGCGCATGAGCGCCAGACTGCCAGATCCCCGAGCGTGTTGACGACAGGGGTCAGCGCCGCCTCGGCAAGCTCGCGTTCCATTCCGGCCGGGGCGCCGTTCAGGACGAACACGCGGGAGTTCCGTCGCAGCGTCCGACGCAGTTCGAACCCCTCCCTGGAGTGCGCGACGAAATACGTCCGGCATCCTGCCGCCTCGAGAGCAGCCGAGACGTGGACGGCCCCGAGGCCATAGGCATCTGCCTTGACGACTGCCGCGCACTCGGCGCGTCCCGCCATTTCCGCAAGCAGTCTCCAGTTGGACACGACCGCGTCGAGATCGACGGTCAGGACCGCCTCAACCTGCCTCGCGTTCCCCGTCATGTCCGATACCGCCCGATGCCGAGGTCCGTGACATCGATGTCAGGCGTCCGTCCGGAGACGATGTCGGCGAGCACGCGTCCCGAGCCGCAGGCCATGGTCCAGCCGAGTGTTCCGTGTCCGGTATTGATGTAGAGGCCTGGTATCGGGGTGCCCCCGACGATCGGCGGGCCGTCGGGCGTCATCGGCCTCAGCCCGGCCCAGAAGGTGGCTTCTTCCAGCCGCCCTGCGCCGCCGAAGAGGTCGGTGACGGAATGTTCGAGCGGAGCGCGCCGAGATGGCTTCAGGGACAGGTCGTAGCCGGAGATCTCGGCCGTCCCTCCGACGCGGATGCGATCTCCGAGACGGGTGATCGCGATCTTGTAGGTCTCGTCCATGACCGTAGAGACCGGAGCCGCGGTCTCGTCGGCGATGGGGAGCGTCAGTGAATACCCCTTCACCGGGTAGACGGGCACGCGGATGCCGACCGGACGGAGAAGGAAGGGCGAGTAGCTTCCGAGCGCGACGACGACAGCGTCCGCTGTGAATTCTCCCGCGTCGGTCCGGACTCCACGGACCCGATGTCCGTCACGCAGGACGTCCCGCACGGTGACGCCATATCGGAACTCGACGCTTCGCGCGCAAAGCGCCGTCAGCCTGGCCGTGAAGGTGTGGCAGTCGCCCGTCTCGTCGCCAGGAAGCCGCAGCCCGCCGACGAACTTCTCCGCAACGCGGACGAGCGCGGGTTCCGCTTCGACGCAACCGTTGCGGTCGAGGACTTCGAACGGTACGCCGAACTGCTCGAGGACCTCCACGTCGCCGCCGACAGCGTCCAGCTGATGTTGACTGCGGAACAGCTGCAGCGTGCCCTGCATGCGCTCGTCGTACGCGATCCCGGTAGAGGCCCGCAGATCGCGCAGACAATCGCGGCTGTATTCCGCGATCGGCACCATCCGCGATTTGTTCACGGCATAGCGTGCCGACGTGCAGTTGCGCAGCATCGTCGCCACCCACGACCACATCGCCGGATCGAGCCGCGGTCTGATCGCGAGCGGGCCGTGCTTCATAAGCAACCACTTGATCGCCTTCAGCGGTACGCCCGGTCCTGCCCATGGCGAGGAGTATCCAGGCGAAATCTCTCCCGCATTGGCATAGCTGGTTTCGAGGGCGGGACCGGGCTGCCGGTCGATGACCGTTGCCTCGTGTCCGGCCTGCGCGAGATACCAGGCGCACGTCACCCCGATGACCCCGCTACCCAGGATGAGGACCCTCATGGGTGTCTCCTCAGGCGGCGGTCACAGGCAGCGGCGGGCAGCATCGAAAATCGTCTTGTCATCATGCATCTCCACCGGGCCAGCGGTGGCAGACCCGGGAATCAGAACCGAACGTGATCTGGTTTTGGATTTCCGGCCCCCGGTCGACGGCTCATGGCCGCGCCAGGGCTAGATGCACGCGATGAGGCAGCCCGCGTGGTTCAGGAACCGCCCGCGGAAACTCTCGACGATCTGGCTTTCAGGATGCGACAGCAATTCGAAGGTGCCTGCGTTGATGATCAACAGATAGCGCGCGCGGCCCGGCTTTGCAAAGGCGAAACCCGCGGCCACCATGTCCGGGGATCGAAAGCCGGTCGAAGCGCTTCCACCCGGATCAGGCCGTCGGTCCGGGACTGAACGGGCTGGACCGGACACCTCCACGAGGCCGGCTCACTTCCGCGACGCTGTGCAGTATCCGGCCGTCGCTACACGAGCCCCAGCCTCGGCTGCGGCACGATCAATCCCTCGAACCACCGCGCAGAACGCCATCTTCGCCGGCACCGCTTCCGCGATCCGTTCGACCTCCCGCAAACCGGACCTCGACGAAGTGCCTCGCCCAGGTTAACTGCAAGGTGTGGCCGCGGGCGTGCAGGTGGCGGGAGAACTCCGCGACAGGCCGCCTCCGGACCGCTACTGCAGCAGCCCCTTGACGATGCCGCTCGCCTTGCCGAAGTCCATCCGCCCGGGATACTTCTCGCGCAGCGCGTTCATGCAGCGGCCCATGTCGCGCAGGCCGTCGGCGCCCACTTCGGAGATCACCTGCGCGCAGGCCTGCTTGACCGCCTCTTCCTCGAGCTGCCGTGGCAGGAAATCGCGGATGATGCCGATTTCCTCGCGTTCCTGCTCGGCCAGTTCCAGGCGGTTGCCCTCCTCGTAGAGCCGCGCCGATTCCTGGCGCTGCTTGATCATCTTGACCAGAATCAGCGCGATCTCCTCCTCGCTCACCGGGTCGCGCCCGGCACTGCGATTGGCGATGTCACGATCGTTGATGGCGGTCTGGATCAGGCGCACCGTGGAAACGCGCCGCTTGTCGTTCGATTTGAGCGCCTGTTTCAGCGTCTCCGCGAATTTCTCGCGCATCGGAATAGAGACTCCCTTGGCAGCCGGCGGACCTTAGCGCCGCGGATTTGCGGACGCAATTCCAATTTTCCCGGGACAAGCTGCTGTTTTCGTTCACGAAAGCTTTTCTCTTCGGACACCGCCGGGCGGATTGACCACCCCTGGCGTTTTTCCTATTGTCCGGTCCCTGCATGGACATATATTGAGCGCGCGGAACCGGTCGCCAATCCGACCGTTCGCGGTTTTCAGCACGGGCATATGACCCTTTGCCCGGGCAGTTTCAAGACCGCTGCGCCCCTCGACCCGACGGAGAGACCTGATGATCGCAAACACGGCGCCCTGGGGCGCGGAAAAAGCCACGGCCCTGCTCGTGCTCGCCGACGGCACCGTGATCGAGGGCCACGGGCTCGGGGCCACGGGCCACGCAGTCGCGGAAGTCTGCTTCAACACCGCCCTCACCGGCTATCAGGAGATCCTCACCGACCCCTCCTATGCCGGGCAGATCGTTACTTTCACGTTCCCGCACATCGGCAACGTGGGTGCCAATGCCGAGGATATCGAAGACCTCACGCCGGCGGCCCGCGCGGGCGCCGTCGGAGCCGTCTTCCGCGCCGAGGTGACGCGCCCGTCCAACTACCGGTCCGACGGCGGCCTCGACGAATGGCTGAAGCGCCGCGGGATCGTCGCCATGAGCGGCATCGATACGCGTGCGCTGACGGCCCGCATCCGCGATCTCGGCGCACCGCATGCGGTGATCGCCCATGCTCCCGACGGCGTCTTCGACGTCGAGGCGCTGAAGCGCGAGGCCGCGGCCTGGCCCGGCCTCGTCGGCCTCGACCTCGCCCGCGAGGTGACCTCCGGCCAGAGTTCCACCTGGAAGGAGACCCCGTGGTCCTGGGGCGAGGGCTTCGCGGAGCAGACCCAGCCGTCCATGCACGTCGTGGCGATCGACTACGGGGTGAAGCGCAACATCCTGCGGCTGCTTGCCGGTCTCGGCGCCGAAGTCACGGTCGTACCGGCCATGACGCCGGCGGAAGACATCCTGGCGATGAACCCGGACGGGGTCTTCCTGTCGAACGGTCCCGGCGACCCCGCAGCGACCGGCGAATATGCCGTCCCGGTGATCCGCGACCTGCTCGACGCGGACGTGCCGATGTTCGGAATCTGCCTCGGCCACCAGATGCTCGCGCTGGCGCTCGGCGGCCGCACCGTCAAGATGCATCAGGGCCACCATGGCGCGAACCATCCCGTCAAGGACCACACGACCGGCAAGGTCGAGATCGTCTCGATGAACCACGGCTTCGCGGTGGACGGCGATTCGCTTCCCGACGGCGTGGAGGAGACGCACGTCTCGCTGTTCGACGGGTCGAACTGCGGCATCTCGGTCGTGGGTAAACCGGTCTTCTCCGTCCAGCACCATCCCGAGGCGTCGCCCGGTCCGCAGGATTCGCACTACCTCTTCCGGCGCTTCGTCAACCTGATCCGCGAGCGCAAGGGGGAGCCGGCCCTGGCCGAGCGCTGATCCGTCGCGGGCCGCGCACGCACGCGAGGCCCGCGCATCCCCGCACGCGTCGTACAGCCGGCGTCAGGACGAGATGCGCAGCCGCACGACGTCGTCCCGGATCGATCTGAACACGTCGTCGAGCTGGCGTCGCGACGGCGCGTCGAAGAAGTGGTTCAGGCTGGTCGCGCATTCCTTCAGCATCATGCCCGTCTTCACGTCCGGCTCCTCCAGCCGGATCGTGTAGACCACCGTGCCGGCAGCCTTGGCGTTCTCGCAGGCGGCGAGCGTGCGGGCATTCATGAGCCTGTTGGTGTCGGAGGAGGAGCCGGCGGTGATGCCGAGCCGGCCGTCGACCAAGTAGCCGTTGCTGGAATAGGACGAGCCGAACACGGTGCCGTTGTTGCCGAACACGTTCGAGCCGTCCGTCAGCACGATCATGATCTTCTCGATCCCGGGCGCCTTGGCGGTGCCTTCCGTGAACGGCGGCTCCGGCGAAAGCGCCCGCATGCCCCAGGCGACACCCTCCATGATGTTGGTGGTGCCGTTGGCCTGCAGCCCCTTCACCATCTTCTTGATCGCATCATAGTCGTTGGTGAGCGGCTGGATCGGCTGCGCGAGGCAGTCCTTGTTCGGCCCCTTGCCGCCGAAGGTGCTGGGAGCGACGGGCAGCCAGTTCGCCGAGGGATCCTTCGGATCCAACTGCGAGGCATCGGGAATGCCGTATTTCTGCAGTTTCTTGAGCTGTCCGGCGGGCGTCTTGTCCAGCGGATCGGCCGACGAGGCGATGTAGCTGTTCGAGTATCCCCACCCGTCGGGTTCGTCGATCGAGAACGCCGGCACGAACAGCGTCTCCGGCTTCCTGGGATTGGGCGGGACGTCGGAGACGTCGAGATCCTCGCCGTCGGAGGCACGCGTCTCGACGCAGCCTTTCCAGGTCTGGCCGAGATGCTGGAAAAGCTCGAACCGGCTGAGGCCCGTCGGAAGCTCGGTCTGCGGAAAATCCGCCTTGCCCTTGAGGTCGAGCCAGTCGGCGCCGGTCTTGTTCTTCATCTTGCCGTTCTTCCTGAACGCCGGGCCATGCTGGCTGCCGACGTTGACGAAGTTGGCGAAGGGGACGACGGCGAATTTGAGCTTCTCCGTGTCCTTGATCTGCGACGCCATGGTGTCCACCAGCCCGAGCACGGCGTCCTTCATCGCGGAGAGCTTGCCGCCCGCCATGGAGCCCGTGGTGTCGAGGACCAGCGCGATCTCGTACCGGTTGAAGGCGATGTCGGCGGACGACGACGCCGTGACCTGCCAGTCCTCGTAGCCGAGCACGCCGGCAAAATGCAGGTCCTGCCGCGCCGTCGCCTCGACGGTGACGCGCGTGCCGGTCCGGAACACCTTGAGGCCGCCATGTTCGATGCGGAAGTTCGCTGCCAGGAAGGACCGCGCGATGTCGATCGCCTCGTCGTCGCTGATCGTGTCGCCTTCGCGCGCCACCGCGAGCGCGGCCGAATCGAGAGCGTTCTGCAGTTCCGTGTGGCGATTGCTGATCGAGGAGAAGTCGATGGCGACGCCGGCGGCGAGCACGAGCGGGACCATCGCGACGGCCGCCACGATCGCGAAGTTCCCGCGCTCGTCGGCTGGAAGCTGCGCCAGCAGATTTCGGATCATGCCATGCCCTCTGCCCGTATCGTGGCAGCAGAAACCATAGCGCGAGCCGATTAAGCCCAGCCTAAACCGCAGGCTTAACGAAGGTTGAAGACGTCATGGCGGTTGCAGCCCGCCTTGTCCCTCCACGCGATGGCGGGTACCCGCCGCAGTCAGAGAGCGGCATTGAACGTGTCGCAGGCGTCGAGCCGGCCCGATTCCAGGCCGCGACCGAACCATTCGCGGCGCTGGGCCGAGGTCCCGTGGTTGAAACTGTCGGGCACGACGTAGCCCTGGGAGTTCCGCTGCAACGTATCGTCGCCGATCTGGTTGGCGGCGTTGAGCGCCTCGTCGATGTCGCCGCTCTCCAGCAGGCCCTTCTGCTCGGTGTAGTGCGCCCAGATGCCGGCAAAGCAGTCGGCCTGAAGTTCGACCCGCACCGACATGCGGTTGGCCTCCACCTCGCTCATCCTCTGGCGCTGCCGGTTGAACTCCGGCAGCACCCCGATGAGGTTCTGGACGTGATGGCCGACCTCGTGGGCGATCACGTAGGCCTGGGCGAAATCGCCGGAGGCACCGAAGCGGCGCTCGAGTTCGCCGAAGAAATCGAGGTCGAGATAGAGCCTGGAATCGCCCGGACAGTAGAAAGGTCCGCTCGCGGCGGAGGCGAAACCGCAGGCCGAGCGCACCTGGCCCGAAAACAGCACCATCGTCGGCTCCCTGTAGGTGGAACCGCCGGCCTGGAAGATGCCGTGCCAGACGTCCTCCGTCTCCGCCAGCACCACCCCCGCGAACTGCGCGAGTTCGTCCGACCCCTGGCTGGTGGTCACCTGCGTGCCACCGCCGGCGCCGCCGCCCTCGTCCATCTGGGCCAGGATCTCGAGCGGATCGATGCCGCAGGCCCGCAGTGCGAAGAAGACGACGACCAGGATGACGATCCCGGACAGTCCGCCGCCGCCGACCGATCGCCCGACCGGTATCCGCATCCCGCCGCCGCGGCCGAAGGTCGGGCCGCGGCCGATGCCGCCGCCTCCGCCCCGCCGGTCCTCGACGTTCGAACTCTGACGCCTGCCCTTCCAGCGCATTGGTCCTCTCCCTCGAGCCCGCCGCCCCCCGACGCTCCGAGGCGGGCCAGCCTGAAAAACAGATAGCCCGGCGCCCGCCGGGTGTCACAGGGAATCTCCGCCGTCCCGCCGGCTTTGATCGAGCGCAAGGCGAGGAGCCGGCAAAGGGTCTAGAGCCTCGTCCGTGGCGGGGCACGGGCTCCGGCTGAGGCAGGTCCGAGGGGGATTCGGGCGGCCTCGCATTGCGGTGCACGGCGGCGGCGGCGACGGGGAGGCCGCCGCCGAAGCCGTGCGTTCGGCGGGTCAGTCGCGCTGCTTGTCCTCGACGCTGCGGCCGTCGGAGCTTCTCGATCGCTCCTCCACGCGCTCCTCGCCCTTCTTCAGCTGGTCGCCCTTGCGCTCCTCCACCCGACGCTCCTCGCGTCTGGCGCTCTCGTGCAGATCGCGAGCAGCTTCGCGGCCGGCATGGCCGGGTGTCCTGTCGGTATCCATGGTCGCACCTCCTTCGGCGCACCGGCGCCGGCCACGGAAACGTGCGTCGCGTCGTCCGGGTTCCGCCGCAGGCGCTCTTGATCTTGCCGGAATCCTTTGTGAAGGTCGTTCGGGCCGAAGGAGCGACGACATGACGCCGAGACGGCGCGGGCCGTTCCGGCCGCTCATGCCATACGACATCGGCGCCGCCCTGCGGCTGCTGTTCCCTCTGCTGGCTCTCCTCGCCTTTCCGGGACAGGCGGCGGCGGCGGAACCGGAAACGCTGCGCGGCGTCGCCCTCGTCATCGGCAACGGTGCGTATCGGGCCCTGCCCCGGCTCGCCAATCCGATGCGCGACGCCGACGCCATCGAGGCCCTGCTCGCCGATCTCGGTTTCGATTCGATCCGCCGCACGGATCGCGACGGCCGCTCCATGCGCCGCGACCTCGAACGCTTCGCCGAGGATGTGGAAGGCGCCGACGTGGCCGTGCTCTACTATGCCGGCCACGGCATCGAAGCCGGCGGCGAGAATTTCCTCGTCCCCATCGACGCCGATCTCGCGGCGCTCGACGCTGCCGACGAGCGCCTGGTGCCCCTGTCGGAGGTGCTGGAGCGCCTGCGCCGGTCGGTCGCGGTGACGATCCTGCTGCTCGATGCCTGCCGCGACAACCCGTTCCCGCCGGGCGCGGTGCTGCGCAAAACTCCGGGTTCGCAGGCGCAACCGGTATCGGCCGGCGGCCTATCGGAAACGCGGGGCGCCCGCGCCATCGGCGACCGCGATGCCCCGGCCGACAATCTGGGAATGGTGATCGGCTTCGCCGCAGAACCCGGCCGGCCGGCCCTCGACGGCGTCGAAGGCGGCCACAGCCCCTATGCCGAAGCCCTGCTGCGCCACATCGACGCCATGGGGGGCGAGGAATTCGGCACGGTGATGCGCATGGTCGCCGAGGAGGTCTATCTCAGGACAGGCGGGCGCCAGCGTCCCTGGGTCAACGAGAGCCTGCGCCGCCTGCTCTATCTCGGCGCCCCCGCGCCGGAACGCGAGGCCGCGGAGGCGGCGGTGCTTGGCGAACGCCGCCGGCTGCTGGTGACCATCGCCGACCTGCCCGATCCGCAGCGCGCGCGTGCGGAGAACCTGGCGCATACCGGCAACGTGCCTATGAGCCTCGTCTACGCCATGCTGCAGGCGGCAGGCGTGGATCCCGCCGACGATCCCGACCGGGTCGAAGCGCGCCTGAAGACGGAGATCGAACGCTTCGCGACGCTCAGCCGCGACCGTCGGGCGCTCGACGATCCCGATCCGGAGATCCGGCGCCTCTCGGCGCTCGCCGACGCCGCCGAGCTCGAGGGCGCGCTCAATGCCGCCAGCGCGTTTCGCGACCAGGCCAAGGCCCGCGTGGCGGGGCTGCGCGAGACGCGTCAGGAGCAGCTGCGCGCCCTGCGCGCGCGCATCCTGGAGGATGCGGAGGTCTTCGTCCGCAGCGCCGAGACCCGCAAGCTGCTGTTCCGCTTCGACGACGCCGCGCGCGACTTCGGCGAGGCGCGACAGATCGCCGGCGAGGTCGATACGGCGCGCGCCGGGCGCCTGCTCGAAGAGGAGATCGGCGCCTGGCTGGTGCACGCCGAGATCGCCGGCGCGCCCGGCTCGCTGCGCAAGGCGGAGGAACTCGCCCGCGCTGCCCTGACCGGCGGCGGTCTGCGGTCCTCGGGCGGGCTTGCGTCCCTGCGCCACAAGCTCGGCCTCGTCCTGATGCTGAAGGCCGAGCGCGAAGGCGATGCCGCCCCGCTGGCCGAGGCGGTCGCCCTGCTCGATCAGGCAGCGGCGGACGACGCCGGGCGCGAACCTTCTATCGCTGCGCGGGTGGCGCTCGACCTCGGCCGCGCCCGGGGAGAAGCCGCCTTGCGGGCGAACCGGGTCGGAGACCTCGGTGCGGCGAAGGCAGCCTTCGAACGTGCGGGCGCACTGGCGAGCCAGGCCGGCGACGCGGCGCTCGAGGCGGAGGCGCGGTTCCGCATGGTCCAGGCGCTCTACTTCATGTGGGCGGCTGCGCCCGATCCGGCCCTGATGGCCGAACTCGTCGGCCATCTGGCCGCCATGATCGCCACTCTGGACCGCGCGGAGACGGACGTGCTGGCCGCCCGCTACGTCGTCCGCTCGGTCGCCATCGCCTTCGACGCCGCCCAGCGCCAGAACACGACGGGCGCCCTCTCGGCGGCTGGCGAGATCGCCGAGATGGCCGCCGGGATCTTCGACCCCGACCGGTTTCCGCTCATCGGCGCCGAGATCGGCAGCCTGCGCGCGCGGATCGCGCTCGAATGGGCGGAGCGATTTGGCGACGCCTCCGCCCTTCCCGCTGCACGGGACATGCAGCGCGCCGCCCTGGACGTCTTCCGCCTGGCCGGCTACGCCGCCGCCGCGCGCGATGCGGAGTGGCATCTGGCACTGACGCTGATCGCCATCGGCCGCCGGTCCGCGGACGAGGCTGCACTCGACGAGGCAGCGACCGTCCTCGACCGCCTCGCTGCCGATCCGCACGTCGCCGGGACCCCGGAGCTCGCGCTGCAGGTCGCGTTCGAGCAGGCGCGGACGAAGGCCATCGCGGCGCGGATGGCCCGGGACGCGTCCGCGCTGAGCGAAGCCGCAGCCGCCTTCCGCGCGCTGCAGTCGCAGCTTCCGCCCGAGCACCCGCAGGGGCAGCGCATCCGGCTGGAACTCGGCCGGTCGCTCGCCGCCGCGGGCGAGGCCGCCAGGGACGCGGCCCTGCTGCGCGAAGGCACGGGCCTGCTCGCCGACGCCGTGCAGGCGTGGGAGGCATGGGGCTCCGACGATGCCAATCCGGGTCCCTTCCTCGACGTCTACGGCGACTATGCCGGCTCCGCGGCCGCCCTTGCGGTCGAAGCGGGCGGGACGGACGACATCGAGACCGCGATCGAGGCGCAGGCGCGGCTGCTCGGGCTCTACGAGGCATCGGGGCATGCGGCCGGAGCGGCAGTCGCGTCGAACGGCCTCGCCTATGTGCTGATGCTCTCGGCCCGGCAGACGCAGGATCAGGACCGGCTGGAGCGCGCCGAAAAGCTCGTGGACGCGGCACGCGCGGGCATCGCGTTGTGGCCGGATTTCGAAGGCTATGTGGAGAACACGGCATGCGAGATCGACACCGAGCGGGCGCGCCGGACCGGCGACCGTTCGCTCGCACGCGCCGCGCTCGACCGCTGTCGTGCAGCGCTTGCCCTGCTTTCCCGCTCCGGACAGGACGCGGCGATCCCCGTGGCAGAGGCCAGCGCGGCCCGCGCCGGCGCACTCGTGCTGGACCTCGACCGGTGAGGCTTGCGCAGGTGAGCCGGAGACGGTCGCGGGGCAGAGGCGCCGCCTGCGGCGTTTTCGGCCTGTTCTCGGCCGGCGCTCTCGCCTAAGGAAGCGGCTCGACGTCAAGTGCGGCTCATGATGATCCGGTTTCGCCAGTCCCTGACCAGAACGCTCCTCGCCTCCGGCGCGCTGCTCGCCCTCGGCCTGGCTGCGGCGCAGGCCCAGGACGGCGGCGTCGCGGCGCCCACGCCCGCGAGCAGCGACGTGATCGAGACGGTCGCCGCCGTCGTGTACGGCGTGTCGGCCAACGACCTCCTCAACGTGCGGGCGACGGCGTCTCCGATCGGCCTGGTGCTCGCGCGCATTCCCAACGGCACCATCGTGACGCGGCTGGAATGCTCGATGTCCCGCAGCGCCGAATGGTGCCGCATCGAGGTGCCGGACCTCGACGGGCTCGTCGGCTGGGCGCCGTCCCGCTACCTCCTGTCGCCGCGCGACGACGAGGACGTGGTGGAGGCGCCGGCCGCGCCGCCCCGTCCCGTGGTCGTCGACCCGTCGCAGGTCACGATCGGCATCCTGCCCGATCCGCTGCCGATGCCGGAGGATCCTCTGGCCGACCTTGCCTCGGGCGGCCTCGCGGGAGGGACCGACATCCAGACGGTGCTGCTCGCACCGGCGCCGGGCGGGCCGCCGACCCTCGACGCCGCGCGCGAAGCGGCGAAGGTCGAGGGCGCCGCCGCAGAACTCGCCCTCGCCTTCGCGACGCGCACCGACCCGGCTTCGTCGGAAGTCTACAGCGCGTACGGAGCCGAAGCGGCGCCCGGCGCCGGGGCAGCGGGGACGACCTCCGAAACGGCCCTCGCCGTGCCGGTGCCATCGCCCCGTCCGTCCCGCGCCGACGAGACGGAAGCTGTGCCGGCCGAGGCGGTCGCGGCCCTTTCGCCGGCCGACACGGCGACGACTGAGGAGCCCGCCGCGCCGGCGGGACAGGCAGCCCCGGCGGCGCTCGAACCGGAGGCGCCCGTGGCGGTCGAGCCGCCGGCCACCCTTCCTGCGCCCGAGGCGGCCGCGTCCGCGGCGCCGGATGTGGCGCCCGCAGCCGAGCCGCCCGCGGTTCCCGCTCCCGCGCAGCAGCCTGCCGCCGCACTGGCGCTGCCGCCGGCCGCCCCCGGCGATCCCGCGCCCGCGTCTCCGGTCGTCCCGGAGCCCGAAGCCGCCGGCACCTCGCCGGCTCCCGCAGCGACTGCTTCTTCCGAGCCCGCCGACGGTCCGGACGAGACCGGCGAAGCCCCGCGCACGCTGCGCGAACAGCTTGCCGCGCTCCTTCCCGCCTGGAGCCGCCCGCCCGCCGGCGACGGCGCGGGGCCTGTGCCGGAAACGCAGCCCGGGGACGCCACTCCGGCCGGACCGGCGGCGGCCGCATCCGACGGCGACACCGCGGAGGCCGCCGCCGCACCAGCCTCCGACGAGAGCACCGACCAGATGGCAGCCGTCCGACCGGCTGAACCGTCCGCAGGCGCCGCGGTACCGTCGGCAGCCGGCGCGGAAACCGGCTCCGCTCGCTCCGGAGACGAGGCAGACGCCGCCGGCACGCCGCCGGCCGTCGATCAGGCCGCGGCCGTCCCCCCGCCCTCCGACGGCGCTGCGACGGCTGTCGCCGAGGCTGCGACGGCCGAACCGCCGGCCGCCGTGCCCGCGCCGATGCCGATCGCGCCGCGGCCGGGCGACGAACCCCGGCGTGTCGACACGGTCGCGCAGGCACGGCCGGTGGAGCCGACGCAGCCCGCCCCCCCGCCTGCCGGGGGCGAGACGGCCGAAGTCCCCTGCGCCCGCTATGTCGGCCAGCCGATGACCCGGTGCGAGGTCCGCATCCTGCGCCTCGGCCCGAATGATGCCGACATCACCATATTCTGGCCCGACGGCGGCGAGCGCCTGATCCGCTTCCGCGGCGGGCGGCCGGACGGCACCAACACGCGGGGCGAATTCCGCTTCACCCGCGAGGCCGAGCTGAACCTGATCCGCATCGGCTCCGGCGAACGCTTCGAGATCCTCGACGCCGTGCCGTTCTCCGAGTAGCAGGCCGCATCGTCGAACCCTCCGACCCGCTTCCTCACGCCGCTGCGCCCCGGCCTGCCGCCGTATGCGGTTGCACGGCGCAGCGGGGCGTTCATCAGGAGATCAGCTGGATGACGCGGGCGCCGGCAAGGTCGCCATGGCGAAGACGCCGCTTCGCGCAGCCGCGGCCGAGGCAGGAGCGCCGGTGGAAGATGCGCCGTCAGGCGTGCGCGCAAGCCCCTCGTCAGATGCCCTCGGCCGTCCGGCCTGACGCGCTTCGGCATTGGCGGCCAGGGTGCAGCATGGCCCGCGCGTCCGGCCCTTGGGTCGGCCAGTCGCTGGCAGTTCGGCGAGCGGAGCGGTCACCCGGATCGCGATACCGCTCCGGAGGGCGACGCTTCGGTCCGCGACAAGACCGCCGCCTTTATCGGAGGCAGCACTTCTTGTACTTCTTGCCGCTGCCGCAGGGGCATAGATCGTTGCGGCCGACATGGCGGTGCGACGTTTCCGGTGCGGCCTGCACCGCCGGCCGCGTGCTCTCGAGCAGGTCCAGGATCTTTCGCTGATTGGCCTCGGCGCGTCTCCGCCGAAACTCCTCCGAATAGCCGTGCCACGTCGACAGCTCGGCGACGGTCGATCCGAACGGTTGGAGGGTCGCATCTTTTTCGGCCTTCTCCGGATTGGCCTCGGCGTCTGCGAGCATCGCCTGGAAATCCCCGAACGTCGTGCCCGGCTGTAGCCATGCCGGCTTGCCGGGCACACGCACTGGCAGATGACGCCGTGCGAGGTCCTCCAGATCTCCGAACCGCAGCGCCGTCACGGCATTGGCCCAGGACGAGAAACCGTAGTCGCCGCGCGGGAGCCGGGTTCGCTCCAGGTAGGCGGCGAGGAACGCATGGGCGTGCGCGCGGTCGATCGCACCCGTCACCGCCGCATGCGTCCACGCCCGAAAACAGGCATGACGCGCGAACTGGTTGACGTCGGTATCCAGCATCGGCCCTTCGAGCGCCGCTGCATTCTCGCCCATCAGCGAACTCAGGACGGCGGGAATCGTCTCGGTGAGAGAGTCGCCGAACGGATCGACGCGGGTGCGATCCGCCACCAGACGCAAGAGAGGCAGGAATGCGCGCCGGTCGCCGATCTCGCCGAGCACGTGGGCCAGCACGCAGAGCGCCTCGAGTTCGCTGTCGGACGCGTCTGCAGCCGAGACGCGTTCCATCAGCGCGATTGCCGCATCGACGAAGCCTGCCGGCTCCGCGAGTGCCGCCCGGATGGCCGCTTCGGGAACCGTGTCGGATTCCGCGAAGTCCCTGATGATGTCGTCGAACGTCATGGTCTTGCTCCCTGGTCCGCCAGACTGGACCGTTTGGCCTTGCCGGCCAACCTCGCGCGAGAGGTCATCCAAGACTATTTCGACACGGGCCTCGTCGAGGTTGCGCGCCATATCCCTCCGCGCGCCGGGCTGAAGGCGAAGGCCGTTTTCAGGGGTTCCCTCCCCCGTCTTCCTCCCCTATAAGGCCCGCCTAGCCAGATACCCTTCTCCCTTGCGCACCGGCCGGGCCTCGCCCCGCGTCCGGCGCTTCGCGCAGAGCACGACGAGCGGACCCACCATGCCAAGACGCACCGATATCTCCTCCATCCTGATCATCGGCGCGGGACCCATCGTGATCGGCCAGGCCTGCGAGTTCGACTATTCCGGTACCCAGGCGTGCAAGGCGCTGAAGGCGGAAGGGTACCGGGTGATCCTGGTCAATTCCAATCCGGCCACGATCATGACCGATCCGGAGCTGGCGGACGCGACCTACATCGAGCCGATCACGCCCGAGGTGGTGGCCAAGATCATCGCGCGCGAGCGGCCGGACGCGCTCCTGCCCACCATGGGCGGCCAGACCGCGCTCAACACCGCGCTCTCGCTGCGCCGCATGGGCGTGCTCGAGCGCTACGGCGTCGAGATGATCGGGGCGAACGCCGAAGCCATCGACATGGCCGAGGACCGCTCGCTGTTCCGCGAGGCGATGGCCCGAATCGGGCTGGAGACGCCGCGCTCCTGGCTCGCCAATGCCAGCGCCGTCAAGGACGAGGACCGCAAGCGCCACGAAGCCGAGAGGGCGGCGCTGAAGGCGTCGAACCCCGACGACCTCGACGCCGCGCTCGATGCGCTCGAGACCCGCTGGAACCTCGGCGAGGGCGACCGCAAGCAGCGCTACATGAGCCACGCCATGGGCGTCGCCGCCCAGGCGCTCGACGTGGTCGGCCTCCCCGCCATCATCCGCCCCTCCTTCACCATGGGCGGCACCGGCGGCGGCATCGCCTACAACCAGGCGGAGTTCTTCGACATCGTCCGCTCCGGCCTCGACGCCTCGCCGACCACCGAAGTGCTGATCGAGGAGAGCGTGCTCGGCTGGAAGGAGTACGAGATGGAGGTCGTCCGCGACAGGGCGGACAACTGCATCATCGTCTGCTCGATCGAGAACCTCGATCCGATGGGCGTGCACACCGGCGATTCGATCACGGTGGCGCCGGCGCTGACGCTGACCGACAAGGAATACCAGATCATGCGCAACGCCTCGATCGCGGTGCTGCGCGAGATCGGGGTGGAGACCGGCGGCTCGAACGTCCAGTTCGCGGTCAACCCGAAGGACGGCCGCCTCGTCGTCATCGAGATGAATCCGCGCGTCTCGCGCTCCTCGGCGCTCGCCTCCAAGGCGACGGGCTTCCCGATCGCCAAGGTCGCCGCGCGTCTCGCCGTCGGCTACACGCTGGACGAACTGGAGAACGACATCACCGGCGGCGCGACGCCCGCCGCCTTCGAGCCGTCGATCGACTACGTCGTCACCAAGATCCCGCGCTTCGCCTTCGAGAAGTTCCCCGGCGCCGATCCGGTGCTGACGACGGCGATGAAGTCGGTCGGCGAGGTGATGGCGATCGGCCGCACCTTCGCCGAATCGCTGCAGAAGGCGCTGCGCGGTCTGGAGACGGGGCTGACCGGTCTCGACGAGATCGAGATCCCCGGCATCGGTGCCGGCGACGACAAGAACGCCATCCGTGCCGCCCTCGGCACGCCGACGCCCGACCGGCTGCGCATGGTGGCACAGGCGATCCGCATGGGCACCTCGCTGGAAGAGGTGCATGCCATGTGCGCCATCGACCCCTGGTTCCTGGAGCAGATCGGCGCCATCATCGCCATGGAAGCGCGCGTGCGCGAGCACGGGCTGCCGCAGGACGCGGCCAACCTGCGGATGCTGAAGGCCATGGGCTTCTCCGACGCCCGCCTCGCCTCGCTGGTTCGCAAGGACGCCGACGACGTCGCGGCGCTGCGCCGGCGGCTCGGCGTGCACCCGGTCTACAAGCGCATCGACACCTGCGCGGCCGAGTTCGCCTCGCCGACGGCCTACATGTACTCGACCTACGAGAGCCCGTTCGCCGGCGCGCCGGCCGACGAGGCGCAGGTCTCGGACCGGAAGAAGGTGGTCATCCTCGGCGGCGGTCCGAACCGCATCGGCCAGGGCATCGAGTTCGACTATTGCTGCTGCCACGCCGCCTTCGCGCTGGCCGACGCCGGCTACGAATCGATCATGGTCAACTGCAACCCCGAGACCGTGTCGACCGACTACGATACCTCCGACCGGCTGTATTTCGAGCCGCTGACGGCCGAGGACGTGCTGGAGATCCTGCGCGCCGAACAGGCGAAGGGCACGCTCATGGGCGTCATCGTGCAGTTCGGCGGCCAGACGCCGCTGAAACTCGCCGACGCGCTGGAGAAGGCCGGCATCCCGATCCTCGGCACATCGCCGGACATGATCGACCTCGCCGAGGACCGCGACCGCTTCCAGAAGCTCCTGACGAAGCTCGGCCTGATGCAGCCGAAGAACGGTATCGCCTGGTCGGTCGAACAGGCCCGTGTGGTGGCGGGCGAGCTCGGCTTCCCGCTCGTCGTGCGCCCCTCCTACGTGCTGGGCGGGCGGGCCATGCAGATCATCCACAACGAGGGCATGCTGCAGTCCTACCTGCTCGACACCGTGCCGGGCCTGGTGCCCGAGGACATCAAGCAGAAATATCCCAACGACAAGACCGGCCAGATCAACACGCTGCTCGGCAAGAACCCGCTTTTGTTCGACACCTACCTGTCGGGCGCGATCGAGGTCGACGTCGACTGCCTGTGCGACGGCCAGGCCACCTATGTCTCCGGCATCATGGAGCATATCGAGGAGGCCGGCATCCATTCGGGCGACAGTGCCTGCTCGCTGCCGGTGCACTCGCTCTCGCCCTCGCTGGTCGACGAACTGGAGCGGCAGACGGCGGCCCTCGCCCGCGCGCTGCACGTCGGCGGGCTGATGAACGTGCAGTTCGCCATCAAGGACGGCGACGTCTACGTGCTCGAGGTCAATCCGCGCGCCTCGCGCACCGTGCCCTTCGTGGCCAAGACCATCGGGCGTCCCATCGCCAAGATCGCCGCGCGCATCATGGCCGGCGAGAGCCTCGACGATGCCTTCGGCCAGTACGGGACGAAGCCAGACCCGCGCGCGCTCGGCCACATCGCGGTCAAGGAAGCCGTCTTCCCCTTCGCCCGCTTCCCCGGCGTCGACACGCTGCTCGGCCCCGAGATGAAGTCGACCGGCGAGGTGATGGGGCTCGACACCGACTATGCGCTGGCCTTCGCCAAGGCACAGCTCGGCGCCGGCGTCGACCTGCCGCGCTCGGGCACGCTGTTCGTCTCCGTGCGCGACGAGGACAAGGCCGCGGTGCTGCCCTCCGTGCGGCGGCTGGCCGATCTCGGCTTCAAGGTGCTCGCGACCTCCGGCACCGCCCGCTTCCTGCGCGAGAACGGGGTGGAGGCCGAGAAGATCAACAAGGTTCTCGAAGGCCGCCCGCACATCGAGGATGCGATCCGCAACCGTCAGGTCCAGATCGTCTTCAACACCACCGACGGCCAGAAGGCTGTCTCGGACTCCAAGTCGCTGCGCCGCGCGACCCTGATGCAGAAGGTGCCCTACTACACCACCATGGCCGGCGCGGCAGCCGTCGCCGAGGCGATCGCCGCGCTGAAGGCGGGGAGCCTCGAGGTGCGGCCGCTGCAGGGGTATTTCTCGTAAGGCAGTCGGCAGTCGGCAGTCGGCAGTCGGCAGTCGGCAGTCGGCAGTCGGCAGTCGGAGAAGATCGCGGCAAGTCGGCGGTGGCGCAAGCACCTGCGTCGCGTTCCGTCGCGGTCGGCGGACGCGTCCGCCAAGGGTTGCCCGCTCGAGTTGCACCGCGCCGCCATCGTCGTGTGTGGGCTCGCGCCAGGAGCGGTGCGGCGAGGAGAGACCAAGTCCCCTCGCCCTGCCCTCAGTTCCTCCGGTAGAGCCGGAGCGTCACCGGGGCCAGCACGATGGTCAGCAGCACCGGGGCCGTGAGCGCGAGGAGCACCTCGCTCGCGCTCGCCGTGCCCGCCATCAGCCCGCGCAGCGCCGTCGTCATGTGGGAGACGGGGTTGCGGGCGACGAAGCCTTCCAGCCAGGCCGGCATGGTTTCGGGGCTGACCATGATGTTGGAAGCGAAGACCAGCGGGAAGATCGCCGTGAAGCCGATGGTCATGACGGTCATGGGCGTGCGGATCAGTAGGCCGAGAACGATGAAGATCCACCCCGTGCCGAAGCCGATGGCGAAGAGGAGCAGGAAGGAGAGGACGACGCCGACGAGGCCCGCCTCCGGCCGGTAGCCGAGCGCCAGGCCGACGCCGAGGACGATCAGCCCCGCGATGAAGTGGCGCAGCACGTCGCCCACCATCAGCCCGGCGAACGGCGCAAGCTGCCAGATCGGCAGCGAGCGGAAGCGTTCGAACAGGCCCTTCGACAGGTCGGTCGACAGGCCCATGCCGGAATAGACCGAGTTGAACACGACCGTCTGCACCAGGATACCCGGCAGGAAGAACTGCAGGTAGTCGCCCGGCGAGCCGGCGAGCGCGCCGCCGAAGACGAAGGTGAAGAGCAGCGTGAACATGAGCGGCGTCATGATCAGGTCGAAGAGCTGCTCGGGCACGTGGCGGAACTTCAGCGCCGCGCGCCAGCCGAAAGCGAGCGCGTCGGAGAGCGGGCCCGGCGGCGGCGGCCGGCGTACGGTGGTGAGCGTTGCGGGCGAAGGGGTCATCGGTTGTCCTCCCCGGAAGCGGCGCCGCCCTCGCCGCCCGGTGCCTCGGCCGCCGGAGCGCCGGTGAGCGCGAAGAAGACCTCGTCGAGGCTGGGCGAACCCATCGAGAAGTCGCTGAGTTCGATGCCGGCGCCAATCAGCGCGGCGACGGCCGCGCTGGCCTCGGCTGCCGAGGCGGTCATCACCGAGAGCTGCGCCCCTTCCGCATTCCGCTGGACGACGGCACCGAGGCGGGCGGCGAGCAGAGCCGCAGCCTCGTCGAGGCGGGCGGGATCGGCCGGTGCCACGTGCAGGAAGCCGGAACCCACCGCCGCCTTGAGTTCGCGGCTGGTGCCCTCCGCGATCTTGCGGCCATGGTCGATGACGGCGATGCGCGCGGCGAGCTGGTCCGCCTCTTCCAGATATTGCGTGGTGAGCAGGATGGTGACGCCGCCGGCCGCGAGCTCGCGGATCAGGCGCCAGACGCCCTGGCGCGCCTTGGGGTCGAGCCCGGTGGTGGGCTCGTCGAGGAACAGCACGCCCGGCGTCACCACCAGCGAGGCGGCGATGTCGAGCCGGCGACGCATGCCGCCGGAATAGTGCTTCACCTGGCGCCGGCCGGCATCGGAAAGATCGAAGGCGGCGAGCAGTTCGTCGGCGCGCGCCCGGGCGGCGCCCCCGCGGAAGCCCCAGAGGCGCGCCAGAAGGATCAGGTTCTCGCGGCCCGTCAGGTCCTCGTCCAGCGAGGCGAACTGGCCGGTGAGCGCGATCGAGGCGCGCACGGCCTTCGGATCGGCGACGAGGTCGTGGCCCATCACGGTGGCACGGCCGGCATCGGGCGCAAGCAGCGTCGCCAGCATCCGGATCAGCGTCGTCTTGCCGGCACCGTTCGGCCCGAGCACGGCGAAGATCATGCCGCGCGGCACGTCGAGATCGATGCCGTCGACCGCCTTCACGGCACCGAAGCGGCGGACGAGCCCGCGCGCGGAAATGGCGAGCGCCGGATCGGGCGCCGTCGACTCCAGGACTACCGCGGGGTGCGCCCGCGTGACCGTCTCGCTCATCGCAACCTTCCTGTCCCCCCCGGGGAGCCGCGCAATAGCGGATTTCGGGCGCGAGTTGAAGGTCGAGGCGGGAGGAATGCTGACAAAGGGCTTGACGCTGCCAGCCGCCCGGGTGTCCCCGGAGTGGCAGGCGGTCCGACGATGATGGCCGCCGCCGGCAGCGTCCGGTAGAACCGCTGCCCCTGGACGGGAGGTAAGACCGTAACGGCGCCGGCGACCGTCCGGAACTCCTCCCGCGTCCGCTGCTCGACGCGTTCCGGCAAGGGGAGCGCGACGGATGCCGCCGCGCGGCCCCTGGATGACGGGACCGCGCGGAGGCGAGGCCGGCGCGTCCGGGTTCAGAATTCCTCCCAGCCGTCGGCATCCTCCTGCGGCGAGACCTTCAGCGCAGCGGAGCCGTTGGTGGGATAGGCACGGCCGCCGCGCGGCTGCATTCTCTGCGGCGCGGCCGGAGCGGCGACAGACCGCGCCGATCGCCGGCCGTCATTGCCGTTCGCAGCCGATCCGGTGCGGAAGCGACCGACGATGGTGGCGAGGCTCGTGGCCTCCTTCTCCAGCGAGAAGGCCGACGCCGTGGATTCTTCGACCATGGCGGCGTTCTGCTGCGTCGACTGGTCCATCTGCCCGACGGCCACGTTGATCTGGGCGATGCCCGTGGCCTGCGTGGCGGCGGAGGCGGCGATCTCCCCGACGAGCTGGCCGATGCCCGCGAAGGACGCCGTGATGCGCGAGAGCGCCGCGCCGGTGTCACCGACCAGCGCGACGCCGGTCTCGACGTGCTGCGAGGAGGTCGAGATCAGCGACTTGATCTCCTTGGCTGCCTCCGCCGAACGCTGCGCGAGCGCACGCACCTCCTGGGCGACGACGGCGAAGCCCTTGCCGGCCTCGCCGGCGCGCGCCGCCTCGACGCCGGCGTTGAGCGCGAGCAGGTTGGTCTGGAAGGCGATCTCGTCGATCACGCCGATGATCTGGCCGATCTGGCCGGCCGACTTCTCGATCTGGTCCATCGCCGCGACCGCCTGCCGCACGACGTCCGCGCTCTTCTCGGCGTCCGCACGCATGGCCGAAACGGTGCCGTCGGCCTGGCGCGCACGGTCGGCGGTCTGGCGGACCGTTTCCGTCAGTTCGTTCAGCGATGCCGCGGTCTGCTCGATGCTCGCCGCCGTCTGCTCGGTCCGCTTCGACATGTCGTCGGACGCCCGGGTGATCTCCGAGGCACCGAGCTGGACCTGCGAAGCCGCCTCGCGGACGGCCCCGATGATCTCCTTCAGGCTCCCGACCGCCCGGCCGAAGGCGTCCGACAGCTTGCCGGACTTCTCTGCCAGGGACGCGTCGACCTCGACGGTCAGGTTGCCGGAGGCGATCTCGTCGAGGCATGCGGCGATGTGGTCGAGAGACCGCACCTGCTCGCGCTCGGCCTCGGCCCGCCGCGCGCTCAGCGTCTCGAGATAGATCGACGTCGCCAGTTCCATGTCGAGCATCGCAGCCTTGACGAGAGCACCGACCTCGGCCGACAGCGCCTCGGCGGTGACGTCCGGCTGCCTGCGGCCGAAGAAGCCGCGCTGCGCAGCGGGCCAGCGGCGGGCGATGACCTGCGCCAGCAGCTCCTCCAGGATGATGGCATAGCCGCCGATGTACCAGCGCGGCTCCAGCCCGATCCGCGCATGGGTGTGCCCGACGGTCTGGACGGCCTGGGCGTATTCACGGCTGAAGGCTCCGGAGGTGATGAGCTTCCAGTGCTCTTCCTGCCGGGCGCGCGCGCTGTCCATCTGCAGGCCGTTGCCGAAGAAGCGCGACACCGACGGTGTCGCCCTGACCTTCGCGTAGAATGAGGCCATCGCAGGCGCCAGCGCTTCGCCGATCAGAGGGGCCACGCCCCGCAGCGATTCGCGCGCCTTCTCGTCGAGGCCGAGGAACTCCAGACGGTCCTGGAGTGCCGAGATTTCGGTATCCTTCATTCGTTTGGTCCCCTTGGATTCAAAGTGCTTCCCGCCCTGGAAACCATCGGCTTCCAGCACCACACGTTCGGAGGTTGAAGAACGAGTCCCGGGATGTATTCGGGACGGACGTCGCATCGAGCAACCGGTCCATCGACGAGCATGGGGCCCTGGAGCCGCCGCATCTCGTTCGCGCGCAGAACGATGCCCGCCCGCATTTCTGCAGGCAGCAAGATATCTCAATTCCGCAGGTTAACGGGACCTTACACTCACAGAATCGTTATAATCCTTCCCGAAACGGGCAGCAAAATCCGGCAAGAAACGACAGGTCCGGCCTGGAGGGTGGGGGCAGGACGAACCGACTTTCCTCTAGAAACTCGCGGACATCGTCTGGAGGGGGTGATGCTCCGGCCCTGGCGATCGCCACGCTGCTCGGCCGCGCGATGCCCGGCGGCGGGCGTCGGTCTGTTCTGGAACGGCGCGTCTGGCCTCGGCAGCCATCGCGCCGCGGGTATGCCTCCCTCTCCTCACGCTTCGCGTGATGCCGATCCGGGGCGAGCCGCCGGTCTCGCCCGACCTTCGGCCCCCCTGCCCGAGGTTGCGGACGGGAACCCGACCCGCGGCCCTGGTTGCTACCAACTATTCGCCACTCGCCATTCGCCGCACTCTACCCCCTACGCCCCGTCGCGATACCTGTTCGTGATCGGATACCGCCGGTCGCGCCCGAAGTTCTTGCGCGTGATCTTCACGCCCGGGGCGGCCTGGCGGCGCTTGTATTCGGCGATGTAGAGCAGGTGCTCGATGCGGGTGACGGTGGCGGCGTCGTGGCCGCGGGCGACGATGGCGTCGACCGACATCTCGTTTTCCACCAGGCATTCCAGGATGTCGTCGAGCACCGGATAGGGCGGCAGCGAGTCCTGGTCGGTCTGGTTCTCGCGCAGCTCCGCGGACGGCGCCTTGTCGATGATCGACTGCGGGATGACCTCGCCCGAGGGGCCGAGCGCGCCGGGCGGGACGGTCGTGTTGCGCCAGGCCGACAGCTTGTAGACCTGCATCTTGTAGAGGTCCTTGATCGGGTTGAAGCCGCCGTTCATGTCGCCGTAGAGCGTGGCGTAGCCGACCGACATCTCCGACTTGTTGCCGGTGGTGACGACCATCGAGCCGAACTTGTTGGACAGCGCCATCAGCAGCGTGCCGCGCGCGCGGCTCTGCAGGTTTTCCTCGGTGATGCCGGAGGTCGTGCCCTGGAACAGCGGGCCGAGGGCGGCCATGAAGCCTTCCACCGGCTCGGCGATCGGGATGACGTCGTAACGGCAGCCGAGCGCCCTCGCGCAGGCTTCCGCGTCGGCCAGCGATTCCTTCGAGGTGTAGCGGTAGGGCAGCATGACGGCGTGCAGCCGCTCCTCGCCGAGCGCATCGACGGCCAGGGCCGCGCAGAGCGCGGAATCGATGCCGCCCGACAGGCCGAGCACCACGTCCCTGAAACCGTTCTTGTTGACGTAGTCGCGCAGGCCGAGCATGCAGGCGCGGTAGTCGGCTTCCTCGGTCTCGGGGATGCGCGACATCGGGCCGGCCGCGCAGCGCCAGCCGTCGGCCCCGCGCGTCCAGGTGGAGACGGCGACCGCCTCCTCGAACTGGCTCATCTGGAAGGCGAGCGACTTGTCGGCCTGGATGGCGAAGGACGCGCCGTCGAAGACGAGCTCGTCCTGGCCGCCGAGCTGGTTGGCGTAGAGGATCGGCAGCCCGCTCTCGATCACCTGGCGGATGACGACCTGGTGGCGCACGTCGACCTTGCCGCGGTAATAGGGCGAGCCGTTGGGCACGAGCAGGATCTCGGCGCCGGCCTCCGCCAGCGTCTCGCAGAGGCCGAGTTCGCCCCAGATGTCCTCGCAGACGGGAATGCCGAGCCGCACGCCGCGGAAGCTGACCGGACCCTGGATCTCGGGACCGGGCTGGAAGACGCGCTTCTCGTCGAACTCGCCATAGTTCGGCAGGTCGAGCTTGTAGCGCTCGGCAAGCACCTTGCCTCGGTCGGCGACCACGACGGAATTGTGCAGCCCGCTGGCGCGGCGCAGCGGCGTGCCCATGACGACGCCGGGCCCGCCGTCGGCGGTGTCGGCGACGAGGTCGGCCACCGCCGCCTCGCAGGCCTCCACGAAGGAGGCGCGCAGCACGAGGTCTTCCGGCGGATAGCCGGAGATGAAGAGTTCGGTGAACAGCACCAGCTCAGCCCCATGGCGCGCGGCCTCGGCGCGGGCGGCGCGGGCTTTCGCCAGATTGCCGGCGATGTCGCCCATCACGGGGTTGAGCTGGGCGACGGCGATGCGGAGCGTGTCGGGCGTGGTCATGGCGCCGGTTTAGCGCGAGGCTTGGGGCGCGGCAATGGCGTGGCGAGTGCGGCTACTCCCCCACATACGCCCTGAGATCCTCCGCAGCGCGGTTTTCTCCGATCGACATGGCGAGGATGCGCGAGAGGTGGACGTAAGGAAGGCCGGTCTCGGCGCGCCAGGCGTTGAGCTGCGCCTGGATGGCGGCGAGGTCCTTCTTCGAGGTCGGCGTCTCGGCGATGGACAGCCCCGCGTCGCGCAGCGCCGCGGCCATGTCGGGCGAGACGACGTAAGCGTCGAAGCCGATCCAGCGGAGAAAGTACTGGCCGGTCGCGCCGCCGAGGCGGCTGCCCTGCTTGCCAAGCAGGGCCACGAGGCCCGCCTGGTCGTCCGCCGGCCAGGTCGCCAGGAAGCGGCCGAAGCCGCCATGCCCGACCGAGACGCGGTCGACGAACACGGCATTCTCGCGCACCGAACGGATCTTCTGCGGGTTGCGCACGATGCGTGTGTCGCTGGCCAGCCCTTCCCAGAACTCGTCCGGCTGGAAGAGGAGCCGCTTCGGCTCGAAGCCGAGGAAGGCCTCCTCGAAGCCCGGCCATTTCTGCTCGATCGCGCGCCAGACGAAGCCGGCGGAGAAGACGCGGGCCGCCATGGCCGACAGGACGCGGTGGTCCGGGACGTCCGCCAGCGCCGCATTGTCAGGCGCGACCGGCAGCAGCGTCGCCAGCACGGCCTCACCGCCCTTGCGGCGGGCGGCGCGAGCCCGGATCTCCTCGAAGCGCGTCATGCATTCCCTCCCCTGTCCGCTCCCGCTTGCGACTTGGCGCCGGCTCTGCTCAATGGCGGCGCGCGGCGGGACATGCCGCGCCAACGGAGGCAGCGATGAACAGGACCGTAGCCGAACTGGCGCACCGCTGGCTAGGCCGGCGCAGGGAGACGCTCTCCTCTGCCGAAAACCGGGTGCTGGAAAGCGCGGTGGAGCGTCGCACGGTTGCGCGCGACGTCAACGCGGCGGTCTCGGACCAGGCCCGGCTGGGCGACCGGCTGGCCGACCGGATCGCCCGCATCGGGGGGTCGTGGAGCTTCATCCTCGGCTTCATCGCCTTCCTCGCCTTCTGGACGGCGGGCAACACGCTGCTTCTCGGCAGGGACGTCTTCGATCCCTACCCCTTCATCTTCCTCAACCTCGTGCTGTCGATGGTGGCCGCACTGCAGGCGCCGATCATCATGATGGCGCAGAACCGGCAGGCGGCGCGGGACCGCATCGACGCCGCGCACGACTACGAGGTCAACCTGAAGGCGGAGATCGAGATCCTCGCCTTGCACGAGAAGCTCGACGATCTGCGCCGAACCGAAATCGCGCTGCTGCGCGAGGACGTGGCGCTGCTGACGGCCGAACTGCGTGCAGCGCGAGACCTTCTCGATGCGAGAGGCGCGCCAGGTGCGGGGCCTTCGGCATGAGCGAGACGATCCACGGCCTCATCGAGCAGTACGGCGTCGCCGCGGTCTTCCTCGGCAGCATGGCGGAGGGCGAGACCGCGGCCGTGCTCGGCGGCTTCTTCGCCCATCAGGCGCTGTTTCCGGTCTGGCAGGTCCTCGTCGCTGCGGGAGCGGGCTCCTTCTTCGGCGACCTCGTCTTCTTCGTGATCGGTCGCCGCTTCGCGGACCATCCGCGGGTGGAGAGGCTGCGGTCGACGGCGGGCTTCGGCAAGGCGCTCGCCTGGATCGAGCGGCACCCGGACCTCTTCGTGTTTGCCAGCCGCTTCCTCTACGGGTTCCGCACCGCGGGAGGGGTCGCGGCCGGCCTGTCCTCGATCGGCACCGGACGGTTCCTGGTCCTCAACGCGGTATCGGCCGCCGTCTGGGCGATCGTCTTCGCCGGCGGCGGCTACGTCTTCGGCCTCGGCGCCCAACGCCTCCTCGGCGAGGAGATCGCGCGGCATGAGCGTCTCCTCGTCGCACTGGCCATCGGCGTCGTGACGCTGGTGGCGGCGCGGTTCCTGGTGGTCCGCTACCGCCCGGCCTGGATCAGTGCGGCTCGAGCACGGCGTCTCCCCGGTCGAGGATCAGCGGAATGATCAGATCCTCCTCGTCGTCGAGGTGGCGTGCGAGCATGGCCACCAGCGACTGGTTGGCGTCCGCATAGGCATCGGCGGCGAAGCGCTGCCGGTCCTCGCTCTCCCGCAGGGTCCGCAGGAAGAAATTCGCCGTCTCGGCGTTGAGGCCGAGCGCCTCGTGGATCTGGTGATGGTCGCGGTCGAGAATGTCGAAGCCGCGCTTCAGCCGGGCCTCCGCCTTCGCGAAGGCCGGAAAATAGTGCTGGTCCTCCACGTTGTGGTGCCCGTCGAGATTGCCGAGGAAGAAGTTCAGCCGCGGCGCGAACCACTGCGCGAAGTCGGACGCCGACTTGCGGCCTTCACGGTAGTCGGCGATGCCGGTCGTCAGCATCGCGCCGACCTCGCGGAACATGCCGTGCCGCTGCAGCCAGAAGCCGGCCATGCCGCCGATGTTGTCGTGAACGCTCCAGTCGCTGCGCGGATACTTTTCCACGAGGAAGCGCAAATCGTCGGGCAGGCCGGCGCGCAGCTTGAGGTCGGTATCGGATCGGTCGGTCATCGGGGAGGTCCTTCGTGCGCCCCCTATATAGGTCCGTCCGTCCCGGGCGGAAGGAGGCACTTCCGGCTGCCTCGGTCACGCTCGCGAAACCGCTTCTACTGGAAGAGATAGGAATCATAGGCGAAGAAGCCGAATTCCCGGGAGTCGTGCACCCGCTCCGCCCTTGCCGCATCTCCGGCAGCACCGAGCGCGAAGAAGATCGGCATGAGATGCTCGTCCGTCGGATGGTTTTCCGCCACGAAGGGTGCCTGGCGGCGCCAGTCCAGCAGCGCCTCGACGTCGCCTGCCTCCATCTTCTGCGCGAACCAGGCGACGAAGGCGTCGAACCGGGCGCCGAGCTCCGGCGGCATCGCCGCGCCCGACCGCATCACGCCGATGACGGCACGCAGATTGTGGGTGATGTGGCCCGAGCCGATCAACAGGATGCCTTCGTCGCGCAGCGGCGCCAGCGCACGGCCGACGGCGTAGTGCCAGCGCGCGTCACGGTTCGGATCGATCGAGATCTGCACGACCGGGATGTCGCCCCGCGGGAAGGCGAGCTTCAGCGGCGTCCAGGTGCCATGATCGTAGCCGCGCCGGCCGAGCCGCGCGGGCGACAGGCCGGCCGCGTCGAGCAGAGCCACGACGCGCTCTGCCAGCTGCGGTTCGCCGGGGGCGGGATAGACCATGCGGTAGAGCTGCGGATCGAAGCCGCCGAAATCGTAGATCATGGCGGGCCTGGGGTCTGTCACGACGGTCACGCCGTGGGTCTCGAAATGGGCCGACATGATGACGATGGCCTCGGGGCGCCCGACGAGTCCGGAGAGCCCCTCGAGGAAATGCCGCGCGGGCATGTCGTCGAGCACGATGTTGGGTCCGCCATGCGAGATGAAGAGCGAGGGAAGCGTTGTCATCGGCGATCTCCTTGCCGGTAACATATGGCCACCCGGCGAGCTTTGGCAGGGCCCGTGCGTGCGACTGAGCGTTCAGCAAAGGAGAACGACTTTTCCGGTCCCGTTCAGCCTGACCAGGCAGACGTCACGCGCTGAGCTGCGCCGTGTCGCCGGCGCGCCGATGCGCGCAGACCATGCCGCGCCCCTTGGCCTTGGCGGCATAGCAGCCCTTGTCGGCATCGGCCACGACGTCCGCCGGATCGCGTCCGGCGACCACCGCCGCGATGCCGATCGACGCGCCGACGCGGTGCACCCTGCCCTCCCACTCGAAGGCGAGACCGCCGATCGCCTGGACGATCAGCCGGGCGATCGCTTCCGCTTCTCTCGACCGGCATCCGCGCAGGATGACTGCGAATTCGTCGCCCCCGAGCCGTGCGAGGATGTCGCTCGAGCGGATACAGTCCTGCATGGTCGCGGCGATCCGCTTCAGCAGAGCGTCGCCGGCGACGTGGCCGGCCGTGTCGTTGACCAGCTTGAAACGGTCCAGGTCGATGAAGAGCATATGGTTGCCCTCCCCGAAGACGTCGTCGCGTCCCTGGGTCAGATCCTGGAGCGCCTCCATGAAGCGGCTGCGGTTCGCCAGACCCGTGAGCGAATCATGGCTGGCAGCGTGGGCGAGCTGGCGCTGCACGGCGCGTGCATCCGACATGTCCTGGAAGACGATGACCGTGCCCTCGTACTCTCCCTCGGACGAGAGAATCGGCGAGGCGACCTGCCGGATGAAGCTGCGCGTGCCGTCCTGGCGCACCAGCATCGCCCGGTGCTGGACGGCATCGCCCTCCGCTCCCGCGTCGCGGAAGGTGGAAGCGATGGGCTCGCGGGTGTCCTCGTCGAGCGGCGCGTGGACGCCGGCGAGGGGAACGCCGATGGCCGTCTCCAGCCGGTGCCCCGTCAGGGTTTCGGCCACCGGATTCATGAAGGCGACACGGCCCTCGGCGTCGGTGCAGATGACGGCGTCGCCGATCGACCGCAGCATCACGCGCAGACGGTCCTTCTCGGCCTGCAGCGCGCGCGCGGTTTCCGCCAGCCGCTCCTGGGCTTCCTTCTGGCGCGTGATGTCGGTGTGGGTGCCGATCGCCCGCAGGATCGACCCGCCGGGTCCGCGCTCGAGGATGCGGCCGCGGTCGAGCACCCAGACCCAGTGGCCGTCCTTGTGGCGCATCCGGAATTCGGCCTCGAAATAGGCGTTCGTGCCTTCGCGGTTGGCGCGGTCCAGCCCCTGCGCGATGTCGAGGTCGTCGGGATGGACGAGCTGCAGCCAGAGGTCGGGGGCATCGTCGAGCTCGGTTTCGGCGTAGCCGAGCATCTCCTTCCAGATCGCCGAATGGTAGGCGCGGTTCCTGCGAAGATCGATGTCCCACACGCCCTGCCGCGCGCTCGACAGCGCGAAGTTCCAGCGGTTCTCCGCTTCGGCGACCGCTTCCATCGCGCAGCGGCGATCGTCGACGTTCTCGATGTGGCAGATCAGGTGGGTGGCACGGTTCGTGGCCCGGTCGAACACGGCCGATATCGAGCCCTGGCCCCAGACCAGGCTGCCGTCCTTGCGCAGGTAGCGCTTTTCGACGCGTGCCGAGGTCCGCCGGTCCCGGATGGCCTGCCGCCCCTGCTCGAAGGCATGCGCCCGGTCGTCCTGATGGACGAAATCGGTGAGCATACGTCCCTGGAGATCCTCGATCGGATGGCCCAGCATGTCTGCGAGCGCCTGGTTCGCCTTCTGGATACGGCCGCCGATGTCGAGGATGGCCATGCCGATCGCCGAATCCTCCATCGAGCGGCGAAAGACCGCTTCGCTTTCGTCGCGGGCGAGCCGGTCGAGGGCCGCACGCTCGCGCACGATGGCGAAGAAGATCGGCAGGACGATCCCGAAAGCCAGCGAACTGCGGAGGACGGGCGAAATCGTCCCGCCTCCTTCGAAACCCGGCACCAGCTCGAAGAAAGCGAGCACGACGGCGATGGCGCCGCTGACCGAGGCGATGACGGCCGTCTCGTCGAGCGGACGCACGAAGGCGACGACCAGCAGGCAGAGGCAGATGAGGGCGGCGGGATAGTCGAGCGTCGTCAGGGCGACGCAGGTCGCGAAGGCCAGGCCAGCGACGGCCTCGCCGAAAGCCAGCCGCCCGGCGCGCTGCGCGCGCAGGCGCGCGAGCAACGGGGGTCCGGTGACCGCCGCGGGCATGACCACTGCGGAGCCGAACAGCTGTCCGGTGATGAATTCGTGGATGGTCGCGGAAATGTCCCATCCGGCGAGCGGCGCGACCAGGGGCACCGAGGCGAGCACGAAGGCGAGCGGGATGCCGAGCGCCGCGAGGACGAAATACTGGATCTGGCATTCCGGGGAATGGATCGGCGGCAGTCCCGGCCCGAGCCAGACCCGGAGCATCCACAGCGAGGCAGACACCTGCGCCGCATGCGCGAATGCGAGCACGGCCGAAGCAAGCGGTGGCACGCCGGCGATCAGAAGAACGGGAAACGCCGCCGTCAGCACCGTCACGAAAGGCAGGGCACCGCGGGCTTCGGAGCGGCCGAAATGGACCAGGGCGAGCGCATTCGCGAACCAGATGCCGATCGGGGCGTCCGCGCCGCTTCCGAACCAGAGCGAGACGCACGCCGCGAGGACGTAGCCGACCCACGGCCGGGTCCACTCCCTCGATCGGCGTGGCGACGTCGTCAAGATAGTCCCGCTCCCCGCTCCGGTGCCCAATCCTCGTGACGGAGGACGATCGCATGGGGAGATTAATGGTCGATTGCTGCCGTTGACGTTCACGGCAAAGCGAGACGAAGGGCAAAGAAGCGGTTAACGCCGTGCCGCTTTTCGTTCCCGGGGGGCTCTGGTCGCCTCCCTGAGCCGGCTGGACGAAGCAGACGGAATTCCTCATCGACCCGCGCCCGACCGGAGTTGGCCTCGCACCGGCGCGGGGTGCAGGAACCGTCCCCCGTCTTCGCCGGCGCCCGCGCGTCCGGCTGGCGCATGCCGGCAAGAAGAAGCCCGGCGCTTCCTTTCGGCAGCGCCGGGCGGGACCATCAGGCGACCTCGACGAGGCCCGGCCGTTCAGCCGTTGACAACCTGCTTCTGCGCGCCGCCGACGCCGCTGTTCTTCAGGAGTTCGCTGACCAGGAAGGCGAGTTCGATCGCCTGGTCCGCATTGAGTCGCGGATCGCAATGGGTGTGGTAGCGATCCTGCAGCTCGTCGTCGCGGATGGCGCGGGCGCCGCCGGTGCATTCGGTGACGTTCTTGCCGGTCATCTCGATGTGGATGCCGCCCGGATGCGTGCCCTCGGCGCGATGGATGTCGAAGAAGCTGCGCACTTCCTTGAGGATGCGGTCGAACGGCCGCGTCTTGTAGCCGGCCGCCGTGATCGTGTTGCCGTGCATGGGATCGCAGGACCAGACGACCTTGCGGCCTTCCTTCTCGACGGCGCGCACCAGCGCCGGCAGATGGTCGCCGACCTTCTCGGCGCCGAAGCGGGCGATCAGCGTCAGGCGGCCGGGCTCGTTCTCGGGATTGAGCAGGTCGATCAGGTTGAGCAGGCCGTCGGCGGTCAGCGAGGGACCGCACTTGAGACCGAGCGGGTTCTTGATGCCGCGGCAGTATTCGATGTGCGCATGGTCGGGCTGGCGCGTGCGGTCGCCGATCCAGATCATGTGGCCGGACGTCGCGTACCAGTCGCCCGAGGTCGAATCGACGCGGGTCAGCGCCTCCTCGTAGCCGAGCAGCAGCGCCTCGTGGCTGGTGTAGAAATCGGTCTCGCGCAGCGCGTAATGCGTTTCCGAGGTGATGCCGACGGCACGCATGAAGTCCATCGTCTCGGTGATGCGGTTGGCCAGCGCCTCGTAGCGCTCCGCCTGCGGGCTGTCGGAGACGAAGCCCAGCATCCACTTGTGCACGTTCTCCAGCGAGGCGTAGCCGCCCTGCGCGAAGGCGCGCAGCAGGTTGAGCGTGGCCGCCGACTGGCGATAGGCCATCTCCTGGCGTGCCGGATCCGGCAGCCGCGACTTCTCGTCGAACTCGATGCCGTTGATGATGTCGCCGCGATAGCTGGGCAGCGTCGTACCGTCCTTGGTCTCGAAATCCGACGAGCGCGGCTTGGCGAACTGGCCCGCGATGCGCCCGACCTTCACCACCGGCTGCGAACCGGCGAAGGTCAGCACGACCGACATCTGCAGGAAGACGCGGAAGAAGTCGCGGATGTTGTCGGCGCCATGCTCGGCGAAGCTCTCGGCGCAGTCGCCGCCCTGCAGCAGGAAGGCCTTGCCCTCGGCGACGGCCGCGAGCTGCTTCTTCAGCTTGCGCGCCTCACCTGCAAAAACCAGCGGCGGAAAGGTCGAGAGCTGCTTTTCGACGGCCACGACGGCAGCCGGGTCCGGATAGGACGGGACCTGGCTGATCGGCAGGTTGCGCCAGGAGTTCGGTGACCACTTCTTCGACATGACAGCACCCAATGATGGCTCGCTGAAATCTTGCGATTTCACCCCCGGCAGGTCCGGGATGCGGTCCTATACAGGAACAAGGGGGCCGATTCTACCCCTGCGTCCCGGGCGGATGCGCGCGGCGCAAGGCTTTCGCGGCACCCGGCCGTGCAATGAGGGCATCGAAGAGCGCGGCTTCGTGAGCGGCCAGCGCAACCGCGCGCGGATAGATGGGCTGCGGCCGGTCGTCGTGGACGGGGGTGTCGAAACCCTCGGTCTCGGCCACGAAGCGGCGCACGCCCCCCTCCCCGTGCTCGGCCAGGAAACCCTGCAGCACGGCATCGAGATAGGAGCGCAGGATCATCGGCGGCTCGCGATGCGGCGGGATGTCGGTCTGAGCGACGTAGAGGTAGAGCGGCAGCCCCTCCGGCAGGGGCTCGGCCGTCTCGAGACTGCCGGGCGCGATCGCCACGCGCCGGTAGCGCGCCTCCCGCGCGTCGACGGCGGCGAGGTTCTCCGTCCGGTCGAGGACGACCAGGCCGTCGCATGCAGACTGCGGCTCCGGCCGGACGCTGAGCAGGGCGGCGGGAAAGCCCGGCATGTCGGGCCGCGGCCGCCAGACCCGGCGCCAGCCCTTCAGCCGCGCCGGCACCGCATGCAGGATCGCGGTGCGGTGCGTCGCGCGGTTGACCAGCGAGCCGTAGCCGAAATAGGCGACGACCCCGCCCCGTGCATGAAGCGAGGCGAGTTCTCCGGGAGCCATGGTCGTCATGTCGGTCCCCTCCGTCCGGTTAGGAGACGCGCTCGCCGTCCTTCAGCCGGTAGGTCGGCTGGTACATGGTCACGAGTTCCTCCGCCGCGCTCGGATGCACGGCCATGGTGCGGTCGAAATCGGCCTTGGTGAGCTTCGCCTTGACCGCGATGCCGAGCAGCTGCGCCATCTCGCCCGCATCGGGACCGAGGATGTGCGCGCCGACGACACGCTTCGACTGGCCGTCGACCACCAGCTTCATGAGCATCTTCTCGTCACGGCCCGACAGCGTGTGCCGCATCGGCCGGAACAGCGCGCGGTAGATCTCGACGTCGGGATAGCGCTTGGCGGCGTCGTCCTCGGACAGGCCGACCGTGCCGATCTCCGGCTGTGAGAACACGGCCGTTGCCACGCAATCGTGGTCTGGCGCGGTCGGGTTGTCCCTGAAGGCGGTCTCGACGAAGCACATCGCCTCGTGGATCGCCACCGGCGTCAGAGCGACGCGGTCGGTGACGTCGCCGACCGCATAGATGTTCTCGACGTTCGTACGCGAATAGGCGTCGACCCTGATTTCCCCCTTGGGGCCGAGCTCGACGCCGGCCGCTTCGAGCCCGAGCCCGTCCGTGTTGGGATCGCGGCCGAGCGCCAGCATGACATGGTCGGTGGCGATGACGCTGCCATCGGACAGATGCGCGTCGAGGCGTCCGTCGGCGCGCTTCTCGATCTTCTCGAAGATCGTGTGGCAGAGGATGCGGATGCCCTTCTTCTCCATGGTCTCGTGCAGCTGGCGGCGCAGGTCCATGTCGAAGCGGCCGAGAATCTCGCGGCCGCGATAGACCAGCGTCGTCTCGACGCCGAGCCCGTGGAAGATGTTGGCGAATTCCACCGCGATGTAGCCGCCGCCGGCGATCACGATCGAGCGCGGCAGGTCGTTGAGATAGAAGGCCTCGTTGGAGGAGATGCAGAGCTCGTGGCCGGGAAGGGCCGCGTGCGGGTTCGGCCGGCCGCCGCTGGCGACGAGGATCTTGTCGGCCGTGACCGTGCGGTCCTGCCCGACGAGGCGGATGGTGTGGCGGTCGACCAGTTCGGCGCGGCAGTCGAACAGCTCCGCACCGGCATTCGTCAGCCCGCGCCGGTAGATCGCCTCCAGCCGCGCGATCTCGACGTCCTTGTTGGCGATCATCGTGCGCCAGTCGAAGGTGGCCGCAGGCACCGTCCAGCCGTAGCCGGCCGCATCCTCGAAATGCTCGGGAAACTGCGAGGCGTAGACGAGCAGCTTCTTCGGCACGCAGCCGCGGATGACGCAGGTGCCGCCGTAGCGGTGCTCCTCGGCGATGCCGACCCGCTTGCCCATGGCGGCCGTCACCCGGCCCGCTCGCACCCCGCCGGAGCCGCCGCCGATCACGAAGAGGTCGTAGTCGTAGTGAGCCATGTGGTCCGCTCCCGTCCTGCCTGCCTTGAGCCTGCGCCGGCGCGCCCGGTCGTCGAGAAGCCTCGGGGCGCGGCGCCGCGCGCTCTCCTTAGAACAGGAACGGCCGGGGCGGAAGAACGCGAACCGCCGGTCCGAGCGCGGCCCGCGCTGCACCGGCCTTCGGAACGGCAGAAGGCCCGGGCAATGCCGGGCCTTCACCACGTTGTGACCGGAGGACAGGCTACTGGGCGGGCGCCGGGGCCGGCTGCGCGGCAACCTTGGCCTGGATCGCCGCGCCCACGGCCTGCGCGAGGTCGCGCGCCAGCCCGCGCTGCCAGATCTCGGCGGCCTGCGCCACTTCGCGGATGATGTTGGAGCCGTTCTTCAGCAGCGCCTTGCCGGGCTCCGAATTGTAGAAGGCCGCGATCGCCTTCAGGTCCTCCTCCGAGAAGGTGCGGGCATAGGCGAGCGCGGCCTCGCGCTCGAGGTCGCCGCGGCGGCTGGCGAATTCGAGCGCCTTCTCGTCGACGGTCGTGTTGATGAGTTCCTCGAGGTTGGGATCCTTCTGGATCAGCTCGTTCTTCAGCGCGGCCGCCGCCGACGGCAGGATGATGTCGTACTGTTCGGTCGCGTTCAGCGCGGCGATCGCCTCGCGCGCGGCCTTCAGATGCGTGTCGGGGACGGTCTGCGCCACGGCGGAGGAAGCGCCGGCCATGAAGGCGGCCATGGCGAAGGCAGCCGTGAGGCGCCGCGCGGTCGGGGTGAGGAACATGCGAGAGAACTCCCTTCTATCGGGTGACGGGAAGCGTCGTGATGCCGTTCTGACCGGCGATGATCGCGACGCTCGCGAGATCGAGGAAAAGACCGTGCTCCACCACGCCTGGAATCGCATGGAGCGCATTCGACAGTGCTCTTGGATCGGGAATGAGGCCAAAAGATGCATCGAGGATGAGGTGTCCGCCATCGGTGACGAAAGGTTCGCCGCCCGCCATGCGCAAGGTCGTCGTGCCGGCGAGGCCGAGCGCTCCGGCGGCCGCGTCGATGGCGCGGCGCGTGGCGGCCAGACCGAAGCGGTTGACCTCGATCGGCAGCGGGTATCGGCCGAGCGTGGCGACCAGCTTGGTCTCGTCGGCGATGACGATCATCCGGTCGGACGCCGCGGCCACGATCTTCTCGCGCAGCAACGCGCCGCCGCCGCCCTTGATCAGGGCCAGTCCGGGACCGACCTCGTCGGCGCCGTCGATCGTCACCGAAAGATGCGGATTTTCGTCGAGCGTGGTCAGCGGCACGCCGAGCTCGCGGCAGAGCGTGGCGGTGCGCTCCGACGTCGGCACGCCCGTCACCGTCATGCCGCCTGCGACCGCCGCCGCCAGCAGCCGCACGAACTCCTCGGCGGTCGATCCCGTGCCGATGCCGATCACGGTGCCGCTCTCGACATGGGAAAGCGCGGCGCGCGCGGCTTCGATCTTCAGCAGTCTGGCATCCATGAACGGCCCGTCAGCCTCCCTCGCCCCGCATCCTGCGTTTTTCGCGGCTGCTCCTATCATTTCTGCCCGGCACGGCAAAGGCTTTCTCGGAAGCGGGCGCCTTGCAGGCCGGCGCCCGAAAGCCTATCGCCGGGGCAGGAATGCTCAACGGACGGGAACGCGGAATGACGGGGACAGCGCCGACCATCGTCTTCGACCTCGACGGAACGCTCGTCGACACCGCCGACGATCTGATCGCCGCGATCAACCATGCCCTGGCCGACGAGGGCATGCGACCGGCCGATTCCTCCTGGCTCAGGCCCTATGCCGGCCATGGCGGGAGAGCCATGATCGAGCGGGTCTTTTCCCTCGAGCGTCGCATCCTGAAGCCGGAGACGACCGACCGGCTGGTGCGGCTCTTCCTCGACCACTATGCCGACAACATTCCCGGCGTGTCGCGGCCCTACGACGGCGCGGTGGCCGCGCTCGACCGCCTCACCGGTTTCGGCGCGCGGCTCGCCATATGCACCAACAAGCCGCAGGCCTTCGCCGACCGTCTGATCGGCGCGCTGGGGCTCGCGCCACGCTTCGCCGCGATCTGCGGCGCCGACGCCTTCCCCTTCCGCAAGCCCGACCCGCGCCACCTGACCGAGACGATCCTGCGCGCCGGCGGCGACCCCGGCCACGCGCTGATGGTCGGGGATTCGCGCACCGACGTCGACACCGCCCGCAACGCCGGCATCCCCGTCGTCGCCGTCTCCTTCGGCTATTCCGACGTGCCGGTGAAGGAGCTGGGTCCCAGCATCGTCATCGACCACCTGGACGACCTGACGGTCGACCTCGCGGAACGGCTGATGCGGGCGGCACGGGGATGAGGTCGCGGCTTGCCGCTCCGCAGCGGCGGAACTGCGACGACGGCCGAAACGGTCCTTGACACCGGCCCGGAGCCGCCCGTATATCGCCGCCACTGTCCGGGGCGTCACAGCCCCCGGCGGGCGCGTAGCTCAGCGGGAGAGCATTCGCTTCACACGCGAAGGGTCACAGGTTCAATCCCTGTCGCGCCCACCATTTCTGGCTTCAGCTCCGCAATCATTTCCCTTTCGACCGCGCGCCGGGAATGCCTCGCATGCCCGCGTGACAACCGCCGCCGCTTCCGCTAGGGTCCGACTCGTCCGGGGCTCAATCGCCCACCGGTTCGCGGGAGAGAGCCCGAAAGGGTCGCCGAAGGGGAAATCGCCCGAAATCTCTCAGGCAGAAGAACCGCTTGCCGGAAGGACGCTCTGGAAAGTCGGGGGCAACCCCGCGCCGAAGGTGTAAGCGCAGCCGCCATCGTCTGGCCGCGCGAGTCTCTCAGGCTTCAGACAGAGGGGCACGACAGGGACCGCTTCGCGGCGGTCGACGACGTGCGCCTCTGGAGAAGTCATGACCGGCAAGGACGAGCTGAACCCCCTCCCCCTTCGCGATCTTCCGCTTCGCGACCTGCACGAGACGGCCGGCGCGCGCTTCGGCGGCTTCGCCGGCTGGTCGATGCCCATCACCTACCCGCTCGGCGTGATGAAGGAGCACCTGCACACTCGGGAACAGGCTGGCCTCTTCGACATCTCCCACATGAAGCTCTTCCGGCTGACCGGACCCGATGCGGCGGCGGCACTCGCCCGTGCCTGCCCGCTCGATCCGGATGCGATCGCGCAGAACCATTCGAAATACACGCTGCTGCTCGACGAGAGCGCCGGCATCGTCGACGACCTGATCGTCACCCGGCTCGGGCCGGACGCCTTCATGGTGGTCGCCAATGCCGGCAACGCGCAGGCCGACGAGGCCGAGTTGAAGGCGCGCGCGGCCGGGCTCGCCGTCGCCATCGAGCCGCTCGACGGGGTGTTCCTGGCGCTGCAAGGCCCCGGCGCCGAAGCGGCCGCCATCCGCGCCGGCCTGCCGGTCGACGGTCTCGTCTTCATGCAGGGCACCGAGCCCCGCGCGGACTGGTTCCTGTCGCGCTCGGGCTACACCGGCGAGGACGGCTTCGAGATCGGCCTGCCGGAGGCGGACGCCCGCGCGCTGGTGGCGGCGCTTCTGACCGACCCCTCGGTGGCCTGGATCGGGCTTGCCGCGCGCGATTCGCTGCGGCTCGAGGCGGGGCTGTGCCTGCACGGGCAGGACATCACGCCGGAGACGAACCCGGTCGAGGCCGGCCTGACGTGGGCGATCCCGAAAACCGTGCGCGAGCGCGGCGGTTTCGTCGGCGCCGAGGCGCTGGCGGCCGCGATGGCGGCGGGACCCGCCCGCCGCCGCGTCGGCCTGAAGCCCGAAGGCCGCCAGCCGGTTCGCGCCGGCGCGGTCATCCTCGACGAGGACGGCTCGGAGATCGGCATCGTCACCTCGGGCGGCTTCGGCCCCTCGGCCGGCCATCCCGTCGCCATGGGCTATGTGCGCGCCGGCCGCGCCGAGGCCGCGCTCCACACCGACATCCGCGGCAACCGCATCGCGCTCGCCGTCCACCCGCTTCCCTTCACGCCGCATCGCTACCGCAGAGGATGACCAGCATGGCAGCCACCTACTTCACCGAAGACCACGAATGGATCCGCGTCGAGGGCGACACCGCCACCGTCGGCATCACCGACTATGCCCAGCAGCAGCTGGGCGACCTGGTCTTCGTCGAACTGCCGGAGGTCGGGCGCAACCTGGCCAAAGGCGATGCGGCCGTCGTGGTGGAATCGGTCAAGGCCGCGTCGGACGTCTATGCGCCCTGCGACGGCGAGATCCTCTCCGTCAACGAGGCGCTGTCGGGCGCCCCCGCGCTGGTCAATTCGGCGGCCACCGGCGACGGCTGGCTGTGGACGATGAAGCTCGCGGACGCGTCCCAGCTCGACGGGCTGATGGACGCCGCCGCCTACGACAAGCACATCGCCTAGGACCCCGCCATGACCGCCGCTGAACGCATTCTTCCCTTCGCCGACCGGCACATCGGTCCCGGCCCCGACGACGAACGCATCATGCTGAAGACGCTCGGGCTGACGTCGCGCGAGACGCTGGTCGCCCAGGCGATCCCGGCCTCGATCCGGCTCGACCGGCCGCTCGACCTGCCCGCGCCGGCCTCCGAGGCCGAAGCTCTCGCCGAGCTGTCGGCCATGATGGCGAAGAACACCGTCGCCCGCAGTTTCCTCGGCCAAGGTTACCACGGCACATTCGTTCCGCCTGTCATCCAGCGGAACCTGTTCGAGAATCCCGCCTGGTACACGGCCTATACGCCCTACCAGTCGGAGATCAGCCAGGGCCGGCTGGAACTGCTGTTCCACTTCCAGACCCTTGTCGCGGAGTTGTCCGGGCTGCCGGTCGCATCCGCCTCGCTGCTCGACGAGGCGACCGCGGTGGCCGAGGCCGTGGGCGTGGCCTTGCGCCATCATCGCGACAGGCGCCATCGCATCGCGCTCGCCGGCGCCCTGCATCCGCAGGTGCTCGACGTGGTGAAGACCCGCGCCGCCGCGCTGGGCGTGACGGTGGAGACGGGCGAGGCCGACGCGGCGACGGCCGCGCTGATCGTGCCCTGGCCCGACACCCACGGCGTCTACCGCGACCACGGCGAGACGATCCGCGCGGCGCAGGCGGCCGGCGCGCTGGTGATCCTCGTCGCCGACCCGCTCGCATTGACGATCACCGCTTCGCCGGCGAGCCTCGGCGCCGACATCGCCGCCGGCTCGATGCAGCGCTTCGGCGTGCCGATGGGTTTCGGGGGGCCGCATGCGGCCTATCTCGCCGTGTCCGAGCCGCTGACCCGACTGATGCCCGGCCGCCTCGTCGGCCAGTCCGTCGACCGCCACGGCCGTCCCGGCTACCGCCTGGCGCTGCAGACCCGCGAGCAGCACATCCGCCGCGACAAGGCGACGTCGAACATCTGCACCGCCCAGGCGCTGCTGGCCAACATGGCCGCGAGCTACGCGATCTGGCACGGGCCGGAAGGCCTGCGTGCCATCGCCGCGCGGATTCATGGCCTCGCGGCGCGCTTCGCCGCGGCGGTGTCCTCGGAAGGCCTCGGCACGGCGGGCGACCGCTTCTTCGACACCGTCACCGTCCGCACGCGCGGCCAGGCGGAGGCGATCGCAGCAAAGGCGCAGGCGCACGGCATGCTGCTGCGCGTCGTCGATGCCGACCGCATCGGCGTGACCTTCGACGAGACGACGACGGACGCCGAACTCGCCGCGCTCGGCGCGCTGTTCGGTGCCGTGGTGCCCTCGACGGCACCGACCGCCCTGCCCGCGCAGCGAACCCTCGACGGCTTCATGACGCAGCCGGTGTTCCACCAGAGCCGGTCCGAGACCGAGATGATGCGCTTCCTGCGCCGGCTCGCCGACAAGGACCTCGCCCTCGACCGGGCCATGATCCCGCTCGGCTCCTGCACCATGAAGCTCAATGCGGCGGCCGAGATGATGCCGGTGTCGTGGGGCAGCGTGGCAGGCCTGCATCCCTTCGCCCCGGCTGCCCATTCCGCCGGATACAAGGCGATGACCGACGACCTGGAGCGCTGGCTCGCCGAGATCACCGGTTTCGACGCCGTCTCGCTGCAGCCCAATGCCGGCAGCCAGGGCGAATATGCCGGGCTGCTGGCGATCCGCCGCTTCCACGAAGCGAATGGGCAGACCGACCGTACCGTCTGCCTGATCCCGTCGTCGGCGCACGGCACCAATCCGGCGAGCGCGGCCATGGCCGGCATGCGAGTCGTCGTGGTGAAGTGCACCGACGGGGGCGACATCGACGTGGAAGACCTGCGCGCCCGGGCGGCCGAGCATGCCGACCGGCTGGCCGCGCTGATGATCACCTATCCGTCGACGCACGGCGTCTTCGAGGAAGCGGTGAAGGAGATGTGCGCCATCGTCCACGCACAGGGCGGCCAGGTCTATCTCGACGGCGCCAACCTCAACGCCATGGTCGGCCTCGCCCGGCCGGGCGACATCGGCGCCGACGTCTGCCACATGAACCTGCACAAGACCTTCTGCATCCCGCATGGCGGCGGCGGGCCGGGCGTGGGACCGATCGGGGTGAAGGCCCATCTGGCGCCCCACGTTCCGGGCCACGTCGCCTGGGGCAGCGGCCATGCCGTGGCGGGCGCGCCCTATGGCAGCGCCTCGATCCTGCCGATCACCTGGATATACGTCCGCATGATGGGCGCGGCCGGCCTGAAGCACGCCACGGAGACGGCGATCCTGTCGGCCAACTACGTCGCCGCGCGGTTGAAGCAGCATTATCCGGTGCTGTTTTCGGGCCGCAACGGCCGTGTCGCGCATGAATGCATCCTCGACACGCGGGTGCTGAAGGAAACGGCCGGCATCGGCGTCGAGGACATCGCCAAGCGCCTGATCGACTACGGCTTCCACGCGCCGACCATGTCCTGGCCCGTGGCGGGCACGCTGATGGTGGAGCCGACCGAATCGGAGCCGCTGGCCGAGATCGACCGCTTCTGCGCGGCGATGATCGCCATTGCCGCTGAAGCCGCAGCCGTGGCGGCAGGGAAATGGCCAAAGGACGACAACCCGCTGGTCAACGCTCCGCACACCGCCGAAGAGACCATGGCCGACGCCTGGCCGCACCCCTATCCACGCAGCATCGCCGCGTTCCCGCTCGGAACGGGAGACGGCGCCGGCGCCAAATACTGGCCGCCAGTGTCGCGCGTCGACAACGTCGCCGGCGACCGCAACCTCGTCTGCGCCTGTCCGCCGATCGAGGCGCTGGCGAGCTGAGGCGGCAGGTTCTCGTCCCTCGTCGCGCGCTTGCTCGCGGCGGTGGAAAAGGACTGAAAGCGGCGGCGTTGTTCTTGCTACGTTCCAGGTCGTCCCGTATCATCCGGCGGCATTGGATAGTGGCGGACCCATCATGGAAGCGACCGCGGCAGGCCATTTCCTGTTCGAGACCGCGCTTGGCGTCGTCGGCATCGCGTGGACGCCGCGCGGGATCACGCGGCTGCAGCTGCCCGGTCGCGATCCGGCGGATACGCAGCGCCTGCTGACGGCGATCCGCAACGGCTTTCCCCGACCCGAATGCGCCGTCAGCGCCCGGGTGCGGCTTGAACGGCTGCTGCCGCCGAAGATCGCCGCAGCCGTCGACCTGCTGCGCCGCTATGCGACCGGCGAGCCGGTCGATCTCGCGACCATCCCGGTCGACCTGCCGCACGTGTCGGACTTCCGCCGCGACATCTATCGCGCGGCGCGGCGGATCGCGCATGGCGAGGTGCTGAGCTACGGCGATCTGGCCGACCGCGCCGGCCATGCGGGCGCCTATCGCGAGACCGGATCCGCCATGGGCTCCAACCCGGTGCCGCTGCTGGTGCCCTGCCACCGTGTGCTGGCCGCCGACCGCAAGCCGGGCGGCTTTTCGGCGCCCGGCGGGATAGACACCAAGATGCGCCTTCTCGCGCTGGAGGGAATCAGGTTGGAGGCAGCCGATCCCGCGCAGGCGAGCTTCGGCTTCTGAGGCAGCGCGGCGTTCCGGCTAGTCGCGGAACGGGAAGACGTTTTCCCGCTCGTAGGACCTGCACTTGAGGACGTAGCAGCTCTGGTCGTCCCTGGTCGGGACCGAGGAACCGACGGCCACCTCGCCCACGGCGCAGAAGCGCCCGCCGCTGACATAGCGGTCGTAGAGTGGCAGGCTCGGGTTGCGTGGCGATCGCCAGCGCAGGATCACAGCCCCTTCCCGCTGCACGGCCGCCTGGACGGCGTTGCAGCTCATGCCTTGCGCATTGTAGCGCGAGATGGCGTGCGCCGGCGCGGCCAGCGTCGTGGCGGCCAGCGCGATCGTCAGAAGTCTCGTCATGATTCCTCCTGTGGCAGGGGCGTGGTGGAACACCAGCGCCGGGATTGCGGCGGGCTCGCGGCATTCCACGTCCTTCCTTCCGCGAGCCGAACGAACCGATCGCCGTCCTGTTCCGCCGGCACGATGCCGCACGAGCGCGCCGAAGGCTGCGAAAAAACTCTCACTTCCAGTATCTTGTCTCAAATGCCCGCAGCGTATATGTTTACCCCGTTGAAATTTTCGGCCGATCGATCTGGCTGCCCGCGATCTTCGCGTTTGCTCGGTTCTATCTCCAAAATCTCGATATCCCCGACCGCCATTCGTGGGGGTCAACCGAAGTTGCAAACGCAAGGAATATCCACATGGCAACTGGCACCGTAAAGTGGTTCAACGCGACCAAGGGCTACGGCTTCATCCAGCCCGACAATGGCGGCGCTGACGTGTTCGTCCACATCTCGGCCGTCGAGCGCGCCGGCATGACCAGCCTCAACGAAGGCCAGAAGGTCTCTTTCGAGATCGAGCAGGACCGCCGCACCGGCAAGTCCGCCGCCGGCAAGCTCGCCGCGGCCTGATCGCGACCCTTCCGGCGCGTGCCGCCACCAGGCTGGCCCCGCGACGGACAGAACGACATTCCGCTTCCGGCGGATCGAAAGGCGGGGCTGGTCCCCGCCTTTTTTGATTCGCGTAGGCCCGCCAGAGAGGCTCGGGTCCTGCGCCGACGCGAGCGACGGCCCATCGCCCGGCTAAGGGCGAATCGCATTCTCTCCGGCCGGGACCCGGCACTGCCGTCGTCCGCTCGGCTTGCGTGCTCGACGCGAACTTCCTCCCCAAAAGCCGGAAGACTGCGCTATCCTGCGATCCGGACCAGAGGGAGAAGCAGCATGGCACGGGAACGAGTAGGCTTCGTCGGCATCGGACTGATGGGGCGGGGCATGGCCAAGAACGTCCTCGCCAAGGGCTACGACCTGACCATTCTCGCCCACCGCCGCCGCGAGGCGGCCGAGGAACTGGTCGCGCTGGGCGCCAGCGAAGCCGCCTCGGCCCGCGAACTCGCCGAGCGCTGCGACGTCGTCGTCCTCTGCGTCACCGGCAGCCCTCAGGTGGAGGCCATCGTGCATGGACCGGACGGGCTGGCGAGCGCCGGCCGGCCGATCCTGATCTGCGACTGCTCGACCTCCGATCCGTCGTCGACGGTTCGCCTGGCGACCGAACTGGCGGCCAAGGGAATCGCGCTGGTCGACGCGCCGTTGTCGCGCACGCCGAAGGAGGCCGAGGCCGGCACGCTGGACGTCATGGCCGGCGGCAGCGAGGCGGACTTCGCCCGCGCGCGGCCGGTGCTGGCCACCTTCGCGCAGAAGATCGTCCACACCGGGCCCGTCGGTTCCGGCCACACAATGAAGCTCCTCAACAATTTCGTCTCGCTCGGCTATGCCGCGATCTATGCGGAGGCGCTGGCGCTCGGCGCCAAGGCGGGGCTGACGCCGCAGGTCTTCGACGGCGTCATCCGCGGCGGCCGGATGGACTGCGGCTTCTACCAGACCTTCTTCAAGTACGTGCTCGAACGCGACCGCGACGCCCACCGTTTCGCCCTCGCCAACGGGCTCAAGGACCTGAGCTACCTCTCGGCCTTCGCCAACGCCACGCAGACGCCCAATCCCGTCGGTGCGGCCGTGCGCAACTCCTTCGCGCTCGCCGTCGGAACGGGGCACGGAGAGGATTACGTTCCGATGCTGTCGGACGTCATCGCCGACCTGTCGGGGGTCACCGCGAAGCGGGGCGAGTAGGAGGACTCAGGCGCGTCGCGTCGCGCCGCCGGCCGCCAGGTCGCGGATCTGGAGCGGTGCCTCGTCGACGATGGTGCCGGCCAGCGCGGGGCGCGCGAGCAGGTAGCCCTGCAGCAGGTCGGCCCCCGCCTCCACGGCGGCGAGAAGGTGCCGTGGAGTCTCGATGCCCTCCACCAGGATGGTGCAGCCGAGATCGGAGAGCTGCGCGAACAGCGACGGCAGCAGCCGCAGCGCGTCGGGCCGCGCCACCACCGATCGGAACCAGCCCGCGTCCACCTTGACGGTATCGGGGCGCAAGGTGCGCACCCGCCCGGCGGTCGAATGGCCGGCGCCGAAGTCGTCGACGGCAAGCCGGATCCCGATGCTCCGCAGATCGGCGGCAAGGGCGCGCAGGCGGTCGTCGTCGCTGGCCTGCTCGGTGATCTCGCAGGTGACGAGTTCGGGAGCGATCCCCTCCTCCGCCAGCATCCAGGCGAGATGCTCGACGTCGGCGGGCGAGAAGCCCGGATCGGCGTTGAAGAAGAGCTGCATGCCGGGCAGGCCCATGGCGTGGTGGTTGCGCACGTGCAGGGTCCGGCACAGCCGTTCCAGCGCCTCCCGCCTCCCGCCCCGCGCCCGGCCCAGGATCTCCTCTGCCCCCACCCCGACGCCGTCGCGCAGGCCGGTGACCAGCGCCTCGACGGCGAACGGCTGGAGCCAGTCTCCCTCCAGGCTATAGAGCGGCTGGTAGCTGCTCTTCATCACGATGTCGCCGTAGCGGCCATAGGCGATGCCGACCTCGTCGACCAGGAACTCCAGAACGACCGTATCGGCCGCGGCACCCGGTTCCTCCGGTGCCGTCACGGCCTCGATCTTTCGAAGCGGTGCAGTGCCCTTCGACATGCGCTTCTGCCTCATCGGGATGACCTGCGGCGGCCGAAGGGCCGCAGCGCCGGCTGCGGGCGGACCGGAGGTGCGACCGGCCGACCGGCCGGCACGGCCGGGTCCTCCGGAGCGATGGCCCCGGCCGCCGCCGGGCGGGAGAAGACCGAGAAGCTGGTGGGCGCAAGTTCGGGTCGCGCCAGCACGAAGCCCTGCACCATCGAGGCGCCGCAGCGCTCGGCGATCTCGAGCTGCCAGGTCTCCTCGATCCCTTCGAAGACGGTTGCGATGCCGCGATCCCGGAAGGTCGAGACCATGGTCCTGAGCAGCGCGAAGCCAGGCCCGGACAGCATCAGCCGCGATATCCACTTGGCGTCGAACTTGACGATGTCCGGGCGCAGCTCGTCGATGCGGGCGATGTCTGAATCATCCGCGCCATAATCGTCGACCGCGATGCGGAATCCGTGCGTGCGCAGCATGCCGACGAAGTGGAAGAGCGCCGCCCGCGATCCCGACTTCTGCTCCGTCATCTCGCAGACGACCCGTGCAGGCTGGATGCCCGCCTCGTGCATGACGAGGCGCGTGTCGCGCAGCGCGACCTCCACCACGGCCCGGTCCGAGAACAGCGACGGGTCGAAATTGACGAACAGCAGCGCCTTCGGATCGAGGCAGGCACCGGCATTGAGGAGATGCAGCGTCCGGGTCAGCGTCTCGACGTGGAAGCGGTCGACCGCCGGTACGCCGTGGAAGAAGCTGCCGGGAGACACCGGCTCGCCGTCGCGGAAGGCGCGGATCAGGCCCTCGAAGGCCGCGATGCGCAGCCGTCCTTCCTCGAAGGCGAAGATGGGCTGAAAGGCGCTCTTCAGCGCGTGGACGCCCCACACGCCGGTGGACGTTCCGTCGTCGTTGCGAACGATGTGCGCCAGGCCCGCACTGCGCGCCATTCATAACCCCGAAGTTTTCCCGGCTCCCGGTATGCCAGTAAAGGTTTCGTGGCGGGTTAACGACCGAATTTTTCCGGATTCGGCCGCGCGCCGCCGCGACTTCCCTTGCGATCCGCACGCCGTTCGGACATTAGGAAGCCGCCGAAACGGCGATCCATCGTCACCTCAGGAGACCTGAACCATGGCATTCCTTGCCGACGCCCTGTCCCGCGTGAAGCCTTCCGCAACGATCGCGGTCGCCCAGAAAGCGCGCGAGCTGAAGGCGCAGGGACGCGACGTGATCAGCCTGGGCGCCGGCGAGCCGGATTTCGACACGCCCGACAACATCAAGAACGCCGCCATCGAGGCGATCCGCCGCGGCGAGACCAAGTATCCGCCGGTCTCCGGCATCGTGCCGCTGCGCGAGGCGATCGCCGCCAAGTTCAAGCGCGAGAACAACCTCGACTACACCGCCGCCCACACCATCGTCGGCACCGGCGGCAAGCAGATCCTGTTCAACGCCTTCATGGCGACGCTGAACCCCGGCGACGAGGTCGTCATCCCGGCGCCCTACTGGGTGAGCTATCCCGAGATGGTGCTGCTCTGCGGCGGCACGCCGGTCTTTGCCGACACGACCATCGCGAACGGCTTCAAGCTGACCGCCGAGGCGCTGGAGAAGGCGATCACGCCGAAGACGAAGTGGCTGGTGATGAACTCGCCGTCCAACCCGTCGGGTGCCGCCTATACCTGGGACGAGCTGCGCGCGCTCGCCGACGTCCTCCTGAAGCATCCGCATGTCTGGACCCTGACCGACGACATGTACGAGCACCTGACCTATGGCGACTTCGTCTTCCGCACGATCGCCGAGGTGGAGCCGGCGCTGATGGACCGGACGCTGACCATGAACGGCGTCTCGAAGGCCTATGCCATGACCGGCTGGCGCATCGGCTACGCCGCCGGACCGCTGCCGCTCATCAAGGCGATGGACACCATCCAGAGCCAGCAGACCTCGGGCGCCTGCACCATCGCGCAGTGGGCCTCGGTGGAGGCGCTGAACGGCCCGCAGGACTTCGTCATGAAGAACAAGGCGATCTTCCAGGGCCGTCGCGACCTCGTGGTCTCGATGCTCAACCAGGCCCGCGGCATCGAGTGCCCCGTGCCGGAAGGCGCCTTCTACGTCTACCCGTCCTGCCAGGGCACGATCGGCCGCAAGGCACCCTCGGGCAAGGTGATCGAGACCGACCAGGACTTCGTCACCGAACTGCTCGAAGCCGAGGGCGTGGCGGTGGTGCACGGCTCGGCCTTCGGCCTCGGCCCCAACTTCCGCATCTCCTATGCGACGTCGGAGGAACTGCTGGAGGAGTCCTGCATGCGTATCCAGCGCTTCACCGCCTCGCTCAGCTGAGACCGGCCTCGCCGCGGCGCCACTCTCCCGGCGTCGCGGCGAAGCGCGTCTTGAAGGCGCGGCCGAAATGGGAAAGGTCGCGGAAGCCGCAGGCGAAGGCGACGCTCGCGACCGTCAGGCCCGCTCTGCCCGGATCGCGCAGCAGCGACGCGGCGAGCAGCAGCCGCTGCTCGAGCAGGTGCGCACCGAAACTCGTCCCCGCGCGCTCGAACAGCCGGTGCAGGTAGCGCGGCGAGATCCCGGTTGCGCGGGCAGCGCTTGCGACGTCCAGCCGCGGATCGCACATGTGCTGCGCGACGTGGTTCTTCAGCCGCAGGAAGGCCGCTTCTCCTCGCGCCGACACTCGGTCGACCGACGCGGCGGCCGGGCCGCCCACCGCCAGCGCCGCCAGATCGACCAGGATCGAGAAGAGCCGCGCAGAGGTCGCCGGTGCAAGCGCGGCCGCGCCGCCGAGCGTGCGCGCGGTCTCCACGATCAGATGCCCGACCGCGGGATCCGCCGACAGCACCACGGGCCGCCGCGGGGCGCCCGCCGCCACGCGCGCGTCCAGAAGGCGCGTGGGCACGAAGAAGGATGCGACGCCGAGCGTCGGCCGGCGGCGGTGCTCGAGGGTGAAGGGCACTCCGGACGCGAAGATGGCGACGCTTCCCGCCGGCAGCGAGACCCGTTCACCGGCCTGCTCGATCTCGCACAGCCCCTCCGTCTGATAGTTCAGGTAGAAGCACTCCTCCGGCGAATGCGCGATTTCGGCGCGCGTGCGCACCACCTCATGCGCTGTCGCGCGCACGCGGTTCACCGCCCCCTCGCCGAGCTGCTGATGCTCGACACGGGCCGCGAAACGCTCGCGAACCGGCGCGTCGAGTTCCGGCACCAGGTCCATGAAGGCTTCGCAGATGCCCTCGCGATAGTAGCCGAAGGCCTCGCGCGCCGCGACGTCGCGCGTATCCCACACGCGGCCGGCAGCCGCACTCGGCGCAGGTGACGGTCGGGACGGGACGGGCTGGCGCATGAGCCTCCCCTGTGCGCGCTGAGCAGTCGATGGTGCGCTCCGGGCCATGGTCCGCAGCCCTCCCACGCGCTCAACTGCCAGGCGTCACCATAGCCCACGGGGGAGACCATGACCACATACGTGCTTGTCCACGGCGCCTGGCATACGGGCGAACTTTTCGAAGACGTCGCGGCGCCGCTGCGCATCGCCGGCCACGTCGTCCACCTGCCGACCATCGCCGGCAACCGCCCGGGCGACGTCAAGTCCACCGGGTTGGCGGAGGCGATCGCCTCGATCGTCGACTATCTCGCCGCCAACGACCTGTCGGACGTCGTGCTGCTCGGCCATTCCTACGGCGGCATGATCATCACCGGCGTGGCAGACGCGGTGCCCGAGCGCATCCGGCGGCTGATCTACTGGAACGCCTTCGTGCCGAACGACGGCGAATGCCTCAATGACATGGTGCCGCCGCACTACGTGGCGCTGTTCGATGCCATGAGCGCTCAGAGCGGCGACAACTCCGTGGTGCTGCCCTACCCGATCTGGCGCGAGGCCTTCATCAACGACGGCGACGCCGACCTCGCCCGGTCGTCCTATGACAGGCTCAACCCGCATCCCTACGCGACCTTCACCGACAGGATCAGCCTGAAGACCAATCCCGCGGCGATGACCGTGGCGAAGTCCTACATCAACGCGACCGAGGACACCGCCCTGCCCCAGAGCCGCGGCTGGCATCCGCGCCTGTCGGAAAAGCTCGGCCTGTTCCGGCTCGTACAGACGCCGGGCAGCCATGAAATGTGCTTTTCGGATCCGGAGGGGCTGGCGCAGGCGATCATGATCGCCGGCCGCGACTGATTAAGCCGGAGACGGCGCGCCGCAGCCACGCCTGCCCCGCACGGCGTGCGTTTTCCGGCTTGTCATCGACCTGTCGAAAACGCACGCTACCCGCACGTCGATAGGCAACTGCGCACCTCGGCGAACGGGAGAAGAAACAATGAAGACGATATGGCTTGCCGCAGCGGCCGCCTGCGTGCTTGGCACGGGCGCCATGGCACAGGACAACCGAATCGATCAGCTGCGCCCCGACGCGCCGGAACTCGCCGCCCCGGGCCCGAACGCCGTCGGCGTGCGCACGCTCGATCTCGTTCACAAGGATCAGGTCGACATCCTCAACGTCGAGGCCGGGAAGGACCACCCGCGCTACGACCGGCCCCTGACCGTCGAGATCTGGTACCCGGCCGAAGGCGATGCGGTCGGCGGGACCTACGAGGGCGTGTTCCTGCGCGATGGCGTCACGCAGGTTTCGCTCAAGGGCCGCGCCGTGCGCGACGCCGCGCCGAAGAAGGCCGACGGCGGCGCCTGGCCGCTGGTGGTCATCTCGCACGGCTATCCGGGAAATCGATTCCTGCTCAGCCATTTGGCCGAGAACCTTGCCACCAAGGGTTATGTCGTCGCCTCGATCGACCACACCGATTCCACCTACAACGACCAGGGCAAGTTCGGCTCGACGCTGGTCAACCGTTCGCTCGACCAGATCTTCGTGCTGAACGAGATGGCGCGGCTGTCGGCCGACGCGTCGAGCTTCCTCTCCGGCGTCGTCGATGCCTCCAATGCCGGCCTCGTCGGCTATTCGATGGGCGGCTACGGCGCGGTCATCACCGCCGGCGGCGGCGTCACGCAGGCCTCCGTCGACTTCGCCTGGGGCGCGCCCGACGGCACGCTCGGCATCCACCGCGCCGGGTCGGAGACGCATGAGGCGCTGCCCGACGCGCGCTACAAGGCGGCCATCGCCTTCGCCCCCTGGGGCATGGAGCGCGGCTTCTGGGACGCCGAAGGGCTGAAGGGCATCGAGATCCCGATGTTCTTCGTGGCCGGCAGCGTGGACGACGTGTCGGGCTACGAGAAGGGCGTCAAGGCGATCTACGAGGGCGCCGTCAATGCCGACCGCTACCTGCTCACCTTCGAGAACGCCAACCACAACGCCGCTGCCCCGATGCCGGCGCCGGCAGAATCCTGGACCGTCTCGGAGAAGCTCGGCTGGGCGCCCTTCGACCACTATGCCGACCCGGTCTGGGACACGGTGCGCATGAACAACATCGCCCAGCACTTCGCCACCGCCTTCCTCGGCAGGCACCTGAAGGGCGATGCGGCGATGGATCCCTATCTCGACCTGGTCGAGAACGCGCAGGACGGCGTCTGGGCGGTCAACGAGGACAAGAGCCTCAAGCCCGAGCACAGCTACTGGAAGGGTTTCGGCAACCGCACGGCGAAGGGCCTGAGCCTCATGCACGCGGAGCCGGCCGCGCAGTGATGCTACGACCGGCGGCGGAGCGTTCTGCCTCCTATTGATGGACTTTTCAGGCAGCGCCGCTACAACGGCGCTGCCTTTTCGTTCCAGCCAGGAGCCCGAACGTGACCGAGCCGGTTCTCGCCGACCTCTTTCCCTTGGCGCCAGACCAGACGCCCTATCGCAAGCTCACCTCCGAGTTCGTCGCCGTCGACCGCTTCAGGGGCGAGGACATGCTGGTGGTCGAGCCGGAGGCGCTGCGGCTCCTGTCCGAGACCGCCTTCGCCGACATCAACCACCTCCTGCGCCCCGGCCACCTGCGGCAGCTGGCCTCGATCCTCGAAGATCCCGAGGCGACCGACAATGACCGCTTCGTTGCCTACGACCTCCTGAAGAACGCCAACATCGCCGCCGGCGGCATCCTGCCGATGTGCCAGGACACCGGCACGGCCATCATCATGGGCAAGAAGGGCCGGCGCGTCTGGACCGAGGGCGGCGATGCCGAGGCGCTCGGCCGGGGCGTGCTCGACGCCTACGAGCGCAAGAACCTGCGCTATTCGCAGCTCGCGCCGCTGTCGATGTTCCAGGAGAAGAACACGAGGAACAATCTGCCGGCGCAGATCGACCTCTACGAGGAGGGCGAGGACGCCTACAAGTTCCTGTTCGTGGCCAAGGGCGGCGGCTCGGCCAACAAGACCTTCCTCTACCAGGGCACGCCGTCGCTGATGACGCATGACCGCATGATCGACTTCCTGAAGGAGAAGATCCTGACGCTCGGCACCGCCGCCTGCCCGCCCTACCACCTCGCGATCGTCATCGGCGGCACCTCTGCCGAAATGAACCTGAAGACCGTCAAGCTCGCCTCGACCCGCTACCTCGACGGCCTGCCGACCGAGGGGTCGGAGAACGGCCACGCCTTCCGCGACGTGGCGATGGAGGCCGAAATCCATCGCCTGACGCAGCAGATAGGCGTCGGCGCGCAGTTCGGCGGCAAGTATTTCTGCCACGACGTGCGCGTCATCCGCCTGCCCCGCCACGGCGCCTCGCTGCCGATCGGCCTCGGCGTCTCCTGCTCCGCCGACCGCCAGGCGCTGGGCAAGATCACGAGGGACGGCGTCTACATCGAGGAACTGGAGACCAATCCGGCGCGCTACATGCCCGACATCGACGAGGAGAAGCTGACCTCGCACGTCGTCCAGGTGGACCTGAACCGGCCGATGCCGGAGATCCTCGCCACGCTGTCGCAGCATCCGGTGAAGACGCGCCTGTCGCTGACGGGAACCATCGTCGTGGCGCGCGACATCGCCCATGCCAAGATCCGCGAGCGGCTGGAGCGCGGCGAAGGCATGCCCGACTACATGAAGAACCATCCGGTCTACTATGCCGGCCCGGCCAAGACGCCCGCCGGCTACGCCTCCGGCTCCTTCGGGCCGACGACGGCCGGCCGGATGGACAGCTATGTCGACCAGTTCCAGTCCTTCGGCGGGTCGATGGTGATGCTGGCCAAGGGCAACCGCTCGCGCCAGGTGCGCGAGGCCTGCGGGACGCATGGCGGCTTCTACCTCGGCTCGATCGGCGGCCCGGCCGCGCGGCTGGCGCAGGACTGCATCAGGAAGGTCGAGGTGCTGGAATATCCCGAACTCGGCATGGAGGCGGTGTGGCGGATCGAGGTGGTCGATTTCCCCGCCTTCATCGTCATCGACGACAAGGGCAACGACTTCTTCAAGGAACTGAACCTCGGCTGACAGTCGGCGGTCCGGACGGCCGCACACCGAGCGCGTGAAGTATCTCGCAGTAACCCTTCCGTTACCGGGTTTAATGTCTGTTGAGCGTTCGCGCTCGACTGATAATCTCCGGACAACGACGAGAGAGGGAAACAATGAGACAGATCGGATTTCGACTTGCCGCCGTCTTCGCGGCGGTCATGACGCTGAGCCTCGGCCTGCCGCTGGCGGTCGCACCCGCTGAGGCCGAAACCTTCTGGCAGCGGGTGATCCGCGGCGGCCACGAGCGCCCCGGTGCGGGCACGCAGCGCATGTCGAACCAGTCGCCGATCCCGCGCCAGACCGTGCGCTACGACGGTCCGCACGGCCCCAACACCATCATCGTCGACACCTCCGAGCGGCGCCTCTACTACACGCTGGGCAATGGCCGGGCGATCAAGTACGGCGTCGGCGTCGGCCGCGACGGCTTCACCTGGTCGGGCACGAACCGCATCACGCGCAAGGCCGAGTGGCCGGGCTGGACGCCGCCCCCGCAGATGATCCGCCGCGAGGCCGCCAAGGGTCGCAAGCTGCCGGCCTACATGCCCGGCGGGCCCAACAATCCGCTCGGCGCCCGGGCGCTCTACATCGGCTCGACGATGTACCGGATTCATGGCACCAACCAGCCCTGGACGATCGGGCAGGCAATGTCGTCGGGCTGCATCCGCATGGCAAACGACGACGTCGTCCACCTCTACGGCCAGGTGAACGTGGGCACGAGGGTCGTCGTCCGCCACTGACGCGACGCGGAAAGGGAAGACGCATGACGGCGAGGAAGGGCTACAAGGATCTGCTGGCAGAGGCGAACGCCATGGTCGAGACGCTGGCGCCCGCGGATGCCGCGGCCCTGCTCGGCCGCGACGACGTCGCCTTCATCGACCTGCGCGATCCGCGCGAACTCGACCGCGAGGGCCGCATGGCCGGCGCGGTCCACTGCCCGCGCGGCATGCTGGAGTTCTGGATCGATCCGGAGAGCCCATACCACAAGGAGATCTTCTCCTCCGGCAAGCACTTCGTGTTCTTCTGCGCCGGCGGCTGGCGCTCCGCGCTCGCCGCCAGGACCGCGCTCGAGATGGGGCTCGAGCGCGTCAGCCACGTCGAGGGCGGCTTCTCGGCCTGGAAGGAAGCCGGCCTGCCGCACGAACCGGGCAAGCCGAAGCCCTGACATCTCAATGCACGGCGGACGCATCCGCCGCGCCGGCCACGAAACCGGCGAGTTCCGCCAGCACGCCCGGCCCCGCCACGATCCTCCTGTGGCCGAGCCCCGGCGCCCAGACGAGCCGCACGTGCCGTCCGGCCGCCGCATAGGCCTTCGCGTCTTCGGCCGAGACCTCCTTGTCGTCGGGCGCATGGATGACGAGGGTCGGAACCTCGACTTCGGCCAGTTGGCTGGCACCGACGAACCGCTCCAGCGGTCGGCCGGCCACCCGCTCGACGTGATCGAACAGCGCCGTCTGCGCCCGCGGCCCCAGCGACAGCATGCGGCCGAAATCGGCGAAGAAGGCGGGCAGCGAGTTCGGCGCGGAGATCAGCACCAGCCGGTCGGCGCCGACCGGCGCGAAGCGCGGGATCGAACCCGTGACGGCATTGACCGCCACCGCCCCGCCGAAGGAATGGCCGACGACCGCGGCGAAAGGACCGAACCAGTCGCCCGCGGCACTCACCGCCTCGACGGCGTTGGCCATGGTCAGCCGCCGCCCCGACGAGGCGCCGTGCCCCGGCAGGTCGAGCGCCACCACGCGCGAGCCGCCGCGCCGCAGCGCGTCGACCAGCGCCGCCATGTGCTCGGTGCGCGAGCGCCAGCCATGCAGGACGAGCACGGTGCGGCGGAACGGCGTGCCCTCCGGCGGCCGGAAATCATGCGCCATGACGTGGCCGGCCCGGATCGGCAGGCGGTGGTGCCGCGCCTCCGCCATGAACGAGGCCGCCTGCGCGACGGCCGCGCGCTCCTTCTCCGAAAGCTTTGCCGGGTTGGGCGTGCGGCAGAACAGCTCGAAGGCGGCGCGGCCGGCGAGCACGGGCGCCAGATGGTCGGCCAGCCGGAACGTCGAGCGGATGACACTTGCGGGAAATGATGCCATGGTGGGAATCCGAAATTCGTTCAACCGTGAACATTATTAGTTCAAGCATGAACAAAAAACAAGACCTGCCGTGGGACAACCCGCGCTTTCGCAACTGGATCGCCGTGGTGCGGGCCGAGAAGGCGGTCGTGCGCGCGCTGACCAAGGCGCTGGCGCCCTTCGACCTGAAGCTGGCGCAGCTCGACATGCTGATGAATCTCTACCGCCACCCCGGCATGTCGCAGCACGATCTGGCGCGAAAGCTGCTGGTCGGACGGTCGAACATCACCATGCTGCTGCCGCAGCTGGAGAAGCAGGGCCTGCTGCGGCGCGAGAACGACGCGAGCGACAAGCGCGTCATGCGGCTGACGCTGACGCCTGAGGGCGAGGCGCTGCTGATGGAGGCGCTCGCTGTCTACACGGCACTGATCGACAAGGTGATGGCGCAGTCCTCGCCGCGCGACTGCGACATGCTCGGCGAGCAGATGCGCCGGATCGAGACCATCCTCGCCGAGGACTGACGGCGCGTCCGGGTGCAATCCACAGATGCACGCACGCAAGCGATTGACAGTCACCCCCTCCAGGACACAAGACTTGGTGGTCACGGTCTCTCGAATCGCAAGATCGAGGGCTAAGAGGGAAGCCGGTTCAAAGCCGGCGCTGCCCCCGCAACTGTAAGCAGAGAGCTGCCGTCAAGCAGTGCCACTGGCGCCATCGTGTGCTGGGAAGGCCGACGGCAGCGGCGACCTGTGAGCCAGGAGACCTGCCGCGACATCATGAACGTCCACGGGCGGGGTGTCCCGGTGGTTCGCTTGCTCCGGTCGGCCCGTGCCGATCGGCGTCGTGCATGCGTCCGCCTGCTCTCCGTCCCCAACTCCATCGGGGATGATGATGACTGCGACTGCCGAACGACAAGCCTATGCGACCCACGCGCCGATTCCCGCCACCGAAGCCCGGGCGCACGAGCCGGGCTATCGCCTCATCCGGCGCAACGGCTCGGTCACGCCGTTCGATGCCTCGAAGATCGCGGTAGCGCTGACGAAGGCGTTTCTGGCCGTGGAAGGCCAGTCCGCCGCCGCCTCGCGCCGCATCCACGACATCGTCGCCGGCCTGACGGCCCAGATCGTCGCCGGTCTCGCCCGCCGCGCCGATGCCGGACGGGTCTTCCACATCGAGGACGTGCAGGACCAGGTGGAACTGGCGCTGATGCGCGGCGAGCACCACAAGGTCGCCCGTGCCTACGTCCTCTACCGCGAGGAGCGCGCGCGCGAACGCGCCAGGCTCGCGGACGCCTCGGCGGCGAAGTCTGCCCCTGCCCCGCTGCTGCACGTGACCACGGCCGACGGCACGCGGGCGCCCCTGGACGAAACCCGCCTGGCGACCGTCATCGGCGAGGCCTGCGCCGGTCTCGAAGGCGTCGCGGCCGATGCGATCCTCGTCGAGACCCGCCGCAACCTCTATGACGGCATCTCGCTCGACGAACTGGCGCAGGCGCCGATCCTCGCCGCGCGGACCCTCGTCGAGACCGAACCGAACTATTCCAAGGTCAGCGCCCGGCTGCTGCTCGACAAGCTGCGCCGCGAGGCGCTGAGCTTCGTCGCCGGCCGGCCCGAGCAGGCCACGCAGGCCGAGATGGCGGAACGCTACGGCGACTATTTCCGCGCCTATGTGAAGGCCGGCATCGCCAACGAGCGGCTGGATCCGGAGCTTGCCCGCTTCGACCTCGCCCGCATCGCCGCCGCGCTGAAGCCGGAGCGCGACCTGAAGTTCGACTATCTCGGCTTCCAGACGCTCTACGACCGCTACGTCCTGCATGTCCGCGGCCATCGCTTCGAACTGCCGCAGGCCTTCTTCATGCGCGTGGCGATGGGGCTTTCGCTGCGCGAGATCGACCGCGAGGCCCGGGCGATCGAGTTCTACGACCTGATCTCCTCCTTCGACTTCATGACCTCGACGCCGACCCTGTTCAACTCGGGCACGCTGCGCCCGCAGCTCTCGTCCTGCTTCCTGACGACGGTGGCCGACGATCTCGACGGCATCTTCAAGGCAGTGAAGGACAATGCGCTGCTGGCGAAGTTCTCCGGCGGCCTCGGCAACGACTGGACGCCGGTGCGCGGCCTCGGCGCCCACATCCGGGGCACCAACGGCGAGAGCCAGGGCATCGTGCCGTTTCTCAAGGTGGCCAACGACACCGCCATCGCGGTCAACCAGGGCGGCAAGCGCAAGGGCGCGGTCTGCGCCTATCTCGAGACCTGGCACGTCGACATCGAGGAGTTCCTCGACCTGCGGAAGAACACCGGCGACGATCGCCGCCGCACCCATGACATGAACACCGCGAACTGGATCCCCGACCTGTTCATGCAGCGCGTCGAGGCGGGCGCCCAGTGGACCCTGTTTTCCCCCGACGAGGTGCCCGACCTGCACGATCTCTACGGCAAGCCGTTCAAGGCGGCCTACGAGGCCTACGAGGCGAAGGCCGATCGCGGCGAGATCAAGGTGTTCAGGCGGGTGGCGGCGGTCGACCTGTGGCGGCGCATGCTCACCATGCTGTTCGAGACCGGACATCCCTGGATCACCTTCAAGGACGCCTGCAACCTGCGCTCGCCGCAGCAGCATGCGGGCGTCGTGCACTCCTCCAACCTGTGCACCGAGATCACGCTGAACACGAGCGCCGACGAGGTTGCGGTCTGCAATCTCGGATCGGTCAACCTCGCAGCCCACGTCACCGCCGACGGCATCGACCAGGCGCGTCTGGCGCGCACGGTGGCGACCGCCATGCGCATGCTCGATAACGTCGTCGACATCAACTTCTACACCATCCCCGAGGCGCGCCGCTCCAACCTGCGCCACCGCCCGGTGGGGCTGGGGCTGATGGGCTTCCAGGACGCGCTGCAGACCCTGCGCCTTTCGGCGGCATCGGAGGGCGCCGTCGCCTTTGCCGACACCTCGATGGAAGCGGTGAGCTATCATGCGATTTCGGCCTCGGTCGATCTCGCCGCCGAGCGCGGCCGCTATCCGAGCTTCGAGGGCTCGCTGTGGTCGAAGGGCATCCTGCCGATCGATTCGCTCGACCTGCTGCAGGACGCCCGCGACGGCGCGGTGGTCTTCGACCGGTCGTCGACGCTGGACTGGGATTCCCTGCGCCGGCGCGTGAAGGCGACCGGCATGCGCAACTCCAACTGCATGGCGATCGCGCCGACCGCCACCATCTCCAACATCGTCGGCGTCTCGCAGTCGATCGAGCCCGCCTACAGCCAGCTCTACGTCAAGGCCAACATGTCGGGCGACTTCACCGTGGTGAACACCGATCTCGTGCGCGACCTCAAGGCGCGCGACCTCTGGGACGAGGTGATGGTGTCGGACCTGAAATATTTCGACGGCAAGGTCAGCGGGATCGACCGCGTGCCCGACGACCTGAAGGCGCTCTACGCCACCGCCTTCGAGATCGAGCCGCAATGGCTGATCCGCGCCGCGGCAGCCCGGCAGAAATGGATCGACCAGGCGCAGTCGCTGAACCTCTATATGGCAGAACCCTCCGGCCGGAAGCTCGACGAGGCCTACCGGCTCGCCTGGAGGCTGGGTCTGAAGACGACCTACTACCTGCGCGCCCTGTCGGCGACGCATGTCGAGAAGTCGACGCTGAAGGGCACCGACGGCAAGCTCAACGCGGTGAAGGCCGTGGTTTCGGCGCCACCCGTCACCGCCGCGCCCGCGCGGCCGGTCCCGGATGCGGTCGTGAGCGATGCGATGGCGGCCTGGGGCAAGGCCTGCGCCATCGACGATCCCGATTGCGAGGCCTGCCAGTAGAGACCGCCGCCCCCCTCGACACCCATGGCTCCGCCCGCGCCACCTTGCCAGGTCGAGCCGCTTGTCTCGCCCGCGCCACAATCCTTTTCAGGAGTTTCCACCATGCTCGACTGGTCAGAACCCAGATCCGCTCCCCTCGCCGCCCTCGAGACCACTCCCGCACCTGCTGCCGACCCCACCGGCCTCGGCGACATCGACCGCGCCGGCGGCCGCGTCTCCGTCGACGAGAAGCGGATGATCAACTGCCGCGCCGACGTGAACCAGCTCCTGCCGCTCAAGTACAGATGGGCCTGGGAGAAATATCTCTCGGCCTGCAACAACCACTGGATGCCGACCGAGGTCTCCATGCAGGCCGACATCGCCCTGTGGAAATCGCGCGACGGGCTGACGCCGGACGAACGCCACGCCATCAAGCGCAATCTCGGCTTCTTCGCCGCATCCGAATCGCTCGTCGCCAACAACATCGTCCTGGCAATCTACCGCCATCTGACCAACCCGGAATGCCGGCAGTACCTGCTGCGCCAGGCCTTCGAGGAAGCGGTGCACACCCACACTTTCCAGTACGTCGTCGAAAGCCTCGGCCTCGACGAGGGCGAGTTGTTCAACATGTACCGCGAGGTGCCGTCGATCACCGACAAGGCCGCCTGGGCGCTGCAGCACACGCAGAGCCTCGACGACCCGGACTTCCGCACCGGCACGCAGGCCGCCGACCAGCGCTTCCTGCGCGATCTCGTCGCCTTCTACGTCGTCTTCGAGGGCATGTGGTTCTACACCGGCTTCGCGCAGATCCTGTCGCTCGGCCGGCGCAACAAGATGGTCGGCATCGCCGAGCAGTACCAGTACATCCTGCGCGACGAGAGCATCCACCTGAATTTCGGCATCGACGTCATCAACCAGATCAAGGTGGAGAACCCGGACCTGTGGACGGCATCGTTCCAGGACGAGGTGCGCGGCATGCTGGCCGAAGGCGCCCGGCTGGAGGCCGCCTACGGCCGGGACACGATGCCGCGCGGCTTCCTCGGGCTGAACGCGGCGCTGTGCGAGCAATACATGCATTTCATCGCCAACAGGCGCTGCGCGCAGCTGGGACTGGCGCCCGTCTTCGCCACGACCGAGAATCCGTTCCCGTGGATGAGCGAGGCGATGGATCTCAAGAAGGAGAAGAACTTCTTCGAGACCCGCGTCATCGAATACCAGAACGGCGGCGCGCTCGCCTGGGACTGACCGCAGCACGCCTCACGCGCAGGGAGGGCCGTCGCCTGGATCGAGGATGACGGGCTCGCCGCGCGCCACCCGCGCCGCGACGTCCTCCCGAAGTTCCATCTGTTCCGGGAGAAACAGCTTGCAGTAGGCCACGCTCGCCCGGTGCGCCTCCTCGAGTGCCTCGTCGGTGATGTCGCCGTCGCGCGCGTAGGAAATTCCCAGGACGGCATCGACCACTTCGATGAAGGTCAGGAACTTTGCCTCTGCGTCGCGGATCAGCGGCAGATGGAAGGCGCTGTTCAGCCGCCGGAACAGCAGATGCGCCGCAGCGGCGTTCTGCGCGAGTTCGGCCCGCCAGGTCTCCATCCCGCCGTAGCGGCCGAGGAAGAGCTTCATGGCCTGTGGCGTCGTGCGGAAGAAGTCGACGGCCTCACGCAGTTCCTGGGCGAGGAATTCCTGCCAGCTGCGCAGTGCCGAATGCGGCACCGGCCGGCGCTTCTGCATGCTGCGGATTTCCCACACGTAGCGCTGCACGAGCGCCATGAAGGCCGCCTCCTTCGTGGGAAAGAAGTGATAGACCGAAGCGGGAGGGACGCGCGCGTGTTCGGCGATCTGCGAGAGGCCGACGTCTTCGAGGTCGTGATCCACGAGCAACGCCTCGAGACTGTCCAGCAACCCCTCGTAGCGCAGGATGCCGCGACCGCGAGACGGCGTGCGCGGGCTGGCCCGCGTCTGCCGCTTCTCCGCCTTGGCGCCCTGTCCTTTGTCGATACCCACGTCTTCCCCTCTCCTTCCGGTCCAAGGCCAGCATAACGCATGTGGGGCGAATTGTTCACATTATGGAGAATGCGTGGAGAGATTCTTGCAGCGGCTTTCCCGCGCATGGGGGATCAGGGGGGCTGACGGGTGGACCACCCCGGCTGGTCATCCGGCCCGGTGACCTGCAGCGATCGACTCCGACCCCGGAGCGACGCGCCTGCGCCGGCAGGGCGGGAAGGCAGACGTGTTTTTGTCACGATCAAGGCTTGCATGCCGCGGATCGACCCGCTATGAACCCGCCACGTTCGAGGCCCGGACCGGCCGAGAACCCCGTGGGTGATTAGCTCAGTTGGTAGAGCAGCTGACTCTTAATCAGCGGGTCGTAGGTTCGATCCCTACATCACCCACCATCCTCCTCCCCTTCCTCCCGACCTGATCCGGCTGCCGGAACCTTTGCTCGCCGTCGCACCTGAGCGGCGGGATGACGTCGTCGCAACGCGCGCGAGGTCAGAAGGCATCGCCTCGCCATGGACCGGGAACATTGCGCGATCCCGTCGGTTGCGTCCGGACCACCGACCAGGGAGCAGCATCATGCAGGACGATCGAAGGACGACGGGGCCGCGCGCCTCCGACCACGCGTCGATTTCCTCCGGCAGCGGCGCCGAGAACCGCAACGAGCGCCGCGGCGCCGAGCCTGACGCAGGCGACCTGCGCGACCCGCAGGAAGTCTGGGCCGATTCGCAGACCAGTCCGCGTCCCGACGGCGGGACGACCGGTATGCCGGGGCGCGTCGCCGACCCCGGCGACCTCGGCAAGGCCAATCCGCAGCCCTATGCGACCGAGACTCAGGCGGATGCGCTGGCGCGGCAGACGCGGCGTGACGGGGATGAACGCCCGCCGGTGAAGCCGGCACGCTGATGGCGCGGCGCCCGCCCCGGCTGCCCGTCTCGCGGTGGCCGGGAAAGGGCGCACCGAGCCATCGGAGCCTTCTCGCCCGTCGGAACCTCCAGCGGGGCCTGGGAATTGGAGGGGAACGTTCAACCTGACGGAGAAGACCGCATGAAGTCCACCGCCGCACTCCTGATCGCCGCCACCTTCGTCGCCGCGCCGGCTCTCGCGCAGCAGGGGACCGCCCCCGCGACCGGTGCCGTCCTCGTCGAGATCGACCGCGATGCCACTCCCGTTCCAGGCCTCGGCATCTCGGTCGGCGAACTCGAGGACATGCGCATCTACGGCGCCAATGGCGAAGAGATCGGCGAGATCGACGACGTGCTCGGTGACGCGGCAGGCCAGCCTTCCGCGGTGACGCTCGAGGTCGGCGGCTTCCTCGGCGTCGGCGAGCGCGAAGTGGTCATCAACCTCGACGAGATCGAGGTCCAGGGCTTGCGGCTGACCCTCGACCGCACGCGCGAGCAGATCGAGGCGCTGCCCGCCCGGGCAGACTGATCGCGCGACCGAATAGGGAGTCTGGGCTGAACGCGCCGCCGCAGGCCTGGGATGGCGGGGCGGTCAGCGTTCCGGGGGACTTTCCCGTGCCAGCACGAAATCGTGCTCGACCGACCAGAACCAGCCGGAAAAGCCCAGCTCCTTCGCCCGCGCCGCATCGTCGACCCGGACGAAATCGGCCAGCAGGCTCTCCTTGACCCCGAACACCGCATCGGTCCCGATATAGGGATCGTGCGGATCGAAGATGTGGGTCGTCAGCGTCTCGAAGCCGCCCGCCTTGACGATGTAGTGCAGGTGCGCCGGCCGGAACGGATGCCGGCCGAGGCGGCCGAGCAGCTTGCCCACCGTTCCGTCGTCTGGGATCGGATAGAATTTCGGCTTCACCGCGCGGAACCAGTAGCGGCCGTCGGCGCCGGTGCGGAAGATGCCGCGCAGGTTGAAGTCGGGCTGGATCCCGTTCTGCTGGACGTCGTAGAACCCCTCGTCATTGGCCTGCCAGACGTCGATGACGGCGTCGGCGACCGGCCGCCCCTCGGTATCGAGGATGCGGCCCGACACCACCATGTCCTCGCCCTTGGCGTCGAGGCAGATATTGGCGCCCATCGGCAGTTCGGGCGCGTTGGCGACGTGGAAGGGGCCGAGCACGGTGCTTTCGGAAGCGCCTGAAGGCTTGCGGTTGTTGATCGCATCGACCAGCATCGAGACGCCGAGCACGTCCGACAGCAGGATGAACTCCTGCCGCCATTCGTTGCACAGCTGTCCCGTCTTCGTCAGGAACTGGATCGCCTCCATCCATTCGTCCTGCGTCGGCTCGATTTCCTTTACTGCCTCGTGCAGCTTGCGGGTGATCACCTCCATGGCGAACTTCAGCCGCTCGTCCTTCGCCAGCGCATTGCGGCCGGTGACGACGGCGACCGAGTTCTCCTCGGTGAAGTAGCCCTTCTCGTGCTCGTGCATGCCGGCCTCCTCAGCGCGCCAGGATCTGGGTCAGGACGCGACGGATCTCGGCTGCCGGGTCTGCCGCCATCGTCTCGCTGCGCCAGGCGACGTGCTGGTCGGGCCGGGTCAGCACCACGCCTGAGTCGCGCACCTCGCGGGCGCGTGCCCAGTCGCCGGTAAAGTCCTGCCACCGCTGGCGCGGTCCAATGACATGGGCGGCGATCTCGATTCCGAGTTCCATACCGACTGTTCTCGCCGCGTCGACCCAGCCCTGTCCGCCGATGCCGGTGAGGATCGTGAAACGCCCCTGCCCCGCCAGATCGAGCGACGAGACCCTGGCGCCGTGATCGTCGTAGAGCCAGACATGCGGCAGCCGGGCGCCGGGCCAGGTGGTCGGCTGGTAGTGCAGCTCGCGGTCCTTCTCGAAGGCAGGCTCCGCTGCGCCATCCGTGACCACCGCGTCCGAGACGTAGCGCTGGTTCATCTCGACGCCGTGCGCATCGAACTCGTAGACCTTGAAGGCGATCGCCTGGCGGATCGCCTCGCGCTGCGCCTCGGCCTCTGCGCCGTCGTCGCAGCGCGCGTCCATGTTCTGCTGCATCTTCACGGGATCGATCGAGTCGAGCAGGCCGAGCGCCTTGAAGATCGGCCCGAATTCCTCGATCGACCGGTTGGCGCGGGTCACGATCTGCTTGGCGATGGGGGCGCGCTCGACGCTGTAGCTGTCGAGCAGGCCCGGGCCGGCCTGCCCCTTCACCACCATGGCGAGCTTCCAGGCGAGGTTGAAGCCGTCCTGGATCGAGGTGTTGGAGCCGAGCCCGTTCGACGGCGGATGCCGGTGCACGGCGTCGCCCATGCAGAAGACGCGCCCGTTCTGCAGGTGCGTCGCGTACATGTTGTTGACGGTCCAGGTGTTGGCCGAGATCAGCTCGATCTCGAGATCGGGGTCGCCGACGAGGTCGCGCGCGACCTTGGTGGCCATCGCGGCATCGACGGCCGGCGCCGGCTCGTTGATGTCGTAGCCCCAGACGATCAGCCACTCGTTCCACGGCCGCACCATGCGCACCAGGCCCATGCCGATGCCGCCGACGTTGGAGCCCGGCTGCATCACCCAGTAGAGCACCGACGGACGGTGGGCGACGTATTTCGACAGGTCGGCCCTGAACAGGATGTTCATGGAGCCGGCGACGCCCATCTTCCCCTCGAAGGGCAGGCCGGCATGTTCGGCCACCAGCGAATTGCCGCCGTCGGCGCCGACGAGGAACTTCGAGCGGATCGTGAACATACGCTTCGTCAGCCGGTCGAGACAGGTCGTGGTGACGCCGTCGGCATCCTGCTCGTGCGACACGTATTCCGTCGACATCCGCGCCTGGGTTCCCCGCGAGCAGGCCGTCTTGAACAGGATCGGCTCCATGAAGGTCTGCGGCAGGTCGTTCATGTGCGAGGGCGACGACAGCTGGTGCTCGGCACGCGACAGCGGATGCTTGCCCCAGCTCTTCATCCGGCCGATCTCCTCGCCCGCCAGCGAGGTGCAGAAGATGTTCTCGCCCATCAGGTCCTGATGCGTGGCATGGAGATAGGCCTCCTTCTCCACTTCCGGACCGAGGTCGCGCAGCACTTCCATGGTGCGTTGGTTGGTGATGTGGGCGCGCGGCGTGTTGGCCAGCCAGCGGTAACGGTTCACGACCATGTTCTCGATGCCGTAGGTCGAGAGCAGCGCGGCCGTCGCCGAGCCGGCGGGGCCGGTGCCGATGATGAGAACGTCGGTGGTAATGTCAGCCATGCGGCCCTCCCCTTGTGCCTTGACGATCGATGGATGGTCCGCCCTTCAGGATGCGGCGGACGGGAAAGAACTGGATGCCGGTGCGGTCGGAAAACAGGCCCCACAGGCCGCGCGGCGCAAACAGCATGACGGCGATGCCGATCAGCCCGAGCACCAGCAGGTACCAGGAGCCGAAATCGGCGAGCGACTTCTGCAGCAGGAAGAAGACGATGACGCCGATGATGGGACCTTCGAGCGTGCCGATGCCGCCGATCACCACGATGAAGATGACATAGGCGGTCCAGTCGATGACCGAAAAGGCCGCATCCGGCGAGATGCGCGCCTTCTGGACGTAGATCAGCGCGCCGGCCATGCCGGTGACGAAGGCGACGGAGACATAGACCGCCCATTTGATGCGCCGCGCGTCGACGCCGATCGACCGCGCGGCCTCCTGGTTGTCGCGCACCGCCGAGAGCCCGAGCCCCTGGCGGGTCCGCAGGAGCCAGTAGATGAAGCCGATCGTGGCGCAGCACAAGGCGAGTGCCAGCCAGTAGGTCAGGATATCGGCCGCCTGGGAGGCGCGGACCGAGAAGGCGTCGGCGATCCATTGAACCGCCGCCATGTCGCGGATGGCGGCGTTGGGCAGCGACGTGCCGGTGCCGCCGCCGAGCGCCCGCCACTGCGCGAGCACGAGTCGCACGACCTCCGCCACCACCCAGGTGCCGATCGCGAAATAGGCGCCATGCAGGCGGAAGACGAAGAAGCCGGTGGCCACCGACAGCAGCGCCGCGGCGATCCCCGCGATCAGGATGGCCAGCATCGGATCGAGCCCGCCGAGGCTGACGCAGGCGAACATGGCATAGGCGCCGAAGCCGACGAAGGCCTGCTGCCCGACCGAGACCAGTCCGGCATAGCCGGCGAGCAGGTTCCAGTTCTGCGCCAGGACCAGCATGGTCAGGATCAGGAACAGGTCCTGCAGCAGGCTTCGCGAGACGAAGAACGGCGCCGCGAAGGCGAGCGCGACGGCCAGCGCGGCGACCGCGAGAAAAACCGTCGCGGCACGCGTGCGCGTTTCGACCCGCCAGACGGAGGAAGCAGGGTCCGACATCGCGGCCTCAGTCGTTGGCGCGCGGGAAGAGCCCGCGCGGGCGGAACAGGAGCACCAGCAGGAAGGCGACGTGCCCGGCGAGAATCTGCCATTCGGGATTGATCGCGGCGCCGAGCGTCTGCGCCACCCCGATGATGACGCCGCCGGCGAGCGTGCCCCAGAAGGAGCCGAGCCCGCCGATGATCACTGCTTCGAAAGCGTAGATCAGCCGCGCCGGGCCGATGGTCGGATCGATGTTCGACCGCGTGCCGAGATAGAGCGCCGCAATGGTCACGACGATCATGGCGATGCCGGTCGCGGTGGCGAAGAGCCGTTTCGGATCGACGCCCATCAGCCCGGCGGTGACGGGGTCGTCGGAGGTCGCGCGGAAGGCACGGCCGAGCGCGGTGCCGTAGAACAGCGCGTTCAGTGCCACGATGACGGCGACCGCCGACAGGAAGGTCAGGAGCGGCATGACGCCGACCGCGACCGGCCCGAGGTCGACGGAGGCAGCTTCCAGTCCGCCGACCGGAATGCGGCGGCTGTCGGCCGAAAAGCCTTCCAGCAGCGCGTTCTGGATGACGATCGACAGCCCGAAGGTGACGAGCAGCGGCGGCAGGATGTCGTCGCCCAGTGTGCGGTTGAGAACCACATATTGCAGCCCCCAGCCGAGGCAGAACATCACCGGCATGGCGACCAGCGCGGCCAGGAACGGGTTCAGGCCGAGCGCCGAGACGATGACGAGGATGAGAAAGGCGCCGAGCACGATCAGGTCGCCATGGGCGAGGTTGACCAGCCGCATGACCCCGAAGACGAGGCTGAGGCCCGCCGCGAACAGCGCGTAGAGCCCGCCGAGCAGCACGCCCTGGACGATGGTGTCGACTGAGATCATGCGAGCACCCCGAAATAGGCGGCGTGGATGTCCTCCCGAGAGAGTTCGGCAGGACGTCCGGTCAGCGTCACGCGGCCTTCCATCATGCAGGTGACGCGGTCGGCCACCTTCAGCGCCTGGCCGATGTCCTGCTCGACGATGACGAGCGATGCGCCGGCCGCGCGGATTTGCGGGAACGCCGCATAGATGTCGCGGATCACGACCGGCGCGAGCCCGAGGCTGATCTCGTCGCAGAGCAGCACGCGCGGGTTCGACATCAGCGCCCGGCCGATCGCCACCATCTGCTGCTGGCCGCCTGACAAGGCCGTGCCGGGATTGTTGCGGCGCTCCTTCAGGATCGGGAAGAGGTCGTAGACCGTTTCCAGCCGCCAGTGTCCCGCGACCTTGCGCCCGTACGCGCCGATCAGCAGGTTTTCCTCTACCGACAGCGAGGGAAACAGCTTGCGCCCTTCCGGCACCATGGCGATGCCCAGCGCCATCACCTGCGCCGCCGGCAGCGCGCCGATCGGCAGGCCGTCGAACGTCACCTCGTCCGGACCATTGGAGAGCACGCCTGCGATGGAGCGCATCAGCGTCGTCTTGCCCGCGCCGTTGGCGCCGATGATGGCGACGGTCTCGCCGGCCTGGAGCGAGAGGTCGACGCCGAACAGCGCCTGGAAGTCGCCGTAGCGCGCGGTCAGCCCCCGGGTCTCGAGCAGCGCGGTCATGCCTCCAGCCCCAGATAGATCTCGTGGACCGCCTTCGACGCCATGATGTCGTCCGGCCTGCCCATGCCGATCACCTTGCCGAAATCGAGCACGAGCAGCCGCTCGACCACCGAGGTCAGCGCATGCAGCACGTGCTCGATCCAGATGATCGACATGCCGGCGGCGTGGATGTCGCGGATGGTGGCCACCAGCGCCGTGCATTCGCCCTCCGTCAGGCCGCCGGCGATCTCGTCGAGCAGCAGCACCTTCGGATCGGTGGCGAGCGCGCGGGCCAGTTCCAGCCGCTTGCGCTCGAGCAGCGAGAGCTGGCCCGCAGGCACGTTGGCACGGCCGATCAGTCCGGTCTTCTCGAGGATGTCGGCGCAGCGTGCCGCCACCTCCGTCTCCCGCGCGCTTGAGCCGAAGGCGCCGGCCACGAGCAGGTTCTCGAACACCGTCAGCTTCACGAAGGGCTGCGGGATCTGGAAGGTGCGACCGATCCCCATGAGGCAGCGCTGCATCGGCGGAGCAGTCGTGACGTCACTGCCGTCGAAGACGATCCGCCCGCCATCGACCCGCAGATTGCCGGTGATCAGGTTGAACAGCGTCGACTTGCCGGCGCCGTTCGGCCCGATGATGCCGAGCGCTTCGCCGGGCGCGAGCGAGAACGTCACGCCGTCGGCCACCGTCAGGGCGCCGAAGCGCTTGCTGACGGCCGTAATGTCGAGCACGGGCTGCACGCCGACGGGCCTCCTCGCCACGAACCGGTTCAGAAAGGAAGGGGGCGGGCAAAGGCCGCCCCCGCAACGATCAGGAAATCGCTTCCATGCGGCCGCCGGTCGGAATGTTCGGCGCGGTCGCATTGTCCACGACGACGAGGTCGTAGCCGCCGCCGTCCTTCAGCCGCCACTGGCCGCCGACCAGCGGCGTCTTGGCGACGTTCTTCTGGGCGAAGGGCGGCAGGTTGGCGCCGTCCCAGGTGACCGGCCCGACCAGCGTGTCGAGTTTCGTCGCCGCGATGGCCGCTACCACCGCGTCGCGGTCGGTCGGATCGCCGGCCCGCTTGACGACGTCGACGGCGACCTCGAACAGCGCGTGGATGAAGCCGATCGGCTGCGTCCAGGGACGGCTCGTGGCCGCACTGAACCCTGCGGCGACCTGCGCGGAAGTCTCCCCGGTGAGGGACGACGTGAACGGGTGGCTGGGGGACCACCAGACTTCCGACGACAGATTGTGGCCGGCATTGCCGAGCGCCTCGACCGCCTGCGGGAAGAGAATCGCCTTGCCCATCGAGGCGACCTTCGGCGTGAAGCCCTGCTGCTTGGCCTGGTTCCAGAAGGTCGTGAAGTCCGGCGGGATCATCACGCCGGTGACGATCTGGATGTCGCCGGCCTTGAAGGCGTTGATCTGGGCCGAGAAGTCGTCCGTCAGGTTCTGGTAGCGGCCCGGATCGGTCAGCGTGTAGCCCTTCTCCTTGAGGACCGGCGGGAAACCGACGTTCGGATCGCCCCAGGCATTGCCGTCGCCATCGTTGGGGAAGAGGCCGCCGACCTGTTTGTTGGTCTCGACCTGCGCCCACATGTTGGTGAAGACGGCGATGACGTCCTCCAGTCCCCAGAAGAAGTGGAAGGAACTCTCGAAGGGCTGCCAGGAGGCGGGATCGCCGGGATTGCCCTGCTGGCCGATGAACCACGGCTGCCACGGCGCCATGGTCGAGATGCAGGGCATCTCCTCGGCCTCGCAGGTGGTGGTGACGGGGTTGGTGGTCTCCGGCGTCGAGGCGACGAGCATCAGGTCGATCTCGTCGCTGACGATGAGTTCATTGGCCACTTCGGCCGCGCGGTTGGGGTTGGACTGGCTGTCCTTGACGATGACCTCGATGTTCAGACCGGCAGCCTTCGTGGCCGACATGAAGCTGTCGATGACGAACTTGTCCGCCTCGGCGAAGGCGGCGAGCGGGCCGGTCTGCGGACTGACATAGCCGAGCCGGACCGCCCGGTTCTGGGCCAGCGCCGGCATGGCGAGGCCGGAGGTGCCGGCGAGTACCCCGGTCGCGGCTGCATTTCGCAGCAATGTTCTTCTGGTGATCATGTCGTCTCCTCCCTGTTGACGTGACTGCATTGTCAGTGCGGCGGCGACCGCCCCGCCCAGGCATCCTGGAGGAGCGATCGGATCTGCTGCCGGTCGAAAGGCCGGGGATTGGTATAAGGTCTTTCGGTCGCCAACTCCGCCGCGCGGTCGAGGTCGGCCTCCGAAAGGCCGAGATCGGCGAGCCTCGTCGGCGCGCCGAGCGCCTGCGCGAAGCCGAACAGGCCGCGCCCGGCGGTGTCGCCGAAGGCGTCGGCGATTGGAGCGAGCAGTCCGGGGACGGCGGCCGCGTTGAAGCCGACCGTGTGCGGCAGCAGGATCGCGTGCGTCTCGGCGTGCGGCGTCCCGAAGCTGCCGCCCAGCGTGTGGCAGAGCTTGTGGTGCAGCGCCATTGCCGAACCGCCGAGCGCGATGCCGCAGAGCCATGCGCCGTATTGCGCGCGACCGCGGGCCTCCACGTCGGACGGGTCGCGCAGGACGGTGGGCAGCGCCTCGGCCAGCGCCCGGACGGCCTCGGCCGACATCAGCGAAATCACCGGATTGCGGTCGACCGCGTAAAGCGCCTCGGCGGCATGGGCGAGCGCATTGAGGCCGGACGTCACCGTCATGGCCACGGGCAGCGTCAGCGTCAGGTCGACGTCGTAGATGACGGTCTCGGGCAAGATCGAGGGGTCCCGGCGGGTGATCTTCTCGCCCCCGGCGGTCTCACCCAGGATGTCGGTCATCTCGGAGCCGGCATAGGTGGTGGGAATGACGAGCTGATCGGCGCCGGTCCGCGTCGCAATGGCCTTGCCGAGCCCGATCGTCGAGCCGCCGCCGAGCGCAACCACGCAATCCGCCTTCGCCGCGTCGAAGACGGCGAGCGCCCGCTCTGTGACCTCGACCGGCGTGTGCATGGCGGCCTCGCAGAAGCTCGCGGCCGCGAGCGGACCGAGCCGCGCGGCGAGCGCGCCGGCGTCGGCCTCCTGGTTCGGCGTCGACAGCACGAGGGCGCGCGAACGGCCGAGCCGCTCCACCTCGGCTGCAGCCTGCCCGATGCTGCCGGCGCCGAAGATCACCCGCGAGCGCAGGCCGGGAAAGACGAAGGGCCGGATCGGAGTCATGGCATCGCCTCGTCGACTTGTGTCAGAAGCACGGCGAAAGCCTCGATCTCGGCGTCGCACACGGCATGGTCGCGGCCCGGGAAACTCTCGGCCCGCAGCCGCGCCCCGCAGGCGGCGAGATCGGCCGCCGCCGCGAAGGCCGCGGAAGCCGGGATCCAGGGGTCGGCGTCGCTGCCCGACAGATAGACGGGAAGGCCGTCGAGCCGGCGCCGCGGCGAGGCTTCCGTCGGCGGTCCGACCCGGCAGCCGGTCAGCGCGGCCAGCGCTCCGAGCGGGCGGTTGCGCCGCATGGCATGCTCGATGACCACGCAGGCACCCTGCGAGAAGCCGGCGAGGACCGGCCGCTCCGCCGGCACGCCGTCCGCCGAAGCCATCGCGATGCAGGCGTCGACGGCGTCGAGCGCCGCCTCGAGCTGCGCCAGCGTCGTCGCGGAGGCCGGATCGACGGCGCGGGCATCGTACCAGGCTCCGCCCGGTGCGCGCGGAAGGATGAAGTGCGTGTCGTCGTCGGGCAGGCGCCCGAGGACATGGGCGACCATCTCCTCCGGCGTCTGTCCGCGGCCATGGACGAACACGCACAGCCGCGCAGCTTCCCGGGCCGGGACGCCGAACCTCAGGGGCGTGTCGTGGAGCTGCGCCAAGGTCTGGTCCTCCCGCCTTGCCCGCCTACCAGCGGAACTCTTCGAGCCCGGCGATCATCTCGGCCTTGCGATCCTCGAACCAGGGCGGGAAGACCAGCGTGCGGCCGGTCTGGCCGGCCGGCTCGTCCATCGCCCAGCCCTGCGGCACCGTCCAGGCGATCTCGAACAGGGCACCGCCCGGCGAGCGGACGTAGCAGGACTTGAAGTAGTTGCGGTCCTTCTGGTCGGAGACGTCGGTGAAGCCGAGCCCTTCGAGATGCGCCTTCAGCTTCAGCTGGTTCTCCTCGTTCCCGGTATCCAGCGCCAGGTGGTGGATCGTGCCGCCGGCGAGCGTCCAGGTGCCCTGCGGCGTGTCGGGCTCGTGCAGCACCTCCACGGCCGTGGTCGCCTCGGCGCCGGGCAGCGTGAACTTCAGGTTCGCACCGTCCTCGCCGAGCTTCTCCATGCCCATGCCGACGCTCATGAAGTCGTCCATCGAGGTGCGGTCGAACACCGCGATGCCGACGCCGTAGATGCCCTTGATGCCGTTCTCGGCGGAAATGCCGTCGGAGACGATGGACCGTCGGTCGTCCTTCTCGGCCGCCACCAGTTCGTGCGGGATGCCGCTCGGATGGGCGAAGGCGACGCGGGGCAGGCCGAAGCGCTCGGTCCGCCCGGCCTTGAAGCCGGCGGCATTGAGCCGGTCCTCCCAGAAGTCGAGGCTCTGGCGCGGGACGGAGAGCTGGATGATCTTCGACTGGTTGGTGCCGCGTCGGCCGAACACGCCCGGCTTGCGGAAGGGGAAGGTGGTGACGATGGTGGAGGCATCGCCGGCGTCGTTGCCGTAATAGAGGTGGTAGACGGGCGTGGTGCCGTCGAAGAGAACGGTCTTCTTGATCGACTTCATGCCGAGCGTGCCGGTGAAGAAATCGAAATCCTCCTGGGCGCCGTCGACGCTCATGGTGACGTGGTGGTATCCGCTGATCAGTGCCATTTCGTTCCTCCCGTGATGTCAGAGCTTCTGCATGCATGTCGTGTCGTCGCCGGTACGGCGGTTGCCCGGCCGGGTGCGGACCAGGACGAAGTCGAACTCGAGCGACCAGAGGTGGCACCCGCCCGGGTCGCGATGGGGGCGGAAATCGCCGATCAGCTCCGGCTTCACCCCGAAGATCGCATCCTCGTGGACGTCCGGATCGGCAGGATCGTAGACCTGCGTGGTGACCGTATCGAAGCCCGCGGCCCTGACGAGGAAGTGGAGATGCGCCGGGCGCCGCAGCGGGTAGCCGATGCGGCCGAGCAACTGTCCGACCGGACCGTCGTCGGGCACCCGGTAGCCGGCGGGCTTGACGGTCCTCCAGGCGAAGCGCCCGTCCGCCCCGGTCTGGAAGACGCCGCGCAGGTTGAACTCCGGCTGCAGGTCGGGCTGCTGGTTCTCGTAGAAGCCCTGCGGATTGGCCTGCCAGGTCTCGATCGTCGCGCCGCCGATCGGCTGTCCGTCGAGATCGCGGATCTGGCCGGAGACGCCGAGCGGCTCTCCCTTGCCGTCGAGGCAGATGTCGGCGCCCAGCGGCAGGCGCGGCGCGTCGGCGCGGTAGAAGGGCCCGCGCGGCGTGTTGGGCGTCGCTCCTTTGGGCCGCTGCGAATTGATCTCCTCGACGAGCGCCGTCACACCGAGCAGATCGGACAGGAGCACCCATTCCTGGCGCCGCTCGTCGGCGGCGTGGCCGACCTCGGTCAGGAAATCCACCGCGGCCCGCCACTGCCCGGCACTGGGCCGGACGTCCCGCACCACCTGGTGCAGATGCGTCACCACCGCGGTCAACCCCCGGATCAGATCGTCCTGACCGCAACGCGACAGGCGCTCGCCGACGATGTCGGACGAACTCCCCTCGCTGAAGGCGATGCTTCCCACGATCACGCTCCTCCCAGAACAGTTGCAGCCTAGCAGCCGCAGACGCGGAGGTTGATGATTTCTTCGCTGATCGGTATAACGATCGGTTATGAAGCTCGACGAGCGACACCTGATACAGCTTGCAGCGGTCGTCCAGAGCGGCGGCGTGACCGAAGGTGCCGCCTCGCTCGGCCTGGCGCAGCCGGCGGTCTCGCGCACGCTGGCGATGCTGGAAAAGCGGCTCGGCGAGCCGCTCTTCGTCAAGGGACGCCGCCCGCTGCAGCCCACCCCGCTCGGCCGTGCCCTGGCCGAGCATGGGCAGGCGATGCTGATCGCCTCGCGCAAGGCGTCCGACCTCGTCACCAGCTTCCACCACGGCAGGAGCGGGCTGGTGCGCATCGGCGGCACGCCCTTCTTCATGGACGCGCTGATCTCCGGAACGATCGCGGAGTTCCAGAACCAGTTCCCCGACGTGCGCATCGACCAGAGCTACGGCTATCTGCCGGAACTCCAGGCCGGACTGCTCGCCGGCCGGCTCGACCTCGCGGTCTGCCCGGTCGACATCCTCGACGAGGGCTCAGGGCTGCGCTTCCAGGAGATCCTGCCCGGCCGCAATGTCGTCGCCTGTCGTTCGACCCACCCGCTTCTGCTGAAGCGCAAGATCCGGGCGCCGGACCTGCTCGACTACCCCTGGATCGCGCCGCCGCCCGGCAGCCCGCTGCTGGCCGACCTGCGCAGCCTGCTGCTCTCGCTCGGCGCGACCGAGATCAAGGTCCGCTATTCGGGGGGCTCGCTCACCAGCGCGATGACCTACCTGAAGGGCACCGATGCCCTGACCGTGCTGCCGCATGGCGTGGTCTTCGCATTCCGCAAGGAGAAGGCGATCACCGCCCTTCCGATCGGCCTGCCGCATCCCGAACGCGCGCTCGGCCTGCTCAGGCTCGCCGAAGCGCCGCGCTCGCCGGCGGCGGAAGCCTTCGCCGGCCATGTGAAGGAGAGCTTCGACACGCTGCGTCATCTCATCAAGCGGCACGAGCAGGCCGTCGTCTGGGGCGCCTGACCCGCGACGGGCCTCCGTCCTCAGACGAAGCCGAGCGTGGCGGCAGCCAGCACGAGATAACGCCCTGTCTTGGCGATGGCCACAAGCAGGAGGAAGCTCCAGAACGGTTCGCGCAGGACGCCCGCCGCCACCGTCAGCGCGTCGCCGACGACCGGCGCCCAGCTGAACAGCAGGCTCCACCGGCCCCAGCGACGGTACCAGCCGGTCGCCTGGTCGAGATGCCGGGGCTCGACCGGGAACCAGCGCCGGCCGCTGAAGCGTTCGACACCGCGACCAAGCGCCCAGTTGACGACCGCGCCCAAGGTGTTGCCAGCGCTCGCTGCCAGAACCAGCAGCGCCGCCGGCTGCGCATCGGCGACGAGCAGCGCGACGAGCGCTGCCTCCGACTGTGCCGGAAGGATGGTCGCCGCGACGAAGGCGACGGCGAAGAGACCGGCATAGACGGCAAGGTCAGCCACGTCCGCCGCGCCTTGTCGGGCCTGAGCCCCGATCTCCATCCTCGATGCGCATCCGCGCCGCCCTGCCTCGTCGTCGCTCGCCCGATTGCGCGCCTGCAGAGGTGATAGCCCCGGCCCGGACAAGGAAGTTTTAAGGCGCCCGTACTCGGCAGCCCGTCCCCTCCTCATCGGCGGACGCGGGCCGCGAGGCGTGCGTCCCTCTGGCGACCATTTCGCGCAAGCCGCTGCACTCTGCTTGACCCGCCGCGGCGGCGTGCTAAACCTGCCGTCGTTATGTTATTACATATCGCGATCGGCCTGCGCCCCCGCTTCCTGCGCCGCCCCGGAGACCGACCCCAGATGAGCCGCTTCTTCTTCAATCCCCTGCCGCCGAAGCCCCGCCTCGACACCACGTCGATCAAGCGCTGGGCGCGCGCGGCGCTTGCCCTGTCGGACGACGTTCCCGTCTCGGTATCGCAGGTGGCCTGCCGGGAAGCCGGATGCCCCGACCTCGAGACGGTGATCGGCGTGATGAAGCCCGGCTTCAACTTCACCACCTATCGCGTCCTGAAGCCGGTCGCCGAGATCACCGAAACCGACGTGCGCCGCGCTCTCGCGACACCGCCGGCCTCAGCCTAGCCTTCTTCGCCGAAAGCCCGGCTCCAATGGATGGCGCCGAGCGCTGCGAACGCGATCAGGCCGAGCCCGACGACGTCTTCTCCGATCGAAAGAACCACGACGGCAGGCAGCATGGCGAAGGCTCCTCGTTCGCGACAGGTCTTCCGCCTGAAGGTGCGAGAGCCCATCGGGTTCCATGGCAGCCGCCGTTTTCCGCAGTCGCCCGTCGCCGCGGTACCGATCGTCACCCCCGGCGCAGCCAGAGCGCTGCCAGGCGCTTTTCGAGTTCCACGACGAGGAGCATCGCGACCCCGGCTCCCACCACCACGAGTCCATCGTTCAGCCGCAGAGCCTCGGAGCCGAAGATGGCCTGCAGCGGCGGCGCATAGGTGAACGCGAACTGCGCCGCGACCACGATGGCCACACCCGTCAGGACCGCGGGCGTGCCGAGCACGCCCTGCCACGTCAGCGACGGTCCATGCACGTAGCGGACGCTGAACAGGTAGAAGATCTCCATCACAACGATCGCGTTGACCGCCATGGTCCGCGCCGTGCCGACCGTATGTCCCTCGGCGAGTGCGAGCATGAAAACCCCCATCGTGCCGGCGACCATCAGCGCCGAGACGAAGAGGATCCGCCACCGGAGCCGGCCGGACAGGAGCGCCTCGCGCGAACGCCGCGGCGGCCGCGCCATGGCGCCCTCCTCCGTCGGCTCGAAAGCGAGCGTCAGCCCCAGCGCCACCGCGGTGACCATGTTGATCCACAGGATCTGGATCGGCGTGACCGGCAGGGTCAGGCCGAAGGCGATGGCCAGGATGATGGTGAAGGCCTCGCCGCCATTGGTCGGCAGCGTCCAGGCGATCACCTTGGTGAGATTGTCGTAGACCGTCCGGCCCTCGCGCACGGCGGCCACGATCGAGGCGAAGTTGTCGTCGGCCAGCACCATCTCGCTCGCCTCCTTCGCCGCCTCGGTGCCCTTGCGGCCCATGGCGACACCGACGTCGGCGCGTTTCAGCGCGGGCGCGTCGTTCACCCCGTCGCCGGTCATGGCGATGACGTCGCCGGTCGACTGAAGCGATTCGACGAGCCGCAGCTTGTGCTCGGGACTGGTCCGCGCAAACACTGAACCTTCACGCGCCAGCCTGCCGAACTGCGGGCCGTCGACCGTGTCGAGATCCTGTCCCGTATACGCCTTGGGATCGTCGGCGAGCCCCAGTTCGCGGGCAATGGCGCGCGCCGTCGCGGCATGGTCGCCGGTGATCATCTTGACGCTGATCCCGGCGCGCCGGCATTCGGCGATTGCCGCCACGGCCTCGGGACGGGGCGGGTCGATCAGCCCGACGAGCCCGAGGAACGTGAGCCCGGCCCCGACATCGGCGGGCTCGATGTCGGTCGCGCCGGCAGGCATCTGTCGCCGCGCGACCGCGATGATGCGGCGCCCGTCTCCGGCCAGCCGGTGCACGGCATCGTCCCACGTCGCCCGGTCCAGCGGCGCCTCGCCGTCCCGCGTGGCGATGACGCCGCACATGTGGATGATGCGTTCAGGCGCGCCCTTGACGTAGACCAGCGCGTCGCCTTCGGCCGGCTGGTGCAGGGTCGCCATGTAGCGGTGACGCGAATCGAACGGGATCTCGTCCCGGCGCGGCGAGGCCTCCCTCGCTTCGACCGGATCGAGCCCTGCCTTGAGCGCCAGCGAGATCAGGGCTCCCTCCATCGGATCGCCGTCGACGGCCCAGCGGCCATCCGCCTCGCGCAAGGCGGCGTCGTTGCACAGGAACGCTGCGCGGATCAGTTCGGCAAGGACCGGATCCGCCAGCGGCGCCATCGCCTTGCCCTCGACGTCTTCGAAGGAGCCTCTCGGTTCGTAGCCGGCGCCGCTCACCGCGACGCTACCGTCCGCCACCACCAGCACGCCGGCCATCATCTCGTTGCGTGTCAGCGTTCCCGTCTTGTCCGAGCAGATCACCGACACGGAGCCCAGCGTCTCCACCGCGGGCAACCGCCGGATGATGGCATTGCGGCGCGCCATGCGCTGCACGCCCACGGCGAGCGTGATCGTCATCACGGCCGGCAGCCCTTCGGGGATGGCCGCGACGGCGAGGCCGACGACGGTCATGAAGGCCTCGTCGATCGCATAGCCCTGCACGTAGAGCGCATAGGCGAACACGAGGACCGATGCGGCGAGCACCGCGATCGTCACCTGCCGCGCGAACTGGTTTATCTGCCGCACCAGCGGCGTCGCCAGTTGCTCGACCGCGCCGATCATCGAGGAGATGCGGCCGAGTTCGGTCGCACGCCCGGTCGCCACGGCGATGCCGGTGCCCTGCCCCGCCGCCACGAATGTCCCGGAGAAGGCCATCGAGGTCCGGTCGCCAAGCGACGCGTTCAGGCCGGCCGGCCGCGTGGCCTTGTCGGTCGGGACCGATTCGCCGGTCAGGATCGCCTCGTCGATCAGCAGATTGCGCGCCTTGACCAGCCTGAGGTCGGCCGGGACGCGGTCTCCGGCCTCGAGCAGCACCAGGTCGCCCGGAACGACGTCTTCGGCCGCGATCGTCACCCGCCGGCCGCCGCGCAACACGGAGGCATGCGGGTCGATCATGCCCCGCACGGCCGCGAGTGCATTTTCGGCCCGCCCCTCCTGGACGAAACCGATGACCGCATTGGCCAGCACCACCGCTAGGATCACCAGCGAATCCGTCACGTGCCCGATCGCCGCCGCCATCACTCCCGCCGCGATCAGCACATAGATCAGAAGGTTGTGGAACTGGGCGAGGAACCGCACCAGCGCGCCGCGCCGCCGGCCTTCCGGCAGCCGGTTCGGGCCGAAGGCGGAAAGCCGCCGCGCCGCCTCGGAATCCGAAAGCCCGTCAGGCGCGACCTTCAGGGCCGCGTGCGCCGCCTGCACGTCCTCGGCATGCCATGCACCCGCAGGCAGGCGTTCCAGGGGGGCATCCGCAGCTTGAAACGGCGTGGTCGGCTGGATCATGGCGTCTCCGATGCTCGGTCCTGCCGCGGCAACGGGCGATGGGCGCGCGCCGCGGCAAGGTCGCCAATTGGAGCACAACCGCAGAGCGCGCCTTGATCCTCGTCAGTTTACGTCATGGTTGGCGCGAGCAGCCGCGGATCGGCCGACGCCATGGTGGCGAGGACTCGGCGCAGTCTTGGCCCGACGATGGAACGGCTGGGTCCCTGCCGAAGAGACTCAGCCCACGGGGGCGGTCTTCGGCCGCCTGATCCGCGCCGCCGCTTCGATCACCAGCGGCTTCAGCCCGCCGCCACCTGCATCGACAAGCTGGAAAAACTGTGCCCTCATGCGGGGTTCCCAGAAATTGTTGATGTGCTCCGCGATGCCTGCGACCGCTTCCTCATGCTTGCGCGTCTGGAAGAAGGTGGCGATCTGGTTGGCCATGTAGACGAGCTTGTCAGGCGACATCGGCGATCCCTCCGGCAATTCGGTCGGCATGGGTGAAGACTTCGAACTCGGCACCGCGCACCACGGCCACCAGAGTGATGCCGGCGCTTTCGGCCGTGCGCACGGCGAGCGCGGTCGGTGCGGAGACGGCAAACAGGAAGGACGCGCCGAGCGCGGCCGTCTTCTGCACCATCTCGACCGAGATGCGGCTGGTCACCACGACGGCGCCGCGCGCGGCATCGACGCCGCCGCGCAGCAGCGCGCCGGCAAGCTTGTCCAGCGCGTTGTGGCGGCCGACGTCCTCGCGAACGGCGACCATGCCGGTGTCGAAAGCGTAGAAGCCGGCGGCATGCACCGCGCGTGTCGCCGAATTGAGCGGCTGCTCGCCCTCCAGCGCGGCGACTGCGGCCGAAACGGTGGCGGCAGCGATCCGGATGCCCGGATCGGCGACGGGCCGCGGCTCGCGCAGGGCCTGCTCGATGCTCTCGATGCCGCAGAGCCCGCAGCCGACCGGTCCCGCCAGATGCCGCCTGCGGGCGGCGAGCGCGGCCCCCGCGTCCTGCGCGAGCCGGATCTGCAGGTCGATGCCCGTTCCCGCCTCGACGACCTCCACACGGTCGATGCCGCCGGCCGAACCGATGATCCCTTCCGTCAGGCTGAAGCCGTATGCGAAATCAACCAGATCGTCCGGAGTCGCCATCATCACCGCATGGGTCGAGCCGCCATAGGAAAATGCCACCGGCGTCTCCTCCGGGACGGCGCGGCTGTCCTCCACCCGCGCGCCATCGCGCCGCGCGACGCGGTCGACGAGCCGGCGGGAGGGGAACGCCGTCACGCTCATTCGGCCGGTTCGGGCACCGCCACCCGGCGCGACTGCCGCGCCTGCTCGGCATACTCCATCTGCCAGTCGGTCGGCCCGTTCGACGGCGAGATCTGTACCGCCGTCACCTTGTACTCGGGACAGTTGGTCGCCCAGTCCGAATAGTCGGTGGTGATGACGTTGGCCTGCGTCGTCGGGTGGTGGAAGGTGGTGTAGACGACACCCGGCGACACCCGGTCGGTGATCTTGGCCCGCAGGCTCGTCTCGCCGGAGCGGCTGGCGAGCTTGACCCAGTCGCCGTCCTTGATGCCGCGATTCTCGGCATCGTGCGGATGGATCTCCAGCACGTCCTCGTCGTGCCACATCACGTTGGCCGTGCGCCGGGTCTGCGCGCCGACATTGTACTGCGACAGGATGCGGCCTGTGGTGAGCAGCAGCGGGAAGCGCGGGCCGGTCTTCTCGTCCGTCGCCACATAGTCGGTGCGGATGAAACGGCCCTTGCCGCGCACGAAGCCGTCGACATGCATGATCGGCGAGCCGTCCGGCGTCCGGTCGTTGCAGGGCCACTGCACCGAGCCCTTTTCCTCCAGCAGCTCGTAGGTGACGTTGGCGAAGGACGGCGTGGTCATGGCGATCTCGGCCATGATCTCCGAGGGATGCGCGTAGCTCCAGTTGCCGCCCATGGCGTTGGCGAGCATCTGGGTGATCTCCCAGTCGGCGTAGCCGTTCCGCGGCGCCATCACCTTGCGGACGCGGTTGATGCGTCGCTCGGCATTGGTGAAGGTGCCGTCCTTCTCCAGGAAGGTCGAGCCCGGCAGGAAGACGTGGGCGTAGTTGGCCGTCTCGTTCAGGAACAGGTCGTGCACGATGACGCACTCCATCGCCGCCAGACCGGCCGACACGTGCCTGGTGTCCGGATCGGACTGGAGGATGTCCTCGCCCTGGCAGTAGAGGCCCTTGAAGGTGCCGTCGACGGCCGCGTCCAGCATGTTGGGAATACGCAGGCCCGGCTCGTCGGAGATCTGGACGCCCCAGAGGTCTTCGAAGATCTGGCGCACGTCGGCGTTCTTCACGTGGCGATAGCCCGGCAGTTCGTGCGGGAACGAGCCCATGTCGCAGGAGCCCTGCACGTTGTTCTGGCCGCGCAGCGGGTTCACGCCGACGCCGCGCCGGCCGATGTTGCCGGTCAGCATGGCGAGGTTGGCGATGCCGATGACGGTGGTCGAGCCCTGGCTGTGCTCGGTGACGCCGAGGCCGTAATAGATCGCACCGTTGCCGCCGGTCGCATAGAGCCGTGCCGCCGCCCGCAGTTCCTCTGGGTCGACGCCGGTGAGTAGTTCCACCGCCTCGGGGCTGCGCATCGGGTCGGACACGAACTCGACATAGTCCTGGAACTCGTCCCAGTCGCAGCGCTCGCGGATGAAGGCCTCGTCGAACAGGCCCTCGGTGACGATGACATGCGCCAGCGCGGTGACGACCGCGACGTTGGTACCGGGCCTGAGCGGCAGGTGGTGCGCCGCCTCGATGTGGGGCGAGCGGACGAGGTCGATGCGGCGCGGATCGATGACGATGAGCTTGGCACCCTGCCGCAGCCGCTTCTTCAGCCGCGAGGCGAAGACCGGATGCCCGTCGGTCGGGTTGGCGCCGATGACGATGACGACGTCGGTATCCTCCACCGAATCGAAGTCCTGCGTGCCGGCCGAGGTGCCGAAGGTCTGGCCGAGCCCGTAGCCGGTCGGCGAGTGGCAGACGCGGGCGCAGGTGTCGGTGTTGTTGTTGCCGAACACGCCGCGCGCCAGCTTCTGGACGAGGTAGGTCTCCTCGTTGGTGCAGCGCGACGACGTGATGACGCCGATCGACTCCTTGCCGTACTTCTTCTGGATCCCGCGCATTCGGTCGGCGGCAAAGCTCAGCGCCTCCTGCCAGGACACCTCGCGCCACGGCTCGTCGATCGTCTCGCGGATCATCGGATTGAGGATGCGGTCGCGATGCGAGGCGTAGCCCCAGGCGAAGCGGCCCTTGACGCAGGAATGGCCGCGATTGGCCTTGCCGTCCTTGTAGGGAACCATGCGCACCAGCTCGTCGCCGCGCATCTCGGCCTTGAACGAGCAGCCGACGCCGCAATAGGCGCAGGTCGTCACGACGGAGCGATCCGGCTGGCCGATCTCGATCACCGACTTCTCGCGCAGCGTCGCCGTCGGGCAGGCCTGCACGCAGGCGCCGCAGGACACGCATTCGGACCCGAGGAAGCTCTCGTGCGCGCCGGGCGAGACGCGGCTGTCGAAGCCGCGGCCCTCGATGGTCAGCGCGAAGGTGCCCTGCACTTCCTCGCAGGCCCTGACGCAGCGCGAGCAGACGATGCACTTGGCCGGGTCGTAGGTGAAATAGGGGTTGGACTCGTCCTTCGGCATCCAGCGCGCGTTGAACGCGTCGACGCCGTCGCGCGGCTTGAAGTGGTTGTCGACCTCGCTGCCGTAGCGCACGTCGCGCAGCCCGACCACGCCCGCCATGTCCTGCAATTCGCAGTCGCCATTGGCCGCGCAGGTCAGGCAGTCGAGCGGATGGTCGGAGATGTAGAGCTCCATGACGCCCTTGCGGATCTGCTTCAGCCGCGAGGTCTGCGTGTGCACCACCATGCCCGGCGCCACCGGCGTGGTGCAGGAGGCCGGCGTGCCCGCCCTGCCCTCGATCTCGACGAGGCAGAGCCGGCAGGAGCCGAAGGCGTCGACCATGTCGGTCGCGCAGAGCTTCGGGACGGAGATCTCCGCCTCCATCGCCGCCCGCATGATGGACGTGCCCTCCGGCACCGATACCTCGAAGCCGTCGACGGTCAGCGTCACCATCCGCTCGGACTTCGAAGCGGGCGTGCCGTAGTCGATTTCATGGACGAGCGACATCAGAAGGCTCCCTTGAAATGATTTGAGAGGCCGCGTCCCGTCGCGCCCCCCTCTGTCCTGTAGGGCGTCACCGTCCCACCTCGGCCAGCGCATGCGCCACCAGCGCGTTCGCATGGCCGTGGCCGAGCCCGTGCTCGACCTTCAGCCAGTTGACGATCTCCATGTGCTTCTTCCCCGCCTGTCCGTCGACCAGCGCCATCCAGTGTGCGATCGGCTGGCCGTAGGTCTTCTCGATCGACGGGAAGTAGGAGGCCGGTCCCTTGACCGTCCCGGCGCTCACTCGGCCGCCTCCCGCACCGGGCGCGGTGCGAAGTCCGCGGAGAAATGCGTCATGGCGCTCATCACCGGATAGGGCGTGAAGCCGCCCAGCGCGCAGAGCGAACCGAACTTCATCGTCTGGCAGAGGTCGGCGACGACGGCGCGGTTCTTCTCCGGCTCGATGCCTTTCGCGATCCGGTCGATCGTTTCGGCGCCGCGCACCGCGCCGATCCGGCAGGGCGTGCACTTGCCGCAGGATTCCACCGCGCAGAACTCAAAGGCGAAGCGCGCCTGCTCCAGCATGTCGGCCGTGTCGTCGAAGACCACGACGCCGGCATGGCCGACCAGCCCGTCCTTGGCCGCGAACGCCTCGTAGTCGAAGGGCGTGGAAAACAGCGACGGCGGGAAATAGGCGCCGAGCGGCCCGCCCACCTGCACCGCCTTCACCGGCCGGCCCGTCAGCGTGCCGCCGCCGATCTCCTCGACGATCTCGCCCAGCGTCAGGCCGAAGGCGGTCTCGAACAGGCCGCCATGGCGGACGTTGCCGGCGATCTGGATCGGGATCGTGCCGCGCGACCGGCCCATGCCGAAGTCGCGGTAATGTGAGGCGCCCTTCGCCAGGATCACCGGCACGGAGGCGAGCGAGATCACGTTGTTGACCACCGTCGGGCGGCCGAGAAAGCCTTTCAGCGCCGGCAGCGGCGGCTTGGCGCGCACCACCGCGCGCTTGCCTTCCATGCTGTTGAGCAGCGACGTCTCTTCGCCGCAGACATAGGCGCCGGCCCCGATCCGCACCTCCATGTCGAACGCCTTGCCCGAGCCCAGCACCGAGCGGCCGAGGATGCCCGCCGACCGCGCCACGTCGATCGCCTGGGTCATCACGCGCGCCGCATCGGGATATTCCGAACGGGTGTAGACGTAGCCCTTGGTCGCGCCCGTCGCGAGACCGGCGATCGCCATGCCCTCGATCAGCACGAAGGGATCGCCCTCCATGATCATACGGTCGGCGAAGGTGCCGCTGTCGCCCTCGTCGGCGTTGCAGACGATATATTTCTGCGGCCCCTCGGCCTCCAGCACGGTCTTCCACTTGATGCCCGTCGGGAAACCGGCGCCGCCGCGGCCGCGCAGGCCGGACTCGGTGACCTCACGCACGATCTCTGCGGCCGGCATCGCCGCCGCCCGCTCCAGCCCGGCGAGCCCGCCATGCGCCCGGTAGCCGTCGAGATCGACCGGATCGATGATGCCGCAGCGGGCGAAGGTGAGCCGTGACTGGCGCGCCAGGAACGGATGTCCCTCCGGCCGGCCGATGCACAGCCCGTGCGCGCCGCCGGCGAGCAGACCCGCGTCGAACAGGCCTTCGACGTCGGAGGGCTTCACCGGACCGTATCCGATGCGGCCCTCGGCGGTCTCCACCTCGACCAGCGGTTCAAGCCACATCATGCCGCGCGAGCCGTTGCGGCGCACCGTCACGTCGAGCCCGCGCGCGGCGGCCACCTCGGCGATTCGCCGGGCGACGCGGTCGGCCCCGACCGCCTTGGCAGCGGAATCGGCGGGAACCCAGATGGTGACGCTCATGTCCGCACCTCGCGCGCGATGTCCTCGACCAGTTCAGCGTCGATCCGTCCGATCAATTCGCCATCCAGCATGGCCGCGGGCGCGCAGGCGCACAGTCCGAGGCAGTAGACCGGCTCCAGCGTCACCGAGCCGTCCGCCGCCGTCTCGTGCCAGTCGAGCCCGAGCAGGCGCTTGAGATGGTCGGCCATCTCGCGGCCGCCGACGGCCTGGCAGGCTTCGGCGCGGCAGACCTTCAGCACGTGGCGGCCGGCCGGCTCCTTGCGGAAATCGTGGTAGAAGGAGATGACGCCGTGCACCTCGGCGCGCGACAGGTTGAGCGCGCGGCCGATCACCTCGGCGGCATTCTCCGGCATGTAGCCGAAACTCGCCTGCACCTCGTTGAGGATCGGAAGGAGCGGCGCCTCCCGCGCGCTCCAGCCGTTGACGATGTCGATCAGTCGCTCTTCCGTCCGGCCTGCATCGTTCCGCATGGAAACGCAGCCTCCTCCGTACTTGGCCTATGGCGGCAGCCATGCACGGGAATGCGGCGCGGATTCAATACCGGTGTTCCGTCGGACGATAGGATTCTTCTATCGTTCGTGCGCCAACGCCATGGCGGCGGCCTGGTGCAGCAGCGCAGAGACCAGCGGCGTCTGCGGGTCGCGATGCGTCGCGACCATGCCCACGAGATGGCGCGCGTCCGGCTCGATGATCGGGATGGCGCGGATCGGATCGGTGAAGCCCAGGGTCTGGGCGAGGTTGACCGGCATGATGCTCGACCATTTGCCGGTGCGGATGTGCGAGAACAGCACGATCATCGAGTTCGATTCCAGCGTCGGCCGCGCCTCGGCGCCGGCTTCGCGCAGATGCTGGTTGATGATGCGGCGGTTCTGCATGTCCGGCGTCAGCAGGCAGAGAGGCAGTTCCGAAATCTCCCGCCAGGTCACGCTGTCCCGGTCGGCGAAGCGGTTTCCGGCGGCCGTGATCAGCTGGTAGCGCTCCGAATAGAGCGGCACGGCGGTCACGCGCCCCAGCGGCTCGTTGTCGAGATAGGTGATGCCGACGTCGATCTCGAGATTGTCGAGCAGCGTCAGCACCTCGATCGAATTGCGCGACAGCACCGAGAAGGTCACCTCCGGATGCTTCTCGCGGAACGGCGTCGTGATCTCCGGCACCATCGCCAGCGCCGTCGGGATGGCCGCGATGCGGATGTGCCCGGCGAGCCCCTGCCGCACCGCGCGCATCTCCTCGCGCATGGTGCGCGCGTCGCCGACGATGCGGCGTGCCCATTCCAGCACGCGCTGGCCCTCCGGCGTCAGGCCCTGGTAGCGCGAACCGCGCTTGACCAGCATGACGCCGAGCTGCTCCTCGAGCTGGCGGATCGCGGCCGAGAGCGTCGGCTGCGCGATGTTGCACTCCGCCGCCGCCCTGCCGAAATGCTGCGCCTGCGCCAGCGCGATGAACCATTCGAGCTTGTCGAGCAAATCCGGCCCCTCCTCCGACCGAGTTAAAGCCCTTTCCCCGGGCATCGGCAATGGTTGGTGATGGCTCGACCGGACCCGGTGATCGACCTATCGTGCATCGCGCACGTCCCGTCGACCGTGAGGTTCTCTGCCATGCCCGACCATCCGCCCGTCATCCGGCCGCTTTCGGCCAGCGAAACGGCAACGCTGATCGACTGGGCGGCGGCCGAAGGCTGGAACCCCGGCCTCTCGGACGCCGCGGTCTTCCGCGCGGCCGACCAGGAAGGTCTGCTCGGCGGCTTCGTCGACGGCGAACTGGCCGCCGGCATCGCCGCCGTCGCCTATGATGATTCGTTCAGCTTCGTCGGGCTCTACATCTGCCGGCCCGACCTGCGCGGCCGCGGCCTCGGCAAGGCCGTCTGGGACGCGGGCATGGCACGTCTCGGCGGACGGACGATCGGTCTCGACGGCGTTCCGGAGCAGCAGGCGAACTATCGCGCCTCTGGATTCGTCGCGGACCACGAGACGGTACGGTTCAGCGGCCGACTGCCTGCATGCGATGACGATCGCTCCGGCGTCCGGCCGCTGACGCCCGATCTCGTCGAGCAGGCCGTGGCGCTGGATCACCGCTGCTTTCCCGCAAGGCGCGACGGTTTCCTGCGGACATGGCTCGCCCGGCCGCACATCGCGATGGCATCGACGGCAGGAGAGACGCTGACCGGCTTCGGCGTCGTCCGCCCCTGCCGGGAAGGCTGGAAGATCGGCCCGCTCTTCGCTGACGACGACGGGGCGGCGATTCGGATCGTTCGCGCCCTCGCCGGCGCCTGCGACGGCGCCGTCCACATCGACGTCCCGGCGAGCCAGCCGTCCTTCACGGCTCGGATTCTCGCGGCGGGCCTGGTGCCCGGCTTCCGGACCGCGCGCATGTACCGCGGCCCCGCGCCGCGCATCGACAGGAGCCGCGTCTTCGGCATCACGACGCTTGAATTGGGCTGACCGGCGGCGCGGCGCTGGCCGGGCGGATCGCAGCGTCAGGCCAGCGGCCGCAGCGCCCGCAGCCCGTCGAACGGCCGCGCGAGCCCCGGTGCCAGCGGCAGCAGCGCGGCCTGCAGCGAGTGGTAGAGATCCGGCTTGCCCTGGAACTGCCGGGCCACCGGCACGCCCTGCTCGTCGATCTCGGGATACCAGCCGCCCCACGCGTGATCGATGAAGTGCGCGTCGGCGAACTGCCAGAGCCGTCGGTACCATTCCTCGTCCGTGGGCTGCGGATCGATTTTGAGCAGCGCCGCCATCGCCCCGATGCCTTCCGTCACCGGCCACCAGTAGCGGTCCCGCACCGACGGGCGGCCATGCTGGTCGAGCGTGTAGACCAGCCCTGCATCCTCGCGCCACGCATCCGAAAGCGCCCGTTCGATCAGCCGGCGCGCCCGTACGGGCGCGTCACCCGCCGGCCGGCCCGCAAGGTCCCACCAGTGCAGGAGAAGCCGGCCGAGTTCGAGCGAATGGCCGGGCGTGGTGCCGGCCGGCCGGAACATCGGGTTGCCGGCATAGTCCGGATCGACCGCCCAGGCCTCCGTGTAGTGCTCCGGCAGGCGCCACTCGGTGGCCGGCGCGATCCGGAGGGTGAAGAAGTCGAGGATACGCCCTGCCCGTTCGAGATGAAGCGGCTCGCCGGTCGCCTCGAAGGCCGCCAGCAGGGCCTCCACGCCATGCATGTTGGCGTTCATGCCGCGATAGGTCGAGAACGGCGACCAGTCGGCGGCGAATTCGTCGCTGAAGAGGCCATGCGCCTCGTCCCAGAAATGACGGTCGAGGACATCGGCGATGTCGACGATCAGCCGGTCGGCGCGCGGATGCCCCACCTGTCGGGCGCTCGCCCCCGCGAGCAGCACGAAGACATGGCCATAGGCGAGCTTCGTTGCGTCGGCCGCGCCCTCCCCCGACACGGACCAGGCGTAGCCGCCGTGGACCGGGTCGCGGTGGCGGTCCCACAGGAACGCCAAGCCCGCATCGATGAATTCGTCGCAGCCGCTCGCGCCGGCAGCCTTGGCCAGCGCGAAGGAGTGGACGAGCCGGGTCGTCGTGTGGAGTTCCTGCGCCCCCCGCGGCAGCCGCGAGCCGTCGTAGTCGAGCACGTCGAAGCCGCCATCGGCGCGAAGGCTCCGCCGGAAGAAACCGATCTGGCGGGACGCCTCCCGTGCCAGCCATTGCCGGTGCGCCCGATCACCGAGCCACGCGCCGCTCGCTCCCTCCGCCAGGCGGTCCGCCATTCCGGTTCTCCGTCATGCCGCTTTACAGTCCGCGTCTGCGCGCGGCCGTAGAGGCACGAAAGCACGAAGCGGCCGCCGCCGCCAGCCTTCCGGACCTGACCTTGAAGGCGTTCGGATGCCTGCGCCGGCAAGCCGCTTCAATAGGCTGGTCTTATCGTCGCAATCGGAACTTTCAACTTTCTGCTATCGCCGCAGTGCGGTAGGAAGGGACAACAAGAAGAAGCTCGAGGAACGGCCTCCGGTCGTCCGCGATGCGCATCGTCTCCCCCGGGAGCCGGCCGCTGCGCGGAACCGTAGGCATGCCGATGAGCCACAAGGGCGATGACGACGGTTCCGTTGATGCGGATGCGGTTCGTGCCGGCGTTTGGGTTTGCCCATGTCGCCGGCCCTTCATCGACTTCACCTACGAAGCAGAACGCTGCCACGAACGGAGAGAGCAATGGACGGATTTAAGGTTTCAGGCACGGGCAAATGCCCCGTGGCACACGGCACCACCAACATGTCGATGCGCACGAACAGGGACTGGTGGCCCAACCAGCTCAACGTGCGGATGCTGCATCAGAATTCGCCGCTGTCGGATCCGATGGGCAAGGGCTTCGACTATGCCGAGGAGTTCAAGAAGCTCGACCTCGCCGCTCTGAAGCAGGACCTCACCGCGCTGATGACCGACAGCCAGGACTGGTGGCCCGCCGACTACGGCCACTACGGCGGTCTCTTCATCCGCATGGCCTGGCACTCCGCCGGCACCTACCGCACGGCCGACGGTCGCGGCGGCGGCGGCACCGGCCAGCAGCGCTTCGCTCCGCTCAACTCCTGGCCGGACAACGGCAATCTCGACAAGGCCCGCCGGCTGCTGTGGCCGATCAAGCAGAAATACGGCAACCAGATTTCCTGGGCGGACCTGATGATCCTCGCCGGCAACGTCGCGATGGAATCGATGGGCTTCAAGACCTTTGGCTTCGCCGGCGGCCGCGCCGACGTCTGGGAGCCGGAGGAGGACACCTACTGGGGCTCCGAGACCGAGTGGCTCGCCCGCAGCGACCACGACCTCGCCCGCTACTCCGGTGACCGTGAGCTGGAGAACCCGCTGGCGGCGGTGCAGATGGGCCTCATCTACGTCAATCCGGAAGGTCCCGACGGCAATCCCGATCCGCTGGCCTCGGCCCGGGACATCCGCGAGACCTTCGCCCGCATGGCGATGAACGACGAGGAGACGGTCGCGCTCACCGCCGGCGGCCACACCTTCGGCAAGACCCACGGCGCCGGCCCGGTCGAGCACGTCGGCCGCGAGCCCGAGGGCGCTCCGATCGAGGCGATGGGCTTCGGCTGGCTGTCGACCTACAAGAGCGGCAAGGGCGTCGACACGATCACCTCGGGCCTCGAGGGTGCGTGGACGCCGAACCCCACCCGCTGGGACATGGGCTATTTCGACGTCCTGTTCAAATATGAGTGGGAGAAGACCAAGAGCCCGTCGGGCGCCTGGATCTGGCGGCCGATCGGCCTGGAAGAGCAGGACATGGCACCGGAAGTCGATGGTTCGGGCAAGAAGGTCCCGATCATGATGTCGACCGCCGACATGGCCATGAAGCTCGACCCGATCTACGGGGCGATCTCGAAGCGCTTCCACGAGAACCCTGACCAGTTCGCCGACGCCTTCGCCCGCGCCTGGTTCAAGCTCACCCACCGCGACATGGGTCCGAAGTCGCGCTACCTCGGCCCCGAGGTCCCGGCCGAAGACCTCATCTGGCAGGATCCGATCCCGGCCGTCGACCATCCGCTGGTGGATGGCGCCGACGTCGAGGCGCTGAAGGCGCGTCTGCTCGGTGCCGGCCTCACCCCGGCCGAGCTGATCCAGACCGCCTGGGCCTCGGCATCGACCTTCCGCGGTTCGGACAAGCGCGGCGGTGCCAACGGCGCGCGCATCCGTCTCGAGCCGCAGAAGAGCTGGGAGGGCAACCAGCCCGAACAGCTGGCCAAGGTCCTGGCGACGCTGGAAGGCGTCAAGGCCGCCTTCGACGCCGAGCAGACCGACGGCAAGAAGGTCTCCCTCGCCGACCTGATCGTGCTCGGCGGCTGTGCCGCCATCGAGCAGGCCGCGAAGGCAGCCGGCCACGACGTCACCGTGCCTTTCGTGCCCGGCCGCGCCGACGCCACGCAGGAGCAGACCGACGTCGAGTCCTTCGAGTTCCTCGAACCCGTGTCGGACGGCTTCCGCAACTACCAGAAGCGGGCCTACACGATCTCCCCCGAGGAACTGCTGATCGACAAGGCGCAGCTGCTGACGCTGACCGCGCCGGAGATGACCGTGCTGGTCGGCGGGCTGCGGGTGCTCGGCGGCAATGTCGGCGGTTCGCAGCACGGCGTCTTCACGAAGCGTCCGGGCCTGCTGACCAACGACTTCTTCGTCAACCTGCTCGACATGGGCACGGCGTGGAAGCCGACGACGGAGCATGCGGACGTGTTCGAGGGTCGCGACCGCAAGACCGGTGACGTCAAGTGGACCGCCACCCGCGTCGACCTCGTCTTCGGCTCCAACTCCCTCCTGCGCGCCCTGGCCGAGGTCTATGCACAGCAGGACAGCGGCGAGAAGTTCGTGAAGGACTTCGTCTCCGCCTGGACGAAGGTCATGAACGCCGACCGTTTCGATCTCGCCTGATCGGAACTAATCCGAACCTGGAAACGCGGCCGCTCGTCGGCCGCGTTTTCTTTTTTGTGGCTCCTCGTCCGCGCGCTCGGTCGCTCCTCAGTCGCGCTGCCGCGGCAGGCCGAATCGGTCAGCGAAGGCGTCGAGGCTCTGCACCAGAAGATCCATGATTTCGCCGATCTGCTCGCGGGTGACGATCAGCGGCGGGCAGACCATGAAATGGTCGCCTTCGAGCCCGCCGCGGGTGCGCCGCGAATAGAGGATCAGCCCGCGCGCATAGGCTTCCTCGACGAGGTGCACATGCGCGTCCATCGCCTTCGGCAGCGGCGTCATGGTCTCCCGGTCGCAGACCAGTTCGAAGGCCGTGAGCAGGCCCTTGCCGCGCACGTCGCCGACGAAGGGATACCGCTCCTTCAGACGGCAGAGACCGGCCATCAGCACCTCCCCCATGGCGCGCGCGTTGCCGCACAGGTCGAGCCTGTCGATCTCGCCGAGCACCGCCAGCCCCGCCGCGCAGGCCAGCGGATTGCCGGCATAGGTGAAGCCGTGCACGAAGCCGCCGGCCGCGAGCACCGGCTCGACCAGCCGGCGATGCGCGACCATCGCCCCGAGCGGCACATAGCCGGCGCCGAACCCTTTCGACATCACGACGATGTCCGGCGCGAGGCCCCAGTGCTCGGCGGCGAGGAAGCGCCCCGTGCGGCCGGCACCGGTCATGACCTCGTCCAGGATCAGGAGGATGCCGTAGTCGCGGCAGATCTCGGCCACGCGGGCATAATAGCCGTCCGGCGCCACCAGCGCCCCCGTCGAGGCGCCGCCGACAGGCTCCATGATGAAGGCGAGCACGGTCTCCGCCCCCTGCCGCTCGATCTCCTCGCGCAGCATCTCGGCATAGCGCAGGCCGCGCTCCTCGAGGCTGTGATTGTCGCGGTCGAGGTAGCAGGTCGGAGCCGGGATCTTCGGCATGGCCCGCAGCATGGGCTCGAACGGACGGCTCATCAGCTCCATGCCGGTCAGAGCCAGCGCGCCGAGCGTCGAGCCATGATAGGACGGATAGCGCGAGATGATCTTCCAGCGCTCCGGCTGCCCGGTGGCGACGGCCCATTGCCGCGCGAGCTTGGCGGCGCTCTCCACCGCTTCGGACCCGCCCGACACGAAGAACACCCGGTCGAGCCCTTCCGGCATCCGCGACGCCGTCAGCCGCGCCAGTTCCTCCGCCGGCTCGTTTTCGAAATGCAGCCGGTAGGTGAAGGTCGCCTTGTCCATCTGCGCTCGCATGGCCGAGAGCACGGTCTCGTTGCCATGGCCGATGTTGGACACCATCGCGCCGCTCGTGGCGTCGACGTAGCGTCTCCCGTTGACGTCGTGGATGTAGATTCCGCGCGCCTCCGCTGCCAGCGGACGCCGTTGCCGCGTCTGGTAGAAGAGGTTGGAGGCCCGTGCATCGCTTCCCGTCATGAATCCCCCCGGCCGCGCATCATGCGCCTGCCGAGTAGCGCGCCGGCAGACCCGGCTGTCAACGGCCTGAAGGACGATCCGGCGCGGCTGGATCATGCGCCGTCGTGAGGCGCGGCGCGGCTCCGGGCCATGGAGCCGCAGGGGACATGGAGCCTGTCCCGGGTCTCCCGGAGCGACGAGGGCCGCAGTCTCAGTTCGACACGTTTGCGGTGCGTTCGACCGTGACCTTGCGGTCGAGCAGGTCGCCGTCGTCGACCCGCGCCTGCAGCTTCGCGAACTGCGTGCTGATTTCCCGCCAGGCCGTCTGCGAGTAAGCTCCGTCGAATTTCACCGCATCGACGCCCAGAGCGATCACGGCCACCAGAAGCAACATGCGCATGTCGAACTCCATCGTTGGTTCGCCCATGAACGTGCGTCCGCCCGGTCCGTTCCTCCCTCCCCGCCGACACTAGGTGGTCCGCGAGAGCCAGCGTGCGAGCTTTGCCGCCGGCGACAGCGACTGCCGCGGCGGACGGACGTAATGCTGCTGCCGGCTCATCAGCTCGTCGTACACCGCCACGATGGCGAGAGATTGCCGTTCCGAATCGGGCCGGAAGAAGAGACCGTGCTCCATCGCGCCGAAGTAGCGGTTGTTGGTCCCGACGATCCCGAGGTGCTGCACCCGGCTGCGTTCGAACGTGACGATCGGCACGTTCCGAAGGCCGAAGAGGGTGCTGTAGGCGTCGTCGACGTTCAGGATCCCGGGGTCGCTGCCCAGCTCGGCCATCACCAGTTCGGCGAGCGGCCGCGTCCACAAGGTTCCGGCGTTGCCGACCGTCCGCTTTGCCAGCCGGTCCTCGCCGTCAGGCACGCCGGGATGATTTCGCGAATTGTAGAGCGAGATGAGTCCGCCGAAAGAATCGCGAAGCCTCAGCCCGTCCATCACGGCCGACCGGTTGGCGATCATGTCGCTGTCGAGGATCAGCAGATGCTGATGGTCTCCTTCCAGGAAGTGCCGCCAGATCGCGCAGCTCGTCTGCGACGGCCCGACCCGCATCGCGCTGCGACGGCATCGCGCAGGCAGCCCCGCCTCGCGCAGGAGCACCGGCACGTCGAGGGTCGGGCTCGCATCGTCGAAGACGACGATTTCGCTGCCCGGCGGCAGCGCGAGCTCGGCGACCGTCGACAGGCAGTGCCGAAGGAGCGACGCCCGCTCGTGCGTCGGTATCGCGATCAGTGCCGACATGGTCCCCACCCGCCCTCGACCAACACTCTAACGCGACCCACGAGCGGATTGGAATGATTCTCTTTGCCGGCGGCGCTGCCGCCTTTCGCCAGGATGCGCCTGCAGCCATGTCCGTCCTTGACCGCACCCGACGGGTCGAGTAGGACAACAGCCGCCGCGGGTATGGTGAAATGGTATCACATGAGCCTTCCAAGCTCTTGGTGCGGGTTCGATTCCCGCTACCCGCTCCAGCCGTCTGAACCTTCCGAGAGCCTTCTCCCCGCCGTTCGCATTCCGGCTGCGGCACGAAGCGGTGGCTGACCGGCGAAAGGCCGTCGAACTCCCGATCCGCAGCCGCCGCTCCTCTTTCGGGAATCTCCCGGCGCGCAGGCGCGACGCGTCTGCGATTGTTCCCGGTGGGCAGCAACCCGAGGCGCCGCCGCCCGTTATCGGCAGGATACGGGGGGTTTCATGTCGCGCCAGACCATCTCGCTGCTCGTGCTTGCCGCAGTCCTTGCCATCCTGCTGCTGCTCGTTCCCGACGTGCTCCTCACAGTCTTCGCAGGCATCCTGCTGGCCGTCTTCCTCCAGGGCGGCGGCCACTGGCTCGCCGCCAGGCTCGGTCTTGCGGATGGCTGGGGGGTCGGCCTCTTCCTGCTCTGCATCGTGGTGGCGCTCGTGGTCTTCGGGCTTGCGGTGGCGCCCGCCATCGGCGCGCAGGTCGACGAACTGACCCGCCGGATACCCCAGGCCTTCGAAACGCTCCGCGACCGTCTGGCGGATTATTCGTGGGGTTCGGCCGTTCTCGACCGGCTGTCACCCGAGGCGCTCGCCTCTTCGGAAAGCCGCAGTGCCGCCCTGACGGCCGTCTCCTCGACTTTCGGCGCACTCGGCAATGCCGTGATCATTCTGTTCATCGGGCTCTATGGCGCGCTCGATCCGGGGGTCTACCGCAAGGGGCTGACGCTGCTGCTGGCGCCCTCGATCCGCAGGCGCGGCGACGAGATCCTGCGCGCGACGGCCGCGACCCTGCGGAACTGGCTCACGGCACAACTGATGGCGATGACCGTGGTCGGCGTGCTGACGGCATTCGGCCTCTGGTTCGCCGGCGTGCCGCTCGCCTTCGCGCTCGGGCTGCTCGCCGGCCTCCTGGCCTTCATACCCAACATCGGGCCGGTGCTCGCCATCGCGCCGGCCCTGCTGCTCGCCCTCCCCGACGGTCTGTCCATGGTTCTGATCGTGCTGGCGATCTATCTCGGCGTGCAGGCCCTGGAGAGCTATGTCGTCACGCCGCTGATCCAGCAGGAGAAGGTCTCGCTGCCGCCCGCACTCGTCATCTCGGCGCAACTGCTGTTCGGCGTGCTTTTCGGGATCCTCGGCCTCGCCCTGGCGACACCGATCGCCGCCGCCCTGATGACGATCGTCGGCCTCGCCTATGTCGAGGACTACCTGGGGCGCGAGAGCCCGGCGGAGACCGCGGACGCGCGCAAGTAGTCCGCGCGTCCCGCGCGGTCAGTCGCGCCTGCGCTGAGCCCGCGCCTTTTCCCAGAAATCGAGGCGCTTGCGGATGTCGCGTTCGAAGCCTCGTTCGTTCGGGCGATAGAACTCCGGACGCGCGGCGCCGGTCAGTTCGTCCGGGAAATATTCCTGGCCCGAATAGGCATCCGGGAAGTCGTGGTCGTACCGGTATCCGGCGCCGTAGCCGAGTTCCCGCATCATCTTCGTCGGCGCGTTGAGAATGTGCTTCGGCGGCGGAAGAGACCCGGTCCGCTGCGCCAGTTCGAGCGCGGCATCGAAGCCGCGATAGGCTGCGTTCGACTTCGGTGCCGTGGCGACATAGGTGATCGCCTGGGCGAGAAACAGCCGTCCCTCGGGCCAGCCCACCCGCTCGAACGCATCCCAGGCCGACAGGACCTGCGGCATCGCCTGCGGATCGGCCATGCCCACGTCCTCGGACGCCGCGCAGGCAAGGCGCCGAAAGAGGGTTGCAGGATCTTCCCCGCCCGCGATCATCCGGGCGGCCCAGTAGAGCGCCGCCTGAACGTCGCTGCCGCGCAGCGTCTTGTGGAAACAGCTGAGCAGGTTGTAGTGGCCCTCCTGCGCCTTGTCGTAGACGGCCGCCCGCTTCTGGACCGTCCTCGCCAGCCCGGCGACGTCGAGGATTTCGGAGCCGGCCAGGCCGAGCAGGTCCTCCGCGAGATTCAGCAGATAGCGCGCGTCGCCGTCGGCCATGTCGATCAGAGCGTCGCGTGCGTCCGCGTCGAGCGGCAGCCGCCGGTCCTGGTGGCGCTCGGCGCGGTCCAGCAGCAGGCCGAGCGCCTGGCGCTCCAGCCGGTTGACCACCAGCACCCGCGCCCGCGACAGAAGCGCCGACACGAGGCTGAAGCTCGGATTCTCGGTCGTGGCGCCGATCAGCACCACCGTGCCGTCCTCGACATGCGGCAGCAGCGCGTCCTGCGTCGTGCGGTTGAAGCGGTGCAGCTCGTCGATGAAGAGCGCCGTCTGCTTCCCCAGCGCGGACCGGACCTGGCGCGCGGCCTCGATGACCTTCCTGAGGTCGGCGATGCCCGCATTGACCGCCGACAGCTGCAGGAACTCGATCCCCGCTTCTGCTGCCACCAGGCGCGCGATGGTGGTTTTGCCGGTGCCGGGCGGACCCCACAGGACGAAGGACGACAGTTTCTTTGCCGCGATCATCCGGCTGATCGGCGAATCGGCTCCGAGCAGGTGATCCTGCCCGACGACCTCCGACAGGCGCCGGGGGCGCAGCGTCTCGGCGAGCGGCCTCGGCGCAGAGGACTCGGCCTCCCCCGGCGCAGGGTGTCGTGCCGCGGGTCCGTCATTCCCGCCGAAGAGGTCAGCCATCCCGCCCGTCCGTTCAGTAGCGAAGCATCTGTCGCATGACGTTGCCGTTGCGATCGACCGTGAATCGCCACCACCGGGTCCGCTCCGCGGCCGCCTTCTGCAGCGTCTCGGGCCTGTCGATCGCCGTCCCGTTGACCTCGCGCACGATGTCGCCCGGGCGGAAGCCGAAGCCGGCCGCGGGCGAATTGCGCGGTACCTCCACCATCACGACGCCGCGGGTGTCGTCGCGCAGCCTGAGCTTGCGGGCGAGTCGCGGCGAAAGCTCCGCGACCTTCGCGCCGGTGAACGGGCTCTGGCCGGATATGTCGAGCATTGCTGCGGACGCCCCCTCCGGAGCGCGCACGAGCGTCAGCGACACCGCCCGCTGCCTGCCCTTCGACAGGACGTCGAAGGTGACGGTCGCGTTGAGCGGCTGGGTCGCCAGCCGGTAGCCAAGCGCGTCGACGTGCTGGATCGGCACGCCGTTCATCGCAAGCACGACGTCGCCGGGTTCGATGCCGGCCGCTTCCGCGGGACCGTCCGCATAGATGGCCGTGACGATCGCTCCCTGCGGCCGCGGCATGCCGAGCGCCTCGGCGATCTGCGGTGTCACCTGGTCGAACTCCGCTCCGAGGAACGGCCGCTCGAAGCTCTGTTCGCCGGCCCTGGCGGCCTCCACGAAGGCGCGGACCATGTTGGACGGTATAGCGAAGCCGATGCCGATCGACCCGCCGCTGCGCGAGAAGATCGCGGTGTTGATGCCGACGAGCCGCCCGGCCATGTCGATCAGCGCGCCGCCGGAATTGCCGGGATTGATCGCCGCGTCGGTCTGGATGAAGAACCCGAAGTCCGACACGCCGATGTGATTGCGGGCGAGCGCCGAGACGATGCCGCTGGTCGTCGTCTGCCCGACGCCGAAGGGATTGCCGATGGCGAGCACCAGGTCGCCGACCTCGAGCGCATCCGAATCACCGATCGGCACGACCGGGAAGGCTTCGCTGCCGTTGATCTTCAGCACGGCGAGGTCGAGCGACTCGTCCTTCAGCAGCACCTCGCTCTCGAACTCGCGCCCGTCCGACAGCGCCACCCTCACCTCGTCCGCGTCGCGAATGACATGGAAATTGGTGACCACGATTCCGCTGGGATCGACGAGGACGCCGGATCCCAGTGACGACTGCACCCGTGGCGGCATCTGCTGGCGGCCGAAGAACTGCTCGAAGAAGGGATCGCCGGCGAAGGGCGAGCGCGACTGGACGAGTTGCTTGGCATAGACGTTGACCACGGCCGGACCCGTCTCGCGGACGAGAGGCGCGAAGGAAAGCTGTACTTCCGCCTGCCCGAAGGGCACGCGGCGCTGCACGGCATCGGTCTGCGTCGGCGCCGCCGGTGCCGCGGGAACCCTCTGCGGCACGACCGCGTCCGGTGCCTGCGGCGGTTGCGCCTGCCTGTCGCTGCCGCCGAACGGCAGGATGTCTTCCAGGAATCCGCGCAGGCCGCCTTCGGCCATCGCCGGCGGCGCCGTCACTGGCGACGCCACCAACAGCACCGCAAGGGCGATGCGTGCGAAAGCCGGAACCATGGCTGCCATAGCGATTCTCTCCGCGTCGTCTGGTAACGATAGTCCTTTAGGGCGAGCATTGTGGGGATAGGAAGGCGTCGGCCGCCTGCTTCCCGGACCGGCGCGCACGCCAGGGCCGCGCCAATGCTCCCCCGAACGGCGAAAGGCCCCGGGCTTTCGCCGCGGGGCCTCTCGAGCATCACATCGCAGGCAGCGATCAGGCTGCTTCGGCGGCCTCGGCCGCTTCGGCCTCCGCACGGGCGCGGTCAGCAGCGCCCTTGGCCGACGTGTCGCGGTCGACGAACTCGATCACGGCCATCGCGGCGTTGTCGCCGAAGCGGAAGCCGGCCTTCATGATGCGCAGGTAGCCGCCGTTGCGTTCGGCGTAACGCGGCGCGATCGTGTCGAACAGGCGCTTGACCAGCACGGCGCTGCCGACCTGCGAGATCGCCTGGCGGCGGGCATGAAGGTCGCCGCGCTTGCCGAGCGTAACGAGCTTCTCCACGATCGGACGAAGCTCCTTTGCCTTGGGCAGCGTGGTCGTGATCTGCTCGTGCTCGATGAGCGAGGCGGCCATGTTGGTGAACATGGCCTTGCGGTGGCTCGACGTACGGTTCAGCCGGCGGCCGGAACGTCCATGGCGCATGGCTTGTCTCCTGGGTTTCGGCGCTCGGCGCCAAGTGTCTGGGAAGCGAATGGTGAGCGGCGGGCGACGATCCTTCGACGCGACCCGCTACTCACCCTTCGCGGTCAATACTGGTCTTCGTAACGCTTGGCGAGATCTTCGATGTTCTCCGGCGGCCAGTCCTGGACCTCCATGCCGAGATGGAGCCCCATCGCGGCGAGAACTTCCTTGATCTCGTTGAGCGACTTGCGGCCGAAGTTGGGGGTGCGCAGCATCTCCGCCTCGGTCTTCTGGATCAGGTCGCCGATGTAGACGATGTTGTCGTTCTTCAGGCAGTTGGCCGAACGGACAGAGAGTTCGAGTTCGTCCACCTTCTTGAGCAGCGCCGGATTGAAGGCGAGTTCGGTGACCGCCTCCTCGGGCTGGGCCTTCTGCGGCTCGTCGAAGTTGACGAAGAGGCCGAGCTGGTCCTGCAGGATCCGCGCCGCGAACGCGACCGCATCCTCGCCCGAAATCGACCCGTCAGTCTCGATCGACATGGTCAGCTTGTCGTAGTCAAGCACCTGGCCCTCGCGGGTGTTCTCGACCTTGTAGGAGACCTTCTTGACCGGCGAATACAGGCTGTCGACCGGAATGAGACCGATCGGGGCGTCCTCCGCGCGGTTGCGCTCGGCAGGGACGTAGCCCTTGCCGGTGTCGACCGTGAACTCCATGCGGATCTCGGCGCCCTCGTCGAGCGTGCAGATCACGTGGTCGGGGTTCAGGATCTCGACGTCGCCCACCGTCTGGATGTCACCGGCGGTGACGACGCCCGGACCCTGCTTGCGCACGACCATGCGCTTGGGCCCGTCGCCTTCCATCTTGATGGCGATTTCCTTGATGTTCAGGATGATGTCGGTCACGTCCTCGCGCACGCCGGCGATCGAGGAGAATTCGTGCAGGACGCCATCGATCTGCACCGCCGTCACGGCGGCGCCGCGCAGCGACGACAGGAGCACGCGGCGCAGCGCGTTGCCGAGCGTCAGGCCGAAGCCACGCTCCAGCGGCTCGGCGACGAGCGTGGTGAGCGTCTTCTTCTTGGACGAGAACTCGATCTTGTTGGGCTTGATCAGTTCCTGCCAGTTTTTCTGGATCATGGTCTGTCCTTCCGTTTCCCCGCCACCATCCAATCGTGGCGGGCGATCTGGAGAACCGTAGAGGGGCGCGGGAGGGCGCCCTTGCGGCAATCGAAAAACACCGTTAGACGCGGCGCTTCTTGCGCGGCCGGCAGCCATTGTGCGGGATCGGCGTCACGTCGCGGATCGACGAGATCGTGAACCCTGCGGCCTGAAGCGCGCGCAGCGCCGACTCACGGCCCGAACCGGGCCCCGACACCTCGACCTCGAGCTGGCGCATGCCGTGCTCCTGCGCCTTCTTGGCGCAGTCCTCGGCAGCCATCTGGGCCGCGAAGGGGGTCGACTTGCGCGAGCCCTTGAAGCCCTGCGCCCCGGCCGAAGACCAGGCGATCGCGTTGCCCTGGGCGTCGGTGATCGTGATCATCGTGTTGTTGAAGGTCGAATTCACGTGGGCAACGCCCGACGAGATGTTCTTGCGTTCGCGGCGACGAACGCGGGCGGCTTCCTTGGCCATGCTGGTCCTTTCTCTCGATATCGACGCCGCCGTAATGCCAGCGGCTACACCAGAGGAGCGAATGATTGCTGGCGAATGGCGAATGGAAAGGCTCTGCCCAACTATTCGCTATTCGCTCATTCGCTACTCGCTGAATTACTTCTTCTTGCCGGCGATCGCCTTGGCCGGACCCTTGCGGGTGCGGGCATTGGTGTGCGTGCGCTGGCCGCGGACCGGCAGCGAGCGGCGGTGACGCAGGCCGCGGTAGCAGCCGAGATCCATCAGCCGCTTGATGTTCATGGACGTCTCGCGGCGCAGGTCGCCCTCGACGCGATAGTCGCGGTCGATGGTCTCGCGGATCTGCAGCACCTCGGCGTCGGTCAGCTGATGGACGCGGCGCTCGGCCGGGATACCGACCTTCTCCACGATCTCCTGGGCGAACTTGGCGCCGATGCCGTGGATGTACTGCAGCGCGATGACGACGCGCTTGTTGGTCGGAATGTTGACGCCAGCGATACGGGCCATGTCTCTCTCCATCTGGGCCGGCGGACCGGCGCTTTGTTGTTGCCCCGCGTCCGGTGGAGGCCGGCCCCTGCGGGTGTTGTCTTCCAACGACGAAGCCGAGCCTGTGCGGCCCGGCTGGACGCCTGTGCGAGCGGAAGACGTGGCGCTATAGTCCAGCGCGCACGTCCCGTCAACGGGCCGAACTCAGTTTTTCCGGGCGACGCCGTCGAGCAGGCGCTCGATCTGCATCGTGACGGAGTCCATCTCGTCCATGCCGTCGACGCCGGTGAGCAGCCCCTTCGCATGGTAGTAGCCGATCAGCGGCGCCGTCTTCTTGTAATACTCGCGAAGGCGTTCCTCGAACACCGCCGGATTGTCGTCCTTGCGCACCGGCAGCCCGGCCGCCTTCGCCTCGTCGGCACGCTTGACGATGCGCCCGACCAGCGCCTTGTCGTCGACGACGAGTTCGATCGCGATGTCGAGGCCCATCCCCTTGGCCGACAGCATCGCCTCGACGGCGTCCGCCTGGGCGAGTGTCCGCGGATAGCCGTCCAGGATGAAGCCGTTCGCGCAGTCCGGCGCGTCGATCCGTTCCGAAACGATCGCGTTCACGATGTCGTCGGACACGAGCTCGCCCGCATCCATCACCGCCTTGGCGCGCTTGCCGACATCGGTCTCGGCCTTCACTGCCGCACGCAGCATGTCACCCGTGGAAAGCTGCGGTATCCCGTGCCTCTCCACCAGCCGCTGCGCCTGCGTCCCCTTCCCCGCCCCCGGCGGGCCGAGCAGTATCAGCCTCATTTCCCTCTCTTTCCTCCGCGGAGCTTCGACTTCTTGATCAGCCCCTCGTACTGGTGCGCGATCAGGTGACCCTGAACCTGCGCCACCGTATCGAGGGTAACACTGACGACGATCAGAAGCGAAGTACCACCAAGGTAGAACGGAACGCCAGTCGCCGAGATGAGAAATTCCGGAAGCAGACAGATGAGGATGAGGTAGATCGCGCCGACGACGGTGATGCGCGTCAGGACGTAGTCGATGTACTCCGCGGTCCGCTCGCCCGGCCGGTAGCCCGGAATGAAGCCGGAATGCTTCTTCAGCTGGTCGGCGGTGTCCTTCGGGTTGAAGACGATCGCCGTGTAGAAGAAGGCGAAGAACCCGATCAGCGACGCATACAGGATCATGTACAGCGGCTGGCCGTGCCCGAGGGTGGCGAGCACGGAATTCGCCCAGGACGGCAGCGTCGTTGAATCGGAGAATCCGGCGAGCGTCGCGGGCAGGAGGAGAAGCGACGAGGCGAAGATCGGGGGGATGACGCCGGCCGTGTTGAGCTTCAGCGGCAGGTGCGAGGTGTCGCCCTGGAACATCCGGTTGCCCACCTGGCGCTTCGGATACTGGATCAGCAGCCGACGCTGGGCCCGCTCGAAGAAGACGATGAAGCCGATGCAGGCGATGGCGATGATGATGATCGCCAGGATGATGCCGGTCGACAGCGCACCGGTGCGGCCGAGTTCCAGCGTTCCACCGATCGCCTTCGGCAGGCCGGCCACGATGCCGGCGAAGATGATGAGCGAGATGCCGTTGCCGATGCCCCGCGCGGTGATCTGCTCGCCGAGCCACATCAGGAACATCGTGCCGCCCACGAGCGTGATGACGGCTGAAACCTTGAAGAACCAGCCCGGATCCGTGACGATGCCGGCGCCGCTTTCGAGGCCGACGGCGATACCGTAAGCCTGGACGGTCGCGAGCAGCACCGTTCCGTAACGGGTGTACTGGTTGATGACCTTGCGGCCCTGCTCGCCCTCTTTCTTCAGCTGCTCGAGCGTCGGGATCACCGACGTCATGAGCTGCATGATGATGGAGGCGGAGATGTAGGGCATGATGCCGAGCGCGAAGATCGCCATGCGCTCGACGGCACCGCCCGCGAACATGTTGAACATGCCAAGCACGCCGCCCGCCTGCTGCGAGAAGGCCTGCGCGAAGGCATCGGGATTGATGCCCGGGATGGGGATGTAGGTACCGAGGCGGTAGACCAGCAGGGCGCCGAGCGTGAACCAGATCCGCTTCTTCAGATCCTCGGCCTTGGCGAAGGCCGAGAAATTCAGATTGGAGGCGAGTTGCTCAGCAGCAGATGCCATGGAAAATTCTCCGCTTCGTGACGCAGACGAGCCGCCCGAAGGGGCGGCGCGCAACTGCGAAGTCCGGAAATAGGCTCCGGCCCGCCATCATGCAAGCGACGGCGAGAGCCGCGAAGCCACCTTACTCGGCGGCCTTCTGCGGAACCTTCACCGACCCGCCGGCCTTCTCGACCTTCTCGATGGCGGCCTTGGAGGCACCGGCCACGTCGAACGCGACCTTCCCCTTCAGCTCGCCGTCCGACAGGAGGCGGACGCCGTCCTTCGCCCGGCGCAGGACGCCGGCCTTGATCAGCGATGCTTCCGTCACGGTCTCCGACGCGTCGAGCTTGCCGGCATCGATGGCGACCTGAACGCGACCGAGCGACACGACGTTGTAGTCCTTCGCGAAGACGTTCTTGAAGCCGCGCTTGGGAAGGCGGCGATAGAGCGGCATCTGGCCGCCCTCGAAGCCGTTGATGGCGACGCCCGAACGCGCCTTCTGACCCTTGACGCCGCGGCCTGCGGTCTTGCCGGAGCCCGAGCCGATGCCGCGCCCCAGGCGCTTCCTGGCGTGGGTCGCCCCGTCCTTGTCGCGGAGTTCGTTGAGTTTCATGATCTTTCTCCCGCGTCAGTCAAGCCTCGTCCACGACGCGGACGAGGTGCTGCACTTTCGCGATCATGCCGCGGACCGAAGGAGTGTCCTCGAGAGTCCGGCGGCGGTGCATCTTGTTCAGGCCCAGGCCGGCCAGCGTCGCGCGCTGCTCGGAAGGGCGGCGGATCGGGCTGCCGATCTGCTCGACCGTGACGGTCTTCTTGTTCTCAGCCATGTGCGTGTTCCTTCTCGCCGTCCGCGGACTATTCGTCGGCGACGGCCGCGCCGCGGCGGCTCTGGATCGCGGAATACTTGATGCCGCGCTGCGCCGCGATGTCCTTCGGATGCATCTGGTGCTTCAAGGCATCGAAGGTCGCGCGCACCATGTTGTAGGGGTTCGACGACCCCATCGACTTGGCCACGACGTCGTGCATGCCGAGCGTCTCGAAGACGGCACGCATCGGGCCGCCCGCGATGATGCCGGTACCGGCCTTGGCCGTGCGCAGCAGCACGCGGCCCGCGCCATGGCGGCCGGCGACGTCGTGATGCAGCGTGCGACCGCCGCGCAGCGGCACGAAGATCATGTCGCGCTTGGCCGCCTCGGTGGCCTTGCGGATCGCCTCCGGCACTTCGCGCGCCTTGCCGTGGCCGAAACCGACGCGGCCCTTCTGGTCGCCGACGACGACGAGTGCGGCGAAGCCGAATCGCCGGCCGCCCTTGACGACCTTGGCGACGCGGTTGATGTGGACGAGCTTGTCCACCATGCCGTCGTCGCGTTCCTCACGCTCGCGGTCGCGGCCGCGGCCGCCGTCCCTGCGTTCCTGTGCCATATCCTCGTTCCTTGTTCTTTTCCGGGAGCACGGGTTGATGAATGCCGCGGGATCTGTGCCCGACGGCGGCGAAAGATCAGAAGCTCAGACCGCCTTCGCGGGCGGCATCGGCCAGCGCCTTGACGCGGCCGTGGTAGATGTAGGCGCCGCGGTCGAACACGACCTGGGTCACGCCGGCCTTGACGGCACGCTCGGCGACGAGCTTGCCGACGGCAGCGGCGGCCGACGTGTCGGCGCCGGTCTTCAGCGAACCCTTCAGATCCGGCTCGAGCGACGAGGCGGAGGCCAGGGTATGGCCCTTCGTGTCGTCGATGATCTGCGCGTAGATGTGCTTCGACGACCGATGCACGGACAGGCGCGGCCTGCCGTTCGCGACCTTCTTGATCTGCTTGCGGATGCGCGCGGCACGCCGCGTCGTGGAATCCTTGGAAGCCATGTGTCTTCGTCCTTGCCTTCAAAAGACGGGTGCGGCCCCGTGCGGTAGGCCCATGCCTCCCGCGACCGCTGCCCGCGGCGTTACTTCTTCTTGCCTTCCTTGCGGACGATCTTCTCGCCCGCATAGCGGACGCCCTTGCCCTTGTAGGGCTCGGGGCCGCGATACTCGCGGATCTCCGCCGCCACCTGGCCGACCTTCTGCTTGTCGATCCCGGTCACGACGATCTCCGTCGGCTTCGGCGTCGCGATGGTGATGCCTTCGGGCGTCTGGTAGACGACGTCGTGGCTGAAGCCAAGAGCCAACTGCAGGTTCTTTCCCTGCATGCTGGCGCGATAGCCGACACCGGTGATCTCGAGCTTCTTCTCGAAGCCGTCCTTCACGCCCGCCAGGATGTTGGCGATCTGCGTGCGGGACATGCCCCACTTCGAGCGGGACAGCTTCGACTGGTCGCGCGGATCGACGGCGATCGAGCCGTCTTCCATCTTCACCAGCACTTCGTCGTTGACGACGAATTTCAGCTCGCCCTTCGGGCCCTTCGCCGTGACGGTCTGACCGTCGACGGAGGCGGTCACGCCCTGCGGCACCGATACGGGTTTCTTGCCAATACGAGACATGGTCCTGTCCTCGTTCCTGTTCCTATCTCATGCCCGCCGGATCAGAAGATCCGGCAGAGCACTTCGCCGCCGACGTTCTGCTCGCGCGCCTCGTGATCGGCCATCACGCCCTTCGGCGTCGACAGGATCGAGATGCCGAGGCCGTTCGCGACCTGCGGAATGGTCTTGGCCGAGACGTAGACGCGACGGCCCGGCTTCGAGACGCGGGCGATCTCGCGGATCACCGGCACGCCGTCGAAATACTTCAGCTCGATCTCGATCTCCGACTTGCCGTTGTCGAAGTCGGTCTGGCTGTAGTCGCGGATATAGCCTTCGCTCTTCAGCACCTCGAGAACGCGGGCGCGCAGCTTCGACGCGGGGGTCGAGACCTTGGTCTTGCGGCGGCCGATCGCGTTGCGGATGCGGGTCAGCATATCGCCGAGAGGATCGCTCATGGACATGGTTCGTGCTCCTTACCAGCTCGACTTGACCAGGCCCGGGACCAGCCCGAGCGAGCCGAGTTCGCGCAGTGCGATACGCGACATCTTCAGCTTGCGATAATAGGCGCGCGGGCGACCCGTGACCTCGCAGCGGTTGCGGATGCGGTTGCGCGCGGAATTGCGCGGCAGCGCGGCGAGCTTCAGCTGGGCGCGGAACCGGTCCTCGAGAGGAAGATCCTGGTTCATGATGATCGCCTTCAGCGCCTTGCGCTTGGCGGCATACCGGTCCACGAGCTTGCGCCGCTTGTTGTTCTTCTCGACTGAGCTGGTCTTTGCCATTCTCGTTAAATCCTTCTATCGCCGCCGTTACTGCCGGAAGGGGAAGTTGAAGGCCTTGAGCAGCGCCCGGGCCTCGTCATCCGTCCTGGCAGTCGTACAAACGATGATGTCCATGCCCCAGATCTGATCGACCTTGTCGTAGTTGATCTCCGGGAACACGATGTGCTCCTTGACGCCCATGGCGAAATTGCCGCGGCCGTCGAAGCTCTTCGGATTGAGACCGCGGAAGTCGCGAACGCGCGGCAGCGCGATCGTGATCAGGCGATCCAGGAACTCGTACATGCGCTCCTTGCGAAGCGTCACCTTCGCGCCGATCGGCATGTTCTCGCGAACCTTGAAGCCGGCGATCGACGTGCGGGCACGCGTAACCACCGGCTTCTGGCCGGCGATCATGGCGAGATCGGCCGCCGCCACGGACGGCTTCTTCGAATCCGCCGTCGCCTCGCCCACGCCCATGTTGATGACGATCTTGTCGAGACGCGGGATCTGCATCTCGTTCTCGTACTTGAACTGCTCCTGCAGCGCCTTGCGGATGGTGTCGCGGTAGACGGCCTTCAGGCGCGGCTCGTAGGCTGTATTAGACATCGATCGAGGCTCCCGAACGCTTGGCAACGCGCACCTTCTTGCCGTCCTTCACCTCGAAGCCGATGCGGGTCGGCTTGCCGTCCTTGGGATCGGCGATCGCGATGTTGGAGACGTGGATGGGCGCTTCCTTGGAAATGATGCCGCCTTCCGTGGTCTGGGTCTGCCTCTGGTGGCGACGGATGATGTTGATGCCGCGCACGATCGCCTTGTCCTCGGACGGCATCATGCGCAGGACCTCGCCGGTGCGGCCCTTGTCCTTGCCGGCGAGCACGACGACCTTGTCGCCCTTGCGAATCTTCTGCATTGGTCGGGCTCCTTACAGCACTTCCGGCGCGAGCGAGATGATCTTCATGTGGTTCTTGGCGCGCAGCTCGCGCGGAACCGGTCCGAAGATACGGGTGCCGACCGGCTCCTTCTTGTTGTCGACGAGGACCGCGGCATTCTTGTCGAACCGGATCACGCTGCCGTCGGCGCGGCGGATGTCCTTGGCGGTGCGAACCACCACCGCCTTCATCACGTCGCCCTTCTTGACCTTGCCCCGCGGAATGGCTTCCTTGATCGACACGACGATGATGTCGCCGACCGAAGCGTACTTGCGCTTGGAACCGCCGAGCACCTTGATGCACATGACACGACGTGCGCCGGAATTGTCGGCAACGTCGAGGTTAGTCTGCATCTGAATCATGACTGGCCGCCTTCTTCTTCACCGGCTCGCGGGCGCCCGCCCGACGGCCGTCCATTGTTTTCGTTATGCCTGCGCTTCGGCCTGCGCCTCGGTCAGGACGACCCAGCACTTGTCCTTCGAAATCGGCTTCGATTCCTGGATGAACACCTGGTCGCCGACCTTGTGGGCGTTGGTCTCGTCGTGCGCCTTGTACTTCTTCGACATGCGAACGGTCTTCTTCATCACGGGATGCGTGAAGCGGCGTTCGACCTTGACGACGACCGTCTTGTCGTTCTTGTCGCTGACGACGGTGCCCTGCAGGATGCGCTTTGGCATGGTCTTGTCCTTAAGCCTTCTTGCCGGCCGACTTCTCGGCGGCGATGGTCTTGATGCGCGCGATGTCCCGGCGGACTTCCTTCACGCGCGCTGTCTTCTCGAGCTGGCCGGTGGCCTTCTGGAAGCGCAGGTTGAACTGCTCCTTCTTCAGGCTGGCGAGTTCGTCGTTGAGCTGGTCGGGCGACTTGGCCCGGACGTCGGAGGCTTTCATCTGTCGCCCTTCCCTATTCCGCAATGCGCTGTACGAAGCGCGTCCTGACCGGCAGCTTGGCGGCGCCGAGGCGCAGCGCCTCGCGTGCGATGACCTCGGAGACCCCGTCGATCTCGAACATCACGCGACCCGGCTTCACCCGGCAGGCCCAGTAATCCACCGAACCCTTGCCCTTGCCCATGCGGACTTCGGTCGGCTTCGAGGTCACCGGAACGTCCGGGAACACGCGGATCCAGACGCGGCCCTGGCGCTTCATCTCACGCGTGATCGCGCGGCGGGCCGCCTCGATCTGGCGCGCGGTGACGCGCTCGGGCTCCAGCGCCTTCAATCCGAAAGCGCCGAAATCCAGGTTCGTCCCGCCCTTCGCAGCGCCATGGATACGGCCCTTGAACTGCTTGCGGAACTTCGTGCGCTTTGGCTGCAGCATCTCTGTCTACTCCGAATTCAATCCAGTTGCCGCTCAGGCGTGCTCGCGCTCGCGACGGCGACCGCCGCCACCCGAAGACGCTTCGCCCTCGGTCGCGCGCCGCTCCGACGCCATCGGGTCGTGCTCGAGGATCTCGCCCTTGAACACCCACACCTTGACGCCGCAGATGCCGTAGGCGGTGTTCGCCTCGGACGTGCCGTAGTCGACGTCGGCGCGCAGCGTGTGCAGCGGAACGCGACCCTCGCGGTACCACTCCATGCGCGCGATCTCCGCGCCGCCGAGGCGGCCCGAGCAGTTGATGCGGATGCCTTCTGCGCCGAGACGCATGGCCGACTGCACCGCGCGCTTCATGGCGCGGCGGAAGGCGATGCGGCGCTCGAGCTGCTGCGAGATCGACTGCGCGATCAGCGTGGCGTCGATCTCGGGCTTGCGCACCTCGACGATGTTCAGATGCGTCTCGGACTTCGTCATCTCCATCAGCTTCTTGCGAAGCTTCTCGATGTCGGCGCCCTTCTTGCCGATGATCAGGCCCGGACGCGCGGCATGGATCGTCACGCGGCACTTCTTGTGCGGACGCTCGATCACGACCTTCGAGATCGCCGCCTGCTTCAGCTCGTTCATCAGATACTTGCGGATCTTGATGTCCTCGTGGAGCAGCTTGCCGTACTCGCCGGTGTTGGCGTACCAGCGCGAGTCCCAGGTCCGGTTGATCCCGAGGCGCAGGCCGATCGGGTTGACTTTCTGGCCCATCAGGCAGCCTCCACTTGCTCTTCGACTTCGCGCACGACGATGGTCAGGTGCGAGAACGGCTTCTCGATACGGCTGGCGCGGCCGCGGCCACGGGCGTGGAAGCGCTTCATGACGATCGACTTGCCGACATAGGCCTCGGCGACGACCAGCGAATCGACGTCGAGGTCATGGTTGTTCTCGGCGTTGGCGATGGCCGACTCGAGCGTCTTGCGCACGGTCTCGGCGATGCGCTTGCGCGAGAACTCCAGTTCGGCGAGCGCGGTCGCCACCTTCTTGCCGCGGATGAGCGCGGCGACGAGATTGAGCTTCTGCGGGCTGACGCGGATCGTGCGCAGCACGGCGCGCGCTTCGTTGTCAGCAAGCCTGCGCGGAGCTTTGGCCTTGCCCATGATTACTTCCTCTTCGACTTCTTGTCGGCGCCGTGCCCGTAATAGGTCCGGGTCGGCGAGAACTCGCCGAACTTGTGCCCGACCATGTCTTCCGACACGTTGACGGGGATGTGCTTCTGGCCGTTGTAGACACCGAAGGTGAGGCCGACGAACTGCGGCAGGATGGTGGAGCGGCGGCTCCACATCTTGATCACCTCGTTGCGGCCGCTGTCACGGACCTTCTCTGCCTTCTTCAGCAGATAGCCGTCGATGAACGGGCCTTTCCAGACTGAACGGGTCACGTCTCTACCTCTTCTTAGCTCTTGCGCGCGTGGCGCGAGCGCATGATGAACTTGTCGGTCGCCTTGTTGGACCGCGTCCGCTTGCCCTTCGTCGGCTTGCCCCACGGGGAGACAGGATGACGACCGCCGGAGGTGCGGCCCTCGCCGCCGCCGTGCGGATGGTCGACCGGGTTCATCGACACGCCGCGGTTGTGCGGGCGCTTGCCGCGCCAGCGGCTGCGGCCCGCCTTGCCGTCGTTGATGTTGCCGTGGTCGGGGTTCGACACCGCGCCGACGGTCGCCATGCACGAGCCGTGGACGATGCGCTGCTCGCCCGAGTTCAGGCGCAGGATCGCCATGCCCTGGTCGCGGCCGACCAGCTGGACGTAGGCACCGGCCGAACGGGCGATCTGGCCGCCCTTGCCCGGCTTCAGCTCGACATTGTGGACGATCGTGCCGACCGGCATCGCCGACAGCGGCATCGCGTTGCCGGGCTTCACGTCCGCGCTCTCGCCGGCGATCACCTTGTCGCCCGCCACCAGGCGCTGCGGCGCCAGGATGTAGGAGAGCTCGCCGTCCTCGTAGCGGATCAGCGCGATGAAGGCGGTGCGGTTCGGGTCGTATTCCAGCCGCTCCACCGTCGCCACCATGTCGAACTTGCGGCGCTTGAAGTCGATGATGCGGTAGGTGCGCTTGTGACCGCCGCCGATGAAGCGGGCGGTCACGCGGCCGTAATTGTTGCGCCCGCCGGACTTGGTCAGGCCCTCGGTGAGGCCCTTGACCGGCTTGCCCTTGTAGAGGCCGGAGCGGTCGACGATCACCAGCTGGCGCTGGCTGGGCGTCACCGGATTGTACTTCTTGAGTGCCATATCGTTACCTCAAGCCTCTCAGAGACCGGTTGCGACGTCGATGGAGTGGCCTTCGGCCAGCGTCACGACCGCCTTCTTGACGTCGCTCAGACGACCGACGGTGCCGCGGAAGCGCTTCACCTTGCCCTTGCGGACCTGGGTGTTGACGGCGCGCACCTTGACCCCGAACAGCGCCTCGACCGCGGCCTTGATCTCCGGCTTCGTCGCCTTGCGGGCGACGTTGAAGACCACCTGGTTGAACTCGGAGGCCATCGTGGACTTTTCGGTGATCGCCGGGCTGACGATCACGTCGTAGTGGCGAAGGTCAGTCATTTGAAGCGCTCCTCGAGTGCCTCGACCGCCGCCTTCGAGAGGACGAGCGTGCCGCGGCGCAGAATGTCGTAGACGTTGATGCCCTGGATCGGCAGCACGTCGATGTTCGGGATGTTGGCCGCGGCGCGCTTGAAGCCGGCGTCGACTTCGGCACCGCCGATCATCAGCGCGTTCGACAGGCCGAGCGACGACAGGCTCTGCATCAGCGCCTTCGTCTTGGCCTCGCTCAGCGCCAGCTCGTCGACGACGATCAGGCTCGACGACTTCGCCTTCGCCGACAGCGCGTGCTTGAGGCCGAGGGCGCGGACCTTCTTGGGAAGATCATGCTCGTGGCTGCGCACGACCGGGCCGTGAGCCTTGCCGCCGCCGCGGAACTGCGGTGCGCGGGCGGAATGGTGGCGGGCGCGGCCCGTTCCCTTCTGCTTGTACATCTTGGCGCCGGTGCGAGCGATTTCGGAACGCCCCTTGGCCTTGTGCGTGCCCTGGTGCTTCTTGGCGAGCTGCCAGCGCACCACGCGCTGCAGGATGTCCTCACGCGGGTCGAGACCGAAGATCTCGTCGGAGAGCGAAACCTGCCCGGCGTCACCGCCGCTCAGCGTCGTAATCTTGATGTCCATCACGCGGCTCCTTCGACGGCCGGAGCTTCATTCTTGGCCCGCAGCGCAGCCGGCTTCGGCGCATTGTCGGGCAGAGAGGCCTTGACCGCGTCGCGAACGAGGATCCAGGCACCCTTGGAACCGGGAACGGCGCCGCGGATGAGGATCAGGCCGCGATCCGCGTCGGTCGAGACGATCTCGACGTTCTGCGTGGTGACGCGGGTGTCGCCCATGTGGCCGGCCATCTTCTTGCCCTTGAACACCTTGCCCGGGTCCTGGCGCTGGCCGGTCGAACCGTGCGTGCGGTGCGACACCGAGTTGCCGTGCGTCGCGCGGCCGCCACCGAAATTGTGACGCTTGATGACGCCCTGGAAGCCCTTGCCGATGGTGGTTCCCGTCACGTCGACCTTCTGACCCGCGACGAAGTGGTCGACGGTGATCTCCGAGCCGACCTCGAGCATGTACTCGGGGGAGACGCGGAACTCGGCGACCTTCGACTTCGGCTCGACCGATGCGGTGGCGAAATGGCCGCGCATCGACTTCGACGTGTTCTTCACCTTGGCCAGCCCGACGCCGAGCTGCACGGCGGTGTAGCCGTTCTTCTCCTGGGTGCGCTGTGCAACGACCTGGCAGCTCTCCATCCGGAGGACCGTGACGGGCACGTGTTCGCCCGCGTCGTTGTAGATGCGCGTCATCCCGATTTTCTGTGCGATAACACCTGAACGCATCGGTTCGAATTCCTTTTCAGGGTTCCAGGCCCGGGTAACCCCTGCCTGCCTTTTGCCCGCTGCTTAGAGCTTGATCTCGACGTCGACGCCGGCGGCGAGGTCGAGCTTCATGAGAGCGTCCACCGTCTGCGGCGTCGGATCGACGATGTCGAGGAGCCGCTTGTGGGTACGCATCTCGAACTGCTCGCGGCTCTTCTTGTCGATGTGCGGCGAGCGGTTGACCGTGAATTTTTCGATCCGCGTCGGCAGCGGCACCGGGCCGCGGACGCTGGCACCGGTACGCTTGGCCGTCGAGACGATCTCGCGCGTGGAAGCGTCGAGAACGCGATGGTCGAACGCTTTCAGGCGAATGCGGATGTTCTGACCGTTCATGCGTCAATTCCTTCAGATCTTTCGCGGGCGCGGGCGATGCCCGCCCGCGACAGACCGTTTCTTCTTCTTGTTACTCGACGATGGTGGCGACGATGCCCGAGCCGACGGTGCGGCCGCCTTCACGGATGGCGAAGCGCAGCTTCTCCTCCATGGCGATCGGCACGATCAGCGTCACGTCCACGGCCAGGTTGTCGCCCGGCATCACCATCTCCGTGCCTTCCGGCAGCGTCACCACGCCCGTCACGTCGGTCGTGCGGAAGTAGAACTGCGGACGGTAGTTGGTGAAGAACGGCGTGTGGCGGCCGCCCTCGTCCTTGGTCAGGATGTAGACCTCGGCCTTGAACTTGGTGTGCGGCTTCACCGAGCCCGGCTTGCACAGCACTTGGCCGCGCTCCACGCCCTCGCGGTCCACGCCGCGCAGCAGCGCGCCGATGTTGTCGCCCGCCTGGCCCTGGTCGAGCAGCTTGCGGAACATCTCCACGCCCGTCACCGTCGTCGACGTCGTCGGGCGGATGCCCACGATCTCGACCGTCTCGCCGACCTTCACGATGCCGCGCTCGACGCGGCCCGTCACCACCGTGCCGCGGCCAGAGATCGAGAACACGTCCTCGATCGGCATCAGGAAGGGCTGGTCGACCGGGCGCTCGGGCGTCGGGATGTAGGCGTCGACCGCCTCCATCAGCTTGCGCACCGCGTCCTCGCCGATCTCCTTCTGCTTGTCCTCGAGCGCGCACACGGCCGAGCCCGGAACGATCGGGATCTCGTCGCCCGGGAATTCGTACATCGACAGGAGCTCGCGAACCTCGAGCTCGACCAGCTCCAGAAGCTCCGGATCGTCGACCAGGTCGACCTTGTTGAGGAACACCACGATCGACGGAACGCCGACCTGGCGGGCGAGCAGGATGTGCTCGCGCGTCTGCGGCATCGGGCCGTCGGCGGCCGAAACCACCAGGATCGCGCCGTCCATCTGTGCGGCACCGGTGATCATGTTCTTCACGTAGTCGGCGTGGCCCGGGCAGTCGACGTGGGCGTAGTGACGCGCCGCCGTCTCGTATTCCACGTGCGCCGTCGAGATCGTGATGCCGCGCGCCTTCTCCTCCGGAGCGGCGTCGATCTGGTCGTACGCCTTGAACTCGCCGAAGTACTTCGTGATCGCAGCCGTCAGGGACGTCTTGCCATGGTCGACGTGACCGATCGTGCCGATGTTCACATGAGGCTTGGTGCGCTCGAATTTACCTTTTGCCATGTGAGGTCTCCATTTCTCGAGCCCGCGAGGGGCGTTGAATTCGGTTTACTGCCAATCCCGCGGGATCTTATGCGTATTTCTTCTGGATTTCCTGCGCCACGGCGTTCGGCACCGGTTCGTAGTGATCGAACAGCATCGTGTACTGGGCGCGGCCCTGCGACATCGAGCGCAGGTTGTCGACGTACTTGAACATGTTGGCGAGCGGCACCATCGCGTTGATGACGGTGGCGTTGCCGCGCGCTTCCTGGCCCTGGATCTGGCCGCGGCGGGAGTTCAGGTCGCCGATGACCGAGCCCACGTAATCCTCCGGCGTCACGACCTCGACCTTCATGATCGGCTCGAGCAGCTGCGCGCCCGCCTTCTGTGCACCCTCGCGGAAAGCCGCGCGGGAGGCGATCTCGAAGGCGAGAACCGAGGAGTCGACGTCGTGGAACGCGCCGTCGATCAGCGTGGCCTTCACGCCCAGCATCGGGAAGCCGGCGACCGGACCCGAGGACATGACGCTCTGGATGCCCTTCTGGACGCCCGGAATGTACTCCTTCGGCACCGAACCGCCGATGATCTTGGACTCGAACACGAAGTCCTCGCCCTCGGGGTTCGGCTCGAAGATGATCTTGACGCGGGCGAACTGGCCCGTGCCGCCGGTCTGCTTCTTGTGGGTGTAGTCGATTTCCGCAGGACGCGTGATCGTCTCGCGATAGGCCACCTGCGGCGCGCCCACGTTCGCCTCGACCTTGAACTCGCGACGCATGCGGTCGACGATGATGTCGAGGTGCAGTTCACCCATGCCCGCGATGATCGTCTGGCCGGACTCCTCGTCGGTCTTGACGCGGAAGGACGGATCCTCAGCGGCCAGGCGGTTGAGCGCGAGGCCCATCTTCTCCTGGTCGCCCTTGGTCTTGGGCTCGATCGCGATCTGGATGACCGGATCGGGGAACTCCATCCGCTCCAGGATGACCGGCTTCAGCGGGTCGCAGAGCGTGTCGCCGGTGGTCGTGTCCTTGAGACCGGCCAGCGCGACGATGTCGCCTGCGAACGCCTCCTCTATGTCCTCGCGCGAGTTGGAGTGCATCTGCAGCATGCGGCCGATGCGCTCCTTCTTGCCCTTCACCGTGTTGTCGAGCGAGATGCCCTTGGAGAGCTTGCCCGAATAGATGCGGCAGAAGGTGAGCGAACCGACGAAAGGATCGTTCATGATCTTGAACGCGAGCATCGACAGCGGCTCGTCGTCGGACGACTTGCGGGTGATCTCGGCTTCCGTCTTCGGATCGACGCCCTTGATGTCCGGAACCTGGTTCGGCGCCGGCAGATAGTCGACGACGGCGTCGAGCAGCGGCTGCACGCCCTTGTTCTTGAAGGCCGAGCCGCAGAACATCGGGAAGAACTTGACCGCGATCGTGCCCTTGCGGATCAGCGCGCGCAGTTCGTCGTTGCCAGGCATCTCGCCTTCGAGGTAGCGCTCGAGAGCACCCTCGTCCATCTCGACCGCAGCCTCGATGAGCTTCTCGCGGAACTCCTCGGCACGCGCCTTGAGGTCGGCCGGGATTTCCAGCACGTCCCACTCGGCGCCGAGATTCTCGGACTTCCAGACCAGCGCCTTCATCTCGATCAGGTCGATGACGCCGGCGAAATCGTTCTCCGCACCGATCGGCAGCTGCATGACGACGGCCTGCGCACCGAGGCGCGAACCGATCATCTCGTAGGAGCGGTAGAAGTCGGCGCCGATCTTGTCCATCTTGTTGCAGAAGATGAGACGCGGCACGCGGTACTTGTCGGCCTGACGCCAGACGGTCTCGGTCTGCGGCTCGACGCCGGCATTGGCATCGAGCAGCGCGATGGCGCCGTCGAGGACACGAAGCGAGCGCTCGACCTCGATGGTGAAGTCGACGTGACCCGGCGTGTCGATGATGTTGAAGCGGCGCATCGTGCCGTCACGACCCTTCCAGAAAGTCGTGGTCGCGGCCGAGGTGATCGTGATGCCGCGCTCCTGCTCCTGCTCCATCCAGTCCATGGTCGCGGCGCCGTCGTGGACTTCGCCGATCTTGTGGGACTTGCCGGTGTAGTAGAGGACGCGCTCGGTCGTCGTGGTCTTGCCGGCGTCGATATGCGCCATGATACCGAAATTTCGGTAGTCTTCGATCTTGTACTCGCGGGCCATGGGAGGTGCCTCTCGCTTGCTATTCGACCTGGGATTACCAGCGGTAGTGAGCGAAGGCGCGGTTGGCTTCCGCCATCCGGTGCGTGTCTTCGCGCTTCTTGACGGCGGTGCCGCGGTTGTTGGCGGCATCCATGAGCTCGCCCGACAGACGGTCGATCATGGTGGTCTCGTTGCGGCCGCGGGCGGCCGTGATCAGCCAGCGGATGGCCAGCGCCTGGCGGCGCTCCGGACGCACGTCGACCGGAACCTGGTAGGTGGCGCCGCCGACGCGGCGCGAACGCACTTCCACGTGCGGAGCGACATTGTCGAGCGCCTGATGGAAGACCGTGACCGGCTCCTGCTTCGTCTTGGCCTGGACCTGGTCCAGCGCGCCGTAGACGATCGTCTCGGCGACCGACTTCTTGCCGTGATACATGACGGCGTTCATGAACTTGGTGACGATCAGATCGCCGAACTTCGGGTCCGGGTTGATCTCACGCTTCTCTGCACTGTGACGACGGGACATGGGTCTCTCTGCCTCGCTAAGCTCTGGTCACTTCGGACGCTTGGCGCCGTACTTCGACCGGCGCTGCTTGCGGTTCTTGACGCCCTGGGTATCGAGCACGCCGCGGATGATGTGGTAACGCACGCCCGGAAGGTCCTTCACGCGACCGCCGCGGATCATGACCACGGAGTGCTCCTGAAGATTGTGACCCTCGCCGGGGATGTAGCCGATCACTTCGAAGCCGTTCACGAGGCGAATCTTCGCCACCTTGCGGAGCGCCGAGTTCGGCTTCTTCGGCGTCGTCGTGTAGACGCGCGTGCAGACACCCCGCTTCTGCGGGTTGGCCTGCATGGCCGGAACCTTGTTGCGCTTCACCGGCGCAACGCGCGGCTTGCGGATCAGCTGGTTTACGGTAGGCATTCAACCTTCCCTCTTGTTCAAATCCGTGTCCAAAGCCCGTTTCGGGGCCGTCAGAAGCGCCGCTTCCATACGCAATTTCGGGCCAAAAACCGCCATCGCGGTCCTGCCCGAACAAAAAGCAGAGGAAGCGCAATGCGCCTCGTGCACGCCGGAAATGTCGTCGCTCGTAAAACGAACCCTGTTTGAGACGAACTTCAGAGCGCGTCGCTCCGAAAGGCCAAGTCTCACATCGGCTCAGACGAGGTGGCTTCTACCTGCAACGCCCGGCATCGTCAACCCCGCAGCGTGAGTTTTCGCTCCGAGGCCAGGGACGGGACGCCGCAGGTGGCCGACAAGGGCGGTTTCTTACGTGATCGCGCCTCAACGAAACGGAATGTGACCGCCCGCGACCTGTCCCGCCGGCCTTATCGATGCGAATATAACAATGAGGGGGCAATCGATCCTCATACTCATAGCGATTCGGAAGCATATATAGATGAACGACAACGAAGCTCGCCCCGTAACCATCATAACCGGCCGGGTCTGGCGACGGAAGGGTGGCGATTCTGAAGGCGTCCACGTGCTGCTGGTCGCGCCGGACGACGACACCGCGGTACGGATCGCGCTCGAATCGCTGGCACGCGAGGGCTACGCGGAAGCCGAGTTCGACCAGATCGGCGACCTCGACGGGATTCCGGACGACGAACCGCATTTGTCCGCCTACCAGGGCGCGATCGAGGGCGAGGTCTCCGTGGTGACGTTCGACGAACAGGCCTGACGCCTCACGCGTCTTCCGCCGATTCGCGAATCGGCCCGCCTTCTCCCGCGCCGGATAAAAAAAAGGCCGTCCGGCGGGGCATTGTCCGGACGGCCAGAATGCGGCTGGGAGGTCATAGACCCGATCGACTGCCGCGGCTTCTTCTCTAGCGCGGCTGTTGTCACGCCGTATGTGAGCTACTTCACTTAGAGCGAAAGCGTTCCATCGAGCGTACCGGCCTGCCGCGAACGGCCCGGAGCCGCTCGGCTTCCGACCATGACTGGTCCGGCCTTCGTCGGCAGACCTGATGACCTGCACACCCGGACCTGCCGTCCTTGCGGACATGAAAAGGGCCGCCGGAGCGATCCGGCGGCCCTTTTCCGTATATGGGTATCGACCGCCTACTCGGCGGGCGTCCGCGACATGTCGGCCAGCATCGGCTCGGCCATCTCCACGCCGGACGCCTTGCGGCGCTCGTCGAGGATGAGTTCGTCGCGGGCCTTGGCGATGCGCCGGATCTGGCTCATCGTGCCACCGGTGCCGGCCGGAATGAGGCGGCCGACGATGACGTTCTCCTTCAGACCCTGCAGCGTGTCGGTCTTGCCGGCGACGGCAGCCTCCGTCAGCACGCGGGTCGTCTCCTGGAACGAGGCGGCCGAGATGAAGGACGGCGTCTGCAGCGAGGCCTTGGTGATGCCGAGCAGCACCGGCTGGCCCTGCGCCGGCTTCTTGCCGTCCTCGACCAGCCGTTCGTTGATCTCGTCGAACTCGATCACGTCGACGTGGTCGCCCGGGATGTAGACCGAGTCGCCCTGCTCCGTGATCTCGATCTTCTGCAGCATCTGGCGGACGATCACCTCGATGTGCTTGTCGTTGATCAACACGCCCTGGAGCCGGTAGACTTCCTGGATCTCGTTGACGAGGTAGGAGGCCAGCGCCTCCACGCCCTTGATCGCCAGGATGTCGTGCGGCGCCGGGTTGCCGTCCAGGATGTAGTCGCCCTTCTCGATCGCGTCGCCGTCCTGGAGATGGAACGGCTTGCCCTTCGGGATGAGATACTCGACCGGCTCAGCGCCCTCCTCGTGCGGCTCGATGATGATGCGGCGCTTGTTCTTGTAGTCGCGTCCGAACCGCACCGTACCGTCGATCTCGGCGATGATGGCGTGGTCCTTCGGACGACGGGCCTCGAACAGTTCCGCCACGCGCGGCAGACCGCCCGTGATGTCCTTGGTCTTGGCGCTTTCCATCGGGATACGCGCCACGACGTCGCCCGGCCGCACCTGCGAGCCCGGCTCGACGGACAGCACCGCCTCCACCGAGAGCATGAAGCGGGCATCGCCGCCCTTGGCGAGCTTGCCGACCTTGCCCTTTGCGTCGAGGATGGTGATCGCCGGCTTGAGGTCCGAGCCGCGCGGCGTCGACCGCCAGTCGATGACCTCGCGCTTGGTGATGCCGGTCGATTCGTCGGTGGTCTCCTGCACGGAGATGCCGTCGACGAGGTCCTCGAACTCCACCCGGCCCTCGATTTCGGTGAGGATCGGACGGGTATAGGGGTCCCACTCGGCCACGCGCTGGCCGCGCTTCACCTTGTCGCCCTCGTCCACGAAGATGCGCGAACCATAGGTGACGCGGTGGACCGCCCGCTCCTTGCCGCCCTCGTCGAGGATGACGATGGCCATGTTGCGGCCCATGACGACCAGATGGCCGTCCGAGTTGCGCACCACGTTGCGGTTGCGGATCTGCACGGTGCCCTCGTAGGAGGCCTCGAGGAACGAGCTGTCGACCACCTGCGCGGTGCCGCCCATGTGGAAGGTGCGCATGGTGAGCTGGGTGCCCGGCTCGCCGATCGACTGCGCGGCGATGACGCCCACCGCCTCGCCCTGGTTGACGGGGGTGCCCCGCGCCAGGTCGCGGCCGTAGCAGACGGCGCAGACGCCGACCTTCACCTCGCAGGTGAGCGCCGAGCGGATGCGGATCGTCTGGATGCCCGCCTTCTCGATCGCCTCCACGTCGCGCTCGTCCATCAGCGTGCCGGCCTTGACGATGAGATCGCCGGAGACCGGGTGGTTGATGTCGTCGAGCGCCGTGCGGCCGAGCACGCGCTGGCCGAGCGAGGCCACCACCTGGCCGGCATCCACGATCGGCTGCATGGTCAGGCCCTTGTCGGTGCCGCAGTCGACCGCGTTGACGATGCAGTCCTGCGCCACGTCGACGAGGCGGCGCGTCAGGTAGCCCGAATTCGCCGTCTTCAGCGCGGTGTCGGCCAGGCCCTTGCGGGCGCCGTGGGTGGAGTTGAAGTACTCAAGAACGGTCAGGCCTTCCTTGAAGTTCGAGATGATCGGCGTCTCGATGATCTCGCCCGACGGCTTGGCCATCAGGCCGCGCATGCCGGCGAGCTGGCGCATCTGGGTCGGAGACCCGCGCGCGCCGGAGTGCGACATCATGTAGATCGAGTTCATCGGCTTCTGCCGCCCGTCGGGGTTGAACTCGACCGCCTTGATGCGGCCCATCATCTCCTCGGCGACCTTCTCGGAGCACTTCGCCCAGGCGTCGACCACCTTGTTGTACTTCTCGCCCTGCGTGATCAGGCCGTCATTGTACTGCTGCTCGTATTCCTTGGCGAGCGCCTCTGTCTTGGCGACCAGATCGGCCTTCGCGTCCGGGATCAGCATGTCGTCCTTGCCGAACGAGATGCCGGCCCGGCAGGCGTGGCCGAAGCCGAGCTGCATGATCCGGTCGCAGAAGATCACGGTCTCCTTCTGGCCGCAGTGGCGGTAGACCGTGTCGATCATGCGGGAGATGTTCTTCTTCGTCATCTCCTGATTGCAGATGTCGAACGGCACGTTGACGTTCTTCGGCAGGAGTTCGCCGATGATCATGCGGCCGGGAGTGGTCTCGTAGATCTTCGAGGTCGGCTTGCCCTGCGCGTCCACCGACTTGAAGCGGCCGCGGATCTTGGTGTGGAGCGTCACCGCCCTGGTCTCGAGCGCATGATGCAGTTCGCCCATGTCGGCGAAGGCCATGCCCTCGCCCGGCTCGTTCTGGTTCACGATCGACAGGTAGTAGAGCCCCAGCACCATGTCCTGCGACGGCACGATGATCGGCGCGCCGTTCGCCGGATGCAGGATGTTGTTGGTCGACATCATCAGCACGCGGGCTTCGAGCTGGGCTTCGAGCGACAGCGGCACGTGAACCGCCATCTGGTCGCCGTCGAAGTCCGCGTTGAAGGCCGTGCAGACCAGCGGATGCAGCTGGATCGCCTTGCCCTCGATCAGGGTGGGCTCGAACGCCTGGATGCCGAGGCGGTGCAGCGTCGGCGCGCGGTTGAGCAGCACCGGATGCTCGCGGATCACCTCGTCGAGGATGTCCCAGACCTCCGGCTTCTCCTTCTCGACCAGCTTCTTGGCCTGCTTGACGGTCGAGGAATACCCCTTGGCGTCGAGGCGGGCGTAGATGAAGGGCTTGAACAGTTCGAGCGCCATCTTCTTGGGTAGGCCGCACTGGTGCAGCTTGAGCTCCGGACCGGTCACGATGACCGAGCGGCCGGAATAGTCGACGCGCTTGCCGAGCAGGTTCTGGCGGAAGCGGCCCTGCTTGCCCTTCAGCATGTCGGACAGCGACTTCAGCGGACGCTTGTTGGCGCCCGTGATGACGCGGCCGCGGCGGCCGTTGTCGAACAGCGCGTCGACGGCCTCCTGCAGCATGCGCTTCTCGTTGCGGATGATGATGCCCGGCGCGCGCAGCTCGATCAGCCGCTTCAGGCGGTTGTTGCGGTTGATGACGCGGCGGTAGAGGTCGTTCAGGTCGGACGTCGCGAAACGGCCGCCGTCGAGCGGCACCAGCGGGCGCAGGTCCGGCGGGATGACCGGGATGATCTTCATGATCATCCACTCCGGACGGTTGCCGGATTCCATGAAGTTCTCGACCACCTTCAGCCGCTTCAGAAGCTTCTTCTGCTTCAGGTCGGACGTCGTCGTGGCGAGGTCGTCGCGCAGCTGCACGGCGATCTTGTCGAGTTCCATCGACGCCAGAAGCTCGTGGATCGCCTCCGCACCGATCATGGCGGTGAAGGAATCCTCGCCGAAATTGTCCACGGCGGCCATGTAGTCCTCCTCCGACAGCAGCTGGTGCTGCTTCAGGTCGGTGAGGCCCGGCTCGGTGACGATGTAGTTCTCGAAATAGAGGACGCGCTCGATGTCCTTCAGCGTCATGTCGAGCAGCGTGCCGATGCGCGAGGGAAGCGACTTCAGGAACCAGATATGCGCGACGGGGGCCGCCAGTTCGATGTGGCCCATGCGCTCGCGGCGCACCCGGGACAGCGTGACCTCGACGCCGCACTTCTCGCAGATGATGCCCTTGTACTTCATGCGCTTGTACTTGCCGCACAGGCATTCGTAGTCCTTGATCGGCCCGAAGATGCGGGCGCAGAACAGCCCGTCACGCTCCGGCTTGAACGTGCGGTAGTTGATCGTCTCGGGCTTCTTGATCTCGCCGTAGGACCACGACAGGATCTTGTCCGGGCTCGCGAGCGAGATCCGGATGGAATCGAACGTCTGCGCCGGAACCTGCGCGTTGAAGAGATTCATGACCTCTTGGTTCATGCCGTTCTCCTGTTGGGAACCGCCGCCGGTCCCCTTTTCGAAATTCTCCGGGCGTCAGGCCCGGACTGCCGTAGGACGAAGGGCCGCGGCCCTTCGTCACCCTGAACCCAGCCCGCCGCCCGCGATGGACGGCGGGAAGGTGCGCCGCGACCGGCGCACCCGGAGCAATTACTCCGCGGCGTCGGGCAGACGTGCCTGACCGTCCTCGAACCGGCTGTTCTCCAGCTCGACGCTGAGGCCCAGCGAGCGCATTTCCTTGACGAGAACGTTGAAGCTCTCCGGAATGCCGGCCTCGAACGTGTCGTCGCCGCGCACGATCGCCTCGTACACCTTGGTGCGCCCGGCCACGTCGTCCGACTTGACCGTCAGCATCTCCTGCAGCGTGTAGGCCGCACCGTAGGCTTCGAGCGCCCAGACCTCCATCTCGCCGAAGCGCTGGCCGCCGAACTGCGCCTTGCCGCCCAGCGGCTGCTGGGTGACGAGCGAGTAGGGCCCGATCGAACGCGCGTGGATCTTGTCGTCCACGAGGTGGTGAAGCTTGAGCATGTAGATGTAGCCCATCGTCACCTTGCGGTCGAACGGCTCGCCGGTGCGGCCGTCATAGAGCACGGACTGGCCGCTCGAATGCAGGCCCGCCTGCTCCAGCATCGCGTTGATGTTGGCCTCGTTGGCGCCGTCGAACACCGGCGTGGCGATCGAGACGCCGCGCTTCATCTGGTCGGCGAGACGCACGACGCTCTCGTCGTCGTAGCGGCGCACCGGCTCGTTGCGGTCGTTGTCGGGGATCAGCTCCTCGAGCGTCGCACGCAGCGGCTTGATGTCTCCGCCGCTGCGATAGGCCTCCAGCAGGTCGCCGACCTTGCGGCCCATGCCCGCGCAGGCCCATCCCAGATGGGTCTCGAGGATCTGGCCCACGTTCATGCGCGACGGCACGCCGAGCGGATTGAGCACGATGTCGGCATGCGTCCCGTCCTCCAGGAACGGCATGTCCTCCACCGGCACGATCCGCGACACGACGCCCTTGTTGCCGTGACGGCCGGCCATCTTGTCGCCCGGCTGGATCTTGCGCTTCACGGCGACGAAGACCTTGACCATCTTCATGACGCCGGGGGGCATCTCGTCGCCGCGCTGCACCTTCTCGACCTTGTCCATGAAGCGCTGCTCGAGCGCCTTCTTGGAATCGTCGTACTGTGCCCGAAGCGCCTCGAGCTCGCCCTGGAGCTTCTCGTCCTCCAGCGCGAACTGCCACCACTGCGACCGCGGATAGTCGTCGAGCACCGCCTTCGAGAGGACGCTGCCCTTCTTGAAACCCTTCGGGCCGGCGATCGCTTCCTTGCCGTTCAGCATGTCGACCAGGCGCGCATAGACGTTGCGGTCGAGGATCGCCTGCTCGTCGTCGCGGTCCTTGGCGAGGCGTTCGATCTCCTCGCGCTCGATCTGCATCGCGCGCTCGTCCTTCTCCACGCCGTGGCGGTTGAAGACGCGAACCTCGACGACCGTACCGAAGGTCCCGGGCGGCATGCGCATGGAGGTATCGCGCACGTCCGACGCCTTCTCGCCGAAGATCGCGCGCAGCAGCTTCTCTTCCGGCGTCATCGGGCTCTCGCCCTTCGGCGTGATCTTGCCGACCAGGATGTCGCCCGGCTGAACTTCCGCGCCGATGTAGACGATGCCGGCCTCGTCGAGGTTCTTCAGCGCTTCTTCCGACACATTCGGGATGTCGCGCGTGATCTCCTCGGGTCCGAGCTTGGTGTCACGTGCGGCGACCTCGAACTCCTCGATGTGGATCGAGGTGAACACGTCGTCCGACACGATCCGCTCGGAGAGCAGGATCGAATCCTCGTAGTTGTAGCCGTTCCACGGCATGAACGCGACGAGCACGTTGCGGCCGAGCGCCAGATCGCCGAGATCCGTCGACGGACCGTCGGCGATGATGTCGCCCTTCTCGATCCGGTCGCCCACGCGCACCAGCGGACGCTGGTTGATGCAGGTGTTCTGGTTCGAGCGCTGGAACTTCATCAGCCGGTAGATGTCGACGCCCGACTTGCCGGGATCGAGATCCTCGGTCGCGCGGATGACGATACGGGTCGCGTCCACCTGGTCGACGATGCCGGTGCGGCGCGCCGCGATCGCCGCGCCCGAATCGCGCGCCACGATCGGCTCCATGCCGGTGCCGACGAACGGCGCCTCGGCACGGACGAGCGGCACCGCCTGGCGCTGCATGTTCGAGCCCATCAGCGCGCGGTTGGCGTCGTCGTTCTCGAGGAACGGGATCAGCGCGGCGGCCACCGACACCATCTGCTTGGGCGACACGTCCATCAGGTCGACGTTCTCGCGCGGGGTCATCATCACCTCGCCGGCGTGGCGGCAGATGACGAACTCTTCCGTGAAGCTGCCCTCCGCGTCGAGCACGGCGTTGGCCTGCGCGACGTAGTGCTTGGCCTCCTCCATCGCCGACAGGTAGACGACCTCGTGGCTCACCTTGCCGTCGATGATCTTGCGGTACGGGCTCTCGATGAAGCCGTACTTGTTGACCCGGGCGAAGGTGGCGAGCGAGTTGATCAGGCCGATGTTCGGGCCTTCCGGCGTCTCGATCGGGCAGATGCGGCCGTAATGCGTGACGTGCACGTCGCGCACCTCGAAGCCGGCACGCTCGCGGGTGAGGCCGCCGGGTCCGAGCGCCGACAGGCGGCGCTTGTGGGTGATCTCCGACAGCGGGTTGGTCTGGTCCATGAACTGCGACAGCTGCGAGGAGCCGAAGAACTCGCGCACGGCAGCCGCCGCCGGCTTGGCGTTGATCAGGTCCTGCGGCATGACGGTGTCGATCTCGATCGACGACATGCGCTCCTTGATCGCGCGCTCCATGCGCAGCAGGCCGACGCGGTACTGGTTCTCCATCAGTTCGCCGACCGAGCGGACGCGGCGGTTGCCGAGATTGTCGATGTCGTCGATCTCGCCCTTGCCGTCGCGCAGCTCCACCAGGGTGCGGACGACGGCCAGGATGTCCTCCTTGCGCAGCACGCGCACGGTGTCCGGGCAGTCGAGTTCGAGGCGCATGTTCATCTTGACGCGGCCGACGGCCGACAGGTCGTAGCGCTCGGCATCGAAGAACAGCGAGTTGAACATCGCCTCCGCGGTCTCGAGCGTGGGCGGCTCGCCGGGACGCATCACGCGGTAGATGTCGAACAGCGCGTCCTGGCGGCTCTCGTTCTTGTCGACGGCGAGCGTGTTGCGGATGTAGGCGCCCACGTTGACGTGGTCGATGTCGAGCACCTGGATCTCGTCCTGACCGGCACCCAGCAGGACCTTCAGCGACTTCTCGTCGATCTCGTCGCCGGCTTCGAGGAAGATCTCGCCCGTCTCGGGATTGACCACGTCCTCGGCCAGGTAGCTGCCGTAGACGTCGTCTTCGGTCGCGCGGATGAACTTGAGGCCCTTCTCGGCGAGCTGCCGCGCCTGGCGCGCCGTGATCTTCTTGCCGGCCTCGACCACGACCTCGCCCGTGTCGGCGTTGACGAGTTCAGTCACCGCCTTGCGGCCGCGGAAGCGGTCCACGGAGAACGGAACGCGCCAGCCGTCGCCGTCGCGCTCGAAGGCGATCTTGTTGTAGAAGGTCGCCAGGATCTCCTCGCCGTCCATGCCGAGCGCCATCAGGAGCGACGACACCGGAATCTTGCGGCGGCGGTCGATGCGCGCATGCACGACGTCCTTGGAATCGAACTCGATGTCGAGCCAGGACCCGCGGTAGGGAATGACGCGCGCGGCGAACAGGAGCTTGCCCGACGAATGCGACTTGCCCTTGTCATGGTCGAAGAACACGCCAGGAGACCGGTGCATCTGCGAAACGATGACGCGCTCGGTGCCGTTGACGATGAAGGTGCCGTTCGACGTCATGAGCGGCATGTCGCCCATGTAGACGTCCTGCTCCTTGATGTCCTTGATCGACTTCGCGCCCGTGTCCTCGTCGATGTCGAACACGATCAGGCGCAGCGTCACCTTCAGCGGCGCGGCGAAGGTCAGGTCGCGCTGGCGGCACTCGTCGACGTCGAACTTCGGGTGCTCGAACTCGTACTTCACGAATTCCAGCATCGAGGCGCCCGAGAAGTCGGAGATCGGGAACACGGACTTGAAGACGGCCTGCAGTCCCTCGTCCGGCCGCCCGCCCTCCGGCTCCTCCACCATGAGGAACTGGTCATAGGATGCTTTCTGAACCTCGATGAGGTTCGGCATTTCCGCAACTTCCGGAATCTTTCCGAAGAACTTGCGTACGCGCCTGCGACCGTTGAACGTGTGGGTCTGGGCCATCGTCGCTCCTTGCTGCCATACTGGCTTGTCGTTCGCCGCCGCGCCGAAGATGCGGCGGTAGTCTAAACAGGTGAAAACCCTTTTCCGGAAGGCCGGTTTCCGGCCGTCAGGAAATGGGTTCCCGGACGCATCCCGACGAGAGTTCCCCTCGGGCGGGGTCGGCGGACGGGACGGGCCCGTCCGCCTTCACGCGGTCGCTTACTTCAGGTCGACCTTGGCGCCGGCTGCTTCCAGCTGGGCCTTGAACTTGTCGGCGTCGGCCTTGGACACGGCTTCCTTGACGGGCTTCGGCGCGCCCTCGACCAGATCCTTGGCTTCCTTGAGGCCCAGGCCGGTGATGGCGCGGACTTCCTTGATGACGTTGATCTTCTGCGCGCCGGCCTCGACCAGCACGACGTCGAATTCGGTCTTCTCCTCGACGGGAGCAGCAGCGGCGGCGGCACCGCCGGCAGCCGCCACGGCCACCGGAGCGGCGGCGGAAACGCCCCACTTCTCTTCGAGCATCTTCGACAGCTCGGCCGCCTCGAGGACGGTGAGGCTGGAAAGGTCGTCTACGATCTTGGCGAGATCAGCCATTGTTGTGTTCCTTCAGTGAGAATGTGTTCGAACGTGTGTTTGTATGTCCGAGGACCGGCCTCATGCCGCCTCGTCCTTCCGGGCATAGGCGCCGAACACGCGGGCAAGCTGCGCTGCCGGCGCATTGACGACCTGGGCGATCCGGGTTGCCGGCGTGGAGATCATCCCCACCAGCTTGGCGCGGAGTTCGTCGAGCGACGGGAGCGTCGCAAGCGTCTTCACGCCTTCGATGTCGAGCGAGGTCGCACCCATCGCGCCACCGAGAATGACCAGCTTGTCATTCCCCTTGGCGAACTCGGATGTGATCTTCGGCGCGACGACCGGATCTTCCGCATAGGCGATCAGGGTCTGTCCGGTGAACAGGCCCTGGATCGATTCTGACGGCGTGCCCTGAAGAGCGATTTTGGCGAGACGGTTCTTCGCGACTTTGACGGTACCGCCGGCTGCGCGCATCTTCGTGCGAAGATCGTTCATTTGCGCAACGGTGATGCCGGCATAGTGGGCCACGACCACCGAGCCGGAAGTCTGGAAGACTCCGTTCAGGTCCGTGACGAGTTCGCGTTTTTCCGCTCTGTCCACTGCCTATCTCCAGTTGGCGGCCCCTCCGGGGGGAGGAACTGCCGGGTTGCCTTTTGCCGGCCGGGACGATCCAGAAGGATCGCCCGAGCGGCGCTCGAGGATCCTGTCCCCTTTCGCCTCGCCCGCCGGACCGTGATCCGGACGCACGTGCTGACAAAAGGCACACACGGTTCGAAACCTTCTCGAAAGCGACGCGTTCGCTCTCTCGTCGGCTCGACCCCGTCTCATGCAGACCCGATCGGATTAAGGACCGGCGTGAACCGGTCCGCCTGCAATCTCGGACAGGAATGCGGATGGTTTTCCATCCGCGCATCCGGGCCCTGGGGCCCGGAATTCGCTTTGCCGGAGGCCGTACCGCCTCCCTCGACCCGTCAGGATGCGACGGTGAGCGTCGCCGGATCGATCTTCAGGCCGGGGCCCATGGTCGAGGACAGGGCCACGCGCTTGACGTAGTTGCCCTTGGCGCCCGCCGGCTTGGCCTTGATCACCGCGTCAGCGAAGGCACGAACGTTCTCGACCAGCTTGTCGATCTCGAACGAGGCCTTGCCCACGCCGCCATGGATGATGCCGGCCTTCTCGACGCGGAACTCGACGGCGCCGCCCTTGGACGCCTTGACGGCCGCCGCGACGTCCATCGTCACGGTGCCGACCTTCGGGTTCGGCATCATGCCGCGCGGGCCGAGCACCTTGCCCAGGCGCCCGACGAGCGGCATCATGTCCGGGGTCGCGATGCAGCGGTCGAAATTGATCTCGCCCTTCTGCACGATCTCGACGAGGTCCTCGGCACCCACCACGTCGGCACCGGCCTTGGTCGCTTCCTCGGCCTTGGCGCCGCGGGCGAACACGGCCACGCGCACGGTGCGGCCGGTGCCGTTCGGCAGGTTGACGACGCCGCGGACCATCTGGTCGGCGTGGCGCGGATCGACGCCGAGGTTCATCGCGACCTCGATGGTCTCGTCGAACTTGGCCGTGGCGCGCTCCTTGAGCATCTTCACGGCTTCGGCGAGGTCGTAGGCCTTGTTGACGTCGACGCCCTCGCGGGACTTGGCGACGCGCTTGGCGATCTTCTTGGCCATGATCTTACCCCACCACCTCGAGGCCCATCGAACGGGCGGAACCTTCGACCATGCGCATCGCTGCATCGACGTCGTTGGCGTTCAGATCCTTCATCTTCTTCTCGGCGATCTCGCGGATCTTGTCGCGCGAGATCTCGCCCGCCTTCACCTTGCCGGGCTCCTTGGAGCCGGACTGCAGATTGACGGCCTTCTTGAGGAAGTAGCTCACCGGGGGCGTCTTCATCACGAAGGTGAACGACTTGTCCTGGTAGTAGGTGATGACCACCGGGGTCGGCTGACCCTTTTCCATCTCCTGGGTCTGGGCGTTGAACGCCTTGCAGAACTCCATGATGTTGATGCCACGCTGACCGAGCGCCGGGCCGATCGGGGGCGACGGAGTCGCCGATCCCGCTTTGACCTGGAGCTTGAGCTGGCCCACGATCTTCTTAGCCATTTCTCTTCTGCCCTTGTTGTGCCGGCCTCATCCGGCGGTTGCAGTCGGGTGGTGCGGATCCGGGGCCGGCTTCAGCCACCGTCTTCCTCCCACCCATTCGAATCGGGGCGAAGGCCCCGCTTCACCCGCCGGCGGCAGCCGGGCGGGATCCCTGTGGTCAGCCCTTCTCGACCTGACCGAACTCCAGATCGACCGGCACGGCGCGGCCGAAAATGGACACCTCGACCTTGAGGCGCGAACGCTCCTCGTCCACTTCCTGGACGAAGCCGTTGAACGAGGCGAACGGGCCATCGGAGACGCGCACCTGCTCGCCGATCTCGAAGGTGATCGAGGGCTTGGGCCGCTCCACGCCCTCCTGCACCTGGTGCAGGATGCGGTCGGCCTCCGCATCGGTGATCGGCACCGGACGGGAATCGCCGAGGAACCCGGTGACCTTCGGCGTGTTCTTGATCAGGGAGAAGACGGCGTCGGACAGGTTCGCCCGCACCAGCACGTAGCCGGGGAAGAACTTGCGCTCCGAATCGACCTTGCGGCCACGACGGACCTCGACGACCTTCTCGGTCGGGACCACGATCTGCTCGATCTGGTCGGACAGGCCCTTGCGCTTGGCCTGATGCTCGATGTCCTCGGCGACCTTCTTCTCGAAATTCGAATAGGCGTGGACGATGTACCACCGCGCAGTCATGTCAGGTGCTCTCCTTAGTCGCCGGCGTTATCGACCGATGCCGAGTATCAGCTCGACGCCCAGAGCCATGATCTGGTCCGCGGCGAAGAAGAAGATCGCGGCGATGAACGCGAATGCCAGGACCATGATGGTGGAAATGAGGGTCTCGCGGCGCGACGGCCACGTGACCTTCGCCGTCTCCTGACGCACCTGCTGGAGGAAGGTGAAGGGATTCGAAGTCTTCGACGCCATCTGCCGCTCTGCTTTCAGGAACCCGTGGACCGGGTCTTCTCGATCGTCCCGCGAAACGGGAAACCTGCCTTTTCATGAGGAACAACCACTTGCCGGAAAGCGATCATCCGCCCATGCAATAAAGGCACGTAAAGCCGATCGTGGCTCCACGCACCGCTTGTCTGGATGTCGCGATATAAAGCCGATTCCATCGGCACGCAAGGGCGGATGTGGAAATTGTTCCCGGACAGCAGCGACATCCGGCCCCGGCTCAGCGTGACGATGCGGCTCGCATTCCGGACGATCGCATGTGCCGGCGACGGCCACCTAACCGGCGCCTGGCGCTGGCAGGGGCAGCAGGGCTCGAACCTGCGACCTGCGGTTTTGGAGACCGCCGCTCTACCAACTGAGCTATACCCCTAGGCGCGAGCGGCTTCATACACAGTCGCCGGCCCGCGTGCAACGCCGTTTTTTGCCGTCCGGGTCGGATCGATTCGCCGGCGTCTCGCGCCGCTCCTCCCTCGAGTGTCCGGAACGAGCCCTCTCCCCCTCACCCGCCGACGCGTTCGAACCAGGCGTCTTCGTCGATCACCTCGATGCCGAGGTCGGTTGCCTGCTTGAGCTTCGAACCGGCGCCGGGCCCGGCCACCACCAGGTCGGTCTTCTTCGATACCGAGCCCGCGACCTTGGCGCCCAGCCGCTCGGCCATCGCCTTGGCCTCGTCGCGCGACATCCGTTCCAGCGCCCCGGTGAAGACCACGGTCTTGCCGGCGACGGGCGACGACACCGCACCGACCGGTTCCTCGTCGAGCGGCGTCACGCCGGCCCCGATCAGGTCGTCGACCGCCTTCCTGTTGTGGTCCTCGGCGAAGAAGTCGACCAGCGCCTGGGCGACGACGTCGCCGATGCCGTTGACGCCGACGATCTCGCGCCAGTCCTCGCTGCCCGGGTCGCCCTTGCCCTGCGGCGCCACCGCCCTCTCCGCCGCTTCCCGCAGCCGGGCGAAGGACAGGAAATGCCGCGCCAGCCGCTTGGCGTTGGTCTCGCCGACATGGCGGATGCCGAGCGCGAAGAGGAAGCGCGACAGCGCCACCAGCCGCCGTTCGTCGATGGCCGCGAAGAGCTTGCGCACCGACACCTCGCCAAAGCCCTCGACCTTGTCCAGCCGCTGCAGCGAGCCCTCCAGAGTGTCGGGCAGTTCCTCCTGCCGCCTCCGCAGCGTGAAGATGTCGGCCGGCGTCGCGATCTTCTGCGCCGCCTTGTCGGTGGTGAAGAAATACTCGATCTGCTTTTCGCCGAGCCCCTCGATGTCCATGGCGTTGCGCGAGACGAAGTGGCGCAGCCGCTCCGTCGCCTGCGCCGGACAGATCAGCCCGCCGGTGCAGCGCCAGACCGCCTCGCCTTCCTCGCGCACGGCATGGCTGCCGCAGACCGGGCATGTGTGCGGAAAGGCATAGGGAACGGGTCCGCGCGGCTTGTCCGTCACCACGTCGAGGATCTGCGGGATCACGTCGCCCGCCCGCTGCACGATCACCGTGTCGCCCTCGCGGATGTCGTGTCCCTCCGGACGGATGCGCTCCCCGGAATTGCCGATCCCCCGGATGTAGTCCTCGTTGTGCAGCGTGGCGTTGGTGACGACCACGCCGCCGACCGTCACCGGCGCCAGCCGCGCCACCGGCGTCATCGCCCCGGTGCGGCCGACCTGGATGTCGATCCGCTCCACCACCGTCGTCGCCTTCTCGGCTGGGAACTTGTGCGCGGTCGCCCAGCGCGGCGAGCGCGAACGGAAGCCGAGCCGCTCCTGCAGGTCGAGCCGGTCGACCTTGTAGACCACGCCGTCGATGTCGTAGGGCAGCGCCGCGCGCTCGGCCTCGATGCGGCGATAGTGCACCAGCATCTCCCCCAGCGACGCGCAGCGCGCCATCCGGTCGTTGGTCTGAAAACCCCAGTCGCGAAAAGTCTGCACGGCGTCGTACTGCGTCGTCCCCAGCGGCGCGCTCGTCTCGCCCCAGGCATAGGCGAAGAACTTCAGCGGCCGCGACTTCGTCACCTCCGGATTCTTCTGGCGCAGGCTGCCGGCGGCCGAGTTGCGCGGATTGGCGAAGGCCGGCTGGCCGTTCTCGACCATGCGGGCGTTGAGCGCCAGAAAATCGTCGCGGCGCATGTAGACCTCGCCGCGCACCTCGATCACGTCGGGCACGCCGGCCGGCAGTTCGTCCGGAATCTCGTCGATGGTGCGGATGTTGGCGGTGACGTTCTCCCCCGTGGTGCCGTCGCCGCGCGTTGCCGCCGCCACCAGCCGCCCCTTCTCGTAACGCAGCGACATCGACAGGCCGTCGATCTTCGGCTCGGCCGTGAAGACGAGTTCCGCTTCGGCCGACAGCGACAGGAAGCGCCGCACGGAGCCGACGAAATCCGCCACGTCCTCGTCGGAGAAGACGTTGTCCAGCGACAGCATCGGCCGCGCGTGCCGCACTTCCGAGAAGGTGCCGGACGGCGCAGCACCCACGGTCCGCGTCGGAGACGCCTCGCTCGCCAGTTCCGGATAGGCCTCCTCCAGCGAAAGCAGACGGCGGCGCAGCGCGTCGTAGTCGGCGTCCGAAATCTCCGGCGCGTCCTTGCCGTGATAGAGCGCGTCGTGGCGCGCCACCTCGGCCGTAAGCCGCTTCGCCTCGGCGGCGGCCTCTTCGAGCGTCAGCGTCTCGACCGGCTTGGCGGAAAGGGTCATGGCGGGGAATCCGGATTGTCTGCGAGGGATCGACTATGTGCAGCCACGGGCGATGGGTTCAAGAGGCCGCAAGGAGGATGCTGCCAGCGGGTTCCTTCTCCGTCCCGGCGGCAGCCTGCACAAGGACGCAGATGGAATCGTCGGCACCGCTGCGCCGGATACGAACGGTCCGAGTGGTGTCGGATGGCACGGGACCGGCTCCTGCGAGCGCCCCCCTCGTCGGCGTCATTCCGGGGCCGCGCAGCGGAACCCGGAATCCAGAGCGCCGGGGACGCAAGGTGGGGCGCGAGCGCCGCGCATTTCCGCCTCGGTCGCAACTCTGGATTCCGGGTTCCGCTATGCGGCCCCGGAATGACGTGGCGCGTGCGGTGGCCGGATCGTGACGCAGGCTGAGGCCCACGGGCTGGAGATTCTCGCGCCTCCTCACCTTCGCCACACCCGGACCTGTCCGGGGAACCCGCAGACGTTCGAGATGTACGTCGGCGGCCCGCCTATTTGGTGGCCTCTGGCGCCACAGCCCCGCGACGAGCCGGAAGAATGTCTCGGTCCGCCCCCCCTACTCCGTCTCCGCCAGCAGCCGCCCCGCTGCCGCGCGGGCCTCGTCGGTAATCGTCGCGCCGGCGAGCATGCGGGCGATCTCCTCCTGCCGCGCCGGGCGCGGCAGCTGCGCCACGCCGGTGGCGACGCGGTCCGTGCCTCCGGACTTCGAGATCAGGAAATGCGTCGCGGCGCGCGCGGCGACCTGCGGCGCATGCGTCACCGACAAGACCTGCACGCGCTCGGCGAGCCGCGCCAGCCGCGCGCCGATGGCGTCCGCGACGGCGCCGCCCACACCCGTGTCGATCTCGTCGAAGACCAGCGTCGGCGCCGAGCCGCGGTCGGCCAGCGCCACCTTGAGCGCGAGCAGGAAGCGCGACAGCTCGCCGCCGGAGGCGATCTTGGCCATCGGCCCGGGCCGCGAGCCCGGATTCGTCCTGACCCAGAACTCCACCTGGTCGATCCCCTCCTCGCGTCGGTCGTCCGGCTCGGTGGCCAGCTCGACGAGGAAGGCCGCGCGCTCGAGCTTCAGCGCCGGCAGCTCGGCCATCACCGCGCCGGCCAGCGCCGCCGCGGCTTCGCGCCGCTGCGCCGACAGCGACGCGGCCGCCGCATCATAGGCCGACCGTGTCTCCCGAGCAGCCTTCTCCAGTCCGCCAAGCCGCTCCTCCCCCGCGTCGAGATCAGCGAGGTCCGCGGTCATTCGGTCGCGGAGCGCCGGCAGCGCGTCGACGGCGACGTTGTGCTTGCGGGCGGCCGCGCGCAGCGCGAACAGCCGCTCCTCGGTCTGCTCCAGCACGCGGGGATCGTATTCGGAGGCGCGCATGGCAGCGTCGATGCCCGTCTGCGCGGCGTCGAGCGAGAGGAGAGCCTCATCGAGTGACTTCACCACGTCGTCGAGCATACCCGGCACTTCCTGCGCCTTGCGCTCGAGCCGCCGCAACAGGCCGGCCAGCACCGGAACCGGCGACTGGTTGCCGGAGAACACCTCCTGCGCCTCGCCGATGTCGGACGCGATCTTCTCGGCCTTCATCATCTGGCCGCGCACGCCGGCGAGTTCCGTCTCTTCTCCCTCGCGGGGATCGAGCTTGGTCAGCTCCGCCACGGAAGCGCGCAGATAGTCGGCCTCGCGGGCGGCGGCCTCGACGCGGGCGCGGTGCCGGGCGAGTTCCTGCTCGGCATGCCGCCAGTCGGCGAAAGCCTTGCGCACCGCAGCGACAGCAGAGCCATGGCCGCCGAACTGGTCCAGCACGTCGCGATGCGCATCCGTGTCCACCAGGGCGCGCTCGTCGTGCTGGCCGTGGATCTCGACCAGCGCCCGGCCGATGTCGCGCATCAGCGCCACGCTCGCCGGCCGGTCGTTGACGAAGACCCGCGACCGCCCGTCGGCGTTCTGGACGCGGCGAAGCAGGATGTCGCCCTCGTCCTCGATGGCGTTGTCGGCGATCAGGCGGCGGGCCGGATGGCCGGGAGGCACGTCGAAGACGGCCGTCACCTGCCCCTGAGCCGAACCGTGACGGACCAGCGAAGCGTCGCCGCGCCCGCCGAGGGCGAGCGAAAGGGCATCGAGGAGGATGGACTTGCCGGCGCCCGTCTCGCCAGTCAGCACCGACAGGCCGCGCGCGAACTCGATGTCCAGCTTCTCGATCAGGACGATATCGCGGATCGACAGTTGGACCAGCATGCGCGTTCCGCGCCGGTCAGCTGCCGACCAGCAGGGCTCCGGCCTTGGAGATCCACGAGCCCCGGTTCTCGCGCGGCTCGAGACCGCCCGTCTGCAGCAGCTTGTAGGAGTCGCGGTACCACTGGCTGTCCGGATAATTGTGGCCGAGCACGGCCGCCGCCGTCTGCGCCTCCGAGACGAGGCCCATGGCGTAATACGTCTCCGTCAGGCGGGCCAGCGCCTCCTCGACGTGGCGGGTGTCGGAATAGACCTCGACGACGTAGCGGAACCGCTTCACGGCGGCGATATATTCGCGGCGCTCCAGGTAGTAGCGACCGATCTGCATCTCCTTGCCGGCCAGCTGGTCGCGGGCGAAGCGCTTCTTGGCCTTCGCATCCTCGACATACTGCGAATCGGGCCAGCGGGTGATCACCTCTTCCATCGCCTCGACGGTGCGACGGGCCTCCTTCTGGTCCTGTGTCACGTCGCGGATCTGGCGGAACCAGCTCAGGCCGACGATGTACTGCGCGTAGGCGGCATCCGGATGCGAGGGGTACAGGTTGACGAACCGCGATGCGTTGGCGATCGAGTCCTCGTAATTGCCCTGGCGGTACTGGGCGAAGGCCGTCATCACCAGGGATTTCCGCGCGAATTCAGAATAGGGATGCTGCCGGTCGATCGCCTGGAACTTGGCGACCGCTTCCTTCAGACGCCCCGCTTCGAGGTTGGCGAGGCCCTGGTTGTAGAGAACGTCCGCGGGCTCGACGTCCTCGACGTAGCTCGTCAGGTCGAGATCCTTCTCGGACATGCAGCCCGACATGAGAAGTCCCGCCGCCACCATCGGCGCTGCGAGCATGATCGATCGAGCCCGTCCGGCAGTCCGCTTGTAGATCATCGTTGGCTCAATTCCCTCTGGCGCGAGCGCTGGCGGGCACCCGTGGCCATAAATCATACCCGTCCCGTAGGAACAACGCTATCACGGTTCTTTCGCGCTTTTTTGTGGCACGGCATCCCCGTCAGGTCACATTCGACGATGCGCCGGCGCTCGGATCGGTCGCGTCCGGACGGGCCGGCGCCTGTCGCGGCGTGCGTAGACGGAGGCCGCAGAACGAGACGGATCGTACCCGGCACGTCCGGCCGGGCGGCGATCAGAGCGCCTACAGGCGATCAGAGCGCCTTCAGGCGATCAGAGCGCCTTCCGGCGATCAGAGCGCCCAGGGCGCGAAGACGGGAGCGTTGACGGCGATGAGTTCGGCGGCGCGGCCGCGCTCGCGGCGGGTCGTCTCGACGATCTCGAAGGCGCTGCGGTCGGAGAGAAGGCGGCGGAGCGCCGTGGCGTTCAGCTTGTGGCCGCCGCGATAGGAGCGGAAGCAGCCGATGAAACGGGCGCCGGCCAGCGCGAGATCGCCCATCGCATCCAGCGTCTTGTGGCGGACGAACTCGTCCTCGTAGCGCAGGCCCTCGAGGTTGATCACCCGATCGTCGTCGCCGATCACGACGGAATTCTCGAGCGACGAACCGAGCGCATACCCCGCCGCCCACAGCCGTTCGACATCCTTCATGAAGCCGAAGGTGCGAGCCCGTGCGATGTCGCGCTTGAAGGCTTCCGCCGTGATGTCGCCGGCATAGAGCTGGCGGCCGATGGAGGATGATTCGAAATCGATCTCCACTTCGAAACGCGTGCCGGTATAGGGCAGGAACTCGGCCCAGGAACCGCCCTTCTCGATGCGGATCGGCTTGATGACGCGGATGTAGCGGCGTTTGGAGCCGAGCTGGCGCAGACCGGCCTGCTCGATCGCCTCGACGAACAGCTCGCTCGACCCGTCGAGGATCGGAACCTCCGAACCGTCGATGTCGATGCTGACGTTGTCCACGCCCAGCGCGAACAGGGCGGCCATCAGATGCTCGACCGTCGCTACGTGGACGCCGTCGGTGTCGCCCAGCACGGTGCAGAGATCGGTTCCGCCGATCTCCGACACGAGACCCCTGATCTCGCGATACTCCTCGCCGTCGACGCTGCAGTTGAAGATGACGCCGGTATCGGCATCGGCGGGATTGAGATGAAGGGTGACGGGCTTGCCGCTATGGACGCCGACGCCCGAAAGGGTGGCACGCGAGTTGAGGGTCGTCTGATAGTCGTGCAACTCTATCCCCATGATCCCGCCCCGTTCAGGACCGCTTGTGCCGATCGGCTGCGGTTCTTGTCTCGCAAGGTTACGAGCTGCCGGTATCCCCAAACCCACACGCCGGAAGCTCTCGATTGGCCGCGAAGATAAAGATGCCGTCGGGAGTCGCCAAATCACGGTTTCTTACCTTCTGTTACGCCTGTCTCGCTCTAACGTCCAGCTGCAAGCCGATGATTTCACGCGCCTTTATGCAGAAGCGGAACGGCCGTGTTCCGGCCGTTCCGCGCACGCGACAACGCAATTCCGGCGAGCGCCCGCGCTCGTCAGTTGGCCTGGCGCCGCAGGAAAGCCGGAATCTCCAGCTGATCGTCCTCGTTGACGGCACGCTGGGCCGGAACGAGCCGCCCATGATCGTCGAGCTGGCCCCGGCGCGGCGCGTAGAGCTGGGCGTCCGGGCCCGACAGGCGGCGCGATTCGGCCTGCGGCTGAACGAACTGCGGCTCGCGCGGCGCTGCCGGCTTGGCACGGACGGCGTCCTCGTCCCGGCGCGACGACAGGCCCGCGGTCAGGCGCTTGAGAAGCCCGCTCATCGGTCCGCGATCCTCCACCGGCTCGGCAGCTGCTGCTGCGGCGGCGGCGGCACGGGCGTTCTGCTGCGCATCCATCTCGGCCTTCACCAGCGGCGGAAAATCCTCGACGCGCGGCATGCGCGGCTGCTGGATGACCGGATCGGGACGCTGCACCGGCGCCTGGGCGGCCGGCTGCATCAGAGGCCGCGGCTGCGGCTGCGGCTCGGGAGCCGGGGCGCGGAAGAGCCGGTTCTGCGGCACGAAGTCGTCGGCCGGGGCCGCCGGGCGCAGGCTGGTGCGCTCGGCCTCGCGAATCGCCTCCGCGACCGGGTCGTTGTCCATCGCCTGCGGGGCAGCCGGAGCCTCGTAGTGCTGCACCGGTGCCGGCGCGGGCGCAACGGCCACGGGAACCGGCCGGATCTCGGCCTGCTGCACCGGGCGCGGCTGCGGCTTCGGTGCCTGGCGGATCTCGATCGGCGCGGCCGAGATCTCGTGCGCCTTCTTGTCGATGCCGGTGGCGACCACCGACACGCGGATCACGCCCTCCAGTTCCTCGTCGAAGGTCGCGCCCAGGATGATGTTGGCGTCCTGGTCGACCTCCTCGCGGATGCGGGTCGCCGCCTCGTCGACCTCGAACAGGGTCAGGTCGCGGCCGCCGGTGATCGAGATCAGCAGCCCCCGCGCGCCCTTCATCGACGATTCGTCGAGAAGCGGGTTGGCGATCGCGGCCTCGGCGGCTGCCATCGCGCGGCCCTCGCCCGAGGCCTCGCCGGTGCCCATCATCGCCTTGCCCATCTCGCGCATCACCGAGCGCACGTCGGCGAAGTCGAGGTTGATGAGGCCTTCCTTGACCATCAGGTCGGTGATGCAGGCGACGCCCGAATAGAGCACCTGGTCGGCCATCGAGAAGGCGTCGGCGAAGGTGGTCTTGTCGTTGGCGATGCGGAACAGGTTCTGGTTCGGGATGACGATCAGCGTGTCGACGTTCTTCTGCAGTTCCTCGATGCCGATGTCGGCCGTCTTCATCCGGCGCTGACCCTCGAAGTGGAAGGGCTTGGTGACGACGCCGACCGTGAGGATGCCCTTCTCGCGCGCCGCGCGCGCCACGACGGGCGCCGCGCCGGTGCCGGTGCCGCCGCCCATGCCCGCAGTGACGAAGCACATGTGCGTGCCGGCCAGATGGTCGACGATCTCGTCGATGCATTCCTCGGCCGCCGCGCGTCCGACCTCGGGCTGCGAGCCGGCACCGAGACCTTCCGTCACATGAGCGCCGAGCTGGATCAGCCGCTCCGCCCGCGACATCGTCAGCGCCTGCGCATCCGTGTTGGCGACGACGAACTCGACGCCGCGCAGCCCTGCGTTGATCATGTTGTTGACGGCATTGCCGCCGCCGCCGCCGACGCCGAAGACCGTGATGCGCGGCTTGAGCTCGGTGATGTCCGGCTTCTGAAGATTGATCGTCATGTCCTCGTCCTTTTCGCCTTGTCTTGCCGCAACGCCGCCGCGGCCGCCCGGGGCAAGCCCCTCGATTCTAGAAACTGTCTTTCAACCACTGTCCCACGCGCCCCAGCCGTCCCCCCGTGCCGGTGGAGCGCATACGCAGGAAACCCGTCACGCGGCCGCTCTCGAAGGAAGCGACCTGCGGATAGATCATCAGACCCACCGCCGAAGAGAAGGCCGGCCCCTTGGCCGCCTCGGGCAGCCCGGCGACGCCGAGCGGACGCCCGACGCGCACGTTTCGGCCGAGGATCCGGCGCGCCGCATCCGGCAGGCCCGACAGCTGGCTGGCGCCGCCCGTCAGCACGACGCGCTTGCCCACGGTCGGCCCGAAGCCGGACTGCGCCAGCCGGTCCCGCACCAGTTCCAGCGTCTCCTCGACGCGGGCGCGGATGATGCGCGTCATGACCGCGCGCGGGACCTGCAGCGGCATGTCTCCGTCTTCGGCACCCACCGGCGGGACGTTGACGACGTCGCGGTCGTCGGCGCCCGTCGGAAGTGCCGACCCGTGCATTACCTTGAAGCGCTCGGCCGTCTCGACGCTCGACGACAACCCGCGCGCGAGATCGAGCGTGACGTGGATGCCGCCCACCGGCAGCGAATCGGCATGGACGAACTTGCCCTCGGAGAAGACGGAGATGGTCGTGGTTCCGCCGCCCAGATCGATGCAGGCGGCGCCGAGTTCGGCCTCGTCGTCGACGAGCGCGGCAAGCCCGCTCGCATAGGGCGTCGCCACCATGCGCTCCACCGACAGATGCGACCGGTTGATGCAGAGCTCCATGTTGCGGATCGGCGCGGCGTCGCCCGTCAGCACGTGCATGTCGACACCGAGCGTCTCGCCCAGCATGCCGCGCGGGTCGCGGATCCCCTTCTCGCCGTCGAGCGAGAAACCGGTCGCCAGCGAATGCACGAGCTCTCGCTCGACCTGCAGGGCCTGCTTGGCGCCCGCCGCCAGCACCTTGGTGATGTCGGAGGCGTCCACCTCATGGCCGCCGAGATTGATGGTCGCCGTCGAGATCTGGCTCTTCATCCGGCCGGCCGACAGGTTGACGATCAGCGAATCGACCGTCAGCCCGGCCATCCGCTCCGCAGCGTCGACCGCCAGCCGGATCGCCTGTTCGGCCCGGTCGAGATCGACGATCATGCCGGACTTCACGCCCTGCGACTTCTGGTGACCGATGCCGATGACGCGCACCTGGTGGGTGCGGCCGCGCAGCGATTCGCCAGCCTCGATCGGCTTCAGCTTGCCGATGATGCAGCAGATCTTGCTCGACCCGATGTCGAGGACCGTCACGATGCCGGAGCGCCGCGACGTCGTCTGACCGTTTCCGCCAAGCCAGCTCATGTGCGCCGCCCCGCTGCCTTCTCGGCCTTCTGCATCGCCTTGACGTCGGCTTCCCGCTGCTTCAGCCCTTCCGGCGTCAGCTGGACGACGAGCCGGTCCGAAAGCCTCAGGTCCACCGCCGCGATGTCGCGCGACAGCAGCGAATCGCTCTCCTCGACGGACATCAGCCAGTCGAGCGCCCGCGCCTCGCCGGTCTCCGGCAGCTTCAGCACGACGCCGTTGTCGAGACGCAGGTCCCAGCGACGGTCGGCGATGCGAACGTAGCCCCGCACACGGCTGGCGAGCGACGGATGATCGGCCACGAGCGCGACGATGGCGCCCGCCTGCCGCGCCGCGCCCTCGCCCACCACCAGCGGCAGCGACGCGAAGCGCTCGCTGGTATAGGGAACGATCGGCGCCCCGGAACGCTCGACCACCGACAACTCGCCGCCGTGCTGCCAGATCGCGAACGGCTGCTTCTCCACGAGCGCGATTTCCAGGGTGGTCGGATAGATCTTGCGGACGGTCGCGCTCTCGACCCAGGGCAGCGCCACGACGCGCTCGCGCACTTCGTCGGCACCGAGACCGATCAGCGACGTCCAGCCGTCGAGCGACAGCACCTGCAGGACGTCGATGTCGGACACCTCCCGATTCCCCGAAACACGCACGTCGTCGACGGCGAAACCGCTGTGGGCCGTGAAAGTCTGCACCACCTGCGGATAATGTCCGCCCAGCGCCATGCCGTAGAGGGCCGTCGCCGCGAAGAGGCCGCCGGAGAGGATCAGGCCGGCGAAGCGCGGCGCCTCGACCTCTCCCGAGGTCAGCCGGCCGAGCAGGCGCGCCGGCCGCCGCAGGAAGCGCGGCAGCACGCCCGCGCCGGACCGTGCGGACGCCGCACCGGACGACCGCGCGAGCGGTGCCTGCAGATCCCGTCCGGTTCTCAGCGCAAACACGAAGCGTCCTCCACCATCCAACTCAAGAGTTCACCAAATCGATGGCCGGCATGTGCGGCGATCTCGGGCACCAGCGATGTCGGCGTCATCCCGGGCTGCGTGTTGATTTCCAGCCAGATCACCTCCCCGTTTTCGGAGAAGCGGTCGTCATATCGGAAATCGGATCGACTCACGCCGCGACAGCCCATGGCTTGATGCGCCTTAAGGGACAGTGTCTGTATTTTTTGGTAAATATTCGGTGAAATTTTTGCCGGGCATTCGTGTTTTGAGCCGCCCGCCGCATACTTTGCGTCGTAGTCGTAGAAGGCGTGGCCGAGCGGCACGATCTCGGTCACGCCGAGCGCCACGTCGCCCATCACCGCGCAGGTCAGCTCGCGGCCGTGCACGAAGCGCTCGGCCATCACGACGTCGCCGTACTTCCAGTCCGCGGACCCGATGACCTGCGGCGGATGGGCCTGCCCCTCCTTCACGATCACCACGCCGAAGCTCGACCCCTCCCGCACCGGCTTGACCACGTAGGGCGGCTTCATCGGATGCTCGTGGCCGATCTCGAACCGGTTCATCACCCGCGATTCGGCGACCGGGATGCCCGCCGCGCGCGCGACCTTCTTGGCCCGCTCCTTGTCCATGGCGAGCGCGGAGGCCAGCACGCCGGAATGGGTGTAGGGAATCTCCAGATATTCCAGCACGCCCTGGATCGTGCCGTCCTCGCCGAAAGGGCCGTGCAGGGCATTGAACGCGACGTCGGGACGCAGCCGCGAGAGAACCTCCACGACGTCGCGCCCGACGTCCACGCGCGTGACGGGGTAACCTTCGGCTTCGAGCGCATCCGCGCAGGCATTCCCGGAGGAGAGCGACACGGGCCGTTCGGACGAGAATCCTCCCATCAGAACGGCGACATGCTTCTTCGACATAGCCCCGAATTCCCCTCTCTCGCGGGCCGCACAGGAGCGTATCGCGGGATGAATCGTTCCTCTCCGGGGATACGTAAGCCCCAGAGCTACGCGATCGACGCGTGCACGAATCAAACCCGGAAACGCTGTGGCACCATAGGAATCAGAGGATGGATAACGTGGCAACCCCTGAACGTGCCGTCGATGCGAGAGGTTGTCGCCCCACCCCTCCTGCAACCCGCAAAGGCCGTTGCCGCGGTGCGGTGGTCGCGGTCAGGTGCTGCTGGCGATGGCCGAGCCGGCGACCATCGACACGATCGAAGACTGCCGCCTCGAAGGCCGGTCCGAGCCCTTCCTCGATCGGCGCGTCGGGTCCGAGGTCGACCGCGTCGAACTCGAGATCAGGCACGACCTCGCCGCCGATACGATCGACGTCCGCGGCATTTTCAGAGCAAGCTCTGCGGTCAACGGCCCGTCGATGAGCCACTCGATCCAGGCCGAAGAGTCGACAACCAGCATCAATAGCGGTCCTTGCGGTCTCGGTAGTCCGAGGGGTCCGCGTCTTCTGCCTGTCCTTTCAGATCGTCAAGGCTCGGAACTGGCATCAGGAGGACGCCCTTTCCCTTGGGAATGAAGACGAATTCCTGACCAGCGCTCCATTGCTGCTCGGTGCGCAAGGCCTTTGGGATCGAGATCTGGTACTTTGCCGAGAGCGTTGCTGTATCGGACATGGGCCTGGCCATTTTCGATCGATCCAGTTCTGGTAAGAAATTAGCGTGAGACCGTCTCGGAAGGAAGGGCGACCGGCACGGCTTCGAAACGCGAGGCCATCCTCGCGGCGGTGAAGACGCTTCAAACGGCCCGATCCCGCTCGCGACGCTCGACGGCGGCGCCAACGGCCACACCTTCGTCCCTGGCCCGCAGGCCCTGCCCTCGACATCGATCGAGGTCGGCCTTCCCACGTGCCAGGCCGTCGGCGCCGCGAGACTGTCGGCGAGACGTCGCTCCGGCCGCTTCGTGGCGATGGCCGAGCCGGCGAAGGTCGCGATACCGTCAGCCACGGCGAAGGCCCGCTTCGGCCGGAGGCGGAGCCGCGACGGCATCCGGTCCGGGAGCGCCTCGTCGACGAAGGCGACGTCACGGGCCGGATGGGTCAGGCAGGTCTGGTGGCTGAAGGAAAAAAGATACGCCGTTTGCTCGGTCTTCCCGACGGTGCTCAATATGGAACTAAAGCAGCTGCCCCAGATAGGGCTGCACCTCGTGTCCCGTCCGGAACGAACCGATGCGCTTGATCTCCCATTCCAGCCGGATGCCCGAGGTTTCCAGCACCCGCGCCCGCACCGTCTCGCCGAGATATTCGAGATCGTAGCCGGTGGCATTGCCGGTGTTGATCATGAAGTTGCAGTGCATCGGCGAGATCTGCGCCCCGCCGATCATCAGGCCGCGGCAGCCGGCCTTGTCGATCTCCTTCCAGGCCGACGTGCCGGGCGGGTTCTTGAACGTCGAGCCGCCCGTCTTCTCGCGGATCGGCTGCACCGTCTCGCGGTGATGCTGCACCTCGTCCATCGCCTTGCGGATCTCGTCGCGGTCGGCCGGGAAGCCCTCGAAGACCGCCGAGGTGAAGATCAGGTCCTTCGGTGCCGCCGAATGCCGATAGGAATAGCCCATCGCCGCATTGTCGAGCACGTGCAGTTTGCCGGCACGGTCGAGCGCCCGCACCTCCACGACGCGCTCGCGCGTCTCGACTCCGTTGGCGCCGGCATTCATCCGCAGCGCGCCGCCGATCGACCCGGGAATGCCGTGATAGAAATGGAAGCCGCCGATCCCGGTGTCGAGCGCCACCTGCGCCACGCGCTTGTCGGGCGTCGATGCACCGACCCGGATCCGCGTCGGCGAGATCGCTTCCGCCTCGCCGAAGCCCCTGGCCGAGAGCCGCACCACGAAGCCGCGGATGCCGTCCTCGCGCACGAGCAGGTTCGAGCCGATGCCGACGATCGTCAGCGGCACGTCGTCCGGCACCGCCTGCAGGAAGCCGGCGAGATCCTCCTCGTCGGCGGGCTGGAACAGCACGTCCGCCGTGCCGCCGGCGCGGAACCAGGTGATCTTGTCCATCGCCGCGTCCGGTGTCAGCCGGCCGCGCAGGCCCGACAGCCGGTCGCCCAGCCGATCGAGAAGCGAAGCCCCGCCCCTCATGTCCCCGCCTCGAGGTTCCCGGGCAGCTGATAGGCCCACTGCGTGATGTTGCCGGCACCGAGGAACACGACGAAGTCGCCCGCCTTCGCCATGTCCCGAACGGCCGGCGCGATCGCCTCCGGCCCGGCGATGAAGCGCGCGTCGCGGTGGCCGCCCGCGCGGATCCGCGAGACCAGCGCTTCCGACGTGACGCCTTCGATCGGCTCCTCGCCGGCGGCATAGACCGGCGCGACCATCACCGTGTCTGCCTCGTTGAAGCACGACGAGAAGTCGTCGAACAGGTCGCGCAGCCGCGTATACCTGTGCGGCTGGGCGATCGCGATGACGCGGCCGGGCGCCGATTCGCGGGCGGCCCGCAGCACCGCCTTGATCTCCACCGGATGGTGTCCGTAGTCGTCGAAGACGCGCACGCCGTTCCATTCGCCCGTCGGCGTGAAGCGTCGCTTGACGCCGCTGAACGCGAGCAGCCCCTTGCGGATCGCCTCCGGCGAGATACCCAGCTCATGGGCGACGGCGATGGCGGCGGTGGCGTTGGAGACGTTGTGGTGCCCCGGCATCGGCAGCTTCAGGCCCTCGATCTCGGCCACTGCGCCGGTCTTGCGGTCGCGGATCGTCACGTCGAACCGGCAGCCGCTGGCATCGGTCTCGATGTTGCGGAAGCGCACCGCCGCCTGCGGATTGCCGCCATAGGTGACGACGCGGCGGTCCTCGATGCGGGAGACCAGCGCCTGCACCTCGGGATGATCGATGCACATCACGCCGAAGCCGTAGAACGGCACGTTCTCGACGAACTGGCGGAAGGCCTCGCGCACCTTGTCGAAGCTGCCGTAGTGATCGAGATGCTCCGGGTCGATGTTGGTGACGACCGCGATCTCGGCGGGAAGCTTCAGGAAGGTGCCGTCGCTCTCGTCGGCCTCCACCACCATCCAGTCGCCCGCGCCCATTCGCGCATTGGTGCCGTAGGCGTTGATGATGCCGCCGTTGATGACGGTCGGATCGAGCCCGCCCGCGTCGAGCAGCGCGGCTACCATCGAGGTGGTCGTGGTCTTGCCGTGGGTTCCGCCGATCGCCACCGCCTGGCGGAAGCGCATCAGTTCGGCCAGCATCTCCGCCCGCCGGACGACCGGCAGCAGCCGCTCGCGGGCGGCGAGCAGTTCGGGGTTGGTCTTGCGGATGGCGGTCGAGACCACGACCACCTCCGCCTCGCCGAGATTCTCGGCAGCATGGCCCACGAAGACGGCGATGCCCTTGTCGCGCAGCCGCTGCACGTTGGCGCCGTCGGACTGGTCGGAACCCTGGACACGGTATCCGAGGCTGTGCAGCGCCTCGGCGATACCGCTCATCCCGATGCCGCCGATCCCGATGAAATGGACGAGGCCGATCGTCTCCGGCATCTTCATGGCAGTCTCCTGATGTCTTCTTGTCGGCGCGACGATGCTGCCGCGGTCTTGCCCGAGGCAAGTGCTTCCACGAGATCGGCGAGCACGCGCGCGGCGTCGGGTTTTCCCGTCTTCTGCGCGGCTGCGGCCATGGCGACCAGCCGATCGGGCTCGGTCATGGCCTTCAGGATGAGCGCGGACAGCCGGTCCGTCGTGAGCGTGGACTGGGCATGGACCTCTGCTCCCCCGGCCGAGGCGAGTGCGGCGGCATTCGCCGCCTGGTCGTGGTCGAGCGCATACGGATAGGGCACCAGCAGCGACGGCCGTCCGATCACCGCGATTTCCGAAACGGTGGAGGCGCCGGCACGCGAAACGACGAGATGCGCCGCTGCCATCCGCTCGGCCATGTCGGAAAAGAACGGCGCGATCTCGGCCTGGACGCCGAGCCCGGCATAGGCGCTACGCACCGCATCCTCGTCTTCCGGCCGCGCCTGCTGCGTGATCTGCAGCCGCTTGCGGGCATTCTCGGGCAGCGCCGCGATCGCCGGCGGAACCGCCTGCGAAAAGAATTGCGCACCCTGGCTGCCGCCGAAGACGAGCAGGTTGAAGCGGGCGTCGGGGATCGACGCGAAATAGGGCGTGCGCGCCGCCTCGATCACGGCCGGGCGCACCGGATTGCCGGTCGCCACCGTCTTGCCGCCCTCCGGCAGGAAGCCGCCGGCGATCGCGGTGACCCGCCGCGCCAGCGCCTTGTTGGCGCGGCCCATCACCGCGTTCTGCTCGTGGATCAGCGTCGGCAGTCCGCGCCGCGTCGCGGCGAAGAGCGGCGGCAGCGTCGGATAGCCTCCGAAGCCCACGACCGCCTTAGGCTTCAGCCGGTTGATCAGCTTCGTCGACGCCTGCACGCCGGACCAGATCCTCAATCCCGCGCGCAGGAGCGCGACCGGGTTGCGCGAGCCGATCGTGGCCGACGGCACCGTGTGGATCGCATCGGCTGGAAACCTTCCGGCATAGCGCTCCGCCCGCCCGTCGGTGACGAGGTGGATGCTGAAGCCGCGAGCGGTCAGTTCGTGCGCCAGCGCCTCCGCCGGAAACACGTGCCCGCCCGTTCCCCCGGCCGCGAGCAGGATGATGCCCTTCGTCGTGCCGCCGCTCTCCATCGCAATGCCTTCCGATCACTCAGCCGGCAGGATGCGCGGCGGGAACATCAGGTCCGACGTCCTGCGACGTTCGGGGCGCCGCGTCGTCAGCGCCAGCACCATGCCCATCGAGATCGCCATGGCCACCAGCGACGAGCCGCCATAGGAGATGAACGGCAGCGTCATGCCCTTGGCCGGCATCAGCTGCAGGTTCACGCTCATGTTGATGACCGACTGGAAGCCCATCAGGATGACGAGGCCGGAGACGGCATAGCGCGTGAAGTCGTCCTCCTCCCGGAGCGCGAAGCGCAGGCCCTTGAGCACGATGAAGGCGAACAGCGCGACCACCACGAAGCAGAGCACGATCCCGAACTCCTCGGCCGCGACCGAGAAGATGAAGTCGGTATGGCTGTCCGGCAGGATCCGCTTGACGGTGCCCTCGCCCGGACCCTGCCCCCACCAGCCGCCGCGGATGATCGCCTCGCGGCCGGTGTCGACCTGGAACGTGTCGCCCTCGCCGGTGAGGAAGCGGTCGATGCGGCCGGCGACATGCGGGAACACCGTATAGGCGGCGAGCGCGCCTGCGATTCCGAGCGCGCCGAGCAGCAGGATCCAGAGCCACGGCATGCCGGCCATGAAGAACATCACGCACCAGGTGCCCGCCACCAGCATGGTCTGGCCGAGGTCGGGCTGGGCTACCAGAAGCGCCAGCACCAGCACCAGCAGGATCATGGCGAACAGGTTGCCCGGGATCTCGGGCTGGCGCCGGTGCTCGGCGAAGAGCCACGCGCAGATGATGACGAAGGCGGGCTTCATGAACTCCGACGGCTGCACCGACACGCCGGCCAGCGCCACCCAGCGCCGCGCACCCTTGACCTCCACGCCGATGAAAAGGGCGGCCAGCATCAGCAGCAGCGATCCGGCCAGGATCAGCAGCGCAAGCCGCCGCACGTTGCGCGCCGACAGGAACGATACGCCGATCATGGCCGCGAGGGCGGGAATCATGAACAGGATCTGTCGCTCCACGAAGTGGAAGCTGTCGAGACCGATGCGTTCGGCCACGGCGGGGCTGGCGGCGAAGGACAGCACCACGCCGAGCACCATCAGGCTCAGGAAGGCGGCCAGGTACCAGCGGTCGACCGTCCACCACCACGTCGCGACCGGTCCCCTGTCGACACGGCTTGCCATCAGATCGTCCCTCCGATCGGTCGGATTCCCTCGAGCGCGTTCACGGCGGCCCGGAAGGCCTCGCCGCGCACCTCGAAATTCTTGAACTGGTCGAAGCTCGCGCAGGCCGGCGAGAGCAGCACGACCGGCTCGGCTGCCGGATCGCGGGCGGCATCGGCCGCGGCCTGCCGCACCGCCGCCTCCAGCGTCCCCGAGATCTGGTAGGGCGCGTCCTCGCCCAGCGTCGCCGCGAAAGCGGGGGCGGCCTCGCCGATCAGGTAGGCCCGCGCGATCCGCGGGAAGAGGTTCCGGAGCGGCTCGATGCCGCCCTCCTTCGGCAGGCCGCCGGCGATCCAGTAGATGCGTTCGAAGCTCGACAGCGCCGGCGCCGCCGCCTCGGCATTGGTGGCCTTGGAATCGTTGACGAAGAGCACCTTGCCGACGCGCCCCACCTGTTCCATGCGGTGGACGAGGCCGGGAAAGCTCGACAGTCCCGCCTGGATTTCCGCCGCGCTCAGCCCCACGGTCAGGCAGGCCGCCACCGCCGCCAGCGCGTTCTGGGCATTGTGCTGGCCGCGCAGCGAGCCGATGCCGTCGAGCGAGGCGAGCGTCTTCGTCCGGCCGGCCCTGGCGAGCTTCAGCGTGCCGCCCTCCGCGAACAGGCCGTCCGTCAGCGCCAGCCGCTTGGAGATGCGCAGCACCGGCTTGCCGGTCCGCTCCAGCCGGTCGGCGATCTGCGCGCACCAGCTGTCGTCGATGCCGACGATCGCCGTGCCGCTGCCGGCCACAAGCCGTTCCTTGATCTCGGCATAGTGCTGCATGGTGCCGTGCCGGTCGAGATGGTCCGGCGTCAGGTTGAGCAGCACCCCTGCGGTCGGATCGATCGAGGGCGCGAGGTCGATCTGGTAGGAGGAGCATTCGACGACGTAGACCCGCCGCGGCGCCGGCGGTTCGAGCGTCATGACCGCGCGGCCGATGTTGCCGCCCATCTGCGCGTCGCGGCCGGCCGAAGCGAGGATGTGCGCCGTCAGCGCCGTCGTCGTCGACTTGCCGTTGGTGCCGGTGATGGCGACCAGCGGCGCCTCCGGAGCCGTGGCGGCACGCTCGCGCACGAAGAGCTCGATGTCGCCGATCACCTCGACGCCGGCCGCCCGCGCCAGCTCCACCGTCCAGTGCGGCTTGGGATGGGTCAGCGGCACCCCGGGCGACAGCACGAAGGAGGCGAGCGAGGCCCAGTCCGCGCTGCGCAGGTTTCCCGTCGGCACGCCCTGCGCGGCGGCACGCGCCACGCTCTCGGGATTGTCGTCGAAGGCGATCACGTCGGCGCCGCCGGCGATCAGCGCATGCGCCGTGGCGATGCCCGACCCGCCGAGACCGAACAGGGCGACGCGCTTGCCGGAGAAGGTGCTGGCGGGGATCATGTCAGCGGAGTTTCAGCGTGGAGAGGCCGATGAGGGCGAGGATGACGGCGATGATCCAGAAGCGGATGACGATCTGGCTCTCGGTCCAGCCCATCTTCTCGAAATGATGGTGGATCGGCGCCATCAGGAACACCCGCTTGCCCGTCATCTTGAACACCGCCACCTGGATGATCACCGACAGCGCCTCCATCACGAACAGTCCGCCGATGATGGCGAGCACGATCTCGTGCTTGGTGGCGACGGCGACCGCGCCGATCAGCCCGCCGAGTGCGAGCGAGCCGGTGTCGCCCATGAAGATCGCCGCCGGCGGCGCGTTGAACCAGAGGAAGCCGAGCCCCGCCCCGATCACCGCGCCGAGCACGACGGCGAGTTCGCCCGTGCCTGGGGTGAAGTGGATCTGCAGGTAGTCGGCGAACACCGCATTGCCCGACAGGTAGGCGATCACGCCGAAGGAGGAGGCGGCGATCATGACCGGCACGATCGCCAGCCCGTCGAGCCCGTCCGTCAGGTTGACGGCATTGCCCGCGCCGACGATCACGAAGGCGGCGAAGGGCACGAAGAAGATCGACAGGTTGATGAGCAGGTCCTTGACGAAGGGGAACGTCAGCGACGACGAGAACGGCGCCTGGCCGTTCTGCATGATGATGTAGGAGGCCAGCCCCGCGATCAGGAATTCGAGCCCCAGCCGCGTCCTGCCCGAAATGCCGAGATGGCTCTGCTTGGTCACCTTCTTGTAGTCGTCGTAGAAGCCGATCGCGCCGAAGCCGAGCGTCACCATCAGCACCACCCAGACGTAGACGCTGGACAGGTTCGCCCAGAGCAGCGTCGAACCGACGATGCCGGTCATGATCATCAGGCCGCCCATCGTCGGCGTGCCGGCCTTCTTGAAGTGCGTCTGCGGGCCGTCGGCCCGGATCGGCTGGCCCTTGCCCTGCCGGATGCGCAGCGAATTGATGATCGCCGGCCCGAACATGAAGACGATGAGCGCCGACGTGATCAGCGCACCGCCGGTGCGGAAGGTGATGTAGCGGAAGACGTTGAAGACCGAGATGTCGTCGGCCGCGCCCGCAAGCCAGGTCAGCATGAAATGGGATTCCCCTGGTTCATTGGTCGGTCCCCGCCGGACCCGTTGCACCCGCCGCCGGAAAGCGTGCGGTCAGAGCGTCGACGATCTTCGAGAAGCCGGTTCCGTTCGACGACTTGATCATGACGACGTCCCCGGCCCTCAGCGTGGCGGCGAGGAGCGGAATGAGGTCTGCGCCCGTCTCGCGATACTCCACCGGCAGGCCGTCGCCGAGGGCCGCCTCGAGCGCGGCCATCTCGGCGCCTCCGAGGAAGACCAGGTCGGGCGCGGCTTCGCGCAGCGGTTCGGCCAGCGCCGCATGCAGCTTGTTGGAATGGGCGCCGAGTTCGCGCATGTCGCCGAGGACGGCGATGCGCCGGCCGCCGCCGGTCGTCTGCGACCGCGCCAGCAGGTCGAGCGCTGCCTTCATCGAGGCCGGATTGGCGTTGTAGCTCTCGTCGATCAGGGTGAAGGGTCCGTCGGGATGCATCAGCACGGCCCGCGCGCCCCGCCCGCGCTCGGCCTGCAGCGAGCCGAGCGCCTCGGCGCCCATCCCGACGTCGGCGCCGACCAGATGCACGGCCCCCAGCACCGCCAGCACGTTCTGGACCATGTGCCGCCCCGGCGCCCCGATGCGGACCTCGAAGGGCTCGCCGGCGACCTTGATGGAAACGGTCGAATGATCGGCCGCCAGCGTGCAGGCGAGCAGCTTGACCTGCGACCGCGAATGCTCGCCGAAACCGACGATGTGCTCGACGCCCGCCTCGCGCGCACGCTTGTCGAGGATGCGCCAGCGGTGGTCGTCGCGGTTGATCAGCGCGTGGCCGCCGGGCACGATGCCCTCGAATATCTCCGCCTTGGCGCGGGCGATGTCGTCGAGCGAATGGAAGTTGCCGAGATGGGCGGCCGCGATGAGCGTCACGATGGCGACGTGCGGCCGCACGAGTTTCACCAGCGGCCGGATCTCGTTGGCGTGATTCATGCCGATCTCGAAGACCGCGTAATCGACGTCCGACGGCAGGCGGGCGAGCGTCAGCGGCACGCCCCAGTGGTTGTTGAAGGATTTCTCCGCCGCATGCACGGTGCCGGAAGCCGACAGCGCCAGCCGCAGCGCCTCCTTGGTGGAGGTCTTGCCGGCCGAGCCCGTCACGGCGATGACCTTCGCCTTCGAACGCGCCCGGGCGGCCGCGCCGAGCATGCCCAGCGCCGCCAGCACGTCCTCCACCACGATCATCGGCATCGTCAGGCGGCCGAGCGCAGCCAGCTTGCTGTCGGCCACCACCATCAGGCTCGCACCCGCAGCCATCGCGGCGGTGGCGAAGTCGTGCCCATCGAAATTCTCGCCCTTGATCGCGAAGAAGGCGTCGCCCGGCTTCAGCGTGCGGGTGTCGATCGAGATGCCGGTCACGCCCTGCGGCATGGTGCCGAACGGCCGCCCGCCCATCGCGGCGATCATCGCCTCGCTGGTCCACAAAGCGTTCATCGTCCGACCTCCGCCAGTGCCGCCAGCGCTTCCTCGTGGTCGGAAAAATGATGCGTCCGGCCGGCGACCGTCTGGCCCACTTCGTGTCCCTTGCCCGCGATCACCAGCGTATCCCCGGCGGCCAGCATGCCGACGGCCGCGCGGATCGCCTGGCGGCGATCGCCGATCTCGATCGCGCCGGGTGCGGCTGCCAGAATCTGGGCTCGAATCTCGGCCGGAACCTCCGAGCGGGGATTGTCGTCGGTGACGATGGCGACGTCGGCGAGGCGCGTGGCGATCTCGCCCATGATCGGCCTCTTGCCCGTGTCGCGGTCGCCGCCGCAGCCGAACACCACCACGACGCGGCCGGTCGTGAAGGGCCGCACCGCGGCGAGCACGTTCTCCAGCGCCTCCGGCTTGTGCGCATAGTCGACATAGACCGGCGCGCCGGCGGCGGTGGAGCCGACCAGATCGAGTCTGCCCGGAGCGCCTTCGAGGTGCTCCAGCGCCTTCAGCGCCGTCGCCGCGTCGATCCCCGTCGCGATCGCGAGGCCGGCGGCCACGAGCGCATTGGCGATCTGGAAGTCGCCCGCCAGCGGCAGCACGATCTCGTGGATGGCCCCGCCCGCCTCGATCTCCGCCCGCTGCCGCCGCCGCTCGTGCTCGACCCGCTTGAGCGACAGGAAGGTCCCCTTGCGGCCGACGGTGCGCACGTCGAGGCCGGCGCCTGAGGCCGCTGCGATCGTCGCGTCCGACCAGGCATCGTCGGCGAAGATGACCGCCGGCGCTCCTTTCGGCAGCAGTTCGGTGAACAGCCGCATCTTGGCGGCGTGGTAGTCCTCGACCGTCGGGTGGTAGTCCATGTGGTCGCGGCCGAGATTGGTGAAGCCGGCGGCGGCGAGCCGCACGCCATCGAGCCGGCGCTGGTCGAGCCCGTGGCTCGACGCCTCCATGGAGGCATGGGTCACGCCGGCGGCGGCGAGTTCGGCCAGAAGCCGGTGCAGTTCCACGGGATCCGGCGTCGTCAGCGACCCGTATTCGCTGCGGCCCGGCGCAACGACGCCCGTCGTTCCGATGCTCGCGGCCGCCTTGCCGGCATGCGCCCAGATCTGGCGCACGAAGGCGGCGACCGAGGTCTTGCCGCTGGTCCCCGTCACCGCCACCATGGTCTCGGGCTGGCGGCCGTGGAACCGCGCGGCCGCCAGCGCCAGCGCCCGCCGAGGGTCTCCGGAGCGCAGGACTGGAACGGAGAGCCCCGAGGTGTCCGCGTCTTCGGCGGCGATCACCGCGACCGCACCGCGCGCGACGGCATCGGCCGCAAAGGCCATCCCGTCGCTCCTGGTGCCCTTCAGCGCCGCGAAGACGTAACCCGGCCGGACGGCGCGGGAATCCGACGTGATACCCTCGACGGAGATTTCGCCTGAAGCGGCGGGACCGTTGGGGACGATATCTGCGAAATCGCGGAGCTTCATACGTTCACTGTTTCGGGGTTTTGGCGCGCCATCCCCACGGCGCGTCGATCAGAATCATCAGTTCGAGACCAGGAGGGCCCCGCTTTCATGGCCGAATTCCGGCTTGACGCCAAGCAGCGGCGCGGCGCGGCGGATGATGTTGGCCACGATCGGCGCCGCGTTGGAGCCGGCCGTCGCTCCCATGCCCGGTTTTTCCGGCTTGGGCTCGTCGATCACCGACAGGACCACGTATTGCGGGTTCTCGATCGGGAAGGCGGCCAGGAATGCGTTGAAGCGCTTGTCCTTGGCGTAGCGCCCGTTCACAACCTTCTCGGCGGTGCCGGTCTTGCCGCCGACCCGGTAGCCCGGCACCTCGGCGCGCTTGCCCGATCCCTTTTCGGCATTGAGCCGGTAGAGATAGCGCATGTCCATGGTCGTGCGCGGGTTCAGCACCTGCACCGCGACCTGGTCGGCTTCCTCCTGCGTCCGCGGCAGGAAGGTCGGGGGAATCAGCTTGCCGCCGTTCATCAGCGCCGCCGCCGCGACCGCTGTCTGCAGCGGCGTCGTGGCGAAGCCATGGCCGAAGGAGATCGTGATCGAGTTCAGCTGCTTCCATTCCTTCGGCTCGGTCGGCGACGCCACCTCGGGCAGTTCCGTCTGCATGCGGTCGAGCAGACCGAGCCGCTTCAGGAAGTCGCGGTGACCGGCGATGCCGACGTCCATGGCCATGCGCGCCGACGCGATGTTCGACGAATAGATGAAGACTTCCGGCACGGTCAGCACGCGGCCCTTGCCGTGGAAGTCGCGGATCGTGAAGCGGCCCATCGAGAGCGGCCGCGACGCGTCGTAGGAACTGTTGAGCGTCGCCTTTCCGGCATCGAGAACCATGGCCGTGGTGAAGCTCTTGACCGTCGAGCCCATCTCGTAGACGCCGGCCGACATGCGGTTCAGCCGATCCTTCTCGTGCGCATTGAACGGGTTGTTCGGGTCGAAGTCCGGCACCGAGGCCATCGCCATGATCTCGCCGGTGTTGACGTCCAGCACCACCGCGCCGGCCGCGATCGCGTGGTAGCGCTCCATCGCGGACGCGATCTCGTCGCGCACGATGTGCTGGACGCGCAGGTCGATCGACAGCTTCACGGGCGCCAGCGAGGACGCGGAGACGAGCCCGGTCGCGCGCAGGTCGGCGAGCCCCTGCCCGTCGACGTACTTCTCCATCCCCGCGATGCCCTCGTTGTCGATGTTGACGAGGCCGAGGATGTGCGAAGCGGTCGGCCCGCCCGGGTAGAAGCGCCGCTTCTCCGGTCGGAAGCCGATCCCGGGAATGCCGAGCTGCATGATCTCGTTCTGCTGCCGCGGCGTGATCTCGCGCTTGAGCCAGGCGAAGCCGGAGCCGCTGGTCAGCTTGCGATAGGTCTGCTCGTAGTCGAGCGATGGCAGCACGGTGGACAGCAGTTCCACCGCCTCGTCGGGGTCGACGATGCGGCGTGGTTCCGCAAACAGCGAAGCCGACTTGATGTCGGTCGCCAGCACCTGGCCGTTGCGGTCGAGGATGTCGGGCCGCGACGCGGCCATCCGGCCGCCGCCGAAGAACTGCCCGGTCTCCGGCTCCTGCATGCCCAGATAGACCAGCCGCCCGGTGATCGTGGCGTAGATCCCGAAGAACACCGCCATGGTGATGAACACGCGCGAGCGCCCGCCATTCGCCTTGCGCCGGCCCTCGACCACGATCTGCTGCGCGTCGTCCTGCGATTTGGTTCGCCGAAGACGGCCGAGCGCCGTCCCTGCCTTCAGCCAGCCTTTCATCGCGGTGTACTCCCGGTGATGGTTGCGTCGGTGCCGCTGGCGGCGAGCCCGTCGGGCGGTGCCTGCGCCGGGTCGTCGAGATCGACCGCCGGCATCGGGATGGCGGACGGATCGGCGATCTGGCGCGCGTCGATGGGCTGGAGGTTGAGTTCCGCCTGGTAGGTCGTCACCAGCGCCTGCAGGCGCGCCGGCTGGGTGAGCAGGCTCCAGTCGGCGCGCAGCAGGTCGGCCGTCTCCTCCTCGAACCGGATCTGGCTCTCCAGACGGCGCAGCGCACGCAGCTCGTCCTCCGCGGCATGCTTGGTCTGGTAGGTGAAGGCGGCGGCCGAGACCATGACCGCGATCAGCACGATGTCGGTGGTACGGAACACGTCAGCGCTCCTCGCCTGTTGAACGGATGTCCGGCAGCCGCGGAAATCCGAAGATCGAATGGTCCTCGCGCCGGGCCGGCGCACCGGTGCGGATGGCGGCGCGCAGCTTGGCCGAGCGCGCGCGCGGATTGCGCTCCGCCTCCGCCTCCGACGCGGCGACCGCCTTGCCTGCCTGCTCGAAGGTCGGCGCCTGCACGACGACCTCCGGCAGGTGGCGCGAGCCGCCGCTCGTGCCCGACCGATCGGCGATGAAGCGCTTGACGATGCGGTCCTCGAGCGAATGGAAGGTGACGACCACCAGCCGCCCGCCGGGCTTCAGCGCCCGCTCGGCCGACGACAGCGCCCGCGCCAGTTCGCCGAGCTCGTCGTTGACGAAGATGCGCAGCGCCTGGAAGACGCGGGTCGCCGGATGGATGCGGTCCTTGGGATGGCGCCCCACCAGCGCCTCGATGGCGTTGGCGAGGTCGAGCGTGCGCTCGAACGGCCGCGCGGTGCGCCGCTTTTCGATCATGCGGGCGATGCGGCCGGCATGCCGCTCTTCGCCGAGGATGCCAAAGATGCGGGTGAGGTCCCCCGCCTTCACCGTGTTGACCACGTCGGCCGCCGTCGGCCCGGCCTGCGCCATGCGCATGTCGAGCGGTCCGTCGAAGCGGAAGGAGAACCCGCGCGCCGCCTGGTCGAGCTGCATCGACGAGACGCCGATGTCGAGCACGACGCCGTCGACGCCCCCGCCGGCATGGATGTCGAGCTGCGAGAAGGCGCCCTGCACGAGCCGCAGCCGACCGCCGGACGCGGTTTCCAGCGCGCGGCCGTCGCGGATCGCGTCCGGATCGCGGTCGACGGCGACGACGCTTGCCCCGGCATCCAGGATGGCACGGGTATAGCCGCCCGCGCCGAAGGTGCCGTCGACGACGACGTCGCCCGGCACCGGCGCGAGCGCCGTCATCACCTCGTCGAGAAGGACCGGAATGTGGCGGGCCGGTCCGCCACCGGCGTCCTCGCGGCCGCCGTTGCCCGCCATCATTCCGTGGCTCCCAATGCCCGGGCGCCGGATTGGTTCCCGCGCAGCCGCGAGAGCCGTGCCCGCGCCTCGTCCCGGTAAGCCTGGAAACGCTGCGGCTCCCACATCTGGAAGAAGGGTCCGCGGCCGACGAAGGCCACCTCGCCCTCGATCCCCGTATGCTCGCGCATGAAGTCCGTCATGGTGATGCGCCCGTCTCCGTCCAGCTTCAGAAAGGCCCCGTCCCCGTGGCAGAAGAACGACATGTCGTCGGCAGCCTGCGTGAAGGGATCCTCCTGCGCGATCCGCTGCTCGTACCGGTCGAGCAGGTCGAGCCCGCCCACGTCGAGCGCCGGCATGTCCAGCGCCCGCAGCGCGTAGAGATCCCCCTCGCCGCGTTTGGCCAGGACCGCCCTGAAATGCGCGGGAACGGAAACACGACCCTTCTGGTCGATCCGGTTCACCGCGCTGGAAAGGAAGCGATCCATCACCCGCCAATGCCGCCCGCGCCGCAGCGCAATCGTTCATTCTCCGGATCGCGACGTGTCGCGGCGCCGGCACCCATCCGCTCCCCGCGAGGCCGAACGGCGATCGCTCCGCGACCCCCGGGGCCGCGGCCAAATCGGACGCATGACGCGCCCGTCTGACGGAGACGTGATTACGTTTGAGGGATAACATGGGCACTCATGGGCGTCAACGGGACGAAGCTCCACCGGGCGGGATTGCCGGGTGAGTCCCGCAAGCCGACCGATTCCTCCTTTATCGTTCATTAGGCCTAACGAAGAGTTGAGATCGCCCCCGCCGGAGGGCACCCTCTGGCGTTCTTTCGGCATGTCGAATAGACGGGCCGCAACCGAGAAGGACCCTCGCCATGACCGATCTTGCAGCCCGCGCCGCCGACCTCCTGCACCTGCGCCGCCGCCATCTGGCCAAGGGCGATCCGGTGGCTCTGCCGCTGACCATGACGTCGATGTTCCACCTGCCGGGCGATCCCGCCGGCTTCGCCCAGTACGGCCGCTTCGACAACGCCACCTGGGACGCGGTCGAAGAGGCGCTCGGCCATCTCGACGGCGGCCGCGCGCTCGCCTTTCCGTCCGGCATGGGCGCGATCTCGGCCGTGCTCACCGCGCTGTCGAAGGCGGGTGACCGCATCCTCCTGCCCTCGGACGGCTACTACACGGTGCGCGTCTTCGCCGACCGCTTCCTGTCGCGCCTCGGCATCGCCGCCGACCGGCGCCCGACCGCCTCCTTCATGGAAGGCGGCTTCGAGGGCTATTCCATCGTCTATGTCGAGACGCCGTCGAACCCCGGCCTCGACGTCTGCGACATCGCCGCGATCGCGAGCGCTGCGCATGCGGCGGGCGCGCTCGTCGTCGTCGACAACACCACCATGACCGCCTTCGGCCAGCGCCCGCTCGATCTCGGCGCCGACATCCTCGTCTCGGCCGACACCAAGGCCGCCAACGGCCATTCCGACGCCCTGTTCGGCCACGTGTCGAGCCGCGACGAGACGCTGATGAAGACCATCGCCGAATGGCGCAAGCTGTCGGGCGCCATCCCCGGCCCCTTCGAGGCCTGGCAGGTGCATCGCGGCCTCGAGACGCTGGAACTGCGCTTCGACCGCATGTGCTCCACCGCCGCGCTGCTGGCGCCGCGCCTGCGCGCCCACAAGGCCGTCCAGACCGTCCGCTTCCCCGGTCTCCCCGACGATCCCGCGCACGACCTCGCCCGCGTGCAGATGGACCGCTTCGGCTTCCTGATCGGCCTGACGCTCGAGAGCGCCGAGAAGGCCGAGGCCTTCATCGACGCCTGCCGCCTCATCCAGCCCGCCACCTCCTTCGGCGGCACCCACTCCTCCGCCGAACGCCGCGCCCGCTGGGGCGACGCCGTCGCGCCTGGCTTCGTGCGCCTCTCGGTCGGCTGCGAGCCGGCGGAAGAGCTGTGGTCGGCACTGGAGGAAGCGCTGGAGAAGGTTGGGTGACACATACTCCGGGGTCGCAGGTTTGCGGCCTCGGAAGCAAAAACTGCCAGCCGGCCTGTAAGCCGGGTTCTGTATGGCCCCGGCGCATCGCTGCTCCGGAACGTGGCGGCCATTCATCTGCGGCGGACATTGCTGTCCGCCTGGTGCAACCTACCCGGATGGCTGGGCCGGAAACTGCCCGGGAGCGAACTCCCGCGCCATCCCTATTCGGTCTTGCTCCCGGTGGGGCTTGCCGTGCCGCTTCCGTTGCCGGTCGCGCGGTGGGCTCTTACCCCACCCTTTCACCCTTACCCCGCCGGTGCTCCGGTCCGCCGAAGGCTCGGCGGGCCGGAAGACAGGCGGGGCGGTCTGCTCTCTGTGGCGCTGTCCCTGGGGTCGCCCCCGCCGGCCATTAACCGGCACCGTGTTTCCATGGAGCCCGGACTTTCCTCGGACGCGGTCTTTCGACGCTTGCGCCCGCGGCCGCCCGGCCAGCTGGCAGGACGCATAAAGGCCTTCGCGCGACAAAACGCAAGCCTCGGCGGCGGCCTTCGGGCGACGGATCCGCCGCCCGCCCGAAGTTGATGCGTCAGCTGCCGATGACGCGCTTCACCTTGGTGCAGTAGGCCGACGAAATCCGGTTCATGCGCTTGGCCGCGTGGCCGGCATTGTACCTGAGGATCGTGCCGCAGGTGTCGCCGCCGCCGAGCTCGTGCGCCTTGGCGAGATACTTCATGCCGTACTTGACGTTGGTCTCGGGGTCGTAGAGCCCTTTCGCCGAGCCCGAATAGCCCATCATCCGTGCGGTCGCGGGCTTGATCTGCATCAGCCCGATCTCGCCGGCGCTGCCCGTCACGTGCGGCCGGAAATTGCTCTCCACGGTCACGACGGCATGGGCCAGCGCCACCGGCACCCCGTAGGCCTTGGCATAGCGCGTCACGATGGCCGGCAGCCCGCCCTTCACCGCCTTCAGGTCGACCTCCCCGGCCGGCTTGCCGCCACCGAGCCTTGCCATCAGCGCCTTGCCGCTTCCGCCGGCGATCGACCCGGTCCGGGTCATGTCGACGCCGGGAAGCGCTTCGGCTTCGGTTCGAGCCGCGGTCGCGGCGGCCTTGCCGGCGTCCTGCCTCCGGTCGCTCTCGGCGTGGGCAACGGAATTCACTGCGACGGCGGCAAGCGCCGCCGCGACGAGGAGAGTTCTCTTCATTCGATCCTGGTTCTTCTACTGGGCGCCCGGTCGTCCCGGACAGCGGTTTCCCGATAAGTCCGGCGACCGTCCTGGGTCGGCGCGCCGGTGGTGGAACGGGGCCGCATGTGACGTCGGAATGGGAGGCCAAAATGGCCGACCGCCTCAACTTTGGTGACAGGCCGTTACATCAACCGCTTGATCCGATTGAGTTACGCTGCGTCACTCCGGGCGTTCGACACCAGCTGTCGCAGGATCGAGCGGGTTGCCGCATCGGCGATGCCGTCGATCCGCCGCGGCCGAAAACGGCGCTGGAAAGCCTCCACCACCACCCGCGTGAGAGGGTCGAAACGGCCCGTGATATCAACGCCGTAGCCGTGCAGCGCGAGCATCGCCTGCAGGTCCTCGACGGTTTGGCCGGCAGCGCCGGGACCGATCCACGGCCCGCCTTCGGACCCCGGTTCCGGTCGACGCGCGGCGAGGCCCGCCGCCGCGAGCCGGTCCCACGGAAATTTTTCACCCGGATCGATCTTGCGACCGGGTGCCACATCCGAATGTCCGAGGATTCGGTCCGCGGGGATGCCGTGCCGGCCCCGGATTCCGGCACAGAGCGCGATCACCGCCTCGATCTGCGCATCGGGAAAGGCCGGATAGCCGAGAAAATGGCCGGGGTTGACGATCTCGATGCCGACGGACCGCGAGTTGACGTCGGTCACGCCCTTCCACGAACTGCGTCCGGCGTGCCAGGCCCGGTCGGCCTCGCGCACCATCTGCACGATGCGGCCGTCCTCGTGCACGAGGTAATGGGAGGAGACTTCGCTGCGCGGATCGCAGAGCCAGTTCTCGGCGCCCGCGCCGCTGTCCATGCCGGTGTAGTGCAGGATGATCATGTCGGGTGCGGCCACACCGACACGGGGGCCGAAATTCGGCGAGACCCTGATCGCCGCGCCGGTCTGGTCGGCGGGAAAACCGCTCATGCGGCGACGCGTCCCCGCTCGATGGTCTCGTAGGCGGCGTTCAACGCCGCCATGCGGTCGTTGGCGAGCGCCAGGAACTCCTCCGGCACGCCCCGCGCCATCATCCGGTCGGGATGGTTGTCGGAGACCAGCCGCAGATAGTGGCGCCGCACCTCGTCGAAGGCCGTGCCGCGGTCGATCCCGAGCACCGCCCAGGGATCTTTCTCGCCGATGGCATGGCGTGCCAGTATCGCCTCGAAGCGCCGCTCGCCGATGGCGAAGATCTCGGCGATCCGGCGCAGGAAACGCAGTTCCTTCTCGTGGATCAGCCCGTCGGCCTTGGCGATGTGGAACAGTCCGTCGAGAATGTCCTCCAGCATGCGGCAGTCGGGCTGACCCGAACCGCACAGGCCGGCGAGCCGGGCCGCATAGACCTCGTAGCCGGCGGTGTCGGCCATGGCGATGCGGTAGAGCCGCTCGACGTTGCGCCGTTCCTCCTGCGGCATCGCGAAGATGTCGTGGAAGGCACGGATCTCGTTCTGGGTGACGATGCCGTCTGCCTTGGCCATCTTCGCCGACAGGGCGATCATCGCGACCGAGAAGGCCACGCGTCGGCGCAGGTCCGGGTCGCCCTCGAACACCGTGCGCACGGCTTCTACGAGATCGGCGACCCCACTGGCCGCGCTTGCGGAGATGCGGGCGACGAATTCGCCAATGCGGGCCCAGATCGACATGTTGCCTGTCTAAAGCGCTTCGCGCGAAAAGGCGAGCACGGCCGTGTCAAATGATGGTCACGGCCGAACCCCGGTTTCCGCAGCATCCCCAAAACGCAGAAAGCCGGGTCGAGCCCGGCCTTCCGCTGCGGATGCTGAAGACGATCGCTTACTGGACCGCCGGAACGTCGTCCGCCGGCTCGACGTCGTCGGTGCCGACGGTGCTGTCGGGCGCTGCGCCCGTCGTGCCATCGGTCCCCATCGTGTCGCTTTCCGGCGCGATGCTCTGCGTCGTCGTGCCATCGGCCGGCGTCGCCTCGTCCGTCTCCGGAACCACGATCACGTTGGTATCGGTGCCGGGGGTGGTGACCGGAGCGGTCTCCTGGACTTCGGGCTCGACGCTCTGGGTCGTGGTGGTGTCGGTGTCGCTGCAGGCGGCGAGGCCGAGCAGAGCGAGCGACGACACGGAAGCGATGATGATCTTCTTCATGATGCACTCTCCTGTTGCAGGGTGCACCGCTGCGGCGCACCGTCGGGAGATGAATGCGCGGACGCTGCGGCAGTTGCCTCAATTCGGATGACCGGACGCAACAATGCGTCAGCCGCCGCCCGGCCTCAGAGGCTGGCCGCGCTGCGAGAGGCCTGGTCGTACTGGCCGGACAGCGCCCGCATCAGCGCCGCGATCTCGCTGATCTGGCCGTCCTCGAAGTGCAGCGCCTTCACGCTTCCGACCAGCAGCGCCTCCCGCACCTCCCGGTAGCGCGCGCAGGCCTGCGCGCCCGCGGACGTGACCCTGACGGTCTTCTCCTTGCCGCGCCGCCCGGTTTCGATCAGTCCGGCGCCTTCGAGCTTCTTCAGCGCGTAGGAGACCACGTGTGTGTCCTCGATGTTGAGCATCATGCACAGGTCGGCCAGCGTCTTCTCGCGGCCGCGATGGTTGCTCGAATGCAGGATCTGCACGTCCAGTGGCCCGAGCCCCGGAATGCCGGCCGCCCCCATGCAGCGCACCATCCAGCGCTGGAAGGCGTTGTTGAGGATGGTCATTGCGAATTCCATCTCCGACAGCGACGGCATCGCGCCGTCCGCCAGATGCGCCGCCGAGACCACCGGTCCGAACCCCTTCCCCTCGCCTTCCACTCCGCCCTCCATTCATTGACAAAATATCGACGATTCGTTGACGTTTTGTCTTCGTTTGCCTTATAGCCGGAAACGCGCAAATCTTCAAACGAGACCGGAGGTGACGGCGTATGGACGGACGGTGGGATTTCTGGATCGACCGCGGCGGCACCTTCACCGACGTCATCGGCCGCGATCCGGACGGCAGCCTGCATCCCCGCAAGCTCCTCTCGGAGAACCCCGAAGCCTACCGCGACGCCGCCGTCCAGGGCATCCGCGACCTGCTCGGCGTTCCGGCCGGCGCACCGATCCCCTCGCACCGCATCGGCGACGTCAAGATGGGCACGACGGTCGCCACCAACGCGCTGCTGGAGCGCAAGGGCGACCGCGTCCTTCTCCTCATCACCAGGGGATTCCGTGACGCCCTGAAGATCGCCTACCAGGCGCGGCCCGACATCTTCGCCAAGGAGATCGTGCTGCCCGAGCAGCTCTACGAGCGGGTGATCGAGGTCGAGGAGCGCGTCCGCGCCGACGGCTCGGTGGAGACGATGCCCCGGCTCGACGACGTGAAGCCGCTGATCGAGCAGGCGCGCGCCGACGGCATCGAGGCGGTCGCCGTCGTCTTCATGCATTCCTGGATCTACCCGGACCACGAGCTGATGGCGGCGAGCCTCTGCCACCATGCCGGCTTCACCCAGATCTCGGTCAGCCACCAGACCTCGCCGCTGATCAAGCTCGTCGGCCGCGGCGACACGGCGGTCGTCGACGCCTACCTCTCGCCGATCCTGTCGCGCTATGTGAGCCGGGTGGCGGCGGAGCTGGGGGCCGGGGCGGCGCAGCCGGACGGCCCCAACCTCATGTTCATGATGTCGTCGGGCGGGCTGACCGCGGCCGAACTGTTCCAGGGCAAGGACGCGCTGCTGTCGGGCCCGGCCGGCGGCGTCGTCGGCATGGTCGAGACGGCCAGGCTCGCCGGCTTCGAGAAGGTGATCGGCTTCGACATGGGCGGCACGTCGACCGACGTCGCCCATTATGACGGCGCCTACGAGCGCGCCTTCGACACCGAGGTGGCGGGCGTGCGCGTGCGCGCGCCGATGATGCGCATCCACACGGTGGCGGCGGGCGGCGGTTCGATCCTCCATTTCGAGGACGGCCGCTTCCAGGCAGGTCCCGATTCGGCCGGCGCCAATCCCGGCCCCGCCTGCTACCGCCGCGGCGGGCCGCTCGCCGTCACCGACGCCAACGTGATGCTGGGCAAGCTGCAGCCCGACTTCTTCCCGGCGATCTTCGGCCCCGCCCAGGACCAGCCGCTCGACCGCGACGTGGTGAAGGCGAAGTTCGCCGCCATGGCGGAAGCGATCGGCGACGGGCGCTCGGCCGAAGCGGTGGCGGAAGGCTTCGTCACCATCGCCGTGGAGAACATGGCCAACGCGATCAAGAAGATCTCGGTGCAGCGCGGCTACGACGTCACCGAATATCTGCTGAACTGCTTCGGCGGCGCCGGCGGCCAGCATGCCTGCCTGGTGGCCGATGCGCTCGGCATGGAGGCCGTGCTCGTCCACCCCTTCTCCGGCCTGCTCTCGGCCTACGGCATCGGTCTCGCCGCCGTCTACGCCTCGCGCCAGCACGCGCTGCTGAAGCCGCTGGCCGAGGAGACCCTGCCGGAGATCCGCATGCTCGCCGAGGGGCTGCGCCAGGCCGTCTATGCCGAGCTGAACGGCCAGGGCATCGCCGACGCCGAGATCGCCTGGCGGCCGGTGCTGCAGGTCCGCTACGACGGCACCGACACGGCGCTGCCGGTGGATTTCGACGATTTCTCGGTGGAAGACGCCGTCGCCGCCTTCGAGGCCGCGCACCGGGCGCAGTTCGGCTTCGTCTACGAGAACAAGCGCATGATCGTCGAGGCGATCAGCGTCGAAGGCATCGACATGCGCGACGCCGGCCGCGACGAGGCCGACCTGCCGCTCGAGGACCGCACCGCCGAACCCGCCGGCAGCGTGCCGGTCTTCTGCGAGGGCGCATGGCGCGACGCCGCCGTCTTCCGCCGCGAGAGCCTGTTCCCCGGCGCGACCGTCGCCGGCCCGGCGCTGATCGTCGAGAGCCACCAGACCATCATGGTCGAGCCCGGCTGGCGCGCCGAGATCACCGCCAGGGACCACGTGCTGCTGCGCCGCGTCGAGCGCAAGGCGCGCCAGGCGGCGCTGGGCACCGCGGCCGACCCGGTGATGCTGGAGGTCTTCAACAACCTGTTCATGTCGATCGCCGAGCAGATGGGCGTGACGCTGCAGAACACCGCCTATTCGGTCAACATCAAGGAGCGGCTCGACTTCTCCTGCGCCGTCTTCGACGCCGAGGGCGCGCTGGTCGCCAACGCCCCGCACATGCCCGTCCATCTCGGCTCGATGGACCGCTCGGTGGAGACGATCATCCGGCTCAACGCCGGCGACGTGTATCCCGGCGACGTGTTCGCGCTCAACGCGCCCTACAATGGCGGCACGCACCTGCCCGACATCACGGTGGTGACGCCGGTGTTCGAGACGGTGGAACTGCCGATCTCCCCCCTCGTGGGGGAGATCGGCCGATCGCCGAGGATCCTCTTCTGGGTCGCCTCGCGCGGCCATCACGCCGACGTCGGCGGCACGGCGCCCGGCTCGATGACGCCGCTCGCCACGACCGTCGACGAGGAGGGCGTGCTGTTCGACAATTTCCGGCTGGTCGAGCGCGGCCGCTTCCGCGAGGCGGAGCTGCACCATCTCCTGACCGACCATCCCTGGCCGGCGCGCAACCCGCACCAGAACATCGCCGACCTGAAGGCGCAGATCGCCGCCAACGAGAAGGGCGTGGCGGAGTTGCGCAAGATGGTCGCGCATTTCGGCCTGCCGGTCGTCGAGGCCTATATGGGCCACGTGCAGGACAACGCCGCCGAGAGCGTGCGCCGCGTGCTGGAGCGCCTGCCCGACGTATCCGCCTATGAATACCCGACCGACACCGGCCAGGTGATCAGGGTGAGGATAACCGTCGACCGCGCGGCGCGCACGGCGAAGGTCGACTTCACCGGCACCTCGCCGGTGATGAAGAACAATTTCAACGCGCCGGAGCCGGTCGCGCGCGCCGCCGTGCTCTACGCCTTCCGCGTCATGGTGGAGGGCCAGATCCCGATGAATGCGGGGTGCCTCAGGCCGATCGAGATCGTCATCCCCGAGGGCTGCATGCTGCGGCCGAGCTACCCGGCCGCGGTCGTCGCCGGCAATGTCGAGACCTCGCAGCACGTCACCAACGCGCTGTTCGGGGCGCTGGGGGCGCTCGCCAACGCGCAGGGCACGATGAACAATCTGACCTTCGGCAACGCCACCTACCAGTATTACGAGACGATCTGCTCGGGCTCGCCGGCCGGCCGCATGAACGACGGCCGCGGCTTTGCCGGCACGTCGGGCGTCCACGTCCACATGACCAATTCGCGGCTGACCGACCCGGAGATCCTGGAGCTGCGCTTCCCGGTGCTGCTGGAGGATTTCCATATCCGCGCAGGCTCCGGCGGCAAGGGGCGGTGGAACGCCGGCGACGGCACGCGCCGCACCATCCGCTTCCTCGAGACCATGGAATGCGCGATCCTGTCGTCGCATCGCGGCCGCCCGCCCAAAGGCCTCGACGGCGGCGGCGACGGCGAGGTCGGCCGCACCGAGGTGCGCCGCCTCGACGGCACGGTCGAGACGCTGAAGGCCTGCGACCAGACGGTGGTGCAGGCGGGCGAGGCGGTGATCGTGACGACGCCGACCAGCGGCGGATACGGCCGGCGCTGACCGCCGGGCAGAACGGGCGAAGAAGCGGGAATCGGGAGACGGGAGATCCGGGGACGGTTTCCCTGATTCGGCACTGGTCGCCGCGCTGTCGCGAGGGGCGCGACCGCCGGAAATCCGGGGCGGTCATTCGGCACCGGTCGCCGCCCTTTCGCGGTCGGTTTCAGGTCGAATGAAGCAGACTGTCCCCGCACTTCCGCCAGCACGGGCGGGCCGGGAAGCGGCGCTGCCGCCCGGCCTGCGGGACATCGGGATGGGATCGGCGCGGCGTCGGCGTCAGGACGTGTCGTGAACCTGCGGCAGCGGCAGGCCGGGCAGGACGGGACAAGCACCGGCCCGGCACGCGCGGCGTCCGGGGACCGCGTCGCGGCCGGGCGCCCAGGCGGTGCCGCCGAGGGCAGCCAGCACCGCCGAGAGCACGGCCGCGCACCAGCGGTAGCGCCAGGCGACCAGCGCGGCATCGAAGGGGCTGGCGTCGTCCGGTCCCGCGGCGGCCGCGAGTTCGTCCTCGATCACGGCGACGTCGATCCGCAGCGCGTCGGCGACGCTGACCCGCGCGGCCCGCTCGCCGCGGCGGAGGAAAAACAGCACCAGCCAGCGCACGGCAAAGCAACGGCCGGCGGCGGCGTCGGCATGCGCGGCGAGCGACAGCAGGAGCGTGATCGTCTCCCGCAGCTTCCGCCCGTTCAGTCCCGCCCCGCCCATATCCGCCCTCCTTCAGCTGCGGCCAGTCTGTTGTGGACCGGCAGGGGTGTGGACAGAATTTTCGCAAGGCATTGATTTCGCCGGCAGGGCCCGTCCTCCACCCCACGCCGTGGGGGCGGAGGTGGCGTCGCGAAGCGACGACGGAGGGTGGCAGCGCAGGATGTAGCGGCGACGGGGGCGGCGGCGGCACGTGCCTCGTCGTGGACCGGATCGCGGGCATGTCCGGCGAGGCGTGGATCCCGGATACGTCGTCCTGCGCTGCGCTCGGACGCCGTTCCGGGATGACGAAGGTGGGGGGCGGCAGTGTTTTCACCGTCGTCATCCCGGGCGAAGCCGGAGCGAAGCGGAGGCGCAGACCCGGGATCCATGCCTCGGCGGTCGTCGAAAGGCGGGGCGGTGCAGGCGACCCACCGGTCCTTCTCCATTGTCCCGCTCGATGACCTGCGCCGAGGCATGGATCCCGGATACGTCGTCCTGCGCTGCGCTTGGACGCCGTTCCGGGATGACGAAGGTGAAGGGGATGGCGCTGCTTTCACCGTCGTCATCCCGGGCGAAGCCGGAGCGAAGCGGAGGCGCAGACCCGGGATCCATGCCTCGGCGGTCGTCGAAAGGCGGGGCGGTGCAGACGACGCACCGGTCCTTCTCCATCGTCCCGCTCGATGACCTGCGGCGAGGCATGGATCCCGGATACGTCGTCCTGCGCTGCGCTTGGACGTCGTTCCGGGATGACGAAGGTGAAGGGGATAGCGCTGCTTTCACCGTCGTCATCCCGGGCGAAGCCGGAGCGAAGCGGAGGCGCAGACCCGGGATCCATGCCTCGGCGGTCGTCGAAAGGCGGGGCGGTGCAGGCGACCCACCGGTCCTTCTCCATCGTCCCGCTCGATGACCTGCTCCGAGGCATGGATCCCGGATACGGCGTCCTGCGCTGCGCTTGGACGCCGTTCCGGCATGACGAAGGTGGAGGGGACGGCGCGACGGGTCGGATCCTCGGGCCGTCGATGCGCGGGAGCGTGATGGACGGCCTGGCCACGTCCGTCGTGCCGACCGTCCGTCGTCCCGGACTGGTCCGGCGGGGTCCCCCCCTCCGCCTCGCTTCGCTCGGCACCTCCCCCCTACTTCGTGGGGTTGGAGGATGGGCGGCGGCGCTTGGGGCGGGCTGTCCTCCACCCCACGCAGTGGGGGCGGAGGTGGCGTCGCGCAGCGACGACGGAGGGGGGGGCGCGGCGCCGGAGGATGCGGCGGCGACCGTGACGACGGCGGCGGAGGGAAGCGGCGCTGGCGGAGGGACGGCACCGACCGGGAGCGGCACTGGCGGGCGACGGCGCGTGCCTCGTCCTGCACCGGATCGCGGGGACGGATGGCGAGGCATGGATCCCGGATACGTCGTCCTGCGCTGCGCTTGGACGTCGTTCCGGGATTGTTTGAGCCGAACGGGGTAGTGTTGGATGAGGCTGCGGGCTCGAACTCCCGCAGCCTCGGCGGCAGGCGACCGTTTCCGGGATCGGGCCGACACCCGACGTCATCAAGGCTCCCTGCCGCCTTTGCACCACCGCTTGGAGAGTTGATCGGGCCCCTGACGCGCCGTCACGCCCGCAAACAATCCGAAGCCCGCAAAGGATAGCACCCTCATGGCCTTTCTGCACCACCCGCCCGCCTGCTGCCTCGGCGTCGATGTCGCCAAGGACAGTCTCACCGTCAGCAACGGCCGCCAGGCCGCCGCGACCATCGACAACAGCCGATCCGCCATTCGCGCCATGCTCAAGAAAGCCCGGCCCGACCTCGTCGTCTGCGAGCCTACCGGCGGCTACGAACTGCTGCTTCTGGAGGAATGCCTCAAGGCCGGAATCGCCTGCCACCGTGCCGACACCCTGAAGCTCAAGAGCTTCATCCGCTCCTTTGGCACGCTCGGCAAGAGCGATGCCATCGACGCCGCCCAAATGGCCGCCTATGCGCGCGAGCGCTGGGCCAAGCTGTCTTTATGGCAGGCGCAAGACGCCGACGAGAGGCAGTTGCAGGTCCTGGTGCGGCGTAGGGCCGACCTCGTCGCCTTCAGGGTCGCCGAGCGCAACCGCTCCAGGGCGCCCGGCGCCAAGGCACTCGCAGCCTCCTTCAAGGCCATGCTGGCCGCCATCGAGCAACAGATCGACAAGCTCGACGCGGCGATCGCCGCCCTCGTCGCACGCAGCCAGAGCCTGCGCCAACGCATCGCCGTGTGCACCGCCATGAACGGCATCGGCCTCACATGCGCCGCAACCCTCATCGCCCAGATGCCCGAACTCGGCTCCCTCCAGCGCAGGCAGGCCGCCGCCCTGGCCGGGACAGCTCCCCACCCCAACGAGAGCGGAACCGCAACCGGCCAGCGGCGGCAACGCGGCGGCAGGCCGCAGATCAGAACAGCCCTGTTCATGCCGGCCCTGCGCGCAGCCGCCGGCAGAGGCGAGTTCGCATCCTTCTACAAACGCCTCGTCGACAACGGAAAACGCCCCATCGTCGCAATCGCCGCAGTCATGCGAAAGATCATCGTCACCCTCAATGCAAGGCTCAGAGACGCACAATCGGCTCAGAGTTGATGACGAAGGTGGCGGGCAGGCCGGGCGAGGCAGGCCTGCGCGGTTCCGGCTGCCCGCGCTCTACCGTCCAGTTCCTTCTGCCTTCTCCCTTCTCCCTTCTCCCTTCTCCCTACTCCCTTCTCCCTTCTCCCTACTCTCTACCCCCTTCTCCCAGTCTGCCATTCGCCATTCGCCATTCGCCCCGCCCCTGTCACGGCCCTGTCATCGCCCTCGACTACCCGGACCGGAACGCCAACCGTGACGGATTCGCCATCATGACCGACCTGTCCGCCGACATCGCGCTCGAACCCCGCCGCCACATCCGGAAGGCCGTCTACCAGAACGGGCCGTTCTCGGCGGCCGGCCTGTCGGAGCGGCTGTTCGCGCTGGCTTTTTCCGGGCTGGTCTACCCGCAGATCTGGGAGGATCCCGAGATCGACATGGAGGCGATGGCGCTGGGGGACGGGCACCGGGTGGTCACGATCGCTTCCGGCGGCTGCAACGTGCTCTCGTACCTCACCCGCGGCCCGGCCCGGATCGATGCGGTCGACCTCAACCGCGCCCATGTCGCGCTGAACCGGCTGAAGCTCGAGGCGGCGCGGCGGCTGCCGTCGCAGGAGGACTATTTCCGCTTCTTCGGCGCCGCCCGCACCGGCCACAACGCGCTGGCCTACGACCGCTTCGTGGCCCCGCATCTCGACCGCGCGGCGCGGCGCTACTGGGAGGCGCGGGACTGGCGCGGCCGGCGCCGCATCGCCGTCTTCGACCGCGACTTCTACCGCACCGGCCTGCTCGGCCTCTGCATCTCGATGGTGCACGGCGTGGCGCGGCTGCACGGCGTCGATCCGAAGGAGATCATGCAGGCGGAGGACCTGCGCGCGCAGCGCATCTTCTTCTCCGAGCAGCTGGCGCCGCTGTTTCGCCGCCGCCTGATCCGCTGGGCCGCGTCCAACAAGGCCTCGCTGTTCGGCCTCGGCATCCCGCCCGCGCAGTACGACGCGCTGGCCGGCGGCGAGACCATGGCCGACGTGCTGGCGGAGCGCGTGCGCAAGCTCGCCTGCGACTTTCCGCTGAAGGCGAACTATTTCGCCTGGCAGGCCTTCGCCCGCCGCTATCCGAAGCCCGGCGAAGCGGCGCTGCCGCCCTATCTCGAGCCCCGGAACTTCGACGCGGTGCGCGCGGGTGCCGCGCGCGTGGCCGTGCACCAGACGAACTTCACGGACTTCCTGTCGGAGAAGCCCGCCGCCTCGGTCGACCGCTACGTGCTGCTCGACGCACAGGACTGGATGAGCGACGCGCAGCTGAACGCGCTGTGGGCCGGGATCACCCGCACCGCCGCACCGGGCGCCCGCGTCATCTTCCGCACCGCCGCGGTGCCGACGCTGCTGCCCGGCCGCGTCTCCGACGGAACGCTGGCGCAGTGGCGCTACGAGGCCGACGCCTCGGCCGAGTTCACCGCCCGCGACCGCTCGGCGATCTATGGCGGCTTCCACCTCTACGTGAAGCGGGGCTGACGATGGAGCGCGCCGCAGCCGACCACGCCGCGCTGATGGACGGCGTCTACCGCCTCCAGCGCCATGTCTACGACGCGACTCGCAAATACTACCTGCTCGGCCGCGACCTTATGATCGAAGGCCTCGACGTGCCGGACCGCGGCACGGTGCTGGAACTCGGCTGCGGGACCGGCCGCAACCTCGTGCTCGCCGCCCGGCGTTATCCCCGCGCGCAGTTCTTCGGCCTCGACATTTCGGCCGAGATGCTGGCGACCGCGCAGGCCTCGGTGGAGCGCGCCGGCCTGGCGGGCCGGGTGACGCTGGCGCGGGCGGACGCGACCCGCTTCGAGCCGCGCGACCTGTTCGGCACCGGCCGCTTCGACCGCGTCTTCGTCTCCTACGCGCTGTCGATGATCCCCGGCGGGGAGCGGACGGTGGCGCTCGGCCTCGACGCGCTGGCGCCGGGCGGCGCGCTGCACATCGTCGACTTCGGCGGCCAGGAACGGCTGCCCGACTGGTTCCGGTCGGTCCTGCGGGCGTGGCTGGCGAAATTCCACGTCAGCCCGCGCGACGACCTGCGCCGCGTGCTTGAATCGGAATGCGAACGGACCGGCGCAAGCCTTTCGATGGATTCGCTTTACTGCGGCTACGCGGTGCATGCGGTGCTGCACAGGGGCTGAGCGGGCGGCGATCGTCTTCGGGCCTCGGCGCCGCCCCTCATCCCCCTGCCGGGACCTTCTCCCCGCAAGCGGGGAGAAGGGGCTGCGGCTGCGATGGCAGCGCGAAGCCTACGACCATTGCGATGGACGAAGCTCTCGGTTGAGGCTCTCTTCTCCCCGTTTGACGGGGAGAAGATGCCGGCAGGCAGATGAGGGGCAGCGCCGACGTCGCTCGAAAAGACCGCCTGCATGAACAAGCGCCCGCCCTACTCCAGCGCCTTCGCCACGGCTTCCACCAGCCCCTGCGACTTCCAGCCGAGCTTGGACGGGGTGAGCCCAAGCCGCAGCACGACGAGGCCCTTCGAGGGGATCATCGCCATCGACTGGCCGTCATGGCCGAGCGCCCAGAACGCGTCGGCGGGCAGGTCGAAGCCGGCGTCGGGGTCCTGTCCGTCGGGCGTGCCGCCCTGCGGACCGTGCAGCCAGAGCTGGCCGTTGCCGTATTCGCCGTTCGAGGCCGGCGCCGGCTGGCGCATCCAGGCGAGAAAGTCCGCCGGCACGACCTGCCGGCCGGCCGCCGTGCCGTCGCCCAGCATGAACAGGCCGAAGCGGGCCCAGTCGCGCGCGGTGGCGTAGAGGTAGGACGAGCCGACGAAGGTGCCGGACGCGTCGGTCTCCAGCACCGCGCTCTCCATGCGGAGCGGATCGAACAGCGCCTCGCGCGGCCAGTCCATCGCCGCCTGCGGCTCGCCCAGCGTGTCCTGCCAGAGCCGCGACAGGAGGACGGCGGTGCCGCTCGAATAGCTGAAGATCGTGCCGGGCGGCCCGGCGAGCGGCCTGGACGCGGCGAAGCCCGCCATGTCGGGCTCGAGATAGAGCATGCGGGTGACGTCGGTGACGTCGCCATAGTCCTCGTTGAAGGAAAGCCCGCTCTGCATCCCCATCAGGTCCGACAGCGTGATGCGGGCGCGCGCGTCGGTCCAGGCGGGAAACAGGCCCGACTGGTCGAGCGAGAGCAGGCCTTCCTGCACCAGCGTGCCGACGAGGACCGCGTTCACCGTCTTGGTCATCGACCAGCCGAGCAGCGGCGACGTCGCGTCGAAGCCCTCGCCGTAGCGCTCGGCGACGATGCGGCCGTCCTTGACGACGACGACCGCGCGCAGGCCGGGACCGGTGAGCGCGTCGTCGGCGAGGATCGCAGCGACCGCCTGCGCCTGCGCCGGCTCCACCATGTCGCCCGCAGGCCAGAGCCCGGGGCGGGCGGCCGGGCTGCCCGGCGTCGCCGAGAGATCGGCGAGCGCTGCGCGGTCGCCGGAGGGCACGGAGGCGCAGCCGAGGCCGTCGCGGTGGGCGGCGAGGCCGGGGCCGAACAGGCCGAGAAGCGTAGCCTTCGCGGTGCCGGCGGAGGGGTCGACGTCGACCTCGAGCCAGCGCAGCAGCGGGTGCCCCGGCGCCTGGACGTCGACGGCGAGCACCGCGTCGGCGTCGCGGCCGGCGACGAAGACGTTGGAGCAGACGATCTTGGCGGTGTAGCCGGCGCCGACGCGGATCAGCTCCGGCGGCGCCAGGAACAGCCAGCCGGCGAGACCCGCCACCGCCACGACGACGAGGATCAAGAGCCATTTCACGAGGGTTGCGAGAATGCGCATGGGCGGCGTCGTCCTGTCCGGTCGGTGCGGCGGGGACGGCCGCGGCCATGGAATTGCCGCCATCCCCCGCTTGCTGGCCGGCACAATCGGGCGGGCCGGCGCGAAAGGCAATCACCAATTCGTGGTCGTCCGCCGGACCTTCGCGCGATGACCGGGCAGGAGGCCTGGTCTATCCAGCTCCACGCGGAGCGGCCCGATTCGGGGCCCCGGACGGAAGGAGGACGAGATGCGCCGATGGGCGGCGGCGACCCTGGCGGCCTGTGCCGTGGCGATGCTGGCGGGCTGCACCTCGGGCGGCATCCGGCTGTCCGACCTCGCGCCGACGTCCGGTGCGGCGCCCGGCGTGGCGGTGACCAACCCGCGCTACGGCGATCGCGACCCGCATGCCTGGACCGGCCGGGCGCCGTGGGCCTATCCGGTGCACGGCACCGACGTGTCGAAATACCAGGGGCCGGTCGACTGGGAGAAGGCGCGGGCGAGCGGCATCTCGTTCGCCTTCATCAAGGCGACGGAGGGCGGCGACCGGGTCGACGAGTTCTTCCACCGCAACTGGAACGCGGCCAAGCTCGCCGGCGTGCCGCGCGGGGCCTATCATTTCTTCTATTTCTGCCGGCCGGCGATCGAGCAGGCGCAATGGTTCATCCGCCACGTGCCGCGCGACCGGACCGCCCTGCCCCCGGTGCTCGACATGGAATGGAACCACCTGTCGCCGTCCTGCAAGCTCAGGCCGCCCGCCGCCACCGTGCGCGCCGAGATGAAGGTGTTCCTCGACGCGGTGGAAAAACACTACGGCAAGCGGCCGATCATCTACACCTCGATCGACTTCTGGGAAGACAACGGCCTGTCGGGCTTCAGCGGCTACGACTGGTGGCTGCGCTCGGTCGCCGACCATCCCGACACCCGCTACGGCCGGCAGAACTTCCTGTTCTGGCAGTACACCGGCACCGGCATCGTGCCCGGCATCCGCGGCGACGCAGACATCAACGTCTTCTCCGGCAGCGTGTCGGCCTGGCAGCGCTGGCTGAAGGCCACCGCGGGCTGAACGACGCGGCCAGACGGGCGGAACGCGCGTCGTGTGCCGGCCGTGGTCGGTCGGCGGGATGGCAGACCGAAGGCCCTCGCCGTCATCCTCGGGCTTGTCCCGAGGATCTGCGACGCACTGGTATGGGTCCGCCGTGGGCTGGCCGCGCCAGACTCTCCAGGCTTGGCAGATCCTCGGGACAAGCCCGAGGATGACGGCGCTGGAGCCGCCCGCGACGGCGCGCCGGCCGAGCGGCCGGGGCCAGTCCGGCCTGGTTTCACACCCGGTCGAAATGGTCCTTGTCGCCGGGCAGCAGCATCAGCGCGGTGGCGAGGAAGGCGAAGGCGAAGGTGACGCCGAAGGACAGGGCCAGGATGAACAGCGCGACGCCGCGCTGGCTGGAATGCCACACGAGCTCGCCGAAGCCGCCGACGTTGAACCAGATCAGCCCGGCCGCCACCAGCCAGCCGATCACGACGCCGGCCGCGGAATTGACGACGACGAAGCGGATGAGCCTGGGGACGCGCGGGGTCATTGGCCGGCTCCCGCCATGGTCTCGAGGCTGGCGAAGCCTTCCGGTGCGCCGCCCTCGTCGAAGGGCGTCGTCACCTCCACGAAGGTATCGGGATAGAAGCCGTTGAAGCGCGAGCGCAGCGACAGCGAATAGGCGCCGATGTGGCCGATCTCGATCCAGTCGCCGGTGTCGACGGTCTCCGGCAGCCAGAACGGCCGCGACAGGATGTCGACCGAATCGCAGGTGGCGCCGCAGACCTTGAACGGCACGATGGTCTTCTCGTCGCCGTTGCGGCTGCGGATCGCCGGATCGGGGATGAAGCGGGCCGGCAGCGTGATCTTGCCGGTCCACGAATCCGACAGCGACGACCAGATGCCGTCGTTGATGTAGATGCGCCGGCCTTTTCGCAGCAGCACCCGCACGATCAGCGAGAAGGCGTGGGCGCAGATGACGCGGCCGGGCTCGGCCACCAGCGGCACGTCGCCGAAGCCCCATTCGACGATGTCGGCACGGAGCCGCGACATCAGCTGCCCGAGCGACGGCATCTCCGGCGCCTTGCGGTTGGGGTCGTGGCCGTATTCGGCCGGAAACCCGCCGCCGACGTCGAGGCCGGCGAGCGGCACGGCGGCGCGGTTGCGCACCCAGTCGGCGCTGCGCAGCGCCCGCTCGTAGGTGTCGGGATCGGTGATCTGGCTGCCGACGTGGAAGCAGATCCCGACGCGGTAGCCGTTGCGGTGCAGCCGCTGCAGGAGTTCGACCGCGTGGGCCGGGCCGGCGCCGAACTTCTTCGACAGTTCGTAGGCGGCGCCGCCCTTGGTCTGGATGCGCACGAAGACGGTCAGCGTGCCCGGATCGATGTCGAGCGCCTGGACGACGCGGGCGAGCTTCGTCACCTCGTCCTCGTGGTCGACGGCGATGACGCGGATGCCGTAGGTCTCGAGCGCCAGCCTGATGTCGGACTGCGCCTTGACCGGGTGCATGTAGAGCATCTCCGCCTCCGGCGCGACCGCGCGCACCGCCGCGAACTCGGCCGGCGAGGCGACGTCGAAGGCCGTCACCCCCGCCTCGGCCAGCGCCTGCAGCACCATCGGCTCGCCATTGGTCTTCACCGCATAGGCGGTGCGCCCCGGAAACATCTCCATGAACCGCCGCGCGTCGGCCTTCAGCACCGCCGGGCGGAAGCAATAGACCGGAACGTCGGGCCGCAGGCTGAGCGCCGCCTCGCGGGCGTTTTCGAAGGTCTGCATGGCGCGGCTCCCGTGTCCGGCGATTCGGATGGGGGGAGAGTAGGGCATGAATGTGGAAATGCGGAGGGCGGGGGTGGGGGCGTATTCCGGTCGGACGGTTGGGTAAGCCTCCGGGACAGGAAGTCGTGATGCCGCACCAAACGATATTGAGAACTCCGCTTCACGGCCGAAATTGAGAACTCCGCTTCACGGTCGAAGCGGAATCAGCGCCGTGACCTTCTGCACTCTGTCCATCCAAGTCGCCGCGGTCGGATTGCGCCAGCCAATCACGTCGTGGAGCCGTCGATACTCGTCCGCTATGTTGCGCGTGAAGATCGGCTCGTGGTGCGCAATGCGGTTGCGCAGCTGCCGTATCGCTTGCAGGGCGGCGAACGCATCGGCGCGCGCCGCTGGAACGGGTGTGCCGGCAGGGATGCCCGGGAAGGCGGCGTTCATGTGGGGAATCCACAGCCGGGTGTCCTGCCCCGCCGTGAACGTCTTCTCCCAGAAGGCGAATTTCAGCTCCGCAACCACCTTGCCCGCAGTCGGCATGCGTGCTGCGACGGTTCGCAGATCGGTCTGAGGATTGTAGTGCCAGTTCGTCCTGGCCACCGGCAGGCTTCGGATGAAACCGTTCGACCACGGCCAGTTGGCGCCATGAACCTTTTCCAGCACTTCGGTGACGCCGTTGCGGGCCGCCACTTCACAGACCTGCAGCGGCACGATGAAAGCGGCCGAAAGTTCGAGATTCCACTGGTAGAGGGCCAGAGCATCCGCTCTGTGATTGCCTTTTGCTTGCAGGTAGGTTGCGAACCGTGGCGCTGAAATGACGTGCGGGAGGTCCTTCAACTCGACCGAAGAGAACGGCAACGATGCCTCCTGGATAGCCGCGCCAACCTTGACATTTCTTCCGTGATGGATATTTAACCAATCAGAGGCCTTGAGACACGCGGGCGCAAGTCCCCCCTCATCGTCATCGGAAGAAACCCGCCAGAGATGGCGGGTTTTTTCGTTCCGGGACGGGGTGTTCGTGATCCTGCCTGACGGCAAACGGGACGAACCCCCGAAATCGGGTGGCTTCCTCCTCCCGCCCGTCCTATCGCATCCCGCCGCGACCAGGACGAGCGAATCGCCATGACAACACCCTCCCCCGCCGCCCCGATGACGGCCGCCGTCTGGGCGCAGGTCCTGCTTCTGGGGGCGATCTGGGGCGGGTCGTTCTTCTTTGCGCGGATCGCGGTGCAGGAGATCGCGCCGCTGATGCTGGTGCTGCTGCGGGTGTCGATCGCGGCAATGGCCCTGCACGTCTTTCTGGCGGCGACGGGGACGCGGTTCGGGCCGGCGCTGGCGCAGGCGCCGCGGCTTCTGCTGCTCGGGCTCCTGAACAACGCCATCCCCTTCTCGCTGATCTTCATGGGCCAGACCGAACTCGGCGCGGGGCTCGCCTCGGTGCTCAACGCCACGACTCCGTTCTGGACCGCGCTGGTGGCGGCGTGGCTGATCGCCGGCGAGCGGCTGAGCGTCCGCAAGGTCGCCGGCGTGCTGGTCGGCATCGCCGGCACCGCGGTGATGCTGGCGCCGGGGCTCGTCGCCGGGCTCGGCGGGCCGGCCTGGGCGAAGCTGCTGCTCGTCGGCGCGTCGCTCTCCTACGCCTTCGCCTTCGTGGTGGCGAAGCGCATCGAGGGCCTCGCGCCGCCGCTGATGGCCGCGGGGCAGCTCACCGCCTCGACGCTGATCATGCTGCCGGTGGCGCTTCTGGTGCATGGCGGCGGGGGCGTGGCGGAAGCCTCGGGCGGCGCCTGGAGCGCGGTGCTTTCGCTGGCGCTCGTCGCGACCGCCTTCGCCTACATCCTCTTCTTCCGGATCGTGGCGGCCGCGGGCGCCGGCAACGCCTCGCTGGTGACGCTGATCGTGCCGGCCAGCGCCGTCCTGCTCGGCACGGTCTTTCTGGGCGAGCGGCTGGACGTTTTCGAACTGGCGGGAATGGCCATCATCGCATGCGGACTGCTGGTGATCGACGGGCGGCTGCCGCACCGCCGCAGGAACCGCGCCGCAACGCGATAGGATGGGCCGCGGACCGGCGGCCGGCTAACCAAGGCGATCGGCGCGACAGCGGAATTTCGGCGAATGTTTTCAACGGGAAATGCCTTGGCCGGCGATGGAAGTTCCACACGCACTGTGCGCTGCAGCATACATTTCGCTTGCCAGTGGCACAAATGCGCCTACACTTCTGGCATAGTCTGCAGAGGAGGCTATGGCATGGGACTGACCAAACCGATCAACGCGTTGATGGTGTGTTGTGCGTTCGCCTTCATCGGAGCGCTCATCGTCGGGGTGATCCCCTGAGCCAGGGGCCGGTCCGCCGGCCCGACGGGTAGCAGAGACAAACGGACGGCCGGGCACTCGCCCGGCCGTTCTGCGTTCGGGGGCTTTTTCCGCGCGCGCGCTGCTCCCGGTGCGCTTTCGGCCGGTGGGCCTTGGCTTCGAGCGTCGGCGCCGCCCCTCATCTGCCTGCCGGCATCTTCTCCCCGTGAACGGGGAGAAGAGGACCTGGCCGCGACGCCGGCGCCAGGGCTGCGACATATGCGACAAGCGGAGCCGTCGGTGACTGCCCTCTTATCCCCGCTTGCGGGGAGAAGGTCCCGGCAGGGGGATGAGGGGCGGCGCAGAGGGTCGAGCGGACGAACCGACGGTTCGCACGGCGTGTCCTGCCCCGGTGCGCTTTCGGCCGGTTGCGCCCGGCTTCGAGCGTCGGCGCCGCCCCTCATCTGCCTGCCGGCATCTTCTCCCCGTGAACGGGGAGAAGAGGACCTGGCCGCGACGCCGGCGCCAAGTCTGCGACATATGCGACAAGCGGAGCCGTCGGTAACGGCGCGCTTCTCCCCGCTTGCGGGGAGAAGGTCCCGGCAGGGGGATGAGGGGCGGCGCGGAGGGTCGAGCGGACGAAACGGCGGTCCGCACGGCGTGTCCTGCTCCCGGTGCGCTTTCGGCCGGTTGCGCCCGGCTTGGAGCGTCGGCGCCGCCCCTCATCTGCCTGCCGGCATCTTCTCCCCGTGAACGGCGAGAAGAGGACTTGGCCGCGACGCCGGTTTTTCATCGGCGCCGTCTGCGATGAGCGGAACCGTCGATGATGGCCCCTTCTCCCCGCAATGCGGGGAGAAGGTCCCGGCAGGGGGATGAGGGGCGGCTACGGGGGTCGATCGACCGGATCGCGGCCGGAACCGGCGCCTTGCCGTCCCGCCGTCAGGCCGCGACCGTCCGCGGCTCGGCGGCGGCGGTGCTGCGGATACCGATCATGTGGCAGATGGCGACGACGAGGTCGGCGCGGTTCATGGTGTAGAAGTGGAAGTCGGTGATGCCGCGCTCGATCAGGTCGAGCACCTGCTCGGCCGCGACCGCGGCGGCCACCAGCGCATGGGTCTGCGGATCGTCGTCGAGCCCCTCGAAGCGTTCGGCGAGCCAGGCCGGGACATGGGCGCCGCAGCGGGCGGAGAAGCCCGCGACCTGCCGGAAATTGTGGATCGGCAGGATGCCCGGCACGATCGGCACGTAGAGGCCGGCGCGCCGCACGCGCTCGACGTAGCGCTCGTAGCTGTCGTTGTCGAAGAAGAACTGGGTGATGGCCCGCGTCGCGCCGGCGTCGACCTTGCGCTTCAGCATGTCGATGTCGGTGGCGAAGTCCGGGCTCTCGGGATGCTTCTCCGGATAGGCCGAGACCGAGATGTCGGTGGCCCCGCGCGCCTTCAGCGCGCCGACGAGTTCGGCGGCATTGGCGTAGCCCTGCGGATGCGGCCGGTAGCGGGCGCCGACGCCCTCGGCCGGGTCGCCGCGCAGCGCCACGAAGCGCGTGACACCCATGCCGATGAAGGCGTCGATGACCTCGTCGACCGCCTCGCGCGAGGCGTCGACGCAGGTCAGGTGCGTCGCCGGGACGAGGCTCGTCTCGCGGAGCAGGCGCCCGACGGTGCGCGCCGTGCGCTCGCGCGTCGAGCCGCCGGCGCCGTAGGTGACAGACACGAAGTCGGGCGCCAGCGCCTGCAGCCGGTCGGTCGTCTCCCAGAGCCGCGCCTCCATCAGGTCGTTCTTCGGCGGGAAGAACTCGAAGGACACCTTGATGCGGTCGCCGATGCCGGGACGGCGGGAAAAGCGGAACTGGTTCACGCGGTCTGCTCCGTGGCTGTGGTGTCGGTGTCTGCGATGAGAAGGCGGCGGTCGCGGCCGAGCCAGAGCTTGACCGTCAGGTGTTCGCCCTCGACGCCCTTCGGTTCGAACTCGATCGGCTCTGCGAGATCGAGCCCCGCCTCGTCGAACCACTCGGCGATCTGCCGGTCGGAGAAGCCGAGGCGGACATGGGCGTGCTGGTCGCGCAGGAACTCGAGCGCATGAGCGGCGAAGTCGACGATCAGCAGTTGCCCGGACGGGCGCAGCAGGCGCGCGGCCTCGGCGATCGCGGCGCCGGGATGCTCCAGATAATGCAGCACCTGGTGGATGGTGACGAGGTCGAACTGGCCGCGTTCGACCGGCGGCGCGAGCAGGTCGCCCTGGCGGATCTGCGCATGGCCGATGCCGGCCCGCTCCAGATTGGCGCGGGCGATCGCCAGCATCTCGCGCGACAGGTCGACGCCGATCGCATGCTGGTAGAAGGGCGCGAGGATCTCGAGCATGCGGCCGGTGCCGGTGCCGAGGTCGAGCATGCTGCGGAACGGACGCCTGCCGACGAGCTCGACGATCGCCGTCTCGACCGCCTCCTCCGGCACGTGCAGCGAGCGGATGCGGTCCCAGCTCTCGGCATTGGCACCGAAATAGGCCGCCGCCCGCTCCTGACGGCGGTGCTTGACCGCCGCGAGGCGTTCCAGGTCGCGGTCGACCGGTGGCTGTGCCGGATCGATGCGGGCGATGAGGCCGGCGACGAGGTCGCGCTCGAACCCCTCTTCGGCAAGATGGAAATAGGCCCAGGAGCCCTCCTGGTAGCGGCCGATCAGGCCCTCGTCGAGCAGCAGCTTGAGATGGCGCGAGACGCGCGGCTGCGACTGGTTGAGGATTTCAGTGATGTCGGAGACCGTGAGATCGCCCCGCGACAGCAGGTAGAGAATGCGCAGCCGGCTGGATTCGGCGACCGCCTTCAGGCGATCGACGAGGGCCGCGAGATCGGTCAGGGGACGGGACAGCATCGGCAACTCCAAACGATATAAAGATATGTTTATATCGAGCGAAGCGACGATGCAACCACTCATCGCAAGCGCCGTGCGCGGTGCCGAGGGTGCCGGTGCCCGGCCGGCGCGGCGGCCGTGACGGCGTGCCCGCGTCATTCCGGAAGGCGGGCCGCGCGGAGCGGCTGTCCGGACTCCATTCCGCGATGACGATCGTGTCGGGGTCGTTCCTGCAGACGTCACCGAGTGTCGGGCTTCCCTGCATTCCTCACAAAATGGATTCCGGATCCGGCCGCCTTCGCTGCGCTCGGCGTCCGGTCCGGAATGACGCGGCGCGAGTGAGGGCGCTGGCGGTGATGCAGCGGAGCCGACGACGGCCGGACCACATCGCACTTGCCTGCCGGCCGCGGAAGGTCGAAAGAGAGGCGATCGGGCGGTCTTCGGAGCGGCGGATCGATCCCTCCCCTGAGCCGCCGCTCGAAACGTTGGAGACGAGAGCATGAGACGCGAGGGTGAGCGGCAGCTGCCTTTCGATCCGGCGGCAATGCCCGCCGATGCGGGCGTCGTCTTCGTGGGTTCGGTGCGCTCGCCCTGGACCGAGCGGAGCGACTGCCCGAAGAACATGGCGCAGGCCCGCGAGCGCGGCCGGCCGGCCACGATCGAGATCGCCGCGGCCTATCGCGACGGCCTCGAGGGCCTTTCGGGCTTCAGCCATGTCGTCGTGCTGACCTGGCTCGACCGTTCCGACCGCGACCTGATCGTGCAGTTCCCGCGCCATGCCGCCGCGCCGCGCGGCACGTTCGCGCTGCGCTCCCCTGCCCGGCCGAACCCGATCGGCCTGCACGTGGCGGCGATCGTCTCGGTGGACGTCGCCTCGGGTGTCGTCGCCATCGATGCCATCGACGTGCTCGACGGCACGCCGGTCGTCGACCTGAAGCCCTATTTCGCCTCGATCGACGCCTTTCCGGAGGCGACGCGCCCGTCGGAGCGAAGCGGCGCGTGATCGCCCGCACCGGCCGCGCCCGCGCCGTAGCCAAGGCGCTGACCCTGCTGCTGCCGGCAGCACCCTATGCCGACATCGAGGCGATCCGCGCCGACGCCATGAAGCCGCACATGAAGACGCTGCCGGCCTCGACCGCCGTCTGGCTCGCCGCCGTCGCCCATGTCCGCCACGCCCATACCGGCTACGAGGCCCTGCTGGCGGAGGGCTACGACCGCGAGTCGGCGCGCTTCTTCGTCATCGACGAGACCAACGCGGTGCTGACGCGCTGGCGTGCGACGCGGCTGCTCGATCCCGACGACGAGGAATGACGGCCGCCCCTCAGGGCCGGTAGATCCACTGCTCCGGAATCCGCACCGAGACCTTCTCGCCGGCTGCGATCCGGCCCGGCTTCTCCACCCAGGCGACGAGGCCGCGCAGGCGCCGCGCGACCTTGGGGAAGAGCAGCGCGCCGGCCTCCCGGTCGGGCATGCGGGCATGGTCGGCGATCGAGCGGCCGGCGATGCGGCAGGGCACGTTCTGGCCGTCGACCTTGAGCGTCACGCCGCCCGCGAAGAAGAGCAGCGTGCCGGCCGGCAGCATGGACAGCGACGGCACGCCGCCGAGCACCAGATTGGCGCCGATCCATTCCGGCCGGACCTCGGCGAGATCCATCCGGCCGGCGACGACGGCGAGTTCGTCGGGCGCCACGATCGACAGCTGGCGCTCGTTGCGCATCTCGGTGCCGCGCGGATACCAGGGCTCACGGCCGCCCGACCGCCGCGTGGCGCCGCGATGGTGATCGCCGGCGATGCCGTCGAAGCCGAGGTCGAGCGCATCGGTGCGCGCGGTGACGAAGTCGCGGCCGCCCGCCACCAGCACCGCCTCGACCGTGCCGAGCAGCTTGCGGGCCGGGTGGATCTCCGGCTCGTCGTCGAGGCGCATCAGGGGGAGCTGCATTCGCGGCCTACATCATCCGCACCAGCGCGCCGCCGATCGAGTAGCCCGCGCCATAGGTGCAGAGAAGGCCGAACTCGCCGGCCTTCATGTCCTTGTGGTGGCGATGCATGGCCACGACAGCGCCGGCGGCGGCGGTGTTGCCGAGTTCGTCGAGCACCATCGGCGCGCGATCCTGCCCCACCTCCTCGCCGAAGGCGAGTTTCAGGATCATCGCGTTCATGCGTCCGTTGGCCTGGTGCAGCCAGAAGCGGCGGATGGTGTGCGGCGTGTGGCCGTGGTCGGCCAGGAAGTCGACGATGAAGCGGTGGCTCGCCACCGTCACGTCCTTGAACACCTTGTTGCCCTGCTGCTTGATCAGCTTGTCGTCCATCGAGACGCGGCTGGCATCCTCCTCCGCCGCGCGGTTGAGATAGCCGAAATTGGAGCGGATGTTGTTGGAGAACTGCGTCCAGTTGCGCGTGTCGACCAGTTCGAAGCGGCCGGCCACGTCCCGGTCGTCGTCGACGGCCTCGAGCAGCAGCGCGGTGGCCGCATCGCCGAAGATGAAATGCGTCTGCCGGTCGCGGAAATTCAGATGCGCGGTGATCAGTTCCGGCGTCACCACCAGCGCGCGGCGATGCGCGCCGGCGCGCAGCAGGTTGAACGCGACGTGCAGCCCGCTCGCCGCCGACGAGCAGCCGAGGCTGAGATCGAAGGCCGCGCCCTCCGCACCCACCGCCTTCTGGATTTCGATGCCGATCGCCGGATACATGCGCTGCAGGTGCGAAGAGGCGCAGACGACGAGGTCGACGCTCGCCGGATCGACGCCCGCGTCGTCGATGGCCGCCTTTGCGGCCGACGCACCGAACTCGGCCAGCACCGACAGGTCGTCGTCGTCTCGCGCGGGAATGCGCGGCGCCATGCGGTCGATGTCGAGGATGCCGTCGGGCGTGTGGACGTGGCGCCGACGGATGCCCGACGCGTGCTCGATGAACTTCGCGCTGGAGGACGGCAGCGGTTCGAGCCCCTCGGCCGCACGCACGACGTTCTCGCGCTCGACGAAGGCGTTGTAGCTCTCGACCAGTTCCTCGTTGCCGATGACGGCCTGCGGGATGGTCGCCCCCGTCCCGCTGATGATGACGCGCTTCATGCCTGTCGTCTTTCCTGTCCTCGGGCACTGCCGCGGACCGGGATTCCTCTCGCGCAGTAACGCAGGCATCGTATATCGCGCGTCGGCGCGGTGCAAACCTGATCATGCGCCGCAACAAAGCCGCGTGGGATGGAAGAAACCCTGGAACCTGCCGATATTGGCCCGGACCGGTCAGCCCTTGGTGGCGACGATGAACAGCCGCGGGAAGCGCAGCAGCACCCGCCCGTCGGCCATCGGCGGATGGGCGGCCGCGATTCGGGTCCGATAGGCGTCCAGGAACGCCGCCTGCTCGTCATCGTCGAGCGGGTCGAAGAAGGGTTTCAGCCCGGTGGAGCGGAGCCATTCGACGATTGCGTCGATGCCGGCCAGCGGATGATTGTAGATCGTGTGCCAGAGGTCGACCCGCGAAGAGACGGGTTTCAGCACGTCATAATAAAGCCCGACCGGCGGCAGCGGCGCGCGGGCGGCCCCCGCCATCTTCGCCGCGAAGGGCATCGCCTGTGCCGTCTCGACCATCAGCCGGTGCGTCGGCTCGCCGAGGTTGTCGGGCATCTGCACCGCGAGCACGCCGCCCGGCGCGAGGAACCCCATCAGGCGGGCGAGCAGCGCCGGATGCTCCGGCAGCCACTGGAACACGGCATTGGCGAAGATCACGTCGACCGGCCCATCCGGCTGCCACGTCGCCGCGTCGGCGAGCGAGAAGGCGAGCCCCGGCAGGCGCAGCCTTGCCTTCTCGATCATGTCGGGCGAGGTGTCGAAGCCGGACACGTCGGCGTTCGGCCAGCGCTCGGCCAGAAGCTCGGTGGAGTTGCCCGGCCCGCAGCCGACGTCGACCACGCGACGGGGCGCGGCCACCGGCACCTGCGCGAGCAGATCCCGCGCCGGCCGCGTGCGCTCGTCCTCGAACTTGAGGTACTGGGCGGCGGACCAGTCGGGGCGGGAGGGGTTCATCGATGGACCTCGCGGGGCTGGGCGACCGCCATGGCCGGCGCCGATGGCCGACGGTCGCCGACCGTCAGGATGATCCGATAGTCGCTGAGGACCGAAACGGGAAGAGCGAAACGCGGCCTGGATGATCGACACCGCAGATCGAGGCTGCCGCCAGTGATGTCGGGGCCGGTCGCACCGCATCGTCTGGGATGGCAGTCGCGCCAAGGACACGCTCGCCATATCCGACGGCCAACGCCGGCCGCCAATCCCGCGTCATTCCGGAAGACAAACCGCGCGAAGCGCGGAGCGTCTGTCCGGAATCCATTCCGTGACGCCGATCATGTCCAGGTCTTTCCGGCCGACGTGACGGAATGGATTCCAGATCCGGACGCCTCAACTGCGCTCGGCATCCGGTCCGGAATGACGCGGTGGGGGTGTGGCGCCGAGGTGCGCTGTCGCTTCGGCGGACTCCGCAACGCGATCGCGAGCCTGGCTAAGGAGAGCCTGGACGGACGTGACGACCCGCCGGTGCAGCAGCGTTGATGACGAAGGCAAGGGGCGCGCGGCTACGGCAGGCGAGTTCCAGCGCACCTGCGACCTGCCGACGGGTAATCGGCCGCCACAACACATGCTGGCCGCATCGCCGACTCACCGATAGACCTCGCGGCGGTGGCCGATCTCGATCACCAGGACGACGAGGCGGCTCTTGTAGAACTTCACGACGATCCGATAATCGCCGACACGGAAGCGGGAAAGCCCTTCCTTCGAACCCGACAGGCGGGTGGCGAGGTCGGGCGGATTGGGATGTTGCGCGACGCGTCCGTGGAGGAAGGCAAGGATGCACTCGCTGTCGCGTTTCGACAGCCGATCGAGATCGCGCCTCGCCTCCGGATCGATCTCGATCTCCCAGCTCACTCGGCAGCCGGCCTGATCCGCTCCCCCTTCTCGTCGACGAGGCCGAAGTCGCGCATCACGTCCTCCAGCTTGATGCCGTGACCACCGGACGCCTCGAGCCGAGCCTCGGCAAGTCGAACGTCCTCGAAGTCCTCCAGCCGGTCGAGCAGCAGCCGGCGGGCGAGCTGTTCCGCGGACGTATCCTCGTCGCAGCAGAGCGCCGCGAGAAGATCGCGCAGCTCGTCGGGCAAATCGAATGAGATTATCATCGTCGTCTCCTCATCCTGCCCGTTGATCATAGCACATCCAGACCAGGGACGTCCGTATAGGCTGAGCGCCGGCCCAGACATCCGGCATTCAGCAAGGTCAGGTCTTCGGGCGGCCCGCAGCGTCTCCGCGAAACGCCCGCCCGCCGCCCCGCCGGAACCGCGCCGCCCCCTACCGCGTCAGCTTCTTGTGCGTCATGCGGTGCGGCTTGGCGGCTTCGGGGCCCATGCGGCGGATCTTGTCCTTTTCGTATTCCTCGAAATTGCCCTCGAACCACTCGACATGGGCCTCGCCTTCGAAGGCGAGCATGTGGGTGGCCATGCGGTCGAGGAACATTCGGTCGTGCGAAATGATGACGGCGCAGCCGGCATAGGCTTCGAGCGCGTCTTCCAGCGCGCCCAGCGTCTCGGTGTCGAGATCGTTGGTCGGCTCGTCGAGGAGGAGCACGTTGCCGCCGTTCTTCAGCATCTTGGCGAGGTGCACGCGGTTGCGCTGGCCGCCCGACAAATTGCCGACCTTCTGCTGCTGGTCGCCGCCGCGGAAGTTGAAGGACGAGCAGTAGGCGCGGCTGTTGACCTCGTGCTTGCCGAGCCTGATGACCTCCGCACCGCCCGAGATTTCCTCCCAGACGGTCTTGTTCGGGTCGAGCGCGTCGCGGCTCTGGTCGACATAGCCGAGCTTGACGGTCTCGCCGATGCGGATCGAGCCCTTGTCGGGCGTCTCCTGGCCGGTGAACATGCGAAACAGCGTGGTCTTGCCGGCGCCGTTCGGGCCGATGACGCCGACGATGCCGCCGGGCGGCAGCCGGAAGGACAGGTCCTCGATCAGGAGCTCGTCGGAGAAGCCCTTGGTCAGGCCGTCGACCTCGATGACCACGTTGCCCAGCCGCTCGCCGGCCGGGATGACGATCTGGGTGTCGGTCGGCTTGCGGTTCTGCGCCTGCTCGACGAGATCCTCATAGGCCTTGATGCGGGCCTTCGACTTGGCCTGGCGCGCCTTGGGGCTCGACCCGATCCACTCGCGCTCGCGCCAGATCGCCTTCTGGCGGGCATCGTCCTCGCGGCCCTCCTGGATCAGCCGCTTGGCCTTGGCGTCGAGATACTTGGTGTAGTTGCCCTCGTAGGGAATTCCGCGGCCGCGGTCGAGTTCGAGGATCCAGCCCGTGACGTTGTCGAGGAAGTAGCGGTCGTGGGTGATGATCAGCACCGAGCCCGGATAGTCGCGCAGGTGCTTTTCGAGCCACGACGTGGTCTCGGCGTCGAGATGGTTGGTCGGCTCGTCGAGGAGCAGCAGGTCGGGCTGTTCGAGCAGAAGCTTGCACAGCGCCACGCGGCGCCGCTCGCCGCCTGACAGCGGGTTCACGTCGGCGTCCGGCGGCGGGCACTGCAGCGCCTCCATGGCCATCTCGACCTGCTGCTCGAGATCCCACAGATTGAGCCGGTCCATCTCGTCCTGGAGGCGGGCGCCCTCGTCGGCCGTCTCGTCGGAATAGTTCATCATCAGCTCGTTGTAGCGCTCAATGATGGCGGTCTTCTTGGCCACGCCCAGCATGACGTTCTCGAAGACGGTCTTGGCCGGATCGAGCTGCGGCTCCTGCGGCAGGTAGCCGACGGTCGCACCCTCCGCGAGCCAGGCTTCGCCCTGGTACTCCTTGTCGAGCCCGGCCATGATGCGCAGGATCGTCGACTTGCCCGAGCCGTTGGGGCCGAGGATGCCGATCTTGGCATCGGGGTAGAAGGAGAGGTGGACGTTGTCGAGCACCTTCTTGGCGCCGTAGGCCTTCGAAAGGCCCGACATGTGATAGATGAACTGGCGTGCCATGGGGCGCGTCGCACTCCGTCGTCTGAGAGGGAAAGGCGGTGATTGTGGCCGCTATGTAGGCGAAACCGCCGCGCGGGGCAATGCCGCCGGGCAGCCATGCGCGGACGCGGCCTGTACATTCGGCCTCCCAGGCGGTAGGGAGAGGCGCAGGATGGACCGGCATGGCCGAGCGCCGCGGCGACGCGGCCGGCCGGCGGACCGCGTTCAAGCGACACAGTACCCCGAAAGTTGACCATGACTCTATTCGAAGGCGTCGTCCCGGCGCTCGCCACCGCGTTGCAGGAACGCGGCTACACCACGCTGACCCCGGTGCAGGAGGCGATGCTGGCGCCGGCGCTGCGCGACGCCGACGCGCTGGTCTCCGCCCGCACCGGTTCCGGCAAGACGGTGGCCTTCGGCCTGGCGCTGGCGCCGACGCTGCTTCCCGACGATGAGCGCTTCGGCCCGGCCGCAGCCCCCCTCGCCCTCGTCATCGCGCCGACCCGCGAGCTCGCCCTGCAGGTGAAACGCGAGCTGGAATGGCTCTATGCCGGGGCGGGCGCGCAGATCGCCTCCTGCGTCGGCGGAATGGACATCCGCACCGAGCGGCGTGCGCTGGAGCGCGGCGCCCACATCGTGGTCGGCACGCCCGGCCGACTGCGCGACCACATCACCCGCTACGCGCTCGACATGAGCGCGCTACGCGCCGTGGTGCTCGACGAGGCCGACGAGATGCTCGACCTCGGCTTCCGCGAGGACCTCGAATTCATCCTGGAGGCCGCCCCCGCCGACCGCCGTACGCTGATGTTCTCGGCGACCGTGTCGAAGCCGATCGCGACGCTGGCGGAGAACTACCAGAAGAACGCCGTGCGCGTCGCCACGGAGACCGGCCGCGAGCAGCATGCCGACATCGAGTACCGCGTCCACCCGGTCGCGGTGCCGGACCGCGACAACGCCATCGTCAACGTGCTGCGCTTCCACGAGGCGCGCAACGCCATCGTCTTCTGCAACACCCGCGCGGCGGTGAACCACCTGACGGCGCGGCTGAACAACCGTGGCTTCTCGGTCGTGGCGCTGTCGGGCGAGCTCAGCCAGTCGGAGCGCACGCACGCGCTGCAGGCCATGCGCGACGGCCGCGCCCGCGTCTGCATCGCCACCGACGTGGCTGCGCGCGGCATCGACCTGCCGAACCTCGACCTCGTCGTCCATGCCGACCTGCCGACCAACCCGGAAGCGCTGCTGCACCGCTCGGGCCGCACCGGCCGCGCCGGCCGCAAGGGCATCAGCGCGCTGATCGTGCCGATGCCGGCGCGCCGCCGCATCGAGCGCACGCTGCAATTGGCCGGCATCACCGCGGTCTGGGCCGCGGCCCCCAACGCCGACGACGTCGCCGCCCGCGACGAGGAGCGGCTCCTGTCGGACGCGGCCCTGACCGAGCCGGTCACCGAGGAGGAAGGCCAGACGGTGGAGAAGCTGCTCGCCGGCCATGCGCCCGCGCAGGTGGCGGCCGCCTTCCTGCGGCTGTGGCGCGCCGGCCGCTCGGCGCCCGAGGAACTCGCCGACGTGCCGGTGGACCCGAACGCGCGTCCGAGGCGCGATCGCGACGAGCGGGCACCGCTCGACGGCCCGCGCCCGCGCGACCGCGACATCGGTGCGACGGTATGGTTCTCGCTGTCGGTCGGCCGCAAGCAGAATGCCGAGCCGCGCTGGCTGATCCCGATGCTGTGCCGGTCGGACGCCATCACCAAGTCGCAGATCGGCGCCATCAAGATGCAGCCGGAGGAGACCTTCGTGGAGATCGCCGCCAGCCACGCCGATGCGCTGGTCGCGGCGATCGGTTCGAAGGGAACGCTGCAGAACAACATCCGCGTCACGCGGCTGTCCGGCACGCCGGACATGTCGCCGCGCAAGGCCTGGAGCGGCGAGCCGCGGACGGAGCGTCCGCGCAAGAGCTTCGACGACCGGCCGCGCAAGGAGCATGGCGGCTGGCAGGACAAGCCCGCGCGGGACGCAAGGCCCGACACGCCGGCCGACCGCGACGACGCGCCGGCCCGTCCGGACCGGAAGAAGCGGACCGATCGCCCGGGCTGGACCGAGCGGCCCGAAAAACCGGCAAAGCCGGAGGGCAGCTGGGCGCGGCGCGACGCCGCCCCCGCCGAACGGCCCGGCGAGGACCGGCCGCCGTTCCGCAAGGGTCCGAAGAAGCCCGCCAAGGACAAGGGCAAGCCCGACTTCGCCCGCAAGGCCGAGAAGAAGGCGAAGCGCAGGAACACCGACGGCTGAGGGGTGGGCGGCGGCGGACGCGGGCGCCCCTTCCTCCCCGCGTCATTCCGGACCGGACGCCGAGCGCAGCGGAGGCGGGCGGAGCCGGAATCCATTCCGCGACACCGGCGGTCGACGGGGAAACCGTCGACGTCACGGAATGGATTCCGGACAGGCGCCACCGCGCTCCGCGCGGTCTCGCCTTCCGGAATGACGCAGGCGTGGTGGGCGGCCGTCGAGGGCATGGCCGCATCGACGCGGATCGGAACATTCGTCGGGAACCGGGGCTTTGCGGTTGACCTTGCCGGTGAACCCTCCCCGCGTCATTCCGGACCGGACGCCGAGCGCAGCGGAGGCGGGCGGAGCCGGAATCCATTCCTCGACACTGGCGGTCGACGGGAAACCCGTCGACGTCACGGAATGGATTGCAGACAGGCGCCACCGCGCTCCGCGCGGTCCCGCCTTCCGGAATGACGCGGTTGCGTGGCATGATCGGGCGCTATGGCTGGATATGTCTACATCCTGGCGTCGAAGCGGAACGGGACCCTTTACGTCGGTGTCACGTCCGATCTCGGCGGACGTGTATGGCAGCACAAGCAGCGGTCGACCCCAGGCTTCACGGCAAAGTACGGCGCCCTCCGCCTCGTCTGGTATCGTGAGTTCTTCGAGATCGGCGAAGCGATCGTCTTCGAGAAGCGGTTGAAGACATGGCACCGAGCCTGGAAGATCGCTTTGATCGAGGAGATGAACCCGGAGTGGCGGGAACTGTACAGCGGCCAGGGCTGGTGAGCCCTCCCCGCGTCATTCCGGACCGGACGCCGAGCGCAGCGGAGGCGGGCGGAGCCGGAATCCATTCCGCGACACCGGCGGTCGACGGGGAAACCGTCGACGTCACGGAATGGATTCCGGACAGGCGCCACCGCGCTCCGCGCGGTCTCGCCTTCCGGAATGACGCGGGTGCGCGTGGTCGGCCGCCACCGTCCGCGCCATTGCAGCCCCCGGCTCCCGTCGCAGGCCGGCTGGCGCCGCAGATCGGCTGCTGCCGTCGCGGCCAAGTTCCATTGTAACGCCTCTACTGCAACCCCGCCGCATCCACGATGCCTTGCGGACAGCCGGCGTCGGCGGTGGGGGCGGCGGCGAAGATCAGGTCGGCGAGGCTGGTCTCGCCGTCGATCTCGCCCGACAGGCCGATGGTGAGTTCGCCGATCAGGCGGCGGCCGTTCGAGGGATCGGTGACGCAGGCGACCCGCACGCGCGAGCCGGCGCCGGGGCCGAAGGCGGCATCGAAGGCGTCGCGGATCTGGCCCGAGGTCAGCGTCGCGCCGATGCTGGCGGCGAAGAGGTCGCGCACCGCCGACGCGTTGAGCGCGGCCATCACCGCGAGCGAATCCGAATAATACTCCTCCATCGTGTCGCCGTAGCAGGTGCCGTGCTTGATCCATTCGTGGCGGTCGAGCAGCGAGGCCGTGCCCGGCATCACGCGGTCGAGGTCGGCGCGAAGCTCGGCCGGCAGGACGACCTCCGGCAGGTCCTCCCAGCGGCCGGCCTTGTCGGCGGCCGCCATGTCGGGCGACACCTGGCAGAAGACGTTGCTGCGCGGCTGCGGCCACAGCCCGTGCAGCGCGAAATGACTGGCGTCGAAGCGATCGTCGGTCTGGCTGACGCATTCGGCCTTGTTCGGCTTGGTCTCGCAGAAGCCGGGCTGCCAGCTGGCGGCCAGCACGTGGTCCGGCCGGCCGGAGGGCGCCGTGGCCTCCCCGCCGCCCTGCCCACCGCCAGCCGGCGGCGTCACCGGCGCGGGCGTCCCGCCGGCGTCCATCGCATGGACGCCGCAGCCGGTGCTGACCCAGCGCCGGTCGGGCGTCGCGCCGGGGACGCGGATGAGGTAGTGGCTCGGCGCCGGCTTGTTGCCGGCGAGCATGTCGTAAGCCCGGCCGATCTCGGTGACGATGGTGCCGGGATTGGCGCCGGTGCGGATCGACTGCGTGGCGGCGCATTCGTCCCTGGCGATGAAATAGCCTTCGAGCCGCACCTCGGCGGCGGCGGGGACGGCGGCGAGCGAAGCGAGAACGGCAGCGAGGCCGTGGACGGCGGTCAGGCGCATGGCGGTTCCTCCCGGAGACGACGGATCGCTGCGATCCTAGCCCGCTTCGCCCGTCGGAACTGTGACGCGGCGCACATTCAGGGGTGCCGCGAGCGCGCGCCGGGTGATCCCCGCGGCGCGCCCCGCCTGCTGCCCTGCGGCGCCTAGGCCGCCATGGTCTGGCTGCGGTGGGCCCAGCCGGTCATGCGCATCTCGATCCAGGCCATGATGGCGTACATGACGATGCCCTCGATGGCGAGCATCACCAGCCCGGCAAAGACCAGCGGCACGTTGAACTGCGACTGCGCGCCGAGCATCATGTGGCCGAGGCCGGAATTGGCCGCAACCGTCTCGGAAATCACCGAGCCGACGAAGGCGAGCGTGATCGCCACCTTCAGCGAGCCGAAGAAATAGGGCATCGAGCGCGGAATGCCGACCTTGAGCATGATGTCCATCTTCTTCGCGCCCAGCGCCCTGAGCACGTCCTCCATCTCAGGCTCGATGGTGGCGAGCCCGGTGGCGACGTTCACCACGATCGGGAAGAAGGCGATGAGGAAGGCGGTGAGGATCGCCGGCACCGTGCCGATGCCGAACCAGATGACCAGCACCGGGACGAGCGCCACCTTGGGGATGGCGTTGAAGCCGACCATCAGCGGGTAGAGACCGGCATAGATGAAGCGCGACCAGCCGACGAGGATGCCGAGCGCCAGCCCGCCGACGACCGCGAGCAGGAAGCCGGCGAGCGTGGTGTAGAGCGTCTGCAGCGAGTTCTTCCAGATCGCCGACCAGTACTGGACGATCGCCTGGGCGATGACGGTCGGCGCCGGCAGGATGTATTGCGGCAGCTGGAAGCCGCGCGCCGCGCCTTCCCACAGCAGGAACAGGGCTGCGGTGTAGAGCCAGGGCGCGGCCTTCACCCAGTCGAAACCTTTGGCGGGCGTGTTCATGCGGCCTTCCGTGCGTCGGCGATGGAACTGCGCAGTTCGTGCACGATGTCGGTGAAGGCGGCATCGTACATGATCTCGAGATCGCGCGGCCGCGCGAAGGGCACGTGCCGCTCCTCGATGATGCGGCCTGGCCGCGAACTCATCACGAAGATGCGGTCGGCCAGGAAGACGGCCTCGCGCAGATCGTGCGTGACCAGCACGATGGTGACGCCCTGCGCGGCATGGAGGTCGCGGATGACGCACCAGAGTTCCTCGCGGGTGAAGGAATCGAGCGCGCCGAACGGTTCGTCGAGCATCAGGAGGTCGGGCTCGTGGATCAGCGCCCGGCAGAGATTGGCGCGCTGCTGCATGCCGCCGGAGAGCTGCCAGGGGAATTTCTGCCCGAAGCCCTTGAGGCCGACGGTTTCGAGCAGCGCCTCGGCCTTGGCGACGTATTCGGCCTTGTTGGCCCGGAGCCGCCCGCGGTGGCGTTCCACCACCTCGAGCGGCAGCAGGATGTTGTCGAGCGTGGTGCGCCAGGGCAGCATGGTGGGGTTCTGGAAGGCCATGCCGACGATCGAGACCGGCTTGGTGACGCGGGCGCCCGCCACCGTGACGACCCCCTGCTGCGGGATGTAGAGCCCCGTCACCAGCTTCATCAGCGTGGACTTGCCGCAGCCGGACGGGCCGACCACGGCGGCGAATTCGCCTTTGGCGACGGAGAGCGTGAGGTCGCGGACGGCCAGCAGGCCTTCCGCTCCCCCGTAACGCATCTCCACCTTGTTGATGGTGACGAGCGGCTGCATCGTGGATCCCCCGCCCCGATGCCTAAGGCAGCATCCGCTCTTCCTTCGGCGGCAGATAGGAGGCGTCGAACACCTCGGCGGCCGTCACCGCTCCCTTGAGCCCCATCGACACCTTGAGCAGGTCGATCGACTTGGCGAGCTTCGCCTCGTCGACGCCGCCGAAGCCGTTCTCGACGACGTAAGGCGTCCTGATGTTCATCGAATTCGCCATGCCCAGCCGCTCGACCTCGATCTCCTTGGTCAGGATCTCGTTGCGCTTCATGACGGCGGCGACGCCCGCCTCCGGATCGGCCACCGCATCGGCGAAGCCCTTGGCCAGCGCCTTCACGAAGCCCTTGACGGCGTCGGGATTGGCGGCGGCGAAGTCCTCGTTGACCATGATGGCGTTGCCGTAGAGGTCGAGCCCGTGATCGGCCATCAGGATGGTGACGATGTCGTCGGCGGGAATGCCCTGTGCCTTCAGGTTCAGGACGCTGGAGAAGGAGAAGCCGAAGATCGCGTCGACCGCGCCCTGTGCCAGCATCGGCTCGCGCACCGGGAAGCCGACGTTCTCGATGACGATCTTCGAGGTGTCGATGCCGGCGACCTGCACGAAGGCCGGCCACTGGCCGAAGGCGGCGTCCGGCGGCGGCGCACCGAGCTTCTTGCCTTCGAGCGACTTCGGGTCTTCGGCGATGCCCTGCGCCTTGCGGCCGATGACGGCGAAGGGCGGCTTGTCGTAGATCATCATGACCGCCTTGACCTTCTGGGCCGGATCCTCGTCGAGGAACTTGATCAGCGCGTTGATGTCGCCGAAACCCATCTGGTAGGCGCCGGTGGCCACCCGCGGGATCGACTCGCGCGAACCGGCACCGGTGTCGATCGTAACGTTCAGCCCCTCGGCGGCGAAATGGCCGTTGTCGATGGCGAGCAGGAAGCCCGCCGCGGGTCCCTCGAACTTCCAGTCGAGCGTGAACTTGATGTCGGTCTCGGCCATGGCGGCCCCGACGCCTGCACCGCCGAACGCGGCCAGGGACATCGCGCCTGCCGCGGCAAGCGAGAAGAGTCGTCTGGTCAGATGCATTGTTGCTCTCTCCGGCAAGAATTGTTGCACGCCGGTCATCAAACTATGCCGTCCGACGCTTGGCAAGACGGGACTGCACAATCCATCGGCATTTTTCCGCTCTGACCAAGTGACGTGCAACGACGAGTGGAGGATCCCGGGTATGGGCGCTTGACCTTGCCCCCGACGAGGCGGAATGGTCGGCGTCGCGCCATGGGAGAGAAAAACATGCCATTCGACGGCGGCACCCGTCTCGTCGCGTCTTCGGGCGCGGCGCTGAATCTCTACGTCCGCGAGCCGGAGGGCCGCCCCCGCGCCGTGGTCCAGATCAACCACGGCCTGGCCGAGCATGCGGCGCGCTACGGCCGTTTCGCCGACGCGCTGGCGGTGCACGGCATCGCCTGCGTGGCGCACGACCACCGCGGCCATGGGCGCACGACCGCGCCCGACGCGCCGGCGCGGTCGTTTTCGACACGGGGCGACGGCGCGGCGAAGGTCGTGGCCGACGTGCTGGCGGTGCATGACCACCTCGCGGAGCGCTGGCCGGGCGTGCCGGTCATCCTCTTCGGCCACTCGATGGGCGGGCTGATCGCGCTGAACGCGCTGTTCTCCGCCTCGCACCGGGTCGCCGGTGCGGCCATCTGGAACGCCAATTTCTCCGCCGGGCTGCTCGGCCGCATCGGCCAGGGGCTGCTCGCCTGGGAACGGTTCCGGCTGGGCTCGGACGTGCCCTCGCGCATCGTGCCGAAGCTCACCTTCCAGACCTGGGCGAAGCAGGTGCCGCAGGCCCGCACGCCCTTCGACTGGCTGTCGCGCGACCCGGCCGAGGTCGACGCCTACGTCGCCGACCCGCTCTGCGGCTGGGACGCCTCGGTGTCGATGTGGCAGGACGTGTTCAGGATGATCTTTTTCGGCGCCGACGACGGCAACCTCGCCCGCATCCGCCCTGACCTGCCGGTCAGCATCGTCGGCGGGGAGAAGGACCCGGCGACGGACGGCGGCAAGGCGACCGAGCAGCTGGCGGCGAGGATGCGCCGGCTCGGCTTTTCGAATCTCACATCAAGGGTTTACGCCGATACCCGCCACGAAAGCCTGAACGAGGTGAACCGGGACGCGGTGACGGCGGATTTCGTGGCCTGGGTGGAGGGGGTCGTCGGATTGAAAAACCCAGCTTGATAGGTTATTTGGATGGTCACGATATACCCATCGGAAGGGTTGAGGATCGTGATCTTCCTCGACGACCACGAGCCGGCCCATGTTCACGTGTTCGGCGATGGGCATGCCAAGAACAATCTCTCCGGATCGGGAGGGCGTCCGGAACTCGTCGCCTTCGCTGGATTCAAACGAGGTGACCTTCGGAAGGCGATGGCGATCGTATCTGAACGCCGCGACGAATTTCTGGCCCGGTGGTGGGCGATCCATGGATGACATCGACGACGACATCATTGCGGCCGCCGAGAAGCGGGGAAAGGCGCTTTCACAGGAACCGCGAGCGGCCACTGCGCGATTCGACGCCGGAACGCGGCGGGTGATCGTGGACCTGACGAACGGCTGCACCTTCGCCTTTCCCGTCTCCCTGGTCGAGGGTCTGGCGGACGCCGACGACGCGGAACTCGCCGAGGTCGAACCGCTCGGCGACGGCTATGGCCTGCATTGGGAGCGGCTCGACGTCGACTATTCGGTTCAGGGGCTGCTTGCAGGCGTCTTTGGTACCGCCGCGTGGATGGCGCGTCGGGCGGGCCGCGCGACCTCTCCCGCGAAGGCCGACGCGGCGCGGGCCAACGGCGCGAAGGGTGGAAGGCCGCGCAAGCGCGCGTGACGGCTGCCGGCCGACGCGGGAATACGCTTTAGATAGGTAATTCTCTTTGAGCTTTCTGAAAAAGTATAGTCTTTGAACTCTCGTCTATCATTCCGCTCTGAATACCACGGATGATGACATAAGGCTGCATCATTGGGTCATTGAAGCGGAATATCTGCTGACGCTCCCCTCCACGTTTGGCGAGGATGTTCCCACCATCTTCGCTACTAAAGCGTCGAAGATGCTTGTCGAAATGGGCAATCCTCCGCTTGTCTTTCATAATTGCGCTCAGCGGCTCCACCAGATCGGTCGCCTTGAAAAAGCCTTCATCGTCACACTTCGCAAGTGCGCAGGCGAGAAGCGTCTCCTGAAGGTTACTTTTCTGATTTGTACGTGTCGCTGCTCGGTAAGCGTCCCGGAACGCCACCGCCGTGTCTTCAACGAACCGTTTCATGGCGACTTCAACATCTCTATTGTCGACAGTGAGTCTTCGGTTCTCGATCGCATTTATGGCTGCAAGCTTGGAGAGCGTTTGAGTAAAAAATGGAAGTCCACGCGAGAGGATTACAATCGTCCAAATGACATCGGCGGTGAAGTTCATCCGTGTCTGCCGCAATCGCTGCTCGATTATCTCGCGTAATTCACTTTCGGACATTCGGCCCAGCGGCACGTCTACAAGTGCACGGCTAATCGAAGCGTGATCTTCAACAAGCTCGGAGATGTTGTCGGCAACGCCGACCAATATAACAGTCGTATGAACGGCGAAGTCGTAAAGTTCTTTTATAAGATTTGCAGTAAGGGTTTTCGCGCTCGCATCAACAATCTTGTCATACTCATCAAGAATTATTATTGGAAGCGCATTTGGGTTAATTTTCTGAAGTTCTCTTCTGATTTGAGACGGTGTAAGGGAATCGAAGTTCACTTCAAACGGAACATATTCCGGTTTCCCTTTCGAGACACCAGTGGCTTGTAGCTCCTCCAACGCTCGGATCCAGATCGAGGAAAAGTCGTCATGTGGTCCACACTGGACGCGAGCGACTATGAAATTCTGTAAGGTTTTGCCATATCTCTTCCAGAATATGTTGGAAAGTGAAGTCTTCCCGACGCCACGCTCGCCGAAAAGAACGACGTGACGCGCTCGCTCGAATACGGTACGCAGCATTTTAGTGACTTCTGACGATCTGCCGGCGAACATCTGTTCTTCGTCAATCGGAGCGCCATCAAAAAGCCGCTGTACTTCGAACTCCAGAACCAGCCAGTCTTCAGCATCCATTGCAGGCGCCTTTGCCATACCGCGTCATCTCCGCTGCAAATCTACCCATAAAGATATGACTAGCATGACAGAAGGGCTGACTAAATAGGAAAAAGGTGCGGAGCGGGTTCCGCTCATTCGGGAGTTTCCTGCCACTGCACGCGCGTGACACCACCCGCCTCCATCTGCTAGGCACCCGGCGACTTCGTCGCAGGAACCGCCTTGTCCATGTCCCAGCCACCGCTCGCCGGCATCCGCGTCCTCGAGCTCGCCCGCATCCTGGCCGGTCCCTGGGCCGGACAGCTGCTGGCCGATCTCGGCGCCGACGTGATCAAGGTGGAGAATCCGGACGGCGGCGACGACACGCGCAAATGGGGCCCGCCCTTCGTGCAGGGCGCGGATGGCGAGAACCTGTCGGCCGCCTATTACCACTCCACCAATCGCGGCAAGCGCTCCATCGCGATCGACTTCTCGACGCCGGAGGGCGCCGCCATCGTGCGCCGTATCGCCGCCTCCAGCGACGTGATGATCGAGAACTTCAAGCTCGGCGGGCTGAAGAAGTACGGTCTCGACTACGAGAGCCTGAAGGCGATCAACCCGAAACTGGTCTACTGCTCGATCACCGGCTTCGGCCAGACCGGACCCTATGCGCCGCGCGCGGGCTACGACTTCATCATCCAGGGCATGGCCGGCATGATGTCGATCACCGGCGCGCCGGGCGGCGAGCCGCAGAAGGCGGGCGTGGCGATCTCCGACATCTTCACCGGCCTCTATTCGGTCATCGCCATCCAGGCGGCGCTGCGCCATGCCGAGGCGACCGGCGAGGGCCAGTGGATCGACATGGCGCTCTACGACACCCAGATCTCGGTGCTCGGCAACCAGAACCTGAACTATCTCGTCTCCGGCGTGCCGCCCGTGCAGATGGGCAATGCCCACATGAACATCGCGCCCTACGAGGTGCTGCCGCTGAAGGACGGGCACTTCATCCTGGCGGCCGGAAACGATGGCCAGTTCCAGCGCTTCTGCAAGGTGGTGGGCCTCGACGCGCTGCCGGCGGACCCGGACTTCGCGACCAACCCGGCGCGTGTGAGCAACCGCGTGCGCCTGCGCGAACGGCTGATCGCCGCGCTCGCCGGCTGGACGAAGGCCGAGCTGCTGCCGAAGCTCGATGCCGCGGCAGTGCCGGCTTCGCCGATCAACGACATTGCCGAGATGTTTTCCGATCCGCAGACGGTCGCGCGCGGCATGCGCATGGATCTCGACGACGGCCACGGCACGCGCCTGCCCTCGGTGCGCGCGCCGATGCTGATGTCGGCCACGCCGCCCGTCTACGAACGCCCCTCGCCGCGGCTCGGCGAGCACACGGCCGAAATCCTCGCCGAACTGGATGGACTGGAGAAGAAGACGTCATGAAGACTGGTGGCCAGCTGATCGTCGACGCCCTCGAGGCGAACGGCGTCGAGACCGTGTTCTGCGTGCCGGGCGAGAGCTACCTCGCCGTGCTCGACGCGCTGCACGATTCGGCCATCCGCACCATCGTCTGCCGCCAGGAAGGCGGCGCGGCGATGATGGCCGACTGCGCCGGACGGCTGACCGGCAAGCCTGGCATCTGCTTCGTCACCCGCGGCCCGGGCGCCACCAACGCCTCGGCCGGCATCCATATCGCCGCACAGGATTCGGTCCCGATGATCCTGTTCATCGGCCAGGTGGCGCGCGGGAACCTGGAGCGCGAGGCATTCCAGGAGGTCGACTACAAGGCCTTCTACGGCTCGATCGCCAAATGGGTGGTGGAGATCGACGATCCCGCACGGGTGCCGGAATTCGTCACCCGCGCCTTTGCCGTCGCCACGTCCGGCCGGCCGGGACCGGTGGTGATCTCGCTGCCGGAGGACATGCTGACGGCGGAATGCGAGACGGTCGCGCCGCTCCCCTGGACGCCGGTGGAGACCGCGCCCGATCCGCATCTGGTGCAGCGGGCGGTCGACCTGCTCGCCGCGGCCGAGCGGCCGATCGCGATCCTCGGCGGCACGCGCTGGAGCGAGCGCGCGGTGGCCGATTTCCAGCGCTCGGCGGAAAGCTGGTCGCTGCCGGTCGGCTGCTCCTTCCGCCGCCAGATGCTCTTCGACCATCTCCACCCCTGCTATGCCGGCGACATCGGCATCGGGCCGAACCCGAAGCTCGCCGCGGCCGTGCGGGAGGCCGACGTCGTGCTCCTGATCGGCGGGCGGTTCGGCGAGATGCCGTCGTCGGACTATTCGCTGCTGAAGAGCCCCTACCCCGACCAGACGCTGATCCACGTCCATCCGGACGCCGGCGAACTCGGCCGGGTCTACCGCCCGACGATCGCCATCAACGCCTCGCCCGAGGCCTTCGCCGCCGCCTTCGCGGGGCGCGGGCCGAAGGCGCTTCCCGCCTGGGCCGACCGGACCGAAGAGCTGCACCGCGCCTATCTCGACTGGTCGACGCCGCCCGAGAGCGGCCCCGGCGCCGTCCACATGGGGCCGATCATGCGCCACCTCGAAAGCGTACTGCCGGACGACGCCATCCTGACCAACGGCGCCGGCAACTACGCCACCTGGATTCACCGCTTCCACCGCTTCCGCCGCTTCGCCACGCAGGGGGCGCCGACGTCGGGCTCGATGGGCTACGGCACGCCGGCCGCGGTCGCTGCCAAGGCGCTGTTCCCCGACCGCGAGGTGGTGGCCTTCGCCGGTGACGGCTGCTTCCTGATGAACGGCCAGGAATTCGCGACCGCCGTGCAGTACGGCCTGCCGATCGTCGTCATCGTCGTCAACAACGGCATCTACGGCACCATCCGCATGCACCAGGAGCGGGAATATCCCGGCCGGCCGGTCGCGACCGACCTCGTCAACCCCGACTTCGCGGCGCTTGCCCGCGCCTATGGCGGCCATGGCGAGACGGTGGAGAAGACGGCGGACTTCGCGCCCGCCTTCGAGCGTGCGCGGGCCGCCGGCCGCCCGGCGATCGTGGAGATCCGGCTCGACCCGGAGGCGATCACGCCGACCCGCACGCTCACGCAGATCCGGGAGAAGCGCTGACGCCACGCTGCAGCGCATCATGCCGAGTGGCGCTCGACCGGCGACGATGATAAGGGGACCGCGATTGTTGGAAACGCTCCCATGAACTCCGCGTCGACGGCGTCCGTTTCGGTCGTCATCCCCTGCCGCAACGAGGCCGAGAACCTGGCTTTCCTCCTCGAGGAAGTGGACCGCGCGCTCGCCGGACGCGACTACGAGATCATCGTCGTCGACGACGGATCGACGGACCGGACCGCCGACGTCGTCGCCGCCCGCATGGCCGGCGTGGACGGCCGGCTGCGCCTCGTCCGGCATGACCGCTCCGCCGGGCAGAGCGCAGCGGTGCGTTCCGGGGTCTGGCACGCGGCCAAGGCGGTCGTCGTCACCATGGACGGCGACGGCCAGAACGACCCGGCCTACCTGCCGGATCTCGCCGATGCGCTGATCGCCGCCGGCCCCGGCTGCGGCATCGCGGCCGGCCAGCGGCTGAAGCGGACGGACACGAAGCTCAAGCAGCTCTCCTCGCGCTTCGCCAACGGGCTTCGCCAGGCGATTCTGCGCGACGACACGCGCGATTCCGGCTGCGGCCTGAAGGCGGTGCCGACGGCGCTGTTCCGGCAGCTGCCCTATTTCGACGGCTGGCACCGCTATCTGCCGGCGCTGGTGCTGCGCGAGGGCTACACGGTCACCCACATCGACGTCACGGATCGGCCGCGGCGCTTCGGCACGTCCAATTACGGCATCCTCGACCGCGGCCTGCGCGGCGCGCTCGACCTGTTCGGCGTCTGGTGGCTGCGGCGGCGACGCAGGACGGTTCCGCGCGTCTCGGAGGTGAAGCGATGATCTGGCTCCAGGCTCTCGGCGACTGGCTGCATGACGTCTTCGTGGCCCAGTTCGACGGCTGGATCATTCTGGGCTTCGTGGCGCAGGCCCTGTTCACCATGCGCTTCGTCGTGCAGTGGCTCGCCTCGGAGCGCGAGAAGCGCTCGGTCGTGCCCATCGCCTTCTGGTTCTTCTCGCTCGGCGGCGGCACCCTGCTGCTCGTCTATGCCATCCAGCGGCAGGACCCCGTCTTCATTGCCGGCCAGGCCATGGGCCTCTTCATCTACATCCGCAACCTGAAGCTGATCTTCAACGAGCGGCGCAGGCTTTCGGCCGGGACGGAGTGAGCAGGCCATGAGCGTGACGGGACCCCGCGGCACGGCGGGCCGCCTCGGTGCCCTGCAGCAACTTCTCCTGGTCGTGCTCTGCCTGTTCGCCTTCCTTCCGGGAATATCGACGCTGCCGCCGACCGACCGCGACGAATCGCGCTTCGTCCAGGCGACGAAGCAGATGGTGGCGAGCGGCGACTATGTCGACATCCGCTTCCAGGACGAGCCGCGCTACAAGAAGCCCGCGGGCATCTACTGGCTGCAGTCGGCAGCCCTCGCCGTGACCGGGCAAGGCGCGGACGCGCCGATCTGGGCCTACCGTCTCGTCTCGGTGCTGGCCGCCACGATCGCGGTTCTGGCGACGGCGCGGCTGGGGGCTGCGCTGTTCGGCCCCCTGGCCGGGCTGATCGCCGGCACCGCGCTCGCCGGCATCGTCATGCTCCTGTTCGAGGGGCGCATCGCCAAGACCGACGCGACGCTGCTCGCCACGGCGGTCGTCGCGCAGGCGGCGCTGGCGCGCGTCTATCTCACCGCGCGGGGACGCCTCGAGCCGTCGGCCGCCGCGCCATGGGTGTTCTGGGCGGCACTCGGCGCCTCGATCCTGATCAAGGGACCGGTCGTGCCGGCGCTGTCGGCCCTGACGGTCGCCTCGCTCTCCCTCTTCGACCGCGACCGCGCCTGGCTCAAGGGCCTGCGTGTCGGCCGCGGCGTGCTTTTGATGCTCGCCATCGCCGCGCCCTGGCTGCTTCTGATCACCTGGAAGAGCGGCGCCGAATTCTGGCAGGAATCGCTCGGAAAGGACTTCATCTCGAAGGTCGGCTCCGGTCAGGAATCGCACGGCTTCCCGCCCGGCTACTACGCGGCGATCTACGTGCTCTTCCTGTTTCCCTTCGCCCCCCTGGCGCTCCGGAGCGGCCTGAAGGCCCTGAACCGGCGGCGCGCCGACCCCGCCCTCCTGTTCCTCGTCTGCTGGTACGTTCCCTACTGGCTGATGATCGAACTGATCCCGACCAAGTTGCCGCACTATGCCCTGCCGGCCTATCCGGCGATCCTGCTGGCCATGAGCTGGGCGCTGACGGACGCCACCGCACAGGCCGACGATCTCCCGCGCTGGCAGGTCTGGCTCTGGCGCCTGACGCTCGCCGGCTTCGCGCTCGTGGCGCTCGCGCTGGCTGCGATTTCCGTCGGCGCGACGCCCTATCTCACCGGCGCGTTCTCCGTCTGGGGCCTGCTGGCCGCCGTGCTGCTGCTCGCCGCCGCCTGGTTCGGCTCGGGCCTGCGCGCCGGCGCCGGCTTCCGCACCGCCGTGCTGCCGGCGACGCTGGCTTCGGCCGCAGCCTTCGCCGTGCTCACCGTCGCCGTGGTTCCGGGCCTCAAGCCGGTCTGGCTGTCGCCGCAGCTGGCCGATACCTTCGCCCGGGTGAAGACCTGCCCCGAGTCGCGCCTCATCGCCGTCGGCTACCACGAGCCGAGCCTCGTCTTCCTGACGGCGACGAACACGCTGCTGACCGATGCCGCCGATGCGGCCGCTCAACTCGCCGCGAACCCCGACTGCACGATCGCCATGATCGACGAGCGGGCGATGGAACGCTTCGCCGCCGCATTGCCCGGCGGGCTGGCAGGCGTGGAGGAGGTCGGCGCCGTCGAGGGGATCAATTACTCGAAGGGAACCAAGCGGTTCCTGCGGTTTTTTCGGATGAAGCCGTAAGGCAGGGGACCGCCCGTCGCCCCGGGCGTGGCCGGAGCGCAGCGGAAGGGCAGATCCGGGATCCATGCCTCGGCCGACGTCGAGAGGCTGGTCGGCTGAGACATGGCGGCGGCAGCACGTGCCTCGTCATGGACCGGATCGCCGGCATGGACGGCGAGGCATGGATCCCGGATACGTCGTCCTGCGCTGCGCCCGAACGCCGTTCCGGGATGACGAAGGTTGGGACGGCGCGACGGCGGCGGTGCTACGAGCCCGCCGGTTTCAGATCGGCGCGAGGGTGGCGGTCTGCCTGGCCGTGCCGGACGTGCCGGGCCTCGTCGGGCCGTCGATGCGCGGAAGCATTGCGTGAGACCTCTCCATGCCGGTCGTGCCAGACTTCGACCGTACCGGCTCGGGGCAGCGGGGTCCCCCCCTCCGCCTCGCTGCGCTCGGCACCTCCCCCCCACTTCGTGGGGTTGGAGGATGGGCGTCAGCGCTGGCGGCGGGCTATCCTCCACCCCACGAAGTGGGGGCGGAGGTGGCGTCGCGAAGCGACGACGGAGGGGGGCGCGACGCTGGAGGATACGGCGCCGACGGTGACGACGGGAGCGGTGGAGGGACGGCGCCAACGGTGACGGCGCGTGCCCCGTCCAGCACCGGATCGCGGGGCGAGGCAGCCGAGGCATGGATCCCGGATACGTCGTCCTGCGCTGCGCTCGGACGGCGTTCCGGGATGACGAAGCGGTAGGGTGGTGCGCCGTCCGTCCGTCCGGCGCCTGCCCCCTATGCCGCGTCGAAGTCGAGCACCAGGCGGTCCGAGAGCGGACGGGTCTGGCAGGCGAGGGTGAAGCCGGCTTCGATCTCCCAGGGTTCGAGCGAGAAGTTCACCGCCATTTCGGACTGGCCCTCCACGACGCGGCAGCGGCAAGTGCAGCACATGCCGCCGGCGCAGGAATAGGGCAGTTCCAGCCCCGCCGCATGGGCGGCGTCGAGCACGGTGCCGGCCGCCTCGCCCATCGGGAAGGCGCGGCGCACCCCGTCGAGCACGACCTCGATGGCGACACCCTCGGCCACCGCCTTACGCGCGGCTTCCGACGGCGCGCGCGGTGCGGGCGCCTCGCCCGACGGCGTGAAGCGCTCGTAGCGGATGCGGTCGGCGTCGACGCCGTAGTCCTTCAGCATCGCCGCGACGTCGTCGATCATGGCGCCCGGGCCGCACAGGAAGACGCCGTCGCTGGAAAGCGGGTCGATCAGCCCGAGATCGGCCATACGGCGGATGCGCGCGCCGTCGACGCGGCCGTTGAGGAGGTCGACGTCCTGCTTCTCGCGCGAGAGGAGGTTGACCAGCGAGAAGCGCCGCATGTGGGCGTCCTTCAGGTCCTGAAGATCCTCGCGGAACATGATCGTGTCGGTGGAGCGGTTGCCGTAGACGAGGGTGACCGTGCTGTCCTTTTCGTGCGACAGCACCGTCCGGGCGATCGACAGCATCGGCGTGATGCCGGAGCCCGACGCGATCAGCAGGTAGTCGTGCCGGGTGCCCGTGAGCGCGGTGAAGCGGCCTTCGGGGGGCATGACGCGGATGGTGTCGCCCACCGACAGCATCTCGTTGACGAAGCGCGAGAAGCGGCCGTCGGCGACCTTCTTGACGCCGACCTTGAGCACCGCATCGCCGGGGGCCGAGCAGATCGAATAGGAGCGGCGGACGTCCTGTCCGTCGACGGTGGCCGCGAGCGTCAGGTACTGGCCGGGGCGGAAGGCGAAGGCCTCGCGCAAGTCATCGGGGACGGCGAAGGCGACGGCCACCGCCTCGGGCGTCTGGCGTTCGATGTCGGTGACGACGAGATCGTGGAAGCGGGGCGCCATGCGGGATGCCTCAGATGCATTTGAAGTAGTCGAAGGGCTCGCGGCAGGCCAGGCAGCGCCAATGCGCCTTGCAGGCCGTGGACCCGAATTCGGAGAGGCGCTCGGTGTCAGACGAGCCGCAGCGCGGACAGGCGACCTCGATCTCGCCGAACAGCGAGCGGATCGAGGACGAGGTCTTTTCCGGCGGGGCGATGCCGTAGTCGCGCAGCTTGTCGCGGCCTTCCGGCGTGATCCAGTCGGTGGTCCAGGCCGGCGACACGACGCGTTCGACGCGCGCCTCGAAGCCGGCGTCGCGCAGCGCCGCCTCGACGGCGAGCTCGATGGCGAGCACGGCGGGGCAGCCGGAATAGGTGGGCGTCACCCTGGCCACCGCGATGCCGTCGATGATCTCGACCGAGCGCAGGATGCCGAGATCGGCGACGGTCACGCAGGGGACTTCGGGGTCGGGGACGGCGGCGGCGGCAGCCCAGGCGCGGTGCTGGCGTTCCCCCTTCTCTCCGCTTGCGGGGAGAAGGTCCCGGCAGGTGGATGAGGGGCGGTGCAGGGATCGGACGGGTTCGCGCTGCCCCTCATCCGCCCCTTCGGGCCACCTTCTCCCCGCAAGCGGGGAGAAGGAAGGGAGCGGATGCTCGTTCACCACGTCGCCCCCGGATAAGTGCGCTGCATGTGCTGCAGGTCGGCCAGCAGGAAGCCCATGGCCTCGCCATGCATGCCCTTGCGGCCGCCGCGCTGGCTGTAGGGGGGCGTCGTGAAGGTGAGCCCCGCCTCGGCGAAGATCGGCCCGACGATGCGGTCGAAGGCGGAGCGCAGCGACGAGGGCTGCGGCGCGACGCCGGCCCGTGCGGCCGCCGCCGTCACCGCGTCGTCGTCGAACATCTCGTCGATGTAGGGCGCCAGGTCCTCGATCGCGGCCTCCATGCGCCGCCGGCTCTCCTCCGTGCCGTCGCCCAGCCGCACCACCCATTCGCCGGCGTGGCGGATGTGGTAGGCGACCTCCTTGACGGCCTTGGCGGCAATGCCGGCGAGCGTGGCGTCGGACGAGCCGGAGGCTGCCTTCCAGAACGGCTCCATGAAGGCCGCGAAGTAGAGCTGGCGCAGCATGGTCTGCGCGAAGTCGCCGTTGGGGCGCTCGACGAGCAGGCAGTTGAGGTATTCGCGTTCGCGCCGGAGATAGGCGAAGTCGTCCTCGCTGCGGCCCCGGCCCTCGACCTCCGCGGCATGGGCATAGAGCGCGCGCGCCTGGCCGATCAGGTCGAGCGCCATGTTGGGCATGGCGAGGTCTTCTTCCAGCATCGGCGCGTGGCCGCACCATTCCGACAGGCGGTGGCCGAGCACCAGATGGTCGTCGGCCAGCCGGACGAGCAGCGTGACCAGCGTCTCGCGGTCGATCGCGACGTCGGTTGCCATCACATGTGCCCCACGTCTTCGGGCACGGTGTAGAAGGTCGGGTGGCGGTAGATCTTCGAGGCCGTCGGCTCGAAATTCTCCTCCTTCTGCGCCGGATCGGAGGCGACGATCGCCGCCGACGGCACGACCCAGATCGACACGCCCTCGCCGCGGCGCGTGTAGACGTCGCGCGCGGCCTGCAGCGCCATCACCTCGTCGGCGGCGTGCACCGAGCCGCAATGCTTGTGCGCCAGGCCGTTGCGCGGCCGGATGAAGACTTCCCAGAGCGGGATCTCGTGTTTTGCCATGGTTACTCTCCTCACGCGCAGCCGTGGCCGCACAGATTCACGTCCTGCGATGTATCCGATTGCCGCAAGCCCGCGGCCGGTGCGTCGAAGACTATTCCGCCGCGAGCCGCGCAGCCTCCCTGCGGGCCTTGCGCTTGCCGGCATGCGCCAGCGCCGCCTCGCGCACCCAGGCGCCGTCGTCCCAGGCCTTCCTGCGGGCAGCGAGGCGCTCGCGGTTCATCGGGCCCCCGCCCTTGACGACGCGCCAGAACTCGTCCCAGTCGATCGCGCCGAAATCGTAGGAACCGCGCTCCTCGTTCCACTTCAGCTCGGGATCGGGGAAGGTCAGGCCGAGATACGTGCCCTGCGGCACCGTGGCGTCGACGAACTTCTGGCGCAGTTCGTCATTGGTGAAGCGCTTGATCTTCCACTTCATCGACTGGTCGCCGTGCTGGCTCTCGGTGTCGTGCGGGCCGAACATCATCAGCGAGGGCCACCACCAGCGGTTCAGCGCATCCTGCGCCATCTCCTTCTGCTCCGGCGTGCCCTGCGCCAGCGTCATCATGATCTCGTAGCCCTGGCGCTGGTGGAAGCTTTCCTCCTTGCAGACGCGGATCATGGCGCGCGCATAGGGGCCGTAGGAGCAGCGGCAGAGCGGGATCTGGTTCATGATCGCCGCGCCGTCGACGAGCCAGCCGATGGCGCCGATGTCGGCCCAGGTGAGCGTCGGGTAGTTGAAGATCGAGGAATACTTCGCCTTGCCGGCCAGAAGCTCCTCGGTCATCTGCTCGCGGGAGACGCCGAGCGTCTCGGCGGCCGAATAAAGGTAGAGACCGTGGCCGCCCTCGTCCTGCACCTTGGCGAGCAGTGCCGCCTTGCGGCGCAGGGACGGGGCGCGCGTGATCCAGTTGCCCTCGGGCAGCATGCCGACGATCTCGGAATGCGCATGCTGGCCGATCTGGCGGATCAGCGTGCGGCGGTAGCCCTCCGGCATCGGGTCGTTCGGCTCGATCTTCTCCTCGGCGTCGATGCGCGCCTGGAAGGCGGCGAGGAAAGCCTCGTCCTCGTTGGTCTCGGTCTTTGCGCCGATCAGTCCCTGGCTGTACATGACGTCTCCTCCGTGGTCGGATCGTAACATATCCGCCCCTTGGGGCATATGTAACAAAATCGAACGTCATTGGCAATGTTTCGTAACACGAGAGGGAGGAGCGTCCGGTGCAATTCGGCGTGACGGAAGCGGAAGAGACGCTGGCGCGGGTGTTTGCGCCATGGATCGTCGAGATGGGGCTGAAGCCGGTGGCCTTCGACGCGGCGGGCGGCGACTTCCTGCTGCCGGAGAACCGGGCGCTGGTGCATGTCGGAGGCATCATCTGCGGCCAGGCGACGGCGGCCGCTGCCGACACCTGCGCGGTGGTGGCGCTGGCGGCGCTGAACGGCCGCTTCCGCATCTGCACGACGGTGGACCTGACCACCCACTTCATCCGGCCGCTGAAGCCCGGCGACGTCGAGATCCGCGTCGACGTGCTCTCCAACGGCAAGCGCATGGCCTACACGAAGGTGGAGATGCGGGCCAAGGGCGAGACGAAGGTTGCCGTGACGGCGACGAGCGCCTTCGCCTATCTGGAGGAGTGAGGGCGCAAAGCGGCGTGACGGCGAAGGACGATGCGCCTATAGTCGATCCCATGAACCGGGATACCGTCATTGCGCGCCTGAAGAGCCTCGAGCCCGCATTGCGCGACAGCGGCATCGTGGCGCTCTATCTTTACGGCTCCCATGCGCGCGACGAAGCGCGGCCGGACAGCGACTTGGACGTCATCGTCGAATTCGCGCCGGGACGGCAGCGCGACCTCGGCAGCTACATGACCCCCCTGCATATCCTCAAGCAGCAACTGCCGGACGTGGCGATCGGCTACGGGACGCACGACAACATCGTTCCCGCCTACCGGGCCACGATCGAAAGCGAAGCGATCCGGGTGTTCTGATGGCTTCGGCGAAGTCCCCGGTCGTTCGGCTTCGCCATATCAGGCATGAGATCACCGCTCTAGTTTCGTCGGTGGAGGGGCTCGGCGACGACGCGATTCTTGCGAGCCATGTTCACCGCCGTGCCCTGGAACGATCCGTGGAGATCATATCGGAAGCAGCGAAGTCGTTGCCGGACCGACTTCGAGAGACGGAACCGACCATGCCGTGGAAGGACATCATCGGGATCGGAAACCTGCTTCGCCACGAATACTACCGGATCGACGACACCACGATGCTGAGCATCCTGCGCGTCCACCTCCCCGGGCTGCTTCCCGCCATCGACAGGATGGAGCGGCGCCTTGCGGAGGCTCCCCGGTGACAGCGCGGCGCGCAGGCGGCGTGACGCGACGGGGAAATGCGCCTAAAGTCGAGCCCATGAACCGGGATGCCGTCATCGCGCGCCTGAAGAGCCTCGAACCCGCGCTGCGCGACAGCGGGGTCGTGGCGCTCTATCTCTACGGCTCCCATGCGCGCGACGAGGCGCGGCCGGACAGCGACATCGATCTGCTTGCCGATTTCGAGCGCGGCCGCGATGACGACATCATGGATCTTCTCGGACCGTGCCAGGACATAGAAGACGCATTTCCCGGCACCGAGATCGGTTTCAGCACGCACGATCGGCTCGTCGACAGCTACCGCTGCGACATCGAGGATTCGGCGATCCTGGTTTTCTGACAACCTCTGCCAACCTCCGCAGCCGCCGCGGCTCCAGGGCCGTCATCCTCGGGCTTGTCCCCATACGCGCTAACATAGCTGCCGATGTGCAATTGCGCGCCGTCGTCGCGGTGGCTCGCGCAGTCGGTGGAGCAGACGGTCGATGGGGATCCGTCTGGTTGGTCCCTGCAAGACCGCCAGGGAGATGTTGGCGAGCGCCATGGCTGCGAGACGCCAGATCGGCAGGGCGGCCCGGTTCAGGCGGCCAGGGGGAGAGAGTCCGGCGCCTCGGGACCGAGGGCCGGCAGGTCGTCTTCGGTCAGCAGGGCGGCCAGAAGGGCGGTGTTGATCCACAGGCGCGCCAGGTTGGGATCTTTTGCGCGGAGGTCTTCCAGGCCCACCAGCGACTTCATCCGTTTGAACGCCAGCTCGACCTGCCATCGCAGCCGATAGGTCGAGGCGAGCCGTTCGGGCGGCCAGCCGTCCGACGGGAGCGACGTCAGCAGCACCAGACAACCGGCCATCTCGATGCCGGCCTCGCTGGGCTCGTACCCCGCCTTGGCGGCCAGACGGCGCGCCGCGCGCCTGGCCTTCGCCGCCGCCTCGGGCGGCAGGGGCAGGATCACCACCCGGGCGGCCACCTCGACCTTCGACTTGCGGTCCTGGACCCTCACCGGCCGATCGAGCACGCCCTTCTCGCCCGCCTCGCGGCACAGCGCCAGACGATCCAGCAGCCGACCCTCCCCATCCAGCAGGCGCGGATGGGTCGAAGGGGCGCGAACCAGGAACGCGCCGCCAGCCTCGACCACCCGAGCCAGATCGTCCGCCCTGGCGTGGGCGCGATCGGCGATCCGCAATTCGCCGGCCTGGACGACGCCGCGCGACAACCGCTCGGCATCATGCCGATCGGTCACGTCCACCGAACACAGCCTGAGCCTCGAGAGGTCGAACACCGTATGCACCATCCAATAGGCCCGCTTGGGTCCGGGCGGCGCCACCACCGTGGCGTCGACCGCCATTATCCGCAGTCCGCCGCTCGAACCGGCCAGGGCTTCGGGGCAGCGCTCGGCGAGCAGGTCCGAGACCAGGTCGCCCACCCAGTCGGCACTGGCCTTCAGCCGCCTGAGCATCGCCACGTCGGACATCGACGCCAGGCCTCGCTGCTCGGCCCAGGCCGCCAGCGTGCGAAGCGAAAACCGCCCCAGCACATAGGCGAAACACAACCGCAACAGAATTGTGGCGCTGGACACCTGCCGCTTTCGAAGCAGCGCACCCGCCTCCCGCGCGCTCCTCGTCAACTCCTCCTCCGAGCCCAGTCGCGCGACCAGCTCGTCCCAATTCATGGCGTGCAGCGAATCATTCATGCGCCAAACGAATCACGCGCCGAATGCACCGTCAACGCTATGTTAGCGCGTATGGGGCTTGTCCCGAGGATCTGCCGGAGTTCGAGGTCAGGCAGGTCTTACTGCCGCATGCGACGTCGGCAATGCTCCGGCTCCAAGGTCCGCAGATCCTCGGGACAAGCCCGAGAATGTCGGCCGCGGGTGGCACACCCGCCCGCTGAGCGGGAAAGACGCGCGAAATGCGACCGGCGATCGCGCCGCCCTCCCCTCAGATCCCCCCGAACCGCCCCCTGAACCGCTCCGGCCGCGCCTGGGCGGGCAGGCCGGCGGCGTCGAGCCAGGCTTCGCTGGGCGCTGCCAGGCGGCCGTAGAGTCCGCGCACCAGCGCCCTCGCCTCCTCGCCCGGCCAGTCCTGCGGCAGCAGCGCCGCGGGAAGGCCGGGATCGCGGAGCACGAGGCGGCGCCAGCCGTGGTTGACGAGGATGCGCGCGGCCGTCGCGTCGAGCGGCGACAGCGCCGCACCGCCGGCGAGCGCGCGGGCGAGCGGCGACAGGTCGGCGCAGAGCGTGCGGTAGCCGGCGGCGCAGCCGTCGAGCGACCAGAGCCGCGTGACGCCCTCGGGAATGCGCTGCGCCTCACCCGCGATCACCAGAAGGCCGGACGGCAGGCCGGTGGCGGGATCGCCAGCCTCCGTGTGCGGCTTGATCCAGCTGTCTGTTCCGGTCGGCACGAAGCCGAGATCACGCATGGTGCGGTCGCGGTCGCTGCGGCGCGCACTCTCGCCGGCCGATGGCGACACGGCGACGATCCAGCGTCCGTCCCATGCCGGCGGACCGGCGGCGTAGATGCGGCGCGTGGCGAGATCGAAGGCATGGCGACCCTCTTCGGCCAGCCGATAGAAGCTGTTGCGCCCTTCCCTCTCGCGCAGCACCCAATGGTCGGCGGCGAGCCGCGACATCGCGGTGCGCACCGCGCCGGGCTCGATCCGCAGCCGCAGCAACAGGTCCTGGAGCAGCGACAGCGGCGCCTGGCCGCCGCGCGGCGCGACCGCGTCGCCGAAGACGGTGACGACCAGCGACCAGACGCGCAGCCGTCCGCGCGCGTGCAGGCGGTCGATCATCCGCTCGAGCGCAGTCCTGGCCGGGTCGGTGGTGGCATCCATGGCCCTGAGATGCCATGGCGGCGAAGGCCATGGCAAGGCGGCTGCGGCCACCGAGCGGCAGGGCCGCATCCCGGGCTAGCGGCCGGCGAGGTCCCGCACGCCGCCGACGAGGAGCCAGGTCGCCAGCCGGGCGTAGTCGGCCCGGCTGACCGGTCCGCCCTCGCGGAACCACATGTAGAACCAGTTCGTCATGCCGAAGAGGCTCATGGTGACGGGCTTGAGCAACGGCGCGTGCTCGAAGACTTCGGGGGCCACGGCGCGGATCGCCTCGGCGAAGCGGGCGACGAGCTGGCGCTCCAGCGCCTTGAGCTGCGCCTGCTCGGCCTCGGGGAGGATCTGCATGGTGCCGATCTGCAGCTTGTGCTCGGCGTCGGCATCGCGGTAGGCCTCGAGCAGCGCGCCGACCAGCCGCGCCAGCCGGAGTTCGGGATCGAGTCCGGCATCGTCGGCCGCCTCCACGGCCTCGACGAGCTCTTCGAGATGGGTGCTGATGATGTCGAAGAGCAGCGCCTCCTTGGAGGCGTAGTAGTGGTAGAACAGCGCCTTGGACACGCCGCATTCGGCGGCGAGACCCGCCATCGAGGCGCGGTCGTAGCCGTCGCGCGCGAAGACGGCGGCGGCCTGGCGCAGCAGCGACAGGCGCTTCTCGTCGTAGTCCCTGGCCCGCGTGCGCGCCATCAGGACGCCGACCCGACGGTGGAAAGCGCGCTTGCCCGGCTGTCCGCGCGGTAGTGCATGGCCGGCGCCACGCTCAACCCTTCGGCCGGTTGTCGACGATGCGCTGCGCCTTGCCCTGGCTGCGCGCGACGGTTTCCGGCGCCGTGACGTTGACCCGGACGGTCACGCCGACCACGTCCTTGATGCGCTCGCGCAGGGCATGGCCGGCGACCTTGCGCGCATCGTCCGTCCCATGCGTGATCGTCGCCTCGACATGCACCGTCATCTCGTCCATGCGGCCCTCGCGCGTCAGCTCGACCTGGAAATGCGGCGCAAGCCCCTCGATCGCCAGGATCTGCTCCTCGATCTGGGTCGGGAAGACATTGACGCCGCGCAGGATCATCATGTCGTCGGAGCGGCCGGTGATCTTTTCCATGCGCCGCATGCTGCGCGCCGTGCCGGGTAGAAGTCGTGTCAGGTCGCGCGTGCGGTAGCGGATGATCGGGAAGGCTTCCTTGGTGAGCGAGGTGAAGACGAGCTCGCCCTGCCCGCCATCCTCGACCGGGTCGCCGGTGATCGGGTCGACGATCTCGGGATAGAAATGGTCTTCCCAGATGTGCAGCCCGTCCTTGGTCTCGACGCATTCGTTGGCGACGCCGGGGCCCATCACCTCCGACAGGCCGTAGATGTCGACGGCATGCATGTCGAAGGCATCCTCGATCTCGGCGCGCATGGCGTTGGTCCAGGGTTCGGCGCCGAAGATGCCGACCTGAAGCGGGCTCTGGCGCGGGTCGAGACCCTGCGCGCGGTACTCGTCGAGGATCGACAGCATGTAGGACGGCGTGACCATGATGGTGGTCGGCTTGAAATCCTCGATGAGGGTGACCTGGCGCGTGGTCATCCCGCCCGAGACGGGCACGACGGTGCAGCCGAGCCGCTCGGCGCCGTAATGCGCGCCGAGGCCGCCGGTGAACAGGCCGTAGCCATAGGCGATGTGGACGATGTCGCCGGGACGCGTGCCGGACGCGCGCATCGAGCGCGCCACGCAGTCGGCCCAGACGGCGAGATCGTTCTTCGTGTAGCCGACGACGGTGGGCTTGCCGGTGGTGCCCGACGAGGCATGGATGCGCGCCACCTGTTCGCGCGGGACGGCGAACATGCCGAAGGGGTAGTTGGCGCGCAGGTCGTGCTTGGTGGTGAAGGGGAACTTCTTCAGGTCGGAGAGCTGCTTCAGGTCGTCCGGGTGGACGCCCGCCGCGTCGAAGGCCCGGCGGTAGTGCGGCACGTTATCGTAGGCGTGCTTCAGCGACCATTTCAGGCGGTTGAGCTGGAGCGCGGCGATCTCGTCGCGCGAGGCGATCTCGATCGGATCCAGGTCCTCTCGTCTCGGTGTCAGGTCCTTCATCCCATCCTCCCCGGCGCGGCCCCGCGAGGCGCGCTCAACCTGCGTTCTCGTCGAAATGCCGGCCTTCGATGGCGCGCGACGCGCCGCGGAACTCCGCGATCAGGCGGCCGGACTGGTTCTGTACCGTGACGTCGTAGAGGCCCGAACGGCCGGAACGAGCGACCTCGCGGGCGGTCGCCGTGAGTCGGTCGCCGAGTTGGCCGGGCGCGAGGAAGGTGATCACGTTGTGCTGCGCCACGACCAGCTGGTTGTAGGAATTGCAGGCGAAGGCGAAGGCCGAATCCGCCAGCGTGAAGATGAAGCCGCCATGGCAGATGTCGTGGCCGTTGGTGTGATGCTTCTCGACCGTCATCGACAGCGTGGCTGTGCCAGGACCGACGGCATCGAGGCTGGCGCCGAGCCATTTCGAAGCGTCGTCGCGCGCCCACATGGCGTCTGCCGAGCGCCTGGCGATTTCGTCTGCCGACAATGCCATAGGAGCCTCCCCGCTCGCGCTCCTCCCGAGCGCATGGCGGGAAGACTTGCATAAACCGGCCGGCCGGTCAATAATACTCGCGGTGGAAGCGCGGCCAGCGTTTCCGCACGCTGGGAGGAGCGGAGCACATGCAGGCGGACAGGAGCCTCGCCGAGGCGTTCGACATCGGCGCGATGCCGCCGGGCTTCGCGGAGGATCCCTTTCCGGTCTATCGCGCGCTGCTCGAGCACGCGCCGCTGAAGCGCTTCGCCGACGGATCGGTGATGCTGTCGCGCCACGAGGACCTCGACCGCGTCTACCGCGACACGAAGACCTTCTCGTCCGACAAGAAGGTGGAATTCCTGCCGAAATTCGGCCGCACGCCGCTCTACGAGCACCACACGACCAGCCTCGTCTTCAACGACCCGCCGCTGCACACCCGGGTGCGCAAGATCATGATGGGCGCGCTGACGCCGCGGGCGATCGCGGCCATGGAGCCGGGGCTGGTGGCGCTGGTCGACGGCCTGCTCGACCGTCTTGAGGAGAAGGGCGAGGCCGACCTGATCGAGGATTTCGCCGCCGCGATCCCGCTCGAGGTGATCGGCAACCTCTTCGTCATGCCGCACGAGGAGCGCGGGCCGCTGCGCGACTGGTCGCTGGCGATCCTCGGCGCGCTGGAGCCGGTGCTGAGCCCGCAGCAGGTCGAGCGCGGCAACCGCGCGGTGAGCGAGTTCAAGGCCTATCTCGGCGACCTCGCGGCGCGCCGCAGGGCCAGGCCCGGCGATCCCGCCACCGATGTTCTGACCCGGCTGATCGCCGGCAATGACGGGGAACTGCTCTCCCACACCGAGCTCCTTCAGAACTGCATCTTCATCCTCAATGCCGGCCACGAGACGACCACCAACCTGATCGGCAACGCGCTGCACGAATTGACGCAGTGGCCGGACGAGCGGCGCCGGCTGATCGCCGAGCCCGCGCTGATCGACACGGCGGTGGACGAGGTCCTGCGCTTCCAGAGCCCCAACCAGCTCGGCAACCGCATGAGCGTGGAGGCCACGGCCTTCCACGGCGAGACGATCGAGCCCGGCACGCGTATCCACCTGGCGATCGGGGCCGCCAACCGCGACCCGCGCCAGTTCGCCGATCCCGACCGGCTCGACCTGTCGCGCAAGCCCAATCGCCACCTCGCCTTCGCGCAGGGACCGCATCTCTGCGCCGGTTTCTCGCTGGCGCGGATGGAGGGGCGGATCGCGATTTCGCGCTTCCTCGCGCGGCTTCCGGATTTCGCGCTGGCGGGGACGCCGAAGCGGACGGGGCGGGTGCGGTTTCGCGGGTTCGCGAGCCTGCCTGGGCGGGTGGGACAGGGTTAGGTCCGTGCTCTACGACACCCCCCTCTGCCCTGCCGGGCATCTCCCCCTCAAGAGGGGGGATCACGCGCACCACCGGCTTCGCCCGATCGCCACCATTGCAGGAGCGGCGGTGACGCCAAAGCTGCCGATCTCCCCCCTTGAGGGGGAGATGCCCGGCAGGGCAGAGGGGGGTGCGACGGAGTGCAGACGGCCCGGTAGGGCCACAAATCACCAGATACCAGGAGCCGCATCATGACCATCCTCGCCCTGAACAGCTATGCCGCCGGCCGCTGGGTCGCCCCGTCCGGACGGCTGACCGACCTGAAGAGCGCCGTCGACGGCCGTGTCGTGGCGCGGCTCGGCGCCGAGCTCGATTTCGCGGCGATGACCGCGCATGCGCGGAGCGTCGGCGGGCCGGCGCTGCGGGCGATGACCTTCCATCAGCGCGCGGCGATGCTGAAGGGGCTGGCGCAGTATCTCAACGAGCGGCGCGAGGCGCTCTACGAACTGTCCTACGACACTGGCGCCACCAAGGCCGATTCGATGATCGACATCGACGGCGGCATCGGCACGATGTTTGTCTATGCCTCGAAGGGCAGGCGCGAGCTTCCCGACGACGTGATTTACGTCGAGCCGGGGATCGAACAGTTCGGCAAGACCGGCAGCTTCCTCGGCCAGCACGTGGCGACCTCGCTGCAGGGCGTGGCGCTCCACATCAACGCCTTCAACTTCCCGGTCTGGGGCATGCTGGAAAAGCTGTCGCCGACGCTGCTGGCCGGCGTGCCCGCGATCGTCAAGCCGGCTTCGGCGACGGCCTGGCTGGCCGAGGCCGCCTTCCGCATGATGATCGAGTCCGGCCTGCTGCCGGAGGGCGCCGTGCAGTTCGTGGCCGGCTCCACCGGCGACCTGATCGACCGGCTGGGCTCGCAGGACGTCGTCTCCTTCACCGGGTCGGCGGCGACCGCCGGCATGCTGCGCGGCAACCGCAATCTGCTCGACAACGCGGTGCGCTTCGTGGCCGAGCAGGATTCGCTCAACGCGACGATCCTCGGCCCCGACGCGGCACCGGGCACGCCCGAGTTCGACACCTTCGTGCGCGAGGTGCATCGCGAGATGACGGCCAAGGCCGGCCAAAAATGCACGGCCATCCGCCGCATCCTGGTGCCGGCGGCGCACCGCGAGGCGGTGATCGCTGCGATCAGCGAGAAGCTGGCGAAGACGCCGGTGGGCGATCCCCGCGCGGAAGGCACGCGGATGGGCGCGCTGGCGAGCCTCGCGCAGCGCGAGGACGTGCTGGAGAAGGCGCGGCTGATCGGCACCGAGGCGCGCTGCGTCTTCGGCGGCGACGGGTTCGCGCCCGCGAGCGTCGACGTCGAGGCCGGCGCCTTCGTGTCGCCGATGCTGTTTGCCTGCGACGACCCGGACGGCGCGGAGAAGGTGCATTCGGTGGAGGCCTTCGGCCCGGTCTCGACCGTCATGGCCTATCGCGACCTCGACCATGCGACGGCGCTCGCCAACCGCGGCGCGGGCTCGCTGGTCGCCTCGGTGTTCACGCAAGACCCGGCGGTGGCGCGGCAGGTGGTGATCGCGTCGGGCGCCTTCCACGGACGGCTCTACTTCGCCAACCGCGACACCGGCAAGGAAGCGACCGGGCACGGCTCCCCCCTGCCCCATCTCGTGCATGGCGGCCCCGGCCGCGCCGGTGGCGGCGAGGAGATGGGCGGCATCCGCGGCGTGATGCACTACATGCAGCGCACCGCGGTCCAGGCGAGCCCGGACCTGCTCGCCGGCATCACCAGGAGCTTCGTGAAGGGCTCGACGACGCTCAGGAAGGACGTTCACCCGTTCCGCATGTCCTTCGGCGAACTGGAGATCGGCCACACGCTGGAGACCGCGACGCGCGCGGTGACGCTGGCCGACATCGAGCACTTCGCCGAGTTCACCGGCGACACTTTCTATGCCCACATGGACGAGGAGGCGGCGAAGGCGAACCCGTTCTTCCCCGGCCGGGTGGCGCATGGCTACCTGATCCTCTCCTTCGCGGCCGGCCTCTTCGTCGACCCGGCGCCGGGGCCGGTGCTCGCCAATTACGGCCTCGACAACCTGCGCTTCACCAAGCCGGTCTCGCCCGGCGACACGCTCAAGGTGCGGCTGACGGCCAAGGAGAAGACGCTGCGCAACCCCGGCCATGGCGAGGTGCGCTGGGACGTGGCAGTGACCAACCAGAACGGCGAGCAGGTGGCGACCTACGAGCTGCTGACGATGAACGCGGTCTGACTGGACGCCGGATGGCGGCCATACCATCTCAATGGTATGGTTCGCCGTCATGGAATTCGAGTACGATCCCGCCAAGAGCGCGTCGAACAAGGACAAGCACGGCATCGACTTCGAGGAAGCGAAGGCTCTCGGGAAGGACGATGACCTTTTGGAGATCGAAGCTAGATCCGGTGAGGAAAATCGCTTCTTTGCCATCGGCCGGATCGGCGGCGTCAGTTGGACTGCGGTTTGCACGATCCGGAACGGCCGGTTGCGGTTGATATCGGTCCGCCGGTCGCGGACGACAGAGGTCAAGGCCTATGAAACGAATATCAGCGACTGAACTCGACAAGAAATTCGACGACGGCGAGGATGTGTCCGAATACTTCGACTGGTCCACCGCCCGACGACCGAACCGCGAGCCCACGCTTGTCGACGTCGAGCTTCCGACCTGGATGGTGAACGGTCTCGACATCGAAGCGCAGCGGCTGGGAATCACCCGGCAGGCGCTGATCAGGACCTGGCTGGAAGAAAAGCTGAAGTGATCAGCCCCGCGGACGCCAGGCCAGCAGGGCAGCCAGGCTGACGAGGCAGATCGCCAGCAGCGCCGTGGCGAAGCCCGCCACGCTGTCGCCCGTCAGCACCACCAGAGCCGAGACGAGCAGCGCCGAGCCGATCTGGCTGACGAAGCCGTAGAAGGCGGCGGTGAAGCCGGCGATGTCGCCATGAGGGTCGAGCACCATGGCGGCCGCGTTGGAATAGACGATCAGGTAGCTGGTGGCGAAGAGCGTGATCAGCGCCGTCATCAGGACGGCGCTGATGATCCCGGCGACGATGAAGCCGAGCATCAGCGCCACCGAGGCAACGAGGACCAGATTGGCGAGGATCATCGCGTTGACGATGCCGACGCTGCGGATCAGCCGGCGGTTCGCCGCCTGCCCGAGGACGATGCCGAGCCCGTGGAACGCGAAATAGACGGCGAAGGTCGTCCCGCTCAGCCCGAAGGCATGTTCGTAGATACGCGGCGTCGAGGCCAGGATGAGCAGCATCGAGGCCATCACGACCGCCGACAGAAAGACGAAGTAGCGCGATTGCGGATGCGCGAGCAGACGCCGCGACCGCTGCGCGAAGACGGTGAGCCGCATCGCATCGGGCGCCCGCGTTCGCAGGGTCTCGGGCAGCGGCACGAGCACGATCAGCAGCCCGGCGGCAAAGACCGACAGGCCGAGGAAGATGAAGCGCCAGCCGGCGAGCGCCGCGACGCCGGCGCCGAGCAGCGGCGCGAAGATGGGGCCGACGGCGAAGATGGCGGTCGCAAGCGCGAGGTTGCGTGCCAGATCCTCGCCCGCGAAGCGGTCGCGGATGATGGCGCGCGACGACACGATCGCGGCAGCCGCGCCCAGCCCCTGCAGCACCCGGCAGGCGAGCATGAGACTGATCGAAGAGGCGAAGGCTGCGCCGAGACAGCCGAGCAGGAAGAGCCCCAGTCCGGAAGCGAGCACCGGCCGCCTGCCGAACCGGTCGGACGCCGATCCCCAGAACAGCTGGCCGATGCCGGCGCCGATCATGTAGGACGTGATCGTCCACTGCACGAGCTCGAACCGCGTACCGAGGTCGCCCACCATGGCAGGAAAGGAGGGCAGCGTGATGTCGACCGAGAAGGACGAGATCGACATCAGCACGCCGCAATAGGCGACGATCCAGCGCTCCTTCACGAGCGGGCGTCCCTGGCGGGCGCACCGACGGCGCCGTTCTCCAAGGGCCTGAACGCGACTTGCCCGACCAGCGCCCGGGCATGCCGCAACGCGGTGGACGCGGCCATCACCATCTGCGGCAGCAGCATCCATTCCAGCGTCCAGGCCGCACCCGAACGCTCGTTCTCATGCACCAGCGACTGGTGCATGCCCGAAAGCAGCGTCGCGTTGAAGCGCGCCAGCGTGACCAGCGTCTCGGCGCCGACCGGATTGACCTTGTGCGGCATCGCCGACGAGCCGCCGCCGCCCGACAGCCTGATCTCGCCCACCTCGCTCTGCGCGGCGAGCGCGACGTCCTGGCCCATCTTGCCGAGACTTCCGGTGACGAACGACAGCCAGGACGCCAGTTCCGCGACGCCGTCCCGCTCGCTGTGGCGTGGGCGGTCGACGGGGGCAAGGTCGAGCAGATCCGCGAGCCGCCGTGTCACGGCCCCGGCCTTGTCGCCGAGTTTTTCCAGCGTTCCGGCCGCGCCGCCGAAATGCAGGATGGCGACGCCGGCCGCGACGGCATCGAGCCGCGTGCGGTGGCGGGCGAGCGGATCGCGCCAGCTCGCGATCTTGCGCGCCGCGGGCACCGGGATCGCCGCCTGCATGCGGGTGTGACCCATCACCTCGATCGCGCCGTCCCGCGCCTGCAGCGCGTCGAGCGCACCGACGACGGCGTCGAGACGGCGGCCCAGGAGGGCGAGCGCCGGTTTCAGGCGCAGCGCGAGGCCGGTGTCGATGACGTCCTGACTTGTCGCGCCGAGATGGACGAAGCCGGCCGCCTCGTCGCCGACCGCCGCCCGGAGCTGGCGCACGAGGTCGGGAATGACCACGCCGTCGCGGGCGACGCCGGCCTGGAGCGCCGCAAGGTCGGGCTCGAAGCCCGCGAGCGCATCGATGATGCGGTGCGCGGCCGCGGCGGGGACGATGCCTTCGGCAGCTTCAGCCCTGGCGAGCGCCGTCTCGAAGGCGAGCATCGCGCCGACGTCCGCCTCGACGGAGAAGAACGGCGCCATGTCCGCATCGCCCAGCAGACCGCTGAGGAATGGGTGCTCGAAGGGCGATGCGGACATGAAGGACACGCGGTCTCAGATGTCGAAGAAGATGGTTTCGCGGTCACCCTGCAGGTGGATGTCGAAGGTGTAGACGTCGCCGTCGCGCGGGGCGATCAGGGTCGGCACGCGCACCTTGTGCTCCACCCGCTGCAGGATCGGATCCTGCGCGTTCGCCTCCACCTCGTCGCCGAAATACATGCGCGTGTGCAGGCCGAGGTTGATGCCGCGCGCGACGATCCAGAAGGTGATGTGCGGCGCCATCGGCCGGCCGTCGCGGAACGGCACGCGGCCGGGCTTGATCGTGTGGAAGACGAACTCGCCGCTGTCCATGTCGGCCGCGCAGCGCCCCCAGCCGGTGAAGTTGGGATCCGCCGAGCCGCGCATCTCGGACGGCGAATTGTAGAGCCCGTCGGCATCGGCCTGCCAGATCTCGATCAGCGAATCGCGCAGCGGCGTGCCGGAACCGTCGATGACGCGTGCCTTGACCGTGATGCGCTCGCCCTTGGTCTTGTCGTTGACCATCCGGATGCCGAGGTCCTCCGGATAGACGCCGCCGATGTCGCAGAAGTTCGGCGTCAGGCCGATGTGGACATAGGGTCCCGCGGTCTGCGAGGCGGTTTCCTTGAGGCGGCCGAGCGATTGCATGGTTCTTCTCCCGAGCTAGCGATAGATGTCCGATCGGTGGCCGATCTCGACCACCAGGACGACGAGTGTCTTGTCCCTGATCTCGCAGACGAGGCGATAGTCGCCCACGCGATAGGACCAGTAGTTTTCGAGCGACGCGTGAAGCGCCTTCCCCAGGGTACGGGGATTGTCGAGCAGCGCTACACGGCCGCGCAGAAACTCCGCTATCCGCTTCGAGACCTGACGGTCGAGCTTGCGCAGCGACTTCTTCGCCGTATCGGAAAGCTCAATCGTCCAGGCCAAGGTCGCGGATCACTTCTTCGAGTGGATAGGTCCTCTCCTCGCCGCGGCGGATGCGTTCCGAAACCTCGACCGCGGTGTAGTAGTCTTCCAGGTCGTCGAGCCCTTCGGTGATCAGCTGCCGCAGATAATAGGCCTTTGTCCGTCCGGTGCGGGCGGCGAGGGCATCCAGGCGGGCTTCGATTTCGGGTTCGAGGCGGATCGAGGTCGGCATGGCGAAGTCTCCGGCGTTGAATACATGTAGTCTATGTATTCAACGCCGTTCGGAATGGCGAATCAATTCCCTTCCACGCGGTTCTCGAACATCGTCGAGCGGCGGCCGCGCAGCACGAGGTCGAACTTGTAGGCCATGGCGTCCATCGGGATCGTGTACTCCATGTCCAGCGGCGCGATCAGGCTCTCGATCGCCTCGCGGCTGGGGATGGTCGACACGATCGGGCACTTCCAGATCAGCGGGTCGCCCTCGAAATACATCTGCGTGATCAGGCGCTGCGCGAAGCCGTTGCCGAAGACCGAGAAATGGATGTGGCGCGGCCGCCAGTCGTTGACGCCGTTCGGCCAGGGATAGGGACCCGGCTTGATGGTGCGGAACGAGTAGGAGCCGTCCTCGCCGGTGATGGTCCGGCCGCAGCCGCCGAAATTCGGGTCGAGCGGCGCGAGATAGCCGTCCTTCTTGTGGCGGTAGCGGCCGCCCGCATTGGCCTGCCAGAACTCCACCAGCACGTTCGGCACGCCCCTGCCGCGCTCGTCGAGCACGCGCCCGTAGACGATGATGCGCTCGCCGATGGCGCTCTCGCCCGGCCTGGCGAAGTTCAGGATCAGGTCGTTGTCCAGCTCGCCGATAATGTTGTGGCCGAAGGTCGGTCCCGTGATCTCGCTGATGGTGTTGTCGAGCGACATCAGCGCCCGCTGCGGCGAGCGCAGCACCGAGGTCTTGTACTGCGGCGTGAATGCCGGCGGATGCCACTCGCGGTCGCGCTGGAAGAACGAGCCCGTCTCGGGCTTCTGGTTGGACAAGCCGTTGCTTGCGGTCATGTGCTGGCCTCCTCCATCTCGGCAAGGGTCTGTTTCACGATCTTGATCGCGTGGTTGGCGGCGGGGACGCCGGCATAGATGGCGACGTGCAGCATCGCCTCGCGGATGTCGTCCGGCGTCGCGCCGGTGTTGGCGGTAGCCCGCACATGCATCGCGACCTCGTCATGGTGGCCGAGGGCTGCCAGCAGGGCGAGCGTCACCATCGAGCGCTCGCGCTTAGTCCAGTGCGGCCGCGACCAGACGTGGCCCCAGGCCGCTTCCGTGATGAGGTCCTGGAACGGTTCGTCGAAGGCAGTCTTCTTCGCCTGCGCCCGGTCGACATGGTCGTTGCCCAGCACGCTGCGGCGAGTCGCCATGCCCTCCTGGTAACGCGCGGATTTTGCTTCTTCGTCGGCCACAGAATCCTCCCGTGGGGCTGTCAGTGTATACATAGCAGGGGCCCGCTGTTAAGAATAATCCGGATTTCGGTGGAACCGATAATTTTTCCGGTATGGTTCAGCCATGCACGTCAAGACCCGCCACCTGACGACCTTCCTGGAAGTGGCCCGGCATGGCAGCGTCGGCCGTGCAGCCGAGACGCTGCACGTCTCGCAGCCGGCGGTGACCCGGACGCTGCGCGAGCTGGAAGAGGAACTGGGCTGCGCCCTGGTCGAGCGCGACGGGCGCGGCATCCGGCTGACGGCGGCGGGCCGGGAGTTCCGACGCCACGCGGGCGCGAGCCTCGCCGCGCTGCGCAAGGGCGTCGACGCGGTCCGCCGCGTCGGCGCCGACGAGAGCCCGCCGCTGCGCATCGGCGCGCTTCCGACCGTTTCGGCGCGGATCATGCCGACAGCGGTGCGCGCGCTGCTGCAGGCGAGCGACGTCCGGCTGAAGATCGTCACCGGCGAGAACGCGGTCCTGCTCGACCAGCTCACCCGCGGCGATCTCGACGTCGTCGTCGGCCGGCTGGCGGCGCCGGAGCGGATGCTGGGGCTGACCTTCGAGCACCTCTATTCGGAACAGGTGGTCTTCGTCGTGCGGCGCGGCCACCCGCTGCTCGAAGCGCCGAGCTTCGCCTTCCCGGACCTGCGCGGATATCCGGTGGTGATGCCGACGCGGTCGGCCGTCATCCGCCCCTTCGTCGACCGGCTGCTGGTCGCGCACGGGCTGGCCGACCTGCGCGCCCGCATCGAAAGCGTCTCCGACAGCTTCGGCCGCGCCTTCCTGCGCGAGACCGACGCGATCTGGATCATCTCGGAGGGGGTGGTGGCCAACGAGATCGCGGCGGGCACCCTCGCCCGACTGCCGATCGACACGTCCGAGACGCGCGGCGCCGTCGGGATAACGCTGCGGGCCGACCGCGACCCCTCCCCGGCCCTCGACCGCTTCACCCGTGTGCTGCGCGAGGTCGCGGCCGGCGAGCGGGACTCGCCGCGCAGCGACGGTCAGTACGGCAGACCGACATAGTTCTCGGCCAGCGCCATCGACGCCGCGCGCGAATTGACCGTGTAGTCGAGTTCCGCCTCCTGGATCTTCTGGCCGAACTCGCCGTCGTCGGGAAACCGGTGCATCAGCGACGTCATCCACCACGAAAAGCGTTCCGCCTTCCAGATGCGGCGCAGCGCTCTGGCAGAATAGCCATCGATCCCGGCCATGGACTTCTCTGCATAGAACTCCCGCAGCGCGTCGAACAGGTAGCGCACGTCGCTGGCGGCGAGGTTCAAACCCTTGGCCCCGGTCGGCGGCACGATGTGGCCGGCGTCGCCGACGAGGAACATGCGGCCGAAGCGCAGCGGCTCGGCCACGAAGGAGCGCAGCGGCGCGATCGACTTCTCGATCGAGGGACCGGTGACCATCGTCTCCGCGGCATCCGGCGTCAGGCGGCGGCGGATTTCGTCCCAGAACCGATCGTCGCACCAGTTCTCGACCTTGTCGTCGAGCGGCACCTGGACGTAGTAGCGGCTGCGGGTATGCGAGCGCATCGAGCACAGCGCGAATCCGCGCGGATGGTTGGCATAGATGAGCTCGTGGTTGACCGGCGGAACCTCGGCGATGATGCCCAGCCAGCCGAAGGGATAGATCTTTTCGTAGACCTTGAGCAGCGCGGCCGGAGCGGCCTTGCGCGACGCGCCGTGGAAGCCGTCGCAGCCGGCGATGAAGTCGCAGTCGATCCGGTGCTCCACGTCGTCCTTCCGGTAGGTGACGAAGGGCGTGTCGCGATCGAAATCATGCAGTGCGACGTCGGCCGCCTCGTAGACGGTCCTGCCGCCGGTCCGCTCGCGCAGGTCCATCAGGTCGCGCGTCACCTCGGTCTGTCCGTAGACCATCACGCGCTTGCCGCCGGTCAGGCCGAAAAGGTCGATCCGGTGACGCTGCCCGCCGAAGGTCAGGTCGAAGCCGTCATGCGGCAGGCCCTCGGCCCGCATGCGCTGCGCCGCGCCGGCTTCCTCGAGCATGGCACAGGTGCCCTCCTCCAGCACTCCGGCGCGGATGCGCGACAGGACGTAGTCCCGGGTCGATCGCTCGAGGATGACGTTGTCGATGCCGGCGTTGGAGAGCAGCTGACCGAGCAGCAGGCCGGACGGCCCGGACCCGATGATGACGACCTGGGTGCGCATGGTGTCCTCCCGCGTGATGCCCGCCCGGCGGCTTCGCCGGACACGGCGTTGATGTCCTTCTGCTATCTGTCCCGCGCGCTGGCCCGTCTCAATGGACGCTTCGCGCAATCTCTTGCACGATCCGAACATCTCCGGCATCGTGCCGCCGATGAACCGCTACGTTCCGACCTATCAGCTCTACGGCGAGGAGATCGAGCGGGAAGGCCGTTTCTGGCTGCACTGCGAGACGATTCCCGAGCGCAGCCGCCTGCACGACTGGGAAATCCGGCCGCACCGGCACGACGCCTTCTTCCAGATGTTGCACATTTCGGACGGAACCGGAGACGTCCTGGTGGGCGACGCCTATCGCGGCTTCGGTGCCGACACGGTAATCTTCATCCCGCCCGGCGTGGTTCATGGCTTCCGGTTCTCGCGCGACATCGGCGGGCTCGTCGTCACGGTCCTGCGCGAGCGGCTCGACCTGCCGGCCGGGGCGAGCCCGCATCTGGCGGCCTTCGCGGCCGAACCGCGGATCGTCGCGGACGCCGAGGCGCGCGCGCGGCTGGCGGTCGATTCGCTCCACCGCATCGCCGCAGAGATCGCCGGTCACGGCATCGGCCGCATGATGCTCGCCGAGGCTCTGGTGACGGCGGCGCTGATCGACCTCGCCCGGGCGTGCGGCGCACGCGCCGACCCGGCTCCGGATCCGCAGAGCCGCGACCAGCAGCGCCTCGAACGGCTGGCCTCGCTGATCAACGCGCATTTTCGACAACACCGGCCTGCCGCCTTCTATGCCGAGCGGATCGGCATCTCGCCGGCTCATCTCAACCGCATCGCCCGGGCGCGCACCGGCCGCAGCCTGCAGGACCTGATCGCGGCACGCCTGCTGGACGAAGCGCGCCGCAGCCTCGTCTTCACCTTCCTGCCGGCTCAGGCGATCGCGCACGACCTCGGCTTTTCCGATCCGGCCTATTTCAGCCGTTTCTTCTCCCGGCACACGGGCGAGAGCCCGTCGGCCTACCGCGCGCGGGAACGGGCGCGGCTGAGGTTGTGACGGGGCGACCCGTGCCGCGGCGCCGGAGACGTCACGCGATGGCGAGCCCGCGCGCGTCCCTGAACGACACAAGGCGCCGCGCCTTCTCGTCCCACAGAACGAGCCGGACGCATTTCAGGCTATCGAGCAGCGTGATCCGGCCCATGTCGCGCAGTTCGGGATGGTCGCGGAGCACTTCGGGCAGGCGGTAGAACGGGATCTTCGCCGCGAGGTGGTGGACGTGGTGGATGCCGATGTTGCCGGTGAACCAGCGCAGCACCGGCGGGAGATCATAATGCGAACTGCCGTGCAGGGCCGCGTGCTGGAAGCTCCACTCGCCCTCCTCCGACCAGTGCGTTTCCTCGAACTGGTGCTGGACGTAGAACAGCCACACGCCCGCCGTCGCCGCCATCAGCGTGATCGGCACCTGCACCACGAGGAACGGAACCAGGCCGACCAGCCAGATCATCGCCGCGACCGGAACGGCGATGGCGAGATTGGTGGCGATGGTCGAGACCCAGGGCTGCGCGCCGGCGCGCATCAGGCCGATGGGCAGACGGTACTGGCACAGGAACAGCCAGGCCGGGCCGAGACCGAACATCACCACCGGGTGGCGGTAGAGGCGGTAGCGCAAGCGCCCGAACCGGGACAGCGCCTGATATTCCCGCACCGTCAGCGTGTCGACGTCGCCGATGCCGCGCCGGTCGAGATTGCCGGCCGACGCATGATGCACGGCGTGGGTGCGGCGCCAGTAATCATAGGGCGTCAGGGTGAAGACGCCGAGGATTCGCCCGGTCCAGTCGTTGAGGCCGCGCTGCGCAAACAGCGTTCCATGGCCGCAATCATGCTGCAGGATGAACAGCCGCACCAGGAGGCCGGCGGCGGGAATGGTCAGAACCAGGCCCCACCAGTGGCCGTCGAGCACCGCGACAGCCGCGAGCGCCCAAAGCCCGACAAAAGGGATGGCCGTCACCGCGATTTCGAACCAGCTGCGCAATGCGCTCGGCTCGCGATACTTCGCCAGGAGCAGGCTCCAGGACGGCTTTCTGCTCTGCTGTTCGGGGGCGTCGGCAAGGATTGCAGTCACATTGTCTCCGGATTCTCGAAAGGGAAGGCGAACACTCGACCGCGGAAGGCCGGCATTCGGGGAGGAGCGATGGCGGGAGCCCATGCCCGGAGCCGCGCCGAATCACTCCCGGCGGCCCCTCCATAGCAAAAAGGCCGGGCGCTAGCCCGACCTCTCAGTTCACCTCGACGTTCCGTGCCAGTTCATCCGTGGTCACGGAACGGAAGTGCGATTTATGCCGCCTGGAGATTTTCCGCGGCGTTCTTGCCCGAGCGCTTGTCGCGGACGACTTCGAAGCTGAGCTTCTGGCCTTCCACGATCGTGCGCATGCCGGCACGCTCGACGGCGGAGATATGGACGAACACGTCCTGAGCGCCGTCCTCGGGCTGGATGAAGCCGAAGCCCTTGGTGGCGTTGAAGAACTTTACGGTGCCAATGGTCATGACGATTTCCTTTCAATCGGTCACGTTTGAAGACTTGCCGCACCGAATGCACGGCAATGTCCAGAGATCGACTTTGAGCGGGAAGATCGTCCGTGGTGCGTCGCCGCACCGAAAAACAAAGTTCAACAACAAGATCGATGGGCTCTACATAGGGGCAATCGGTGTCCGAAACAAGGCAAGGACCGAACCGAGCGCGAGAAATTTCGCCCGGCGTCCTGCGAGTGGCATAAACGAGATCCAAAGAATCCTTGTCCGACAAGAGGAAAGAGGCGGTCGCCCGCTCCGCGTCGGGGGATGCGCGCTGATAGTTCAGGGGTCAGCCGAAGGTAACATGCGACTTGCCAGGTCCCGATCCCAAGGGAGATTATGCAAGCGCAAAACTGGTCGCGCCTGCGATGCACGACACCAAAACCAACCGAATCCGATACGCCAGCGGACGTCGGCAATCCCCTTCACGGAGGAGTCGAGCGTCGGCCCGAAGGCCAAGGAAAGGGTCGTCGCAGGTCAAAATTCTGTATTGCTTCAGGAGCACTGTGGAGACCTGTTCGCCGGCTAGCCAGCCGGCGGCAGTCGGTTCTCGGCTCGTTCAGCCTCAAGTATCTCGATCGCCTTGGCTTGCAGGGCAGCGCCAAAATCCGCAGGTACGAGCTCGCTGGCCCGAAGATCGATGATAGCTGGCTGGAAGGTGAACCAGAACCGACGAATTCGCTGCTCATAGGTAAAGAAATTCTCCACTCGGCACAACATGCTTTCGTGGCACTTAACCATGTCATCAAGGATTTCGGTTGCAACAACGATCGTCGGGAGCGCCGATTTCTCTTCAAGGAACTTCTTCACGAGATCGGCGTGAAATTGCAGGGAATTGTTGCTCTTGAGCGCGATGCCATGTTCAGACTGGTATTGCTGGGCAAGGGTCATGGCCGGCAGTACCTCCCCACCGTATCGCGCCTCAAAACTCTTAGAAAGATTAGAGAATATCGCCACGCCCGAGAAGTATTCGAAAGCCGCGACGACCACCACTATCGTTGCAACGATCGACCCGAAAAATTGGAATCCGGAGGCGATCCGGGACACGGGACCTTTTTTTTCGTTCGCCATGTCTACCGGCCTCTACTTCTCCTGGACCCCACAGCAATTAGGGCATGTCATGCATATATCATTCATAGGCTTGTCCGGCCCAGCATGAGCGAAATCTAATGAAACTGCGATTCCAATGCAGAAGAAAACCGCCCGCAACATGAAAGCTCCGTCTTCAACTAGTCGCGAGTGCTCATGATATCATTACGCACATGATATTCATATCATGTGGGAGCCGTCTTGGAAATAGTACTTACGATCTCAATAAGGCATCACGACGTCAAAGAATAAGGGGCGGACAACCGCCCGCCCCTCCCGTCCGCGAGGATGCAGGATCCTACTGGATCGCCTTGTCGGTGATGGCGGTGGTGTAGGCGCCTTCGGCCGGCTTGGAGATGATCTTCTGGTCGAGGAGCGCCTTGGCGGTGCGCTCGTAGGCATCGACGATCAGCTTGCCGTCGGCATTGTCGATGAGCTTGGCGACCTCGCCCATCATGCGCTTCTGGTGATTCTCGTCCTGGCCGCCATTGTCGACCACGATCTCGCCGGCTTCGTCGGGGTTTTCGGCGGCGTATTTCCAGCCCTTCATGGAGGCGCGCACGAAGCGGACCATCTTGTCCTCGAAGGCCGGGTCGGCGAGCTTGTCCTGCAGGACGTAGAGGCCGTCCTCGAGCAGGTCGTTGCCCATGGCCGAGTAGTTGAACACGATCAGGTCTTCCGGCTTGTACCCGGCGTCGATCAGCTGCCAGTACTCGTTGTAGGTCATGACCGAGATGCAGTCGGCCTGCTTCTGGATCAGCGGCTGCACGTCGAAGCTCTGCTTCAGCACGGTGACGCCGTCGGCGCCGCCTTCGGTCGACAGGCCGAGCTTGTTCATCCAGGCGTAGAACGGATATTCGTTGCCGAAGAACCAGACGCCGAGCGTATGGCCCTTGAAGTCGGCCTCGGTCTTCACCGGCCCGTCGGCGGGACAGACGAGCTGCATGCCGGCCTTCTTGAAGGGCTGGGCGATGTTGACGAGGTTCACGCCCTTGTCGCGCGCGGCGAGCGCCGCCGCCATCCAGGTCACGATCACGTCGGCGCCGCCGCCGGCGATCACCTGCTCGGGCGCGATGTCGGGACCGCCCGGCTTGATCGTCACGTCGAGGTTCTCCTCCTCGTAGAAGCCCTTCTCCTTCGCGACGAAATAGCCGGCGAACTGCGCCTGCGTCACCCACTTCAGCTGCAGCGTCACCGCGTCGGCGGCCATGGCCATGTGCGAAGCGGCAAGCGACAGCGCGCCGGCCAGCATGGAAACGATCGTCTTCTTCATGTTTTTATCCCTCTGAAGTTTGTCTATCCACCACGGACAGACGGATGCCAGAACGTTGCGGCCCTTTCGATCAGGGCCAGAACTCCGTAGAAGATCGACCCCGCCAGCGCGGCGACGGCGATCTCCGCCCACACCATGTCGACGTTCATCCTGCCGACTTCGGTGGAGATGCGGAAGCCCATTCCCACCACCGGCGTGCCGAAGAATTCCGCGACGATAGCGCCGATCAGCGCCAGTGTGGAGTTGATTTTGAGCGCGTTGAAGATGAACGGGGCTGCGGCAGGCAGCCGCAGCTTCCACAGCGTCTGCCAATAGCCGGCCGCATAGGTGCGCATCAGGTCGCGCTCCATCGCGCCGGCGGCGGCGAGGCCCGCGACGGTGTTCACCAGCATCGGGAAGAAGGTCATGATGACGACCACCGCCGCCTTCGACGGCCAGTCGAAGCCGAACCACATCACCATGATGGGCGCGACGCCGATGATCGGCAGCGCCGAGACCATGTTGCCGATCGGCATCAGGCCGCGTCGCAGGAACAGGTAGCGGTCGGCGAGGATGGCGACCGCGAAGCCGGCGCCGCATCCCAGCACGTAGCCCGCCAGCACGGCCTTGAAAATCGTCTGCTGCACGTCCGCCGCCAGGATCGGCAGCGAACTGGCGATGCGAAGGCCGATCAGCGACGGCGGCGGCAGCAGGATGAACGGGATGCCGGCACCGCGCACGATCGCCTCCCACAGGATCAGCAGCCAGACGCCGAAGAGGGCCGGCACGAGGAGCCGGACGAGGATGTCGAGGCCGCGGGCACGGGGCCGCATCCGCGACAGCACGGTCACCAGCCGCCAGGCGAGGAGCCAGGCGGCGCAGAGCAACGCGAAGAACGACGCCGTCGCCCCGCCCTCGTTGCCGGCGATCGCCGCGATCAGCAGCCAGGCGGCAGCATGCACGGCGATGAAGAGCAGCGCGGCTTCGAGGACCGCGGCGAGACGCAGGAGCGGCACGAGCGCGCCGGCCGCGAGGAGCGCGAGGATGGGCCACGCCGTGCCATAGGCGGCGCCCGCGTCCGTCACGACGACCGGCAGGCTGAGCAGCGCCACGGCGCAGAGGATGAGCGCGAGGATGGACTGCCAGGGGAGGATGCGGAGGAACGTCATGACGTGACGCTCGGGGTGGGAGAGGATTGCGGGGTCCTGCCCACTGGACAATCGGGCGTTGCCGAAGACGTCGCCTTTGCGCCGGCTGATACACCACATCCTGAAGCGGAGCCCTCAGGCCTTGGCGCCACATTCTCAGGCCTTGGCGCCGTACCCCCACCCCTTACCCTGCAGGGGCGAGCCACTCGTCTCGCCCGTCCTTCGGACCCCCTCAAGGGGGAGGGGGACTTGAGACGCCTGCGCCTTGTTCTCCTTTGTGGGGACGTGAGACGCCGGCGACCCCCTCCCCCTTGTGGGGGTCCGAAGGACGGGCGAGACGAGTGGCTCGCCCCTGCAGGGTAACGGGTGGGGGTAGCGGCGCTGACCATCGTACCGTCCAGAGCCACCGTCCCTCCGCCAACTCCCACTATCCTGCCGCCCAGACGCGCCATCACCCCGCTCATGCCGGCCGCCCTCCCATCATCCGCTCCGTGATCCGACCGGCCGCCCCCACGAGGCTGACCAGCAGCACCGCGACCACCGAGCCGGCCACCAGCGCGGCGAACATGTCGATGGTCTGGCTGTAGTAGGACCCGCTGAGGAGCTTGGAGCCGATGCCGGCGACGGCACCCGTCGGCAGTTCGCCGACGATGGCGCCGACGAGGCTCGCGGCCACCGCGACCTTCATCGAGGCGAAGAGGAACGGGACCGAGGCCGGCACGCGCAGCTTCCAGAACACCTGCGATGGGCTGGCGTGATAGGTGTGCATGAGATCGAGATGGGTGAGCTCGGGCGAGCGCAGGCCCTTCACCATGCCGACGGCGACGGGGAAGAACGACAGATAGGTCGAGATCAGCGCCTTTGGGATCAGCCCGGTGATGCCCACGGCGGCGAGCACCACGATGATCATCGGCGCCAGCGCCAGGATCGGGATCGTCTGCGAGGTGATGATCCAGGGCATCAGCGACCGGTCGAGCGTGACGACGTGGACGATGCCGACCGCGATCGCGATTCCGAGGATGGTGCCGAAGGCGAAGCCGAGCACGGTGGACGAGAGCGTCACGGCGGCGTGGTAGACGAGGCTGCGGCTCGACGAGACCTTCCGGAAGAAGGTGTTCTCGACGAAGTTCGTCGCCACCTGGTGCGGTGCCGGCAGGGTCGGCTTGGGCTGGGACATGGTCTTGACCACGAATTCCCACGTCGTCGGCGTCTCGCCTGCCCGGCGGTCGAGATCGCGCTGGAACGGCGCGTTCATGGCATAGGCGCCGACATACCAGGCCACGACGATGGCGGCGAGGATGGCGGTGACGGGGATGATCTTGTCGATGAGACGGTCGGTCATGGGTGGCACCGATCCCCCTCCCCCTTGTGGGGAGGGGTTAGGGGTGGGGGTAGCAGCGCGTCGTCCATGAGCCCGAGTTCGCGCAGAATCTCCGCGAGGCACCCGTCGAACGCCGATGCCAATTCACCTGTATTCAGATGAACAACCCGGTAGCCTTGGCTCGCCAGCCACGCGTCGCGCTTGCGATCCCGGTCGATACCTTCCGGCGTGAAATGGTGTTCGCCGTCGATTTCGACGACCAGCCGATGCTCATGAACGACGAAATCGACGATGAACGGACCAAGGGGAGCCTGACGCCGTACGTGGATGCCATAGAGCCTGCGAAACTGGCGAAGCTCGGACCAGAGTCGCCGCTCGCCCTCGGTCATGTTTCGCCGCAGGCGTCGCGCACGTACCCTCGTGATGGGATTGATCGAACTCGGCGACATCAGAACCCCCACCCCTCACCCCTCCCCACAAGGGGGAGGGGGACGCAAACGCCGCGACCAGTCTCCAACATCCAGCCTCGCGCCGCCACCCCCACCCGGCCGCTGCGCGGCCACCCTCTCCGCAAGGGGGAGGGTCGAGGCGCGCGCTGCGGGGAGGGTCGGATCCTTCGCTCAATCCTCATAGCTGTGCCCTGCCCTCAGCCCTTCGCGCACCCGGTGCGCGATCGCCAGGAATTCGGGGGTCTCGCGGATGTCGAGCGGCCGCTCCTTCGGCAGCGTCGAGACGATGACGTCGGTGACGCGGCCGGGGCGCGGGCTCATCACCACGATCTTGGTCGAGAGATAGACGGCCTCGGGTATCGAATGGGTGACGAAGCAGATCGTCTTGTTCGTGCGCGCCCAGAGTTCGAGCAGCTGCTCGTTGAGGTGGTCGCGGACGATCTCGTCGAGCGCCCCGAAGGGCTCGTCCATCAGGAGCAGGTCGGCGTCGAAGGCTAGCGCGCGGGCGATCGAGGCGCGCTGCTGCATGCCACCGGAGAGCTGCCAGGGAAACTTCTTCTCGAACCCGGAGAGGTTGACGAGGTCGAGCGTGCGCTTCACCCGCTCGCGCTGCTCGGCCGCCCGGATGCCCATGATCTCGAGCGGCAGGGCGACGTTCTTCTCGATCGTGCGCCAGGGATAGAGCGCGGCGGCCTGGAAGACGTAGCCATAGGCGCGGCGGCGCCGCGCCTCCTCCGGGCTCATGCCGTTGACGCTGATGGTGCCGCCCGTCGGCCGTTCCAGATCGGCGATGACCCGCAGGAACGTCGTCTTGCCGCAGCCCGACGGGCCGATGAAGGAGACGAACTCGCCCCGGCCGATGTCGAGATCGACATTCGAGAGCGCATGAACCGGACCGTCGCCGGTCTGGAAGGTCAGGTTGAGCCCCTTGGCCCTGATCACCGAATCCGCCGTCAAATCCGCCTCTGCCCCAATACACGTCTCAAGACTGTACCCCCGTTGCACTGTCATCATAGAAGGGACTCTTCGGCTGTGCAGCAAGGCCGATGCGAAAAATGTGGAGGAACACCGATGTCAACGCCGATTGCCCCTGACGGATGCCGCCGCCTTCGCCCCGGCAAGACCTATGGCGGCAAGCAGGGCTTCGACTATTTCGAGGGCGTGGCGCGCGAGACGGTCGGTTCTTCCGGCATCTGCATGCACCTTCTGACCGTGCCGCCGGGCGGGCGAGCCAAGGCCCACAAGCACGACAGCCACGAGACCGCCATCTACGTGCTGTCGGGCACCGCCGTCATGTACTGGGGCGAGCGGCTGGAAAACTGCATGGAAACCGCGGCCGGCGACATGGTGTACATCCCCGCCAACATGCCGCATCTCCCGGTCAACCGCTCGTCCGAGCCGGTCACGGCGGTGATCGCGCGCACCGATCCCAGCGAGCAGGAAAGCGTGACGCTGCTGCCGGAGCTGGAGGCGCTGGTTCCCGTCTGACGCGGCAGCCGCGCGGCAGAATGCCGCCTCCCCTCGCGCAATGCCGGCTTGGCGGCAGCCGGCCTCGCGCGATGGCCGTGCGCCGGAGTGGAACCGCCATCGACCTGCCGAACCGCGCGGCCTAGTCGCATGGCGCCACCTCGTCGCGCAGGTTTCCGTCGCCGTCGGTGATCCGCTTCGTGCGCGCCTCCGGCTCCCAGGGATCGCGGACGATGAAGGTTTCGGCGGTGAGCACGTCCTCGCCCTCGTGGCCGCAGAGCGCCGTGACGACCGAGGCTCCGCTGCCGCGCAGCACCGACAGGAATTCGCAGTCCGAAACATAGGTCTCCAGCCCGTCCGGCCGCAGCACGACGAGCGTGTCGTCGGCGTCGCGCGATCCGCCCTGGTGGTAGGCGCAGCCCGCTGCGTTGCCCCAGACGCCGGTGAGCCAAGGGCCGTCCGATGCCGCGACGGCCGGTCCGTCGGCGGTGCAGGCCGCCGACGTCGAGAGGCTGAGAAACGCGGCGAGGAGCGGCCGCATCGGCCGATCACACGCCGCTGGCGGGAATCCCCGACCGCTCCACCTTGCGCGGCGCGACCAGTTCCTTCCAGGTCGACAGGGCCTTGTTGGCCGCCATGAAGGGCTCGCGGCCGACGAACCGGCCGTGCCCGGGCTTTGCCTGCACCGCGCCGTTGTCGACGGCGACCGCGCCGCGGGTCAGCACGTATTTCGGCAGGCCCTTCACCGTGATGCCCTCGAAGACGTTGTAGTCGATCGCCGACTGCTGGCTGCCGGCCGAGATGGTCTTGGTCGCTTCCGGATCCCAGACGATCAGATCGGCGTCGGCGCCTTCGACGACCGCGCCCTTCTTCGGGTACATGTTGAGGATCTTGGCGATGTTGGTGGAGGTGACGGCCACGAACTCGTTCATGGTCAGCCGGCCGGTGCCGACGCCGTAGGTCCACAGCACCGGCAGCCGGTCTTCGAGCCCGCCCGTGCCGTTCGGGATCTTGGTGAAGTCGCCGACGCCAAAACGTTTCTGCTCGGTGGTGAAGGCGCAGTGGTCGGTCGCAACGACCTGCAGCGAGCCCGAAGACAGGCCGGCCCAGAGCGAATCCTGGTGCTGCTTGTTGCGGAAGGGCGGGCTCATGACGCGGCGTGCCGCGTGGTCCCAGTCGGGATTGGCGTATTCGCTCTCGTCGAGCACCAGATGCTGCACCAGCGGCTCGCCATAGACGCGCATGCCCTTCTGCCGCGCCCGGCGGATCGCCTCGTGGCTCTGCTCGCAGGAGGTGTGGACGACGTAGAGCGGCACGCCGGCCATGTCGGCGATCATGATGGCGCGGTTGGTCGCCTCGCCTTCCACTTCCGGCGGGCGCGAATAGGCATGCGCCTCGGGGCCGTCATTGCCTTCGGCCAGCAGCTTCTGCTGCAGCGCGGCCACCACGTCGCCGTTCTCGGCATGGACCAGCGGCAGGCCGCCGATCTCGGCGCAGCGCTGGAAGGAGGCCAGCATCTCGTCGTCGTTGACCATCAGCGCGCCCTTGTAGGCCATGAAGTGCTTGAAGGAGGTGATGCCCTTCTCGACCACCTTCGGCATCTCGTCGAAGACCTGCTCGCCCCACCAGGTGATGGCCATGTGGTAGGAATAGTCGCAGCAGGCGCGCGTCGACTTGTTCGACCACATGTCGATGGCCTGGAGCAGCGACTGGCCCGGGTTGGGCAGGCAGAAGTCGACCACCATGGTGGTGCCGCCCGACAGCGCCGCGCGCGTGCCGCTCTCGAAATCATCCGAGGAATAGGTGCCCATGAAGGGCATTTCGAGATGGGTGTGCGGATCGATACCGCCGGGCATGACGTAGCAGCCGGTGGCGTCGATGACGTGGTCGCCCGAGAGGTTCTGGCCGATCGCGGCGATGGTATCGCCCTTGATCAGCACGTCGGCCTTGAAGGTGCGGTCGGCGGTGACGATGGTTCCGTTCTTGATGACTGTGGACATGGTGTTCCCCGTGTTTGGCGTCGACTAGGACTTGGATGAAATTTCGGGCGGCACCAGCCGGTCCGCTCCCGCGGCGACGGCTCGGATCCCGGTGCCTCGTACTCCCGCCCGGCTCACGGTCGCCACGTCGCGAGCTTGAGGCCGAAGCCCACGAAGACCACGCCGGTAACCGCCTTAACCGCGCGCTGGACGCGCCCGGCGCGGGCCGCCGCCGAGAGGCGGTCGAACAGGAGGACGATCGGCCCGAACCAGGCGACGTTCAGGCAGGCGTGGACGAGGACGAGGACGAGCAGGTAGGCGGCGAGCGGGGAGACGACGTCGGGCGGTGCGAATTGCGGGAAGGCGGCGACGTAGAACATCGCCACTTTCGGGTTGAGCGCATTGGTGAGGAACCCCTCGCCGAAGGCCCTGGCGAGCGTGCGCCGCCGCCTTGCCGGCGCGACCTGCGCCAGCTTCGCCGGTGCGCCGCGCCAGGCCTCGACCAGCGCCTTCAGGCCGATCCAGACGAGATAGGCGGCACCGACGAGCTTCACCGCCATGAAGAGGTGTGCCGACTGCAGCAGCAGCACCGACAGGCCGAAGATCGCGAAGCTGCCGTGGACGAAGAAGGCGACCACGAAGCCCGCGATGGTGGCAAACCCCGCCGCGCGGCCCGACGTCGGCACCGTCCTGACAATCAGCACGCCGTTCGGGCCGGGCGACATGATCAGCAGCGCGGCCATGGCGGCGAAGGCGAGGACGGTGGCGAGGGTCATGCGGCACCGTCCTTCTGGGAAATCGCTGAAGTCAGGCTACCCTCACCTCTTATCACTTCCCTCAAGGCGGAGGAGCGCGCAGACGCATCAGAATCCCCCTCCCCCTTGAGGGGAGGGGTAAGGGGTGGGGGTGATGCCGCCAGACCCAGCACTCCAAGTATCTCTTCGATGCACCCATCAAAACTGTCGACGAGCTCGCCGGACCGTAGCACCCTGTAGCCGACCCCCGCCAGCCAGGCGGCCCGGCGCGCGTCCCGCGCCCTCCCCTCGGCCGTGAAATGATGCTCGCCGTCGACCTCTATGATCAACCGATGCTCCTGAACGACGAAATCGACGACGTAGGGACCGATCTGCGCCTGCCTGCGTACGTGGACGCCATACCAACGGCGAAACTGCCTCAGTTCGGACCACAATCGACGCTCTCCGCCGGTCATCGTCCGGCGCAGGCGGCGTGCGCGATCGATGGCTGAATGAGGCACCAGGCTTGGCAACGTCGCTACCTTCACCCCTTACCCCTCCCCTCAAGGGGGAGGGGGATTCCGAGGCGGCGCCGCGTGGCATCGCCTCGAGAAGGACGGAGGAGAGTGAAGCGGACGGTTTCGGTCCCTCTGATCATTGCCCCCTCGTTGTTGTTCCGGTTTTGCAGCACTTGGAGATGGCCAGGGTCGGAGAAAGATAAATTGCCTGTGTTGCCGCACCTTTGTTCAGATCGGGCAAGGCTGCCCCGCGCTGTTGCCGAAGTCCACGGCCCTTCGCCTACTCCACGATCCCCGCCGTCTCCACCACCGCGTGGAACAGCACGTCGGCGCCGGCGGCGGCCCATTCCTTCGAGATCTCCTCGGCTTCGTTGTGCGACAGGCCGTCGACGCAGGGGCACATGATCATGGCGGTGGGGGCGACGCGGTTGATCCAGCAGGCGTCGTGGCCGGCGCCAGAGACGATGTCGCGGTGCGAATAGCCGAGCCGCTCGGCAGCGTCGCGCACCGCCTTCACGCAGCCCTCGTCGAAGGTCACCGGGTCGAAATGGCCGACCGGCTCCACCTCGAAGGAGATGTCGAGCGCCTCGCAGATCGTGGCGATGCCGTCCTCGATGCGCGCCCGCATCTCGTCGAGGACGTCCTTGTGCGGGCAGCGGATGTCGATGGTGAAGACGACCTTGCCCGGGATGACGTTGCGCGAGTTCGGATAGACCTCGACATGGCCGACCGCGCCGACGGCGTCCGGCTGGTACTCCATGGCGATCTCGTGGACGAGTTCGGTGACGCGGGCCATGCCGAGCCCGGCATTGCGGCGCTTGGGCATCGGCGTCGAGCCGGTGTGGGCGTCCTTGCCGGTGAGCGTCACCTGCAGCCACCACAGGCCCTGGCCGTGGGTGACGACGCCGATGTCGACGCCCTCGTCCTCCAGGATCGGACCCTGCTCGATATGCAGCTCGAAGAAGGCGTGCATCTTCCGCGCACCGACTTTCTCCTCGCCCTTCCAGCCGATGCGCTCCAGCTCGTCGCCGAAGCGCTTGCCCCTGGCGTCCTTGCGGTCATAGGCCCAGTCGAGTTCGTGCATGCCGGCGAAGACGCCGGAGGCGAGCATGGCCGGGGCGAAGCGCGTGCCCTCCTCGTTCGTCCAGTTGGCGACGACGATCGGGTGCTTCGTCCGGATGCCGAGATCGTTCAGCGTGCGCACGACCTCCAGACCGCCCAGCACGCCGAGCACGCCGTCATACTTGCCGCCCGTCGGCTGGGTGTCGAGATGGCTGCCGACATAGACCGGCAGCGCCTCCGGGTCGGTGCCCTCGCGGCGGGCGAACATGTTGCCCATCTGGTCGACGCCCATCGACAGCCCCGCCGCCTCGCACCAGGACTGGAACAGGCGGCGCCCCTCGCCGTCCTCGTCGGTCAGCGTCTGGCGGTTGTTGCCGCCCGCGACGCCCGGACCGATCTTCGCCATCTCCATGAGGGATTCCCACAAACGATCGGGATTGATTCGCAGATTCTCGCCGGGTGCGGGCATCATCAGTCTCTCCGGAGTTCCCCTCCCCCTTGCGGAGAGGGGTCAGGGGTGGGGGTGGTTCCGCCGGGCTCGGCGGGACGCGGTATTCTGTGCCCGTCCGACCACCGTCACGCCGCAAGTGCTGGTTCGGAGGCGGAGGCGCGCGGCGCGGCGACCCCCACCCCTGGCCCCTCCCCGCAAGGGGGAGGGGTAAGGCGCGTCAGTCGACCTCGTGCAGCACGGTGCGCACGCAGTCGATCAGCTCGTCGATCTGGCCCTTCTCGATGATCAGCGGCGGCGACAGCGCGATGATGTCGCCGGTGGTGCGGATCAGGCAGCCCTTCTCGAAGGCCTTCACGAAGGCCGAGAAGGCGCGCTTGGTGGGCTGGCCGGCGATCGGGGCGAGCTCGATGGCGCCGACGAGGCCGATGTTGCGGATGTCGATGACGTTGGGCGCGTCCTTCAGCGAGTGCAGCGCCTCTTCCCAGTAGGGCGCGAGCTCGGCGCCGCGGGTGAGCAGCCCTTCCTCCCTGTAGGTGTCGAGCGTTGCGAGAGCGGCCGCGCAGGCGATCGGGTTGCCCGAATAGGTGTACCCGTGGAAGAACTCGATCATGTGCTCGGGGCCGGTCATGAAGGCGTCGTGGATCTCCTTCTTCACGAACACCGCGCCCATCGGGATGACGCCGTTGGAGACGCCCTTGGCGGTGGTCATGATGTCCGGCACGACGTCGAAATAATCGGCCGCGAAGGGCGTGCCGAGACGTCCGAAACCGGTGATGACCTCGTCGAAGATCAAAAGGATGCCGTGCTTGGTGCAGATGTCGCGCAGCTTCTTCAGGTAGCCCTTCGGCGGGATGAGAACGCCCGTGGAGCCCGCGACCGGCTCGACGATGACGGCGGCGATCGTCGAGGCGTCGTGCAGCGTGACGATGCGCTCCAGCTCGTCGGCGAGCTCCGCGCCATGCTCCGGCTCGCCCTTCGTGAAGGCGTTCTTCGCCGGCTGGTGGGTGTGCGGCATGTGGTCGACGCCGCCGAGCAGCGTGCCGAACATCTTGCGGTTGGTGACGATGCCGCCGACCGAGATGCCGCCGAAATTCACCCCGTGATAGCCGCGCTCACGGCCGATCAGCCGCGTGCGGGCGCCCTCGCCGCGGGCGCGGTGATAGGCGATCGCCATTTTCAGCGCGGTTTCGACCGATTCCGAACCCGAATTGGTGAAGAAGACGTGATCCATGCCCTCCGGCGCCACGTCGACCAGCCGGTTGGCCAGTTCGAAGACGATCGGATGCCCCATCTGGAAGGCCGGCGCATAGTCGAGCTCGGCCGCCTGGTGCTGGATCGCTTCGGTGATCTTGGGCCGGCAATGCCCGGCGTTCACGCACCACAGGCCGGCCGTGCCGTCGAGAACCTTGCGGCCGTCGGTGGTGGTGTAGTGCATGTCCTTGGCCGACGCCAGCATGCGCGGCGCCTGCTTGAACTGGCGGTTGGACGTGAATGGCATCCAGAACGCGGACAGATCGTTCGGCGCCACATTGAGACGGTTCGACATACCAAGCCTTTCGCTTTTTGCTTGTTTCCCCTCGCCCGGTGCCGGCCAACGCTTGGTTGATTGCGCGCCTGAGCGCTTGCAATTTTTGACCGATTGGACAAACGTTAGCATCGCCACATGAGCGGTCAAGGGAAGAATAGCCTAAAGCCACGGTCCCGGGTGCCCTCCACGGGCGGGCCACGAACTGGTCCAGCCGATTGGGCCACACGTGAGCATCGAAAGGACGGCGGAATGGAACAGGCGGCCCGCAAGCCTCGCACGCGCATCCAGATCGAGAAGCGCGAACTCATCCTCGAGGCGGCGCTGGAGATCTTCGCCCAGCACGGCTTCCGCGGCGCCACCATCGACCAGATCGCCGAGGCGGCCGGCATGTCGAAGCCGAATCTGCTCTATTATTTCAGGAGCAAGGACGACATCCACCGCACGCTGATCCAGCGCCTGCTCGACACCTGGCTGGCGCCGCTGCGCGAGATCGACGACGTCGGCGACCCCGTCACCGAACTGCGCAGCTACATCCGCCGCAAGCTGGAGATGGCGCGCGACTATCCGCGCGAAAGCCGCCTCTTCGCCAACGAGATCCTGCAGGGCGCGCCGCGCGTGCTGCCGATGCTGGAGGGCGAGCTGAAGACGCTGGTCGACGAAAAGGTGCAGGTCATCAAGGGGTGGATGCGCTCCGGAAAGATCGCCCGCACCGACCCCTACCACCTGATCTTCGCCATCTGGGCAACGACGCAGCACTATGCCGACTTCGACGTCCAGGTCCGCGCCGTGCTGGGGCCGGCCCGCGACGGCGAGGGCCGCTTCGAGGACGCGGCGCGATTCCTTGAGCAGCTGTTCGTGGAGGGGTTGCGGGTGAAGGGGTGATGGCGCCGAAGACATTGTCGGAGCGGCCGGAAGATCCTAGATTGCCGGCATCGCCTCCGGAGCCGCAAGACATGTCCGCGACAGCAACGATCTCGACCGAGTTCCAGATCTCGATTCCCAAAGCCGTGCGCGACGCCCGGGGATGGCGGCCCGGCCAGAAGCTCGCCTTCGTTCCCCAGGGCGGCGGCGTCATGCTGGTGCCGGTGCCGGAACTGGACGATCTTCTCGGCATCCTTCCCGACGCAGACCCGTCCGGCTATCGCGACCGGAACGACCGCTATTGATGCGGGTCGTCGATACGTCCGCCCGGATCGAGGGGATCATCAGGGGGCGGCGTGGGAGGCTCCGGTCGGAGTTTCCGCCGAAGGATCGCTGGGTGGTACCGACGATCGTGCAGTTCGAATTGGCCAAGTGGCTCGCACGGGAAGCGCCGCAGGACCTTGCGAAAAGCCTGATCGCGTTCTCGACCCAGTGCATCGTCATCGACCTCGACACGGCGATTGCGCTCCGCGCCGCGGCGCCGGCACCCAAGCCGGTAGCGGCCAGACCGCAGCCGCCCGCAGCCGGACCGGAAGCGTCCCGGCAGGATGGCGAGGCCGTGCGGAGGATCATGCGGCTGGCGGCCAGGGATAAGCACTGGCTGCCGCTGTCGGAGATCGGCCAGCTCATCCGCCGCGCGCCGTCCTGCGCTGCGCTCGGACGCCGTTCCGGGATGACGAAGGCCGTCGCCCGCAAGGCTGCTGCGCTGGGCGACGGCGTCGCGGCGCCCCCTACTCCGCCGCCACCTGGGCCGAGGGGTTGTTGGGGTGCGTCGTCCAGTTGGCGTAGACGGGCTTGACCACCTCGCCCGTGCGCTTGTCGAGCGTGCCGGCGGGCAGCGGCTCCATGGTGATGCAGTTCTCGACCGGGCAGACGTTGACGCAGAGGTTGCAGCCGACGCACTCCTCCTCCATCACCTCGAAATGCCGCGCGCCGTCGACCAGCGCCGTGATCGCCTGGTGGGACGTGTCCTCGCAGGCGATGTGGCAGCGGCCGCACTTGATGCAGAGATCCTGGTTGATCTTCGCCTTGGCGACGTAGTTGAGGTTGAGATACTGCCAGTCGGTGACGTTGGGCGTGGCCCGGCCGATGATGTCGGTGAGCCGGCGGTGGCCCTTGGCGTCCATCCAGGCTTCCAGACCGGCGATCATCTCCTGCACGACCTTGAAGCCGTAGGTCATGGCCGCCGTACACACCTGCACGTTGCCCGCCCCGAGCGCCATGAACTCGGCCGCGTCGCGCCAGGTGGTGATGCCGCCGATGCCGGAGATCGGCAGGCCTGCGGTTTCGGGATCGCGCGCGATCTCGGCCACCATGTTCATGGCGATCGGCTTCACCGCCGGGCCGCAATAGCCGCCATGCGTGCCCTTGCCGTCGATCATCGGCTCCGGCGAGAAGGTGTCGAGATTGACGCCGGTGATGGAATTGATGGTGTTGATCAGCGACACCGCGTCGGTGCCGCCGGCATGGGCGGCGCGCGCGGGCTTGCGGATGTCGGAGATGTTGGGCGTGAGCTTGGTGATGACCGGCATGCGCGTGTTGGCCTTGCACCAGCGCACGACCATCTCGACATATTCGGGCACCTGGCCGACCGCCGCCCCCATGCCGCGCTCGCTCATGCCGTGCGGGCAGCCGAAATTGAGCTCGATGCCGTCGGCCTCGGTCTCCTCGACCAGCGGCAGGATGGCCTTCCAGGCCTCCTCCACGCAGGGCACCATCAGCGACACGACCAGCGCCCGGTCGGGCCAGTTCTTCTTGACCTGCTTGATCTCGCGCAGGTTCACGTAGAGGTCGCGGTCGGTGATGAGCTCGATGTTGTTCAAGCCGAGCAGCCGCCGGTCGGCGCCCCAGATCGCGCCGTAGCGCGGGCCGTTGACGTTGACGACGGGCGGCCCCTCCTCGCCGAGCGTCTTCCACACGACCCCGCCCCAGCCCGCCTTGAAGGCGCGCTCGACATTGTAGGCCTTGTCGGTCGGCGGCGCCGAGGCCAGCCAGAAGGGATTGGGCGACTTGATGCCGACGAAGGTGCTGGAAAGGTCTGCCATGGATGTTCCTCCAAGGATTGAGGACGGGATGTCTATTTGCTAGGCTGCCACAAGATGAAAACGGACGTGATAGGGACGGACGCCATGGCAGCGGAACGGAGCTTCACGATCAATCTCCACCCGCAGCCCGAAGGTGGCTTTACCGTGCTCGTCCCGGCGCTGCCGGAAGTGGTGACCGAAGGCGACACCCGCGAGGAAGCGCTCGCCAACGCGCGCGACGCCATCGAACTCGTCCTCGACATGTACCGGGCCGAGGGCCGGACCATTCCGGAGGACGTGCCGACCGTAACGGTGCAACTGACCATCGCCGCGTGAGGCATGGCCAAGTCGCCGGCCCTGAGCGGGAAGGCCTTGGTCAGAGCCCTGATGAGGGCTGGTTTCACGATCGACCGCACGAGCGGAAGTCACCACATCCTCAAGCATCCCGGACCGCCTCCCCGCAGCGTCACTGTGCCGGTGCACGGCAATCAGGAACTCAAGCGCGCGACCGTGGCCGGCATTCTCAAACAGGCCGGAATCACCCTCGAGGACCTCGTCGACCTGCTTTAGGCCCGCGCGACGGATCGTGCCGGCACTCGAAGACGAGACCGCATTGCTGGCCTTCGTGGAACCATGGTCGGTCCGGTCGCCTCGAAGGCTACCCATGGTTGGTTCTCTCCAACCGATGACTGTCGCGGAGACGTCAAGGTCCGTGCCGACGCCCCATGCCCGGGCTCTGGTCTGCGTGGCCATTCAGCCACCCGCCAGCACCCGGTGCATGCTCTCCGCCGCATCTCGCCCTGCGGCGACGGCTGCCACCGTCAGGTCCTCGCGGGCGTCGGCCACGCAGTCACCGCCGGCCCAGACCTTGGGCATCGAGGTGCGGCCTTCGGCGTCGACCCTGATGCGGCCGCGCTCGAGGGCGATCTTCGCGCCCGAGCCGTTCAGCGGCGCGGCGTCGAAGGACTGGCCGATCGCCTTGAACACCTGATCGGCGGCGAGCGTCACGGTCTCGCCGGTGCCGACGAGCCTGCCGTCCGAGACGGTCGTGTATTCGAGCTCGATGCCGACGGTCGTGCCGTCGCTGCCCACGATGCGCTTCGGCTGCAGCCAGTGGCGGATGGTGACGCCGTTGGCGGCGGCCAGATCCTGCTCGTAGGTCGAGGCGTTCATGCTCTCCTTGCCGCGGCGGTAGCAGATCGTCACCTCCTCTGCGCCGAGCAGCTTGGCCTGCACCGCCGCGTCGATGGCAGTCATGCCGCCGCCGAGCACGACGACGCGCCGGCCGACCGGTAGCGACGCGAGGTCGCTCGCCTGGCGCAGTTCGGCGATGAAATCGACCGCGTCGCGCACGCCCTCGGCCTCCTCGCCCTCGCCGCCCAGCGCATTGACGCCGGCAAGTCCCATGCCGAGGAACACGGCGTCATGGGTCGAGGCGAGCTCGGAGAGCGAGAGATCGCGGCCGAGCGCCTTGCCGTTCTCGACCGTGATGCCGCCGACGTCGAGGATGTAGTCGACCTCCGCCTGGGCGAAGCCGTCGACCGCCTTGTAGGCGGCGATGCCATATTCGTTGAGGCCGCCGGACTTCGGCTTCGCCTCGAAGATGGTGACGTCGTGGCCCTTCACCGCCAGGCGATGCGCGCAGGCGAGGCCGGCCGGGCCGGCGCCGACGACGGCGACCCGCTTACCGGTCGGCGCCGCGCGTGGAAAGAACTGCTTGCCCTGCGCCATGGCGACGTCGGTGGCGTAGCGCTGCAAGCGGCCGATCTGCACCGGCTTGCCCTCCGCCACCTCGCGCACGCAGACTTCCTCGCAGAGCGTCTCTGTCGGGCAGACGCGGGCGCACATGCCGCCGAGGATGTTCTGCTCCAGGATCGTCTTGGCCGAACCGAGCGGATTGCCGGTCGCGATCTGGCGGATGAACAGCGGGATGTCGATCGATGTCGGACAGGCCTGCATGCAGGGCGCGTCGTAGCAGAAATAGCAGCGATCGGCCTCGACCACCGCCTCGTGCCGGTCGAGCGGCGGATGCAGGTCGGAGAAATTGTCGGCATATTGCGTCGCCGGGAGCCTGCCGGGGGCGATCCCATCCTTGAAAAGGCCTGCAGCCATTCCTGTTCCCCATTCTTGGTTTCGGGAAACGCTAGCGCAGAAAAGTTTTTTTATCAATTGGTCAATTTTTCAAATCGACGCGCAAGTGATTGGAAATATGACGATAAATGTCATGTTATTGCCAGAGGCGGCGGGTACAGGAGGTACGAAGGCGGGTCAAAGCCATCAAGCTGATCGATCAAGCGGGGCCCAGGATCCGGTCAGGCTTTCGCGATGTCCGTCCGCTCGAAATCGCTGCCCTTGAACAGAACGGGAAGGCCGGTGCGCCGGGCTGCCGCGTAAGACAGGCAATCGCCAAAATTCAGCCTGGCCGGATGCGTGGTCCCACGTCCGAATCGCGCGAAGGCATCGACGGCGATCTCGTAGCTGTCGCGGTCGAGCGGGATCATCTCGATACCGGCCTCGCGCAGGAACCGCGTCACGAGTTCGCTCGCCCGCCGATAGTCTTTGATGACGCGTCCGACCGCGAGTGCTGCCTCGAACGCATTGACGACCGACGTCTTTCGAACGACAGCAGTCGCGATCCGCTGAAGGAAGAAGTCCTTTTCCGGCTCCTGCAGCAGAATGGCGACGAGGGCCGAGGTTTCAACGAACATCAGTCGTCTTGGCCCCACATCTCGTCCATGAAAGCCTTTTCGTCGAACGGCTCCTTCGATCGCCGCGCCCGGATTTCGGCGAGGATGGGCTCGATCCTGGCGGCGATATTGCTCGCCGCGGGAGCGGTAGCCGCCTCCGCCTCGGCGATCGCAGCGCGGATGGCCGCCGTCACGTCGAGGCCGCGGCGGGCTGCGAATTCGCGCACCACCCGCGCGGTCTCCTCGTCCTGGATGTGGATACCCATCACCTCACCTCGCGCAAGCCCGGACGGACACATGGTAGCGCAAGCGGGGCGAAGGGTACACAGTGCGGTCTGGCGGGGGGCGGCACGGACGAGGGGTTAACGGCGGCCTCAAGATTCGCTCAACTCTTTCGCGCTAATCAAGAGCCATGTTCGCGTCGCGTGTGAGTAAAGTCGTCCTCGTCGGCATCCCCCTGGCGCTCGGCCTCTCGTCCTGCGCGTCTCCGCCTCGGCAGATCAACGACGTCTGCGCCGTCTTCGACCAGAACGATGGCTGGCTGACGAACTGGGAGCGCGAGGCGCGCGCCGCCGAGCGCAGACACGGCATTCCGGTCGCCATCCTGATGGCCACGGTGCGCAAGGAGTCCGGCTTCCGGCAGAACGCGCGGCCGCCGCGCACCAAGCTCCTCGGAATCATCCCCTGGAAGCACCAGTCTACCGCCTATGGCTACTCGCAGGCGCTCGACGGAACCTGGGCGCAGTACAAGGCGGAGACAGGCAATTTCGCCGCCCGGCGGACGAGTTTCGGCGACGCCGTCGACTTCGTCGGCTGGTTCCATGCCAGATCCGCCGACACGCTCGGCATTGCCCGCAACGACGCCTACAATCTCTATCTCGCCTATTATTCGGGCTGGGGCGGCTACCGCAGCGGTTCGTGGCGCGGCAATGCCGCCATCCAGCGCTACGCGCGCGAGACCGATGCCATGGCCCGCGGCTATGAGGCGCAGCTTCAGCGGTGCCGGTGACCCGGTTCAGACACTGGACCGACGTCAAATCACCGCATTTGGATGGTCTGGCGGAACCATGTTGTTTCGCTGTCTCGCCGTCTTCCTCGCGCTCGTCCTGATGCCGACCAGCCTTCTGGCCGGACCGCGGGCGCCGTTCCATCCGGCCGCCGGGCAGCCGGTCGCGACCGCGCCGGGACCGGCTGCCGCGACGGCCGCGGCGGGCGTGAGCAAGCGCTGCATGAGGGGCGCGCTTCCGTGGCTCTCCTGCAGCGCCGACATCGGCCTGCCGGTGACCATCGTTCTTGCGACAGCCGCCGGCGCCGCTGACGGCTTCGAACCCTTCTCCCCCGCGAAGGCCGGCATATCGCCCGGCTGCCTGCTCGGACCGCCCCGATCCTGCTGATCCACCCCGACCCGCAGATCAGCAATTCAAGGAATTCCCCATGTTTACCCGACGCGCTTTCCTCGGCGCGGCCTCCGCCGCTTTCGTTTCCGGCTGCACCAGCATCGGCGGGCGTGCCGGCCCCGCCGCCCCGCCACCATCCCCCCCGCCGGAAATGCCGTTCTTCTACGGTCCGATCCTCGACGAGCCCTTCCCCATCCCGGCCGTCCCCCGGGGCGTGGTGCCGCCGCAATACTGGCGCCAGCAGGTCGAAAATCCCTTCCCCGAGCATGCGCCGGGGACCATCGTCGTCGATCCCAACGCCTTCTACCTCCACCTCGTTCAGGCCGACGGAACCGCCATGCGCTATGGCATCGGCGTCGGCCGGCAGGGCTTCTCCTGGTCCGGCGACGCCGTCGTCCAGTACAAGCGCCGCTGGCCGCGCTGGAGGGCGCCCGACGAGATGGTGGCGCGGCAGCCGGAGCTCGCGCCCTATTCGGTCGCGGCGGGCGGCATGGATCCCGGCCTGAACAACCCGCTCGGTGCCCGCGCGCTCTATCTCTTCCAGAACGGCGAGGACACGATCTACCGCATCCATGGCAATCCGGAGGCCCACTCCATCGGCCAGGCCGTATCCTCCGGCTGCATCCGGCTCCTCAACCACGACATCATCGACCTGCACGACCGTGTCCGAGACGGTTCGAAAGTCGTGGTACGGCCGTCCTCGATGCCGGCGACACTGGCCTGAGAGACGCGCGGCGCGGGCGTTGCATCTCGAGATGAGGACAGACTGCACAGCCACGCGACCTCCCATCGGCGTCATTCCGGGGCCGCGCAGCGGAACCCGGAATGACGTGGCGCGCGAGGTGGCAACACCGTGACGCAGGCCGAGGCCCGCGGGGCAAGGGCAGTGCGAAGCGAGCGGTCAGGGCGCGTCGTCCGCCCGGCCCGCGGACAAGCAAGTGTGATCGGCCCGGAGCATCGCGGCAGTTTTCACCGAAGGGACGCTCGTCTACGGTTCCCTCGGGTCATTCAGGCCCCGGGAGATCACAGCATGCGCCTCGTGAAGAGCCTTCTTCTCGCCGCCGCCGTCGCGGCCTCCGCCCTCCCCTCCGTCGCCTCGGCGACCGGCTGCACCGGTGCCGACTGCACGCAGTCGGATCAGTCGAGTGGCGGCTGCCACGGATCGAAGAGCGATCCCGTCAGTTCCTGAACCGCCGCGCATCGGTTGCTCGCACCGCGCGGCCCACTGCGGCCGGGCGGGGCAAGCGCCCCACAAGGCGGCGCGTTTCCCACGTCGTCAGATGACGGGCGTGCCCTTGCATTTTGCGACGCGGCCTCCCCTACCCCGTCCATGGCGGCCGTGCACCGTCTGAAGAACCGGTTCCGATCCGCCCGACGTCTCACCGTGCCTGGCCGACGCAGCGTGTTGGGGCGTTCGCGCAGGAAGGTGTGGATGCCGAGACCGCCTCGGTCGTCGCCGCGATCCGGGTCGTTACCGCCGTCCGGGTCCGCCCCGTCGGGGGTCAGGCCCCGGGTTCGGGTTTGGCGAACGAGATCACGGGCTCCATCGTGGCGAGTTCCGCATCGTCGAGCCAGCACAGGCTCTGGTGGCCATTCCCGAGGTTCTTCAGGGGCGGCACCTTCGTCTCGCAGAGATTGTCCGGCACCCGGCTCTTCCAGCGGCAGCGCGTCTGGAAGGGACAGCCGGTCGGAGGGTTCATCGCCGACGGGATGTCGCCGTCGAGGACGATGTGCTTCTTGACCACGCTCGTGTCGGCGATCGGAATCGCCGACAGCAGCGCCTCCGTATAGGGGTGGTAGGGCGGCGCGAAGATCTGGTCGGTCGTCCCCTGCTCGACGATGTAGCCGAGATACATGACGACGACCCGGTCGGCGAGGTAGCGAACGACCGACAGGTCGTGGCTGATGAACAGCATGGTCGTCTTGTTCTGCCGCTGCACGTCCATCAGAAGCTCGGTCACAGCCGCCTGCACCGAGACGTCGAGCGCCGACACCGGCTCGTCGGCCACGACGACACGGGCATTGCCGGCAAAGGCGCGCGCCACGCCGATGCGCTGCTTCTGGCCGCCCGACAGCTGGCGCGGCATGCGGGTGGCGAAAGCGCGCGGCAGCTTCACGAGGTCGAGCAGTTCCAGCATCCGCTTCTCGCGATCGGCCTGCGTCTTGCCGACGCCGAACTTCTCCAGCGTGCGGACGATCTGCGAGCCGACCGAATGGCTGGGGTTCAGCGTGTCGAACGGGTTCTGGAACACCATCTGGATCGACGAAATGGTGTCGACGTCGCGATCCTCGATCGGCGTGTCCTGGATCTCGGAATTGCCCAGCATCACCTTGCCGGAGGACGCGGTCTCCAGACCGAGCAGAACCTTGGCCAGCGTCGACTTGCCGCAGCCCGATTCGCCGACGATCGCCACCGTCTCGGACTCGCGCGCCTCGAAGCTGATCGATTCGTTGGCCTTGACCGTGCGGGCCTCGGCGCCGCCGAAGATCTCGTTGGCCGCGACGCGGTAGTATTTCCGCAGGTCCTCGATCCTGAGCACCGTCGCGCCCGGCTTCACCGGCTCGTTGCGCCGGATGCCCGCCGGCAGCGCGGTCCAGTCGACGTCCTCGAACCGGACGCAGCGCGACAGGTGGTCCGGATGCCCCTTCACCGGATACATGGGAATCTCGCGGGCGTCGCACAGGCCCTGCACGAAGTGCTGGCAGCGCGGACCGAAATTGCAGCCGCGCGGCCGCTCGTGCGGCAGCGGCAGCTGGCCGGGAATGGCGATCAGCGGCCGCGCGTTCTTGTCGGCGCCGGGCAGCGGGATCGAGCGGAACAGCCCCTGCGTGTAGGGATGGCGCATGCGGTCGAAGACGTCGCCGACCGTGCCCTCCTCCACCGCCTCGCCCGAATACATGACCGTGATGCGGTCGCAGGTCTCCAGGATGAGGCCGAGATTGTGCGAGATGAACAGCATCGACGTGCCGAACCTCTTGCCGAGGTCGCGCACCAGTTCGACGATGCCGGCCTCCACCGTCACGTCGAGCGCCGTCGTCGGCTCGTCGAGCAAAAGCAGCGCCGGCTTCGACAGGAGCGCCATGGCGATGACCACGCGCTGCTGCTGGCCGCCGGACAGCTGGTGCGGGTAGGAGCCCATCATGCGTTCGGGATCGGGCAGCCGCACCGCCGCCAGCATTTCCAGCGCGCGCTTGTAGGCCTCCGCCTTCGACGCCTTCTCGTGCAGGATCGGCACTTCCATCAGTTGCCGTCCGACCTTCATGGCCGGGTTCAGGCTTGCCATCGGCTCCTGGTAGATCATCGCGATCTTGTTGCCGCGGATGTCGCGCAGCTCCTTGTCGCTCATCTCGCCCATGTCGCGGCCCATGAACTTGATGCGGCCGCCGACGATGCGGCCGCGATTGCCCATGTCGCGCATGATGCCGAGGGCGACGGTGGACTTGCCGCAGCCCGATTCGCCGACGAGGCCCATGGCTTCGCCCGGCATGACCCTGCAGGAGAAGTCCATCACGGCGGGGATCTCGCCGGCGCGGGTGAAGAAGGAGATCGAGAGGTTCTCGATCTCGAGGATCGGCTGGGTGTCGGCGGCGGGCCGGGCGGTGGCGGAAAGCGCGGACATCATGGCCTCCTCAATCCTTCAGCGACTGTTCGCGCAGCGCGTCGGCGAGCAGGTTCAGCCCAAGCACGAAGGACATCAGCGCGATCACCGGCGGGAGCGCGGGATGGATGAAGGCGCGCAGCAGCCGGCTCGAATCCTTGATGGCCGTACCCCAGTCCGGGCTTTCGGGCGCGAGCCCCAGCCCGAAATAGCCGAGCGTGCCGAGGAGGATCGTCGTGTAGCCGATCCTGAGGCAGGCATCGACGATCAGCGGCCCGCGGGCATTGGGCAGGATCTCCCAAAGCATGATGTACCAGGGCGTCTCGCCGCGCGTCTGCGCGGCGGCGACGTAGTCCCGCGTCTTGATGTCCATCACGAGGCCGCGCACGATGCGGAAGACACCGGGCGACGAGGCGAAGACCACCGCCACGAAGATGTTGAGCTCGTTCGGCCGGATCGAGATGATGCCGAGCGGATCGGCGTCGAACACCAGCCCGAAATAGATCCACAGCCCGAGCACCAGCGTCACCGCGAGCTGCGGATAGAGCCGGTCGGACCGGTTCTTGAAGCGCGTGTAGAACAGGACGCAGAAGAACACGATCGGGAACAGGAAGAAGACGCCGGCCATGGCATAGGGGATCGGCGTGTCCATGATGCCCGGCGTCACCAGGAGGTAGAACAGCAGGATCACCGGGAAGGCGAGCACCAGATTGGCGAGGAAGGACAGGACCGAATCGATCCGCCCGCCGAAATAGCCGGCCGGCAGGCCGAGCGTGATGCCCACCATGAGCGCGAAGGCGGTGGCCGCCGGCGCGATGATCAGCACGATGCGGCTGCCGTAAACCATGCGCGAGAAGATGTCGCGCGCAAGCTTGTCGCCGCCGAACAGGTACACGCCGCCGTCCGGCGTCAGCGCGCCGGGCAGCGCGTCCTTCATGACCACGTTCTGGGCCAGCGGGTCGAAGGGCGCGATGGTGCCCGAGAAGATGGCGGTGAACAGCCAGAACAGGCAGATGACGACGCCGGCGATGCCGACATTGGTGTCGAAGAGCTGGCCGTAGAGGCCGAGCCGCTTCTTGTAGGTGATGCTGAGCACCAGCACGAGGGCGAGGGCCAGCCAGACCGGCCAGAAGCGATGGAGGACGCCGAGGACGATCTGGAAGGCGCCGACATATTCGAGCTGCATGCGTGTCGCCCCCTACTGAACGCGGATGCGCGGATTGAGATAGGCGTAGCCGACGTCGGAGATCAGCTGCGTCGACAGGACGACGGCGACGGAGACGAGAGAGCATCCGAGCAGGAGGTCGATGTCGTTGTTGCCGGCGGCTTCCACGAGCGTGTAGCCGAAGCCCTGGTAGCGGAACATCACCTCGACGATGACAACGCCGGTGAGCAGCCAGGGGAACTGCAGCATGATGACGGTGAAGGGCGCGATCAGCGCGTTGCGCAGCGCGTGCTTGACCACGACCGCGCCGAAGCTCAGCCCCTTCAGCCGCGCCGTGCGGATATATTGCTGCGTCATCACCTCGACCATCGAGGCGCGCGTCATGCGGGCGATGTAGCCGATGCCGTAGATGGCCATGGTCATCACCGGCAGGGTGAAGTTGGAAAAGGTCACGCCCTGCGACGTCGCCGACGCGGCCGACCCGTTCAGCCAGCCGAGCCAGGAAGCGAAGACGACGGTGAAGATGACGCCGGAGACGTATTCGGGTGTGGCCGTCGTGGTGATCGAGGCGACCGACAGCGACCGGTCCGTGCGCGAGCCCTCGCGCATCCCCGCGAGAATGCCGATCAGCAGCGAGATCGGCACCATCACCGCCATCACCCAGAACATCAGGATGCCGGTCGCGCCGAGCGCCGGGAAGAGCTTTTCCGAGACGGTGGTCTTGAACTTGGTCGAGCAGCCGAAATCGCCCTGGAGGATGCCACCGTAATAGGGCTCGGCCGGTTCGTTGCAGTAGGAGAAGCGCGGGACGGGCTGCCCCTCGGCGTTGACGTTCGGCTGTTTCTCGACGACCCCGAGCCAGCGGCCGTAGCGGACGAAGAAATTGTCGCGGTAGCCGTTGCGCTGCAGCCAGCTTTCGATGTGTTGGTCGGACGAGCGCATGTCGAGCTGGCTGATCGACAGCTTGCGCAGGTTGGGTTCGAGATTGACCATGAAGAAGACGACGAGCGTGAGGCACAGCATCGTCAGCGCCATGGTGCCCAGCCGTCGTACGACGAAAGCAAGCATCGGTCCCCCTGCCGCTTCTGGTTGGGGCGTCTAACCCTCCGGATAGGAAGGGAGGGGCCCCAGGCCCCTCCCCGTCGTCATCCCAGGCTCACGCCTCGTCGAGCCAGACCTTGCCGAAGTCGTGCTCGAAGGTCGGGTGCATGAAGTGGTTCTTCACCGACGGCATCGAGCTGTTGTAGAGCTTGCGCCAGTAGGGCTGGATGAGGATGCCGGAGTCCTGCATGATCTTCTCGATCTTCTCCATCACCACCTTGCGCTTCTCTGCATCGGCGATCGACAGCGCCTCGCCGACGAGCGCGTCGAACTCGGGATTGGAGAAGGCCGACTCGTTCCAGGCCTCGCCGGAACGATAGGCGATCGCCAGCACCTGGATGCCGAGCGGGCGCATGTTCCAGTTGGTCATCGAGTAGGGATACTTGGTCCAGTCGTTCCAGAAGGTCGAGCCCGGGAGCACCGTGCGCTTGACCTTGAAGCCCGCCTCGCGCAGCTGCGCCGCGATGGCGTCGCCGGTGTTCTTGTGCCAGTCCTCGTCCACGGTGATCAGCTCGTGCTCGAAGTCCATCTGGCCGGCCTCTTCCATCATCGCCTTGGCCTTGGCGATGTCGCGCTCCACCTTCGGCAGCGCGACGTATTCGGGATGGATCGGGCAGACGTGATGGTTTTCGGCCGGCTCGCCGGCATTGCCGTAGCCGAGCGCCAGCACCGTGGCGTTGTCGACCGCCAGCTGCATGGCGTTGCGGACCTTCTGGTCGTCGTAGGGCTTGTTGGCCACGTTGGTGCGCGCGACGATGGTGGCGGCGGTGACCGCCTCGGAGGTCACGGCGCCGACGCCCTCGAGGATCTGCACGTAGTCGGCCGAGGTCTCGAAATTGGTATGCACCTCGCCGGCCTCGAAGGCCGAGACCATCGCCGAGGGATCGGTGCCGTAGTCGATGAACTCGACGCCGTCGAGCAGCGCCTCGCCGCCCCACCAGGCGCCGTTCTCGCGGCGCTTGTAGACCACCTTCTGGCCGACGTCGTAGGAGACGAGCTCGAACGGGCCGGTGCCGATCGGGTCCTTGGCGAAGTTGGCGCCGGTCTCGTCGAAGGAGCGGTGCACGACGAGCGCCGGATAGTCGGTCAGGCTGGGGATGAGCGCGATGTCGGGCTTGGTCAGGCTGATCTTAACGGTCATGTCGTCGACCTTGGTGACCGCGCCCTCGCGCAGCTTGCCGGAGGCCTCGTCGACGATGGTGCCGAGACGGCCGGGCATCGAGTTGCCCTCGGCGCTCTTGTCGGCCCAGCGCGTGAAGTTGAAGACCACGTCGTCGGCGTTGAACGTGTCGCCGTTCGTCCAGGTCACGCCCGGCCGGACGTGGAGAACGTATTCGGTGGCGTCTTCATTGACCTCCCAGCTCTCGAGCAGGTAGGGCTCGAACGTGTAGTCCTTGGTGTACTTGACCAGCGGCTCGAGCGTCTGGCGCTGCGCGGTCGCGATCTCCGACCAGTCGGCCGTGCGCGGATCCTTCGGATCCTTGATCCACATCGCGACCTTCAGCACCCCGCCCTTCTTCGGCTCCTGGGCCATCGCGGCCGTCGGCGCCGCGAGGCCGATCATGCCGTAGGCCATCGCGGTGGTGGCACCGAAGGCGCTCGCCAGCGCGAGGAACTCGCGGCGATCGACCTTGCCGGCGTTCACCATTTCGGCGAGCGCCTCCACGTGACCGGGCACCCGATCGCCGTTGCTCCTGTAAAAGCTCATTGCCTTCTCCCGTTTCTATGGCTTTTCGCCCGTTAGCATTCCCCATCCGGCCGGGGATGTCAAAACAGCCCCGCGCCGGTATCGTTGAGGAATGTGCAACTTTGCGGCCGCGCAAGATGCTGCGATTGCGACAAGATTGATGCCGAATCGACCGCAGGCGGGACAATCGTGGCACCCCGCCCGATCCGCCGGCGGCATGAACCGGCACCCGCTTCGGCCCTCCGCGACCGGCCAAACGCGGGCATCTGCGGGTTCTCAGGCGAGCCAGTCGTCCAGCCGCAGCGCGCGCACGTCCTTCAGCAGTTCGACGAAGCCGGCCGCCTGGTGCGCGGCGGTCGCGCGGCCCTTCTCCGCCGTCGCGATCGAGGCGTCCCCCGCCACGCCGGCGGGATTGATGTCGCTCGCGATCCAGGCGAAGGCATGGGTTCCCTGCGGCTTCAGCAGCGCGAAGGCGGCATCCGCATGGGAGGTCGCCGACGTGAAGTCGCGCGCCTCGTCCATGACCACGAGGTCCGGACGGAAATGCAGCATCAGCGACGTCTCGACGTCGCCGCCGTGGATGCCGAGCCGTTCCTCCTGCTCGGTGTACATCCCGGCCGGGCGCCCGAATCGCTGCCAACTGGTCTTCACCGCCAGCATCCGCGCCCTGACCCGAAGTTCCCTGGCCACGATGCCCATGATCTCCTCATTTCCGCCGTGGGAATTGAGGAACACGATCTTGCGGACGCCGGCGCGCGCCACCGACAGGCCGAGTTCCGTCCACGCCTCGATCAGGAGCGGTGCCGGCAGCGTCAGCGTGCCGGGCGCGTGGAGGTGCTCGTTGGACTTGCCAACCGCCTGGATCGGCAGGAAGCGGACGTCGAGATCCTCGGGCACGAGCGGCAGCACGGTCTGGATCATGCCCTGCATGATCGTGGTGTCGGTGGAGACCGGCAGATGCGGTCCGTGCTGCTCGATCGCCGCCACAGGAACGACGGCGATTACCGCCTCCGGATTCAGGTCTTCGAAATCGATCGTGCGATGGTCACCCCACCAGAGTCTGCGCATCCTCGTGCCCCATGCTCGTCGCCGCAGCCGCGCGGCCTCGCCGAACACCTAGGACAGTGCGGCGAACCGCATCAAGACATGCGCGCCGCGAATGCGCATGCGCCGGGCGGAACGATGGACTCGTGGCGGAAAAATGGGCAGGTTGCGCAAGGTGTCGGCAGCGTTCGCACATGGTGATCCAGACGCCGCCGCCCGGACGTATCCCGGCCGGCGATCGCACCGGTGGCATGCGTCTTGCGTCGCCCGTCCATTGGTAACACAGCGCCCGCGCCAGCCGTGGCGGGCCAAGCACAGGGGTCGTGTCATGACGTCAGGAATCCGCATCGCAGCCGCCTCCGCCTTGCTCGCATCGGTCTCGCCCTTCGCCGCGCACGCCGCCGACAAGGTCGTCTTCGCCACCAACTGGCTCGCCCAGGCCGAGCATGGCGGCTACTACCAGGCCGTCGCCGACGGCACCTATGCCGCCTGCGGTCTCGACGTCGAGATCATGCAGGGCGGCCCGCAGGTGTCCGGCCGGCCGCTCCTGCTCGCCGGCAAGATCGACTTCTACATGGGCGGCAACATGCTGCAGGCCTTCTCGGCGGTGGAGCAGAACATCCCGCTGCGCGTCGTGGCCGCCTCCTTCCAGAAGGAGCCGCAGGTGCTGATGAGCCACCCCGGCCAGGGCCTCGACACCTGGGAGGATCTGAAGAAGGCCGAGCAGTACATCCTCGGCGACGAGGGCTTTCAGAGCTATTTCCAGTGGATGATCACCGACTTCGGCTTCGATGCCTCAAAGCGGGTGCCCTACACCTTCAACCCCGCCCCCTTCATCGCCAACCCGAAGTCGGTGCAGCAGGGCTACGTCACGTCCGAGCCCTATGCGGTGGAGCGCGAGGCGGGCTTCAAGCCGAACCTCTTCCTGCTCGCCGACTACGGCTTCGAGACCTATGCCACCACCATCGAGACGATGCAGAAGACGATCGACGAGCGGCCGCAGGTCGTCCAGTGCTTCGTCGATGGTTCGGCCAAGGGCTGGTACAACTATCTCTACGGCGACAACGCCGCCGCCAACGAGGCGATCAAGAAGGACAATCCGGACATGACGGACGACCAGATCGCCTTCTCGATCGCCACCATGAAGGAGTTCGGCATCGTCGATTCCGGCGACACCGAGACCAAGGGCATCGGCGCCATGACCGACGAGCGCATCGCCGGCTTCTATGCCTCCATGGTGAAGGCCAAGGTCGTCGCCGACGGGCTCGACATCAAGAAGTCCTACACGCTCGACTTCGTCAACAAGGGCGTCGGCCTCGACCTGAAGAAGTGATCCCCGCCGGGACCGTCAGCCACGTCCCTCCGGCCGCGGTGCCGGAGGGCAAATTCCCAGGGACCGAGCCGGACGTGCTTGCCTTCCAGACGTCGACCGAACGATCCGCGACGGGTGCGCCGCTGCTGTCGCTGCGCGGTGTGGGCAAGGCGTTCTCGAACGGCGTGACGGCGCTGTCGGGTGTCGACATGACCATACGCCGGGGCGACTTCGTCAGCCTGCTCGGCCCGTCCGGCTGCGGCAAGTCGACGGCGCTGCGGATCGTCGCCGGGCTCTCGTCGGCCACGACGGGAACGCTCGACTGGCACGGCGAGCCGATCGGCCAGCGCGACCTCGGCTTCGTCTTCCAGGAGCCGACGCTGATGCCCTGGGCCTCGGTCTTCGACAATGTCTGGCTGCCACTGCGGCTGCGCGGCGTCTCGCGCACCGATGCCGCGCCGCAGATCGCCGAGATGCTGGAACGCGTCCACCTGACCGGCTTCGAGCAGGCGGTGCCGCGCGAACTCTCGGGCGGCATGAAGATGCGCGTCTCGATCGCCCGCAGCCTGGTGACGCGGCCGAAGCTCCTGCTCATGGACGAGCCCTTCGCCGCACTCGACGAGATCACCCGCTTCAAGCTCAACGACGACATCCTCGACCTCTGGCGCGACCGCGGCCTGACCATCGTCTTCGTCACCCATTCCGTCTTCGAGAGCGTGTTCCTGTCGAACCGCATCGTCGTCATGGCCGCCCGGCCCGGCCGCGTGCATGGCGAGCTGATGGTCGACGCTCCCTACCCGCGCGACGAGCGCTTCCGGACCTCGGCCGACTACGCGGCGTTGTGCCGCGAGGCCTCCGAGGCGCTGCTCGGCGCCATCAATGCCTCGCACGCTTCGTCGCGGGGGCGTGCATGACCGCGATCGACCAGACCGGATCCGTCGGCGTCGATGCCGAGGAAACGCGCCGCGCCCGGCGCGAGCGCGCCGAGCGCATCGGCCGGTGGCTGCTGCCGCTCACCATCATGAGCCTGGCGGTGCTGGCCTGGGATCGCATCTGCGTCTGGAACGAGATCCCGCACTACATCCTGCCGCGTCCCGGCGTGGTGCTGCAGGCGCTGGTGACCGACGCCCCGCTGCTGTTCTCCTCGCTGCTGGTGACGCTCAGGATCACCTTCCTCGGGCTGGCGCTCGCCGTCGTCGGCGGCGTCGGGCTGGCGGTGCTGTTCGCGCAGTCGAAATGGGTGGAGATGTCGTTCTTCCCCTTCGCCGTGGTGCTGCAGGTGACGCCGATCGTGGCGATCTTCCCGCTGATCAACATCTATGTCGACAACCAGACGGCCAAGCTGCTGCTCTGCGCCTGGATCGTCGCCTTCTTCCCGATCCTGTCGAACACGACGCTGGGGCTGAACTCCGCCGACCGTAACCTGCGCGACCTCTTCGCGCTCAACGGCGCGACGCGCTGGCAGGAACTGCGGCTGCTCCGGCTGCCCGCCGCGATGCCCTATTTCCTCGGCGGGCTGAAGATCGCCGGCGGTCTGGCGCTGATCGGCGCGGTGGTGGCGGAGTTCGTGGCCGGTGCCGCCGGCCAGTCCTCCGGCCTCGCCTCGCGCATCATCGAAGCCGGCTACCGCCTCAATGCGCCGCGGCTCTTCGCGGCGCTGATCCTGATCTCGGCCACCGGCATCGTCATCTTCCTCGTGCTGTCCCTCGTCTCGCACCTGATGCTGCGGCGCTGGCACGAGAGCGCCCTGAAGCAGGAGCGGTGATGGGGAAGGCGCGCGACATCCTCGGCAGCGTGGTGGCAGGCGGCAACTCCTTCGGACCGTGTCGCGGGTCCCTCAGACCGTATCGCGGCAATACCCCCACCCCTCACCCTGCCGGGGCGGGGGTACTCTCCTGGTGAAAGTTGCGATGACTGAGCTCGATCTCCCCTCCTCCGGCTGGTACGTTCTCGCCAATGCCCGGGTGCATGCCTCGCTGACCGCCGCGCCGATCGGCCCGGCCGACGCCGACGGCTTCGTCCTCGCCGACATCGCCGTCGCCGACGGTGCGATCTCGGGCATTGCGCCGAAGACGGAGGGACGGCCCGTTCCGCCGCGCAGCGTCGACCTCGCCGGCCGGATCGTCATGACCTGCTTCGTCGATTGCCACACCCATCTCGACAAGGGTCACATCTGGCCGCGCCGCTCGAACCCCGACGGCTCCTTCCCCGGCGCGCTTCAGGCAGTGGGCGCCGACCGGGAGGCCAACTGGTCGGCGGCGGACGTCGAGGCCCGCATGGAGTTCGGGCTGAAGAGCGCATTCGCGCACGGAACCAAGGCGATACGCACGCATCTTGATTCGATCCATCCGCAGGAGACCATCTCGTGGCCGGTGTTCCAGGCGCTGCGGGAGCGCTGGGCCGGCCGCATCGAGCTGCAGGCGGCGAGCCTGATCGGCATCGACGGCGTGCGTGACGGCGCCTTCTTCGCCGCGCTGGCCGACCGTGTCGCCGAGGCGCGCGGCATCCTCGGCGCGGTCACCTACATGGTGCCCGATCTCGGCGACCTGCTCGACACCGTCTTCCGTGCCGCGATCGACCGCGGCCTCGACCTCGATTTCCACGCCGACGAGACCGACGACGTCGCCGCGGTCTCGCTGAAGCGGATCGCCGAGAAGGCGATCGAGCACCGCTTCGAGGGCAAAATCCTCGTCGGCCACTGCTGTTCGCTCGCCCGCCAGGCCGACGACGACGTGCTCGACACGCTGGACAAGGTGGCACGCGCCGGCCTCGCGGTCGTGTCGCTGCCGATGTGCAACATGTATCTCCAGGACCGGCGCCACGACGGCACGACGCCGCGCTGGCGCGGCGTGACGCTGCTGCACGAGATGAAGGCGCGCGGCATCCCGGTCGCGGTGGCCTCCGACAACACCCGCGATCCCTTCTACGCCTATGGCGACCTCGACATGCTGGAGGTCTACCGCATGGCCACCCGCACCCTCCATTTCGACCATCCGGTGGCCGACTGGCCGCAGACGGTCGCCGCGACGCCGGGCGACGTGATGCGGCTGGAGGGGACCGGCCGCATTGCCGTCGGCGCGCCGGCGGATCTCGTGATCTTCAGGGGCCGCTCCTGGACCGAACTCCTGTCGCGCCCCGAGAGCGACCGCATCGTGCTGCGCAACGGCGCCCGCAGCGACGCCACCTTGCCCGACTACGCCGAACTCGACCCGATCCTGAGGTGATTGCATGGACATCGCAGCGCTGAGACGCGACATCGACGGCATCCGGATCGAGGACAACGCCGCCATCGTCAAACAGAAGAGCCGCGACTTCTACTGGTACTCGCCGATCCTGAAGAAGCAGCTCGACGACGTGACGGCCGACATCGTCGTGACGCCGAAGGACGAGGCGGAGGTCGTGCGGGTTCTCGCCGCCTGCTTCCGCCACGGCGTGCCGGTCACGCCGCGCGGCACCGGCACGGGCAATTACGGCCAGGCGATGCCGCTGTCGGGCGGCGTGCTGCTCAGCCTCGCGGAGATGAACGACGTGCGGACGATCGCGCCGGGCCGCGTCGTCTGCGGTCCGGGCGCGGTGATGGCCGACATCGACCGGCAGACGCGCGCGCATTCCGGCCAGGAACTGCGCATGCTGCCCTCGACCTTCCACACCGCCTCGATCGGCGGCTTCATCGCCGGGGGATCGGGCGGCATCGGCTCGATCAACTGGGGCGGCCTGCGCGACTTCGGCAACATCATCCGCCTGCGGGTCGTGACCATGGAGGAGACGCCCCGTGTTCTGGACCTGACCGGCGAGGACCTGCACAAGGTCACCCACGCCTACGGCACAAACGGCATCATCACCGAGGTGGAGATGCCGCTGACGGCGGCCTACGACTGGGTCGACGTGATCGTCGGCTTCGACGACTTCGTGGCGGCCGCGCGCTACGGCAACGCGCTCGCGCGCCAGGACGGGATCCTGACCAAGCTGATCTCGCCGATCGCCGCCCCCGCGCCCTTCGACTATTTCAAGCGCCACCAGAAATTCCTGCGCGAAGGCCAGAGCGTCTGCCTCGTGATGGTCGCCGCCCATGCGCTCGACGCCTTCCGCGCCTTCACCCGCAGGCAGGGCGCCGACATCGTCTTCGATGCCGCGACCGCGAGCCCGGAGGACGTGAAGGGCCTGCCGCCGGTGGCCGAGCTGTCGTGGAACCACACCACGCTGCGCGGCATCCGCATCGACCCGGCGATCACCTATCTGCAGGTGCTCTACCCCTTCCCGAACCAGATCGAGCTGGTGGAGAAGGTGCACGCCCTGTTTCCCGACGAGGTGATCGGCCACCTTGAATTCGTCCGCTTCGACGGCGACGTCACCTGCTTCGGCCTGCCGATGGTGCGCTACACGACAGAGGAACGGCTGGACGAGATCATCCGCGTTCACGAGGAGACCGGTTGCCCGATCTTCAACCCGCACCGCGTGACGCTCGAGGAAGGCGGCATGAAGCAGACGGATGCCGTCCAGCTCGCCTTCAAGAAGGAGGCCGATCCGCGGGGCCTGCTCAACCCCGGCAAGATGATCGCCTGGGAGAGCCCCGATTTCGATTTCTCGACGTCGAAGCCGTTTCTGTTCAGGGGGTTGGAGCAGGTCGGGTGATGTCGGACGTCAGGAGACGCCGGCGCCTTGCGGCGCCCCCCTCTGGCCTGCCGGCCGGGGCGCGCGACGGAGCGCGGTTTCCGCCCTTGATGTGGCGATCCGCGCGATGAACATCCTCCTCCTCCACGCCCATCCGGTCGAGACGAGCTTCAATGCCGCGCTGCACCGGCTGATCCTGGAGCGGCTGACGGCGAAGGGGCACGTGGTCGACGACTGCGACCTCTATGCGGAGGATTTCGACCCGCGCCTCTCGCGGCAGGAGCGGCTCGACTACCACGATCCCGACCGGAGCATCGAACACGTGCGGCCCTATGTCGACCGGCTGCGCGCGGCGGATGCGCTGGTGCTGTGCTATCCGGTCTGGAACTACGGCTATCCGGCGATCCTGAAGGGCTTCTTCGACCGGGTGTTCCTCCCCGGCGTCTCGTTCCGCATCGTCGACGGCAGGGTCGAGGGCGCGCTGCACAACATCACGAAGGTGGCGGCGGTGACGAGCTATGGCGGCACGCGCTGGCGCGCGGTCCTGATTGGCGACCCGCCGCGCCGGCTGGTCAAGCGACTGCTCTGGGGCACCGTGAAGCCCGGCGCCCAGGTCGAGTACCTCGCCCATTACGACATGAACCGCTCGACGGACGCCTCGCGAAAGCGTTTCATGGACAAGGTATCCTCCGCCATGGATCGATTCTAGAGCAGCGCCGTGCGTGTCCTCGTCGTCTACTGCCATCCCGTCCCCGAGAGCTTCTGCGCCGCAGTGCGCGACGAAACGCTGGCGGCGCTCGCCTCGGCGGGCCACGAGACCCGGCTGCTCGATCTCTACGCGATGGGCTTCGACCCCGTGATGGGAACCGACGAACGGCGCACCTACAACGACCACGCCCCGACGGACCCGGCGCTCCAGCCCCACATCGAGGCGCTGCGCTGGGCCGACGGCCTCGTCTTCGTCTACCCGACCTGGTGGTACGGCCTGCCGGCCATGATGAAGGGCTGGCTCGACCGGGTCTGGGCGATCGACATCGTCTTCCAGCTGCCGAAGGACGGCGGGCGCATCCGTCCGCTGATGACCCACATCCGCAAGGTGGCGGTGGTGACGACCTGCGGCGCCTCCTTCCTGTGGTCGCACATGATGGGCCATCCCGGCCGCCGCACGGTGCTGCGCGGCATCCGCGCGCTGTGCGGCTGGCGCTGCCGGACCCTGTTCCTGGCGCATTACCGCATGGACGCGTCGACGCCGGCCTCTCGATCGGCCTATCTCGCGAAAGTCCGCGCGCGGCTGTCCGCATTTTAGGCGCAATCCGGGATTTCCCTGCCGCCGGGTCAACGCCGTCGCCACGAGGCGGCGGCCAAGGGCGGACGACCGAAGGCTTGCCGGCAAGTCGCGGAACTGTGGAACACGTCACAGTCCCGCGGCGGGACCGGACCTAGGATCGGCAGACGGGCTTTGGAGGATTTCGGATGCGCGTGTTTCGTCTCGTGGCGGTCGCTCTCGCGGCCATTCTTTTCCATGCGTCGCCGGGGCTCGCGCAGACCGCGCGGCAGGTCGTGACCTCCGCCGACGGCGACTATTTCGGCTTCGACCTGCGCACCGAGCAGAACGTGACGCTCGACCAGTGCAAGGCCGTCTGCCTCGGCGATCCGTCCTGCCGGGCCTTCACCTACAACACCCGCGCGAGCTGGTGCTTCCTGAAATCCGACTACAACGTCCTGAACCCCTTCCCCGGCGCCGTCGCCGGCAAGGTGGTCGACATGATCGGCGAACCCGACATCGGCGCGCCGGCCGAACTCACCTATGTCGCGAGCTACGTGGTGGACGACGCCCGGCGCTGGCGCGACGAGACGCTCGCCCGCGCCGATGCCGGCGGTGCCGGTCTGGTCGCGCTGACGGAGGCCGCGCGCAATGCCATGGCGAACGGCGATCCGCGCGCCGCCATGCTGAACTTCACCAACGCGCTGTCGATCCTGCCCGACGACGGCGGCCTGTGGACCGGGCTCGCCGAGGCCGCGAACGCGGTGCGCCCCGGCGGCGGCGAGAACACCTATTACTACCAGCGCGCCGGCACCGGCTCGGCCATCAACGGCTACCTCCTGTCGCGCACGGCCAATGAGCGCGCCGCGGCGCTGAACGCGCTCGCCGGCGGACTGGAGAAGCGGGCGATGTTCCGCCCGGCCATCACCGCCTACGAGAAGAGCCTCGAACTCGTCTCCTCGCCCCAGATCCAGACGCTCTACGCCGAACTGAAGCGGGCCAAGGGCTTCCGCGTCATCGAGCATACGGTCGATTCCGACAGCGCCAGCCCGCGCGTCTGCGTGCAGTTTTCCGAAGATCTCGTGAAGACTGGCGTCGACTACGCCTCCTTCGTCGGCGTCGACAATGCCCCCACGACCGCCGTCGAACGCGGCGATCGCGAACTGTGCGTGGAGGGCCTCGTCCACGGCGGCCGGTATCGCATCGTCGTGCGTGCCGGTCTGCCCTCGGCGATCGGCGAGGTGATCGGCGAGCCCGTCGCGCTCGACATCTACATCCGCGACCGGTCGCCCTCGCTGCGCTTCACCGGCGAAAACTTCATCCTGCCGGGCAGCGCGCGCCGCGGCATCCCGGTGGTCTCCGTCAACACCGACAAGGCGCAGATCGCCGTCTACCGCATCGGCGAGCGTGCGCTCGCCCGCCTGCTCACCGAATCGCAGTTCCTGCGCCAGCTCGACGGCTACGAAGTGTCGCGGCTGGGCGACGAACTCGGCGAACCGGTGTTCGAGGGCACGCTGGAGATGGCGCCGGAACTCAACAAGGAGGTCGTCACCGCCTTCCCGGTCGACGAGGCCCTGCCCGACCGCAAGCCCGGCATCTACGTCATGACCGCCGTGCCCGAGAACGACCGGAGCGACAGCTGGGAGGCGCGCGCCACGCAGTGGTTCCTCGTCTCCGACATCGGCCTCGTCACCTTCTCCGGCGAGGACGGCCTGTCGGTCTTCGCCCGCTCGCTCGACACGGCGAAGCCGAAGCCCGGCCTGTCGCTGTCGCTCGTCGCCCGCAACAACGAGGTGCTCGGCACCGCCACCACCGACGCCGACGGCCGCGCCCGCTTCGACGCCGGCCTGATCCGCGGCACCGGCGGCATGGCGCCGGCCGTGATCATGGCGAGCGAGGGCGCGGCGGACTTCGTGTTCCTCGACATGACGCGTGCCGGCTTCGACCTGTCGGACCGCGGCGTCGAGGGCCGCGCTTCGCCCGGTGCGATGGACGTCTATGCGTGGACCGAGCGCGGCATCTACCGCGCCGGCGAGACCGTGCATGCAGCGGCGCTGAACCGCGATCCGCGCGCCGACGCGGTCGACGACCTGCCGCTGACCTTCATCTTCCAGCGCCCGGACGGGGTCGAGGATACACGCGTCGTCTCGTCCGGCGCCGAACTCGGCGGCCATGCGGTGGAGCTTGCGCTGGCGCCGACCGCCATGCGCGGCACCTGGTCGCTGCGCGTCCACGCCGATCCGAAGGCCGATCCGATCGCCCAGAAGAGCTTCCTCGTCGAGGATTTCGTGCCCGACCGGATCGAGTTCGACCTCGCGAGCCGGGCCGAGGAAGTCGCGGTCGGCGAGGCGGCGACGCTGACCGTCGACGGCCGCTACCTCTACGGTGCGCCGGCCGAAGGGCTGGCGCTCGAAGGCCAGGTCACGGTCGGCCGCGTCCGCGAATGGGAGGACCATCCCGGCTACGTCTTCGGCCTCGAGGACGAGGAGGACGTCGAGGACACCCGCATCACCCTGGAAGACCTGCCGAGCACGGATAGCGACGGCAAGGCCTCCTTCGACGTGACGATCGATTCGGTGCCCTCCACCACGCAGTTCCTGCAGGCGACGGTGTCGGTGCGCATGGTGGAAGGCGGCGGCCGCGCCGTCGAGCGCTCGGTGGCCATCGACGTGACGCCGCAGACGGCCATGCTCGGCCTGAAGCCGGAGTTCGACGGCTCCGTTTCGGAAGGCGGCACCGCCTCCTTCCGTGTGCTCGCCGTCGACCCGACCGGCCAGCGCATCGACCTGAAGGACCTGTCCTGGACGCTGAAGAAGCTCGACCGCTATTACCAGTGGTACCGCAGCGGCAGTTCCTGGAGCTACGAGCCGATCACCACGTCGAGCCTCATCCAGGAAGGCACGGTCGACGCGTCTGCGACCGCCGAGCCGACGATCGCCGTGCCCGTGACCTGGGGCCGCTACCGGCTGGAGATCGAGACGGCCGATGCCGACGGACCCGCGACCAGCATCGATTTCGAGGCCGGCTGGTATGTCGAGGCCTCGTCGACCGAGACGCCCGACGCGCTGGAGGTGGCCTTCGACAAGGACGCCTATGCGGTCGGCGAGACGGCGAAGCTGAAGCTCTCGCCGCGCTTCGCCGGCGAGGCGCTGATCACCATCGGCGCCGAGAGCGTGCTGTCCTCCTTCACCACCACGGTGCCGGAAGGCGGCGCCACCATCGACATCCCGGTGACGGAGAACTTCGGCGCCGGCGCCTATGTGATGGCGACGCTGTTCCGTCCGGGCGAGGCGCAGGAATCGCGCCTGCCTGCCCGTGCCATCGGCCTGAAATGGCTGAAGGTCGATCCCGGCCAGCGCCGGCTCACCGTCGCCGTCGAGGCGCCGGAGAAGACGCTTCCGCGCCAGCCGCTCGTCCTGCCGGTCTCGGTCGGAGGGCTGGCGCCCGGCGAGGAAGCCTATGTGACGGTCGCAGCCGTCGACGTCGGCATCCTCAACCTCACCCGCTACGAGGCGCCGGACCCGGTGGCCTGGTATTTCGGCCAGCGCATGCTCGGGCTGGAGATGCGCGACATCTACGGCCGGCTGATCGACGGATCGCAGGGCGCCTTCGGCCGTCTCAGGACCGGCGGCGACGGCGGCGCGGCGGCCCCGCAGGGCAACCCGCCGACCGAGAAGCTGGTCGCCTTCTTCTCCGGCATCGTGCGGGTGGACGACGAGGGTCGCGCCAGCGTCGCCTTCGACATCCCGCAGTTCAACGGCACGGTCCGCGTCATGGCGGTGGCCTGGTCGAAGGACGGCACCGGCAACGCTTCGGCCGACGTGATCGTGCGCGATCCGGTCGTCGTCACCACCAGCCAGCCGCGCTTCATGGCGCCCGGCGACCAGGCGCGGCTCCTGCTGGAGATCGCCAACACCGACGGCCCGGCCGGCGAATACCGCCTGGCGCTCACGACCGGCGGCTCGCTGCTGCCGACAGAGGGCGGCGTGCCGGCGACCGTGTCCCTGCCCGCGGGCGGCAAGACGAGCCTGACCGTGCCGCTGACGGCCGACGTTCCGGGCACCGGCGAGGTGCTGGTGGCGCTGACCCATGCGAGCGGCCTCTCCGTCAACCGCACCGCCACCGTCCCCGTCCGCCCCGGCGTGATGCCGGTGACGACGCGCCGCACGGTGACGCTCGCCGCCAATGGCGGCAGCCTGCGGCTCGACGGCGAACTCTTCGCCGGCTCCCTGCCGCAGGGCGCCTCGGTCGCCGTCAACGTCTCGCGCATGAGCGCCTTCGACGTGCCGGCGCTCTTGATGTCGCTCGACCGCTACCCCTATGGCTGCGCCGAGCAGACCACCAGCCGCGCGCTGCCGCTGCTCTACGTCAGCGAACTGTCGAAGGCCTCGGGCCTCGAGGAGGATCCCGCCATCCGCGGCCGCATCGAGGAGGCGATCGCCCGGGTGCTCACCTACCAGTCCTCGTCGGGCAGCTTCGGCCTGTGGCGGCCGAGCTCGGGCGATCTCTGGCTCGACGCCTACGTCACCGACTTCCTGACGCGGGCGCGCGAACAGGGCTATGATGTGCCGGAACAGGCAATGAGCCAGGCGCTGTCGAACCTGCAGAACGCGCTCGCCTACGACACCGACGTCGCCTCGCGCGGCAACGAGATCGCCTATGCGCTCTACGTCTTGTCGCGCAACCGCAAGGCATCGGCGGCCGACCTGCGCTACTATTCCGACACGCAGATCGACGCCTTCGAGAGCCCGATGGCCCGTGCCCAGCTGGCCGCGAGCCTCGCGCTCTACGGCGACGCGGTCCGTTCGGAGGCGACCTTCGGCTCGGCCTACCGGCTCGCCCAATCCGTGCCTGCGGGCTACACGGCGCGCTCCGACTACGGCTCCAAGCTGCGCGACGGCGCGGCCATGCTGGCGCTGGCGGCCGAGAGCCGTCCCGCGCCCGCGCTGATGCCCGCCATGATCGGCTACGTCTCCGACGCCCGTCGCCAGACGACCTGGACGAGCACGCAGGACGAGGCCTGGATGCTGCTCGCCGCCCGCGCGATCCAGCAGTCCGGAGACGACATCCGGCTCGAGGTCGACGGGACGGCCCACCAGGGCGCCTTCGCCCGCCGCCTCGACGGCATGGAGGCGACGGTGACGCCGGTCACGCTCGTCAACCGCGGCGCGGAACCCGTCGACGCCATCGTCACGGTCTCGGCCGCACCCGAACAGCCGCTTCCCGCCGGCGGCGAAGGCTTCTCCATCGAGCGCGCCTACTACACGCTCGACGGCGAAGCGGCGAACGTCATCGAGGCACGGCAGAACGAGCGCTACGTGGTGGTGCTGAAGGTTCGCGAGTTCAACGACTGGCCTTCGCGCATCCTCGTCTCGGACCTCCTGCCGGCGGGCTTCGAGATCGACAATCCGCGCCTCGTCGACAGCGCCGCGCTGGCGAATTTCGACTGGCTGCCGCAGACCGACGCCGTCCACACCGAGTTCCGCGACGACCGCTTCATCGCTGCCTTCAACCGCAGCGGCGGGAGCGATCGCGACGTCACGCTGGCCTACGTGGTCCGCGCGGTGACGCCCGGCGTCTACACGCACCCGGCGGCGAGCGTGGAGGACATGTACCGCCCGCAGCTGTCGGCGCGCACGGCGAGCGGGCTGATGGAGGTGCGGGGCGAGTGAGCGGTAAGCCGACGATGGACGGCTCGACCTGCGCATCGCCTGAGACGGGGGAGCGAACGATACCCCCCTCTGGCCTGCCGGCCATCTCCCCCTCAAGGGGGGAGATCGGCAGCTCCGGTGTCGGCGCCCATCCTGCGACGTCGGCGAGTGGACGCAGCGCCCGCGACAGCCGATCTCCCCCCTTGAGGGGGAGATGGCCGGCAGGCCAGAGGGGGGTTGCCTGGCGCATCGCCCTCTCCCTCGCCGCGCTCGCCGGCCTGTCCCTCCTCGCGCTCGACAGGCTCGACCGCGCCTATCCGCCGCCGCTCGACCGGGCGACGGATTTCTCCCGCGAGGTGGTCGACCGCGACGGCGCGCTGCTTCGGACCTATGCCACCGACGACGGCCGATGGCGGCTGCCGGTCGACATAAAGACCGTGGACCCGCAGTTCCTGCGCATGCTCGTCGCCTACGAGGACCGTCGCTTCTTCGACCACCACGGCGTCGACCCGCTCGCCGTCGGACGCGCCGCCTGGCAGCTGGTCACGCATGGCCGGATCGTCTCGGGCGGCTCGACCATCACCATGCAGCTCGCCCGGCTGATCGAGCCGCGCGAGGAGCGCAGCCTGCCGGCCAAGCTGCGTCAGACGCTGCGGGCGCTGCAGATCGAGCGGCGGCTTTCGAAAGACGAGATCCTGACGCGCTATCTGACGCTGGCGCCCTATGGCGGCAATGTCGAGGGCGTGCGGGCGGCGAGCCTGGCCTGGTTCGGCCGCGAGCCCAATCGCCTGACGCTGCCGCAGGCGGCGCTGCTGGTGGCCTTGCCGCAGTCGCCGGAGGCGCGCCGCCCCGACCGCAACCGCGCAGGTGCGCAGGCCGCGCGCGACCGCGTGCTCGCCCGCATGGCGCAGGCCGGGGTGATCGTCTCGGGCGAGGTTGAGCGCGCCGCCGACGAACCGGTGAGCGGCACGCGCCGGCCCATGCCCGCGCTGGCCGCCCACGCCGCCGACGAGGCGCTGCGGCGGGCGCCCGGCGCGCAGCGCCAGGCCGTGACGCTCGACCGCGGCGTCCAGTCCGCGCTGGAGGACGTCGCGCGCGAGGCCGCCGGGCGGCTCGGGCCGAAGGTCTCGATCGCCATGGTCATGGCCGACGCCGCCACCGGCGAGATCCTCGGCCGGGTCGGTTCGGCCGGGGCCTTCGACCAGGCGAGCGCCGGCTGGATCGACATGACGAAGGCCGAGCGCTCCCCGGGCTCGACGCTGAAGCCCTTCATCTACGGGCTGGCGCTGGAAGACGGGCTGGTGATGCAGGAGACCCTGGTGGAGGACCGGCCGGCGAACTTCGCCGGCTACCGGCCGAAGAATTTCGACATGGACTATCAGGGCGACGTGACCGTCCGCCAGGCGCTGCAGATGTCGCTCAACGTCCCGGCGATCCGCCTGCTGGAAGCGGTCGGACCGATCCGGCTGATGGCGCGGATGCGGCGCGGCGGGGCGGCGCCCCGCTTGCCCGCCGGCGAGGCGCCGGGGCTGGCGATCGGCCTCGGCGGCGCGGGGCTGACGCTCGAAGGGCTCGTCCAGCTCTATACCGGTCTCGCCAATGGCGGACGCGTGGCGCCGCTGCGGCTCTTCCCCGACGCGCCCGCCACGGCCGCAGAGCGCATCCTGTCGCCGCAGGCGGTGTGGCAGGTCACCGACATGCTGTCGGGCGTGACGACGCCGCAGGGCGCGCCGCGCCTCGGCATCGCCTACAAGACCGGCACCTCCTACGGCTACCGCGACGCCTGGTCGGTCGGTTATGACGGCCGCCACGTGCTCGGCGTCTGGGTCGGCCGGCCCGACGGTGGTTCCGTACCGGGGCTGACCGGCTACGGCGCCGCCGCGCCGATCCTGTTTTCGGCCTTCTCGAAGGCCGGCGTCGGGCTGACGCCCCTGCCCCGGCCGCCCGCCGGCGCGCAGCGGCTGGCCGCCGCCGAGCTTCCCTATGCGCTGCGCCGCTTCGCGCCGCCGGGCCAGACGCTCGTGGCGGGCGCGCCGACGGAGCCCGCGCCGGAGATCGTCTACCCGCCGCAGGGCGCCCGCGTCGACCTGGGGGGAGCCGGCGGGGGCACCGCCATGCCGCTAGCGCTGAAGCTCAACGGCGGCCGCGCGCCCTTCCGCTGGCTCGCCAACGGCCGCCCCGTCGACGTCCCCGGCCGCCGCCGCACCGCCGCCTGGACCCCCGACGGCGCCGGCTTCCAGACCCTGACCGTCATCGACGCGGCGGGGCGGGCAGCGAGCGTGCGGGTATTCGTGGAGTAGCGCGAGGCGCGCCGGCGCCGGGGTGCCCCGGCAGCGCTGCCCCCTCGCGCCGCGTCATTCCGGACCGGACGGCGAGCGCAGCGGAGGCGGCCGGATCCGGAATCCACTCCGTGACGTCTGCGGACGGGTTCTCGAAACCATCGGCGTCACGGAATGGTTTCCGGACAGACGCTCCGCGCTCCGCGCGGTACGTCTTCGGGAATGACGCAGGTGTAGCGGCCGGCCGAGACGGCCTCCGCACTCGCACGCCGCCGGCCCCCGCTTTCGTCATCCCGGAACGCGGCGTCGAGCGGAGCGAGACGGCGGGGTACCCCGGCAGCGCTACCCCCCTCGCGCCGCGTCATTCCGCACCGGATGCCGAGCGCAGCGGAGGCGGCCGGATCCGGAATCCATTCCGTGACGTCTGCGGACGGGTTCTCGAAACCATCGGCGTCACGGAATGGATTCCGGACAGACGCTTCGCGCTCCGCGCGGTACGTCTTCCGGGATGACAAAGGGGAAGGGTGACCCCACCGGACCAGCCACGCCGGACCAGCCCCTTCGCCACCGAACGCAGCCGTTCAGCCGTCCTTGCGCTGCACCCTCCCCGCAGGATCCGCCCTATCTCCCAGGATCCCCCGCTGGCGGATGGCGGCCAGTACGTCGGCGAGGCTCTCCTCCAGCAACCGGCCCGAGGTGTCGACGTGAATCGACGCCTGGCGGTAGAGCGCCTCGCGGCTGGTGAGGATGGTGCGCAGTTCCTCCATGGCAGCGGGATTGCCGGCCATCGGGCGGGTGTCGCCCTGCGCGCGCACGCGGCCCATGTGCTCCTCGGGCTCAGCCTTCAGCCAGATGGTGTGGTAGTGGCGCAGCAGGTAGGTGAAGGTCTCGGGCTCGGAGACGATGCCGCCGGCCACCGCCAGCACCAGCGAATCGCTGGTCGCGACGATGCGCTCGACAGACTGGCGCTCCAGCCGACGGTAGCCTTCCTGACCGTAGAGCGCCATGACCTCGTTGACGGGCATGCCGCTCGCCTGCTCGATCTCGACGTTGAGTTCCAGGAACGGCACGCCGAGCCGGTCGGCGGCCAGCCGCCCGAGCGTCGACTTGCCGGCGCCGCGCAGCCCGATGAAGGCGATGCGGCGCCCGCGCCGGAGCGACGGATGCTCGGGATCGAGGATCTCCAGCACCTTCTGGCGCTGCTCGGCCGTGGCGCTGCGGTAGAGCCCCATCACCGTCATGACGTCGGAGTTCCATGGGTCGTCGGCACCGACCAGCCATTCGATGCGGTGGTCGAGCGCCTCGGCGACGCGGCGCAACAGCACGATCGAGATGTTGCCCTCGCCGCCCTCGAGCTGCGCCAGATAGCGCTGCGAGACGCCGGAAATCTCCGCCAGGCGCTTCCGCGAAATGCCCTTGCGCGCTCGCGCCGTGCGCACGCGCTCCCCCACCATCGCCAGCAGCGTGGCGTTGGCAGCGTCCTCGGCAAGGAAGGTTTCGGGCCGTGTGACCCGGCCGTCGAAGCTGACGATTTCGTCCATCTGCACTCTGCATCATCACGAAATATGCATTATAATGCACATTCCGCCCGCAGATGCAACGGAATCCGCTCAGTATGTCTCCACATGGTAGCGTCCCGAATGGCGCATGCCGTCGCGGATCGTCCGCCAGTTCAGCCCTGCCCCGCGCGCGATATCCTCGAAGGCGCTCTCGACGCCGATCTCCATCGCCTTCAGCCCGCAGACATAGACATGGGTGTTTTCCGAGGCGATCAGCGCGGCGATCCTGTCCTTCTCGGCGCGCATGCGGTCCTGGACATATTCCTTCGGCCGACCCTCGACGCGACTGAACACGAGGTGCTTGGCGAGCAGTGCATCCGGCACCTTCTTCAGCGGCCCGAAATAGGGCAGCGACTCGGGCGTGCGCGCGCCGAAGATCAGCGTCATCCCGCCCGAGGGGCCGGCGAGCGCCCGCTGGCGGCGCATGGTGAAGCCGCGGAACGGCGCCGAGCCGGTCCCGGTGCAGATCATCAGGATGTTGGCCTGCGGGTCGTTCGGCATCAGGAAGGTCGAGCCGAAGGGACCGGTCAGCCGCACCTGGTCGCCGCGCGCGAGGTCGCAGACATAGTTGGAGGCGAGCCCCCCCGGCTCGCGTTTGACCGTGAGCGAGAGGTTGTTGGTGTTCGGCCGCTCGCCATCGCGCGGCGAAGAGACCGAATAGAGCCGCATGCGGTGCGGCCGGCCCTGCGCGCCGAGCCCAGGCGGCGCGATGCCGACGCTCTGGCCCTCCAGCACCGGAAACGGCGTGGAACCGAGGTCGAGGATGATGTGGCGGACGTCGGCATCGGCGGTCTCGGCGGTCAGGCGGTAGTTGCCCTGAACGGTCGCGATGGCCGGGTTGGCGTTGGTGAACAGGTTGACGCTCGGCTTCGACGCCGAGGCCGGCGCCTTCGCCGCACCGCCGGCGCCCTTGTGCGCCTCCGCGAGCAGCGCCGCGACCTCGTCGTCGAAGGCCTCGATCGTGCCCGACGTTCCCTCGCCTGCTGCCGGCAGGTCCTCCTGCTCGGGCAGTTCCATCCAGGACAGCTGCTCCTCGAGCGAATAGGGCGTCGCCACCACGCGCCAGTTGTCGATCGAGCCGGTCGGGCACGGCGCGATGCAGTTCATGCAGAAATTGCACAGCGACGCGTCGACCACGACGTTGTTCTCGTCATGGGTGATGGCATCGACCGGGCATGCCTCCTCGCAGGTGTGGCAGCGGATGCAGATTTCCGGATCGATCAGGTGCTGCTTGACGGGTGCGTTCATGGAACTGGCTCGTGTTGGTCGATGGCGGCGGTCGGCAGGCGCGGATGCGGGGGCTGGCTTCCCCGTCCGCCGCCGGTCGGGCCCCGCCCCCTCATGCGGAGGTCGGGGGGGCTACCCCACCCTTCGTGCGGCGGGGCGGGCGATACCCCCACCCCTTACCCCTCCCCTCAAGGGGGAGGGGGACGTGAGACGTTGGCGCCCCCTCCCCCTTGAGGGGAGGGTAAGGGTGGGGGTGGGCGCTGGCCTCATCGGAAAAGGACGGGATCCCGCCGATCTGCGCGAAATCCCCTCCCTCACGCCATGTGCAGCTGGACGTATTCGAAATCGCCCGGCTTGTTGTCGATGCCCACCCGCGGCGGGGCGATCCAGCCGGCATATTTGCCGGGCTCCGAGCACGGCACCATCAGCGAGGCGATGTAGTCGCCGTCGGCCTTCGACGGCAGCCACTCGTCCCTGCGGCGCTCGAACTCCTCCGCCGAGACGAGATCGCCTGCCGGCGTCATCCGGACGGACGAGAACACGCCGATGTTGCGGTGGAAGCCCGGATGCGGCAGCGTCAGCTCGAACGGTACGCCCATCTTGGCGATGGCCGCGTTCCAGCGCTTGAGGCCGCCCGCGGCGTCGGTGATGTAGTCGTCGCGCAGCCGCATGTTGATGGCCGAGAGCGCCGGCACGTCGACCGTCACCACCTTGCCGTCGACCAGCTGGACGACCGGATAGGTCGAGTTCTGCAGCCGGTGATCGTCGTCGATCTTCGTCTCCTGGTAGCGCCCCTTGATGCCGGCGTTGAAGGCGTTGGCGGCGTTGGTGGAGACCTCCTGGCCGAACAGGTCGAGCGACAGCGTGTAGTGCAGGTTGAGCTTCTTCTGGATCGTCGGCAGGTCGATGACGCCGAGATTGCGCACGGCGGCGATGTCGTACGGATCCTCGATGCCGGCCTCCTTCATCGCCTCGCAGGTGCGCTGGATGACGCGGCCGACGCCGGTCTCGCCGACGAACATGTGGTGCGCCTCCTCCGTCAGCATGAAGCGGCAGGTGCGCGACAGCGGGTCGAAGCCCGACTGGGCGAGCGATTCCAGCTGCATCTTGCCGTCGCGGTCGGTGAAATAGGTGAACATGAAGAAGGACAGCCAGTCCGGCGTCGCCTCGTTGAAGGCGCCGAGCATGCGCGGCGCTTCTTCGGAGCCGGAGGAGCGGCGCAGCAGGTCGTCGGCCTCCTCGCGACCGTCGGCGCCGAAATACTTCTGCAGCAGGTAGACCATGGCCCAGAGATGCCGGCCCTCCTCGACATTGACCTGGAACAGGTTGCGCATGTCGTAGAGCGAGGGGGCGGTGAGCGCCAGAAAGCGCTGCTGCTCGACCGAGGCCGGCTCTGTGTCGCCCTGGATGACGATCAGCCGCTTCAGCATGTTGCGGTACTCGCCTGGCACCTCCTGCCAGGCGGGCTGGCCGGCGTGCTCGCCGCTGGGGATGCGGCGGTCCTCCACCTGCGGCGCGAGCAGGATGCCCCAGCGGTATTCCGGCATGCGAACGTAGTCGAACTTCGCCCAGCCTTTCGGATCGACCGAGATCGCGGTGCGCAGATAGACGAGCGAGTCCTGGAATTGCCGCGGGATCAGGTCGTTCCACCAGTTGATGTAGCCCGGATGCCACTTCTCCAGCGCCTTCAGCACGCGCTTGTCGGAGGAGAGCCCGACATTGTTCGGGATCTGGGTGTCGTAGGAGACGTTGATCAGGTCGAGCATGGGGTGGGTCCTCCGGGGGTGGGCGGGTGGTGCAAGGGTTGCGCGGCAGTCGGCAGTGGGCAGTCGGCAGTCGGTTCAGAAGAGGCGCGGCGGCGGCGCGGCGATCAGTGTTTTCCCGACTGCCTACTGCCGACTGCCCACTCCCTCCCCTACACCCGCTTCATGTCATACTCTCCCCGCACTCCGGTGCCGTAGCGCTTGAGCGCTCCGGTCTCGCCGACCGCGTTGGGGCGCTGGAAGATCCAGTTCTGCCAGGCGGTGAGGCGGCCGAAGATGCGGGTTTCCATGGTTTCGGGGCCGGCGAAGCGGAGGTTGGCCTCCATGCCGGTCATGGCGTCGGGCGAGAAGGAGGCGCGTTCCTCCAGGAAGATGCGCACCTCGTCCTCCCAGTCGATGTCGTCGAAGCAGAAGGTGACGAGGCCCAGTTCGTTGGCGTCGAAGGCCTCCAGCGCCTCGCCGATGCGCGCCTTCGCCTCGTCGACCTTCCCCGGCGCGCCGAGGAAGCGGGTCTGCAGGCGGGTCAGGTCGTTCGACATCGGGTAGAGACCGAAATTGCCCTCTGTCAGCGTGATCGTCGCGACCGGGCGGTTGTCGCCCTCGAAATCGCCCTCGGCCATGTAGGACCGGTCGACGGCAAAGAGCAGTTCGGCCAGCATGCCCGCAAAGCACGAGCCCGGCTCGACCAGCGCCACCAGCGAGCGCGAGGTGAGGTCGACGCGCTTCAGGACGCGCTTCCAGTAGAGCAGGATCTCGCCGGCCAGCCAGTCCGACCGGTTGGCGATGAGGAAGGCCTCCTGCGCGGCGACGAGCACCGGATCGCCCTGCGCGCGGAAGACCAGCACGCCGATCTCGAGCTCGTTGTTCCTGAGATGCAGGATCGCGTCGTCGAGCTCGCGCGCCACGCGCAGAGTCCAGGCCGAAGCGCCCTGCGCGTGGAGCGCTTCGACGCTGTCGGGACCGGCATCCTTCGGACCGTGCACGGTGATCCGTCCGACGCGCTTGGCGCGGTCGATCTCGACCTCGACGCTCGAATAGGTCACCGAGCCGTCCTCGCCGAAGCGGCGGTCGAGCGGGGTGAGCGCGATGCCGGTCGCGCCCGCCGGGCGGTTCGACTTCGCCGCGAATTCGCGGGCGCGCTGCGCCACGAGCTCGTCGAACTTCGTGTTCGGCACGACGTCGTCGACGAGGTTCCAGTCCTTGGCGCGCTTGCCCTTGATGCCCTCCTCGATGGAACAGAACACGTCGGCATGGTCGCGCCGCACCTTGCGCTTGTCGGTGACGCGGGTGAGGCCGCCGGTACCGGGCAGCACCGCGAGCAGCGGCACCTCGGGCAGCGCCACCGAGGACGAACCGTCGTCGGTGAGGATGATGTGGTCGCAGGCGAGCGCGAGTTCGTAGCCGCCGCCGGCGCAGGCGCCGCGCACCGCCGCGATGTAGGACTGGCCCGATTCGGCGCCCGCCGCCTCGAAGGTGTTGCGGGTCTCGTTGGTGAACTTGCAGAAATTGACCTTGTGGGCGTGGGTGGCGCCGCCCAGCATGCGGATGTTGGCGCCGGCGCAGAACACGCGCTCCTTGCCCGACTGCAGCACGACCGCCTTCACCTCGGGATGCTCGAAGCGCATCCGCTGGACGATGTCGGCGAGCTCGATGTCGACGCCGAGATCGTAGGAATTGAGCTTGAGTTCATAGCCCTCGAAGAGGCCGCCGGTCTCGTCGACGTCCATCATCAGATGGGCGACCTCGCCCTCGTAGCGGATCTTCCAGTGCCGGTACTTCGACGGGTCGGTCTGGAAATCGATTACCTTGGCCACATCCAACTCCCTGGGGTCTCGACAGGAATGCATCCTAGTGCACTATGCTGCCGTTTCCTAGTCTCAATTGTCGCCTTAACGGCGATTTCACGCAGATTCGGCGCATATGTGCGGAACTTGTATGCATTATAATGCACTATCTGTGCATCGAAGCTGAGGTCGATGCGACAGCAGCGGGGCGAGGCCGTCGCCCTGCCAGGCTTCGATTCGCAGCGCATAGCCGCAGGCGGCCGCGAGCACGGTGCCCGGGGCCACGCCCATCAGCGGCGCCGAACCGGCCTCGGCGAGCCGCAGCCCGGCATCGCGCACCAGCCGCAGCGCCGCGCGCTTGCGCTCCATCCTGATCTTCAGGCAGGCATTGGCGAGCTGGATCAGCCCCTGGACGAGATGACGCTCGGCGCTGTTGGGCGCAGCCCCCATCCAGACCGGCTCCCAGACCTCGTGCGCCTCCCAGAAGAAGCCGCCTCCATAGAGCCGGAAGCCGTAGAGCCACGCCTCGTTGGCCCGCCAGGCGGCGGGATCGGTGCGCGCCGGCGCGCGGTCGGCGACACTGATGAACAGCCCCTCCTCCGGCCGCGGGTCGCGGCCGGGCACGAAGGCCTGCGCGGGCAGCGGCCAGGCGGCGACCGCCGCCGGCGGGTGCGGCCGCAGCGGCGCCGTCATGCCGCCTCGGCCTTCGCCGCCTCGATGCGGTCGAGCCGCTCCAGATAGTCGACGACAAGCGCCAGCGTCTTCTCCGGCTGCTCGACATGAGGCGCGTGGCCGCAGGAGTCGAGCATGGCGACGTCGACCGGATTGTAGCTCTGCGTCTCCAGCGCGGTGATCTGGGCGCGCGTGCCGTACTGGTCGTCGACGCCCTGGATCGCCAGCACCGGCACGCGGATGTAGGCGATGACCTCTTCGATGTTCCAGCTCTTGAAGGCCGGGTCGAGCCAGGCGTCGTTCCAGCCGCGGAAGGCATTGTCGACGTCGGCATGATACTTGCCGAGTCGCGCCCGCAGATCGCCGGTCTCGTAGACCTCGCGCGCCCTGGCGATCGCGGCGAGGCCCAGCGCCTCGGTGAAGAAGTGCGGCGCCATCAGGACGAGGCCGCGCACGCGGTGGTCCTGCACCGAGCCGCCATGGATCGCCGCGATCGAGGCGCCGTCGGAATGGCCGACGAGCACGCCCTGCCGGAAACCGATCGCGTCGAGCACCTTGGGCAGCACGTCCAGCGCCTCGCGCGTCATGTAGTCGAGCGGACGCGGCAGGACGGCCGGGGCAGACTGGCCATAGCCGCGGCGGGAATAGGCGAAGACGCCGTAGCGCGTGGCGCGGGCGAGCTTCTCGGGAAAATCCCGCCACAGCGCAGCGCAGCCGAGCCCTTCATGCAGCAGAACGACGGTCGGTGCCGCGTCAGGCGCCGGGCCGAAACAGCGTCCCTCCAGCGTCACACCGTCGATGTCGAGCGTCAGGCCTTGGCCGTCTGTCCACATGGCGTCATGCTCCTTCCCTGAGCTTGAAGCGCTGGACCTTGCCGGTGGCCGTCTTCGGCAGGTCCGGCACGATCTCGATCCAGCGCGGATATTTCCACGCGCCCACCTTGGCCTTGACCTGCTCCCTGAGCGTCTCGGCGAGGCCGTCGGGCGCATGGCCGTTCTTCAGCACCACGAAGGCGCGCGGTTTCTCGAGACCGGTCTCGTCCCGGTGGGCAACGACCGCAGCCTCCAGCACGTCGGGATGCGAGACCAGCGCCTGCTCGACCTCGAAGGGCGAAACCCAGATGCCCGAGACCTTGAACATGTCGTCGGTGCGGCCGCAGTAGACGAAGCGGCCGTCGGCGGTGCGCTCGTACTTGTCGCCGGTGCGCGTCCAGTGCCCCTCGAAGGTCGAACGGCTCTTGTCGCGCTGGTTCCAGTAGCCGTCGGCGGCCGAGGGGCCGTTGACCAGGAGTTCGCCGACCTCGCCTGCGCCGACCTCGCGGCCGGTCTCGTCGACGAGGCGCACCTGGTAGCCGGGCACGGCGACGCCCGACGTCCCGTAGACGATGGAGCCGGGCGCGTTGGACAGGAAGATGTGCAGCATCTCGGTGGAGCCGACGCCGTCGATGATGTCGGTGCCGGTCTGCGCCTTCCAGCGGTTGCCGATCTCGGCCGGCAGCGCCTCGCCGGCCGACACGCAAATCCGCAGCCGGTCGAGCCCGGGGGGCGCCTCCTTCGCCATGTGGGCGACCATGCCGGCATAGAGCGTCGGCACGCCGCAGAAGATCGTCGGCCGATGTTCGGCCATGGCGGCGAACATGTCGGCCGGCGTCGGGCGGCCGCGGAACAGCAGGGCCGTCGCGCCGGCGGCCATCGGGAAGGTCATGGCGTTGCCGAGCCCGTAGGCGAAGAACAGCTTGGCCGCCGACAGCACCGTGTCATCCTCGCGGATGCCGAGGACTTGCGCGCCGAACGTGTCCGCGGTGGCCTTCAGGCTCCCGTGGACGTGGCGGACACCCTTGGGCCGGCCGGTGGAGCCGGAGGAATAAAGCCAGAACGCGCATTCGTCGGCCTCGGCCGCCACCGTGCCGCCGGTGTCGCTCGCCGCCAGCTCGTCGGCGAAGCAGAGATGGTCGCCGGATTCGCCGCCGACGACGAAGACCGCCTTCAGGTGCTTCAGCCGCGGCAGCAGCGGCGCCACCGCCGGAAGCAGTTCCTTCGAAACGAACAGCGCGCGGGCGCGGCTGTCGTTCAGGATGATCTCGTAATAATCGGGCGACAGCAGCGTGTTGAGCGGCACCGGGATGACGCCCGCCTTCAGGCTGCCCCAGAAGATGACCGGGAACTCGATCTGGTCCAGCACGATCATCGCCGCGCGCGCCTCCGGCGCGACGCCGTGGCGGCGGTAGAGATCGGCCATGCGACCCGCTTCGGTGGCGAGTTCGCCGTAGCGGATGCTGCGCCCGCCCGGCCCGCATTCCACGAAGGCAGGCTTGTCGCCGCGCCCCTCCCCGGCGTGGCGGTCGACGAAATGGGCCGCGGCATTGCCGTTCGCTGGGTTCAACTCATCCTCCCCGATGAAGCCTGTCCTTGCAGCCGCGCCCGGGCTCTCCTCCCCGGACGCGATGCGATATCATGCATCATGCGCGCGAGGCAGGCAAGCGGCTCGGCCGCGGAGGAATCGAATCTCGTGCATTTTTGTGCATCACCTTCGGCTGACCGATGCCACGATGCTACGCGCAGGGGCCTCGGCCACGGACGGTCGCGAGGGCCGCGCAACGAGCGCGCCTGTGCGTTCAGTGCGGAGGCGGATCGAGGTTCCTGGCGCGCGGTCCCATTCGAACGGTGATCTCGATCTTCTGGTCGAGCCGCGACAGGATCGCCATCAGCCGGTCGATCGTGAAGCGCCCACGGTCGCGCTGCCGCCGTGCGCGTCCGTTGAGCTGCCCCCCCGCCCGCCCTCCCGACTTGTCGAAGGCGGCCATGCGCGATACGCCTGACCGGATGAACGGCAGCGCGCTGCAGAGACGGTTCTGGCGGTTCGGCCTCGTGCTGGGGCTGCTGTCGCTCGTGCTGACGGTGGCGATCGTCTGGATGGCGCAGGAGGTGGCGGGGCGGCGCGCCGAGACGGAGCTGAAGGCGCGCGCCACCGAGGCTCTGGCGCTGCAGTCGGAAGCGCTGTCGGGACTGCTCGAGAAGTACCGCCTGCTGCCGCCGATCCTCGCCCGGCGGCGCGAGGTGATCGACGCCTTCGCGCTGCAGGAAAGCCCGCTGCGCGACGCGGACACCCGCCGCATGCTCGTCGAACTGACCGGCTTCTCCGGCGCACGCGAGGTGGCGCTGGTAAAGCCCGACGGTACCCTGATCGCCGCCGCCCGCGGTCTCGTCGACGCCGCGATCACGAGGTCGCCGGCGCTGCAGGAACCCGTGAGCCAGCGGCGGCTCGGCCGCGCGGCGGTGACGCTGACAGACGGCACGCGCACCTATGCCTTCGCGGCCAATGTCCGCCAGGGCGATACGGCACTCGGCATGATCGCCGTCTTCGTGCCTTTCGAACCGATCGAGGCGCAGTGGTCGCTGTCGTCGAACCCGATCTTCGTCACCGGCGCGGACGACCGGGTGTTCCTGTCCAACCGCCGCGAATGGCGCCAGCGCGAATGGAGCAGCAACGACCTGACGGTAGGCGAGCCGCTGGCGCCTCTCTCGCCCGATCGCATCGGTCTGGTGCGCGGTCCGGCCGGCGCCCTCTGGATCGACGCCAACCGCGACATGCCGCTGCTGGGCTGGACGCTGCACGTGCTGGCCGATGCGCGACCGCTGGCGTCGGCACGTTGGAGCGCGGGTACGATCGCGGGTCTGGCGGTGGTCGTCCTGTCGGGCGGCGTTTTCCTGCTGCTGCGGCGGCGCCAGGCACTGCTCGGACGACAGCGCCGCGACCGGGCGCAGGCGATCCGGCTCGAACGTCAGGTGCGCGCCCGCACCGCCGAGCTGACGGCGACCAACCGGCAACTGGCGAGCGAGATTGAGGAGCGTCGGCAGGCCGAGGATCGGCTGCGCGCCGCGCAGGCCGAACTGGTGCATGCCGCCAAGCTCGCCACCATCGGCCAGATGTCGGCAGCCTTGAGCCACGAGTACAACCAGCCGATCGCCGCCATCCGCACCTATGCCGACAATGCCGGCCAGTTCCTCGCCCGCAGCCGGCTCGACGCGGTGGGCGACGCGCTGACCCGCATCGCCGGCCTCGCCGACCGCATGGCGTCGCTGACGCGCACGCTGCTGACCTTCTCGCGCAAGCCGGACACCCGGCTGTCGCCGGTGGCGCTGAAGCTCGTCGCCGACGAGGCGGCGCTGCTGACTGCGCCGCGGGCGCGCAAGGCGGGCGTGGCGCTCGACTTCGACGTCGAGCCGGACCTGATCCTCTCGACCGGCCGCGTGCGGCTCTCGCAGGTGCTGGTCAATCTGATCGGGAATGCCATCGACGCGCTGGAGGGCCCGGGCGGCGGCCTGCCCGAGGCCCGCATCCGTGTCGCGGCGCACCGCAACGGCGATCGCGCGGTGCTGACGGTCGCCGACAACGGGCCGGGCTTCGCCGACGGCACCATCGAGCGCCTTTTCGAGCCCTTCTACACCACCAAGGAAGCCGGCGAAGGCCTCGGCCTCGGCCTCGCGATCGTCGAGCATCTGGTGCGCGATCTCGGCGGCTCGATCCGCGCCGCGCAGAACCCGGATGGCGGCGCCTGCTTCACCATCGACCTGCCGCTGCACGGGGAGCGGTTGGAGGCTGCGGAAAAGGACGGGGCCAGGCGATGAGCGACGCAGGCAGGATCATGCTGGTCGAGGACGACGAGGCCCTTCGCCATGCGCTGGCGCAGGGACTGGAACTCGACGACTTCGCGGTCGAGAGTTTCGTGGGCGCGGATGCGGCCCTCGCCCGGCTCGACCGCAACTTCCCGGGCGTGGTGGTGTCGGACATCCGCATGCCGCGGGTCGACGGCATGGCCATGCTTCGCCGGGCGCTGGAAATCGACCCGGCCCTGCCGGTCGTGCTGATCACCGGCCATGGCGACGTGACGCTGGCGGTGGAGGCGATGCGGGAGGGTGCCTACGACTTCATCACCAAACCCTTTGCCGTCTCCGCATTGGCGGCCGTCATCAAACGCGCCATCGAAAAGCGGCGGCTGGTGCTGGAGAACCGGGCGCTGCGCGAGCGGCTCGACGCTTCGACGGACCTCGAGAGCAGGCTCGTCGGTCGTACGCCGGCGATCATGCGCCTGCGCGAGGAGATCTCGGCCATCGCCTCGACCGGCATCGACGTGCTGGTGCGCGGCGAGACCGGCGCCGGCAAGGAAGTGGTGGCGCGTGCGCTGCACGATTTCGGCGACCGCGCGAAGGGCAATTTCGTCGCGTTGAACTGCGCGGCGCTGCCGGCCGACATCTTCGAATCCGAATTGTTCGGCCACGAGGCCGGCGCCTTCACCGGGGCACAGCGCCAGCGCATCGGCAAGCTGGAATATGCCAAGGGCGGCACGGTCTTCCTCGACGAGATCGAATCCATGCCGCTCGACCTCCAGGCCAAGCTCCTGCGCGCCATCGAGACGCGCAGCGTGGAGCGGCTCGGCTCCAACCGGCAGATCGCGCTCGACGTGCGCTTCATCGCCGCGACCAAGTCGGACCTCGCCCAGGCGGGCAACGAGGGCCGGTTCCGCGCCGACCTCTATTACCGGCTGAACGTGGCGACGCTCGCGATCCCTCCGCTCCGGGAGCGGCGCGAGGACGTGGCGCTCCTGTTCTTCCATCTGGCGCGCGAGGCCCGGGCGCGGTACCGGCGCGAGATTCCGGAACTGTCGCCGGAACTGGAAGCGGAACTGCGCGCCCACGACTGGCCGGGCAACGTGCGGGAGCTGCGCAACATCGCCGACCGCTTCGTGCTCGGCCTGTGGCGCGGCTTCGGCACGGCGGCAGGCGCAACGCAGGGGGCGGCCGCGAGCGGCGCGCTGGCGGACCGGGTGGCGGCCTTCGAGCGCTCCGTCATCGAGGCGGAACTGCGCCGCTCCGGCGGACGCATGCGCCCGGTCTACGAGGCGCTGCAGATTTCGCGCAAGGGCCTTTACGACAAGATGCAGCGACTCGGTCTGACCATCCCGGAGGATGGGTAGCCGGCGACACATCGACGGCCCTCATCTGGGTAGGATGCTACCCCTCCTCTGCCGCGCGGCAGCGGCGCGGGGCGTGCCGCACACCGGTCCGCGCCTCCGGGCAGGCTTCCGCGGCCGCCCTTTCCGCCCCCATCGCCTTCCCGATGCGCCTGCTCGCGGGCTGCAGCCGCATCGGCGCGGGCTGGCACGGCGCTTGCTAAAGATGTTCCGAAGGCCGGCATGCCGGCTTCCACCCGGGAGGAGACGGACGGACCGGCGGCGCCACGACGGCGCTGCGCGGGACCGGTTCCTCCCTCATCGCAATCGGGGCAAGCATGCTCCGCCACGGAGGAACCAGAATGAACAGACTGCTGCTCGGTACCGTATCCGCCTTCGCGCTCACCCTCTTCGCCGGCCAGGCCCTTGCCGGTCCCGAAGGCTGCGACGCCGGCGAGATGGTGATCAAGTTCAGCCACGTCGTCGCCGAAAAGGGCCACCCCAAGGGCGAGGCCGCGGTGAAGTTCGCGCAGCGCGTGAACAAGGAGATGGACGGCAAGGCCTGCATGGAGGTCTTCCCGAACTCGACGCTGTTCGACGACGACAAGGTGATGGAGGCGCTGCTGCTCGGCGACGTCCAGATCGCCGCGCCGTCGCTGTCGAAGTTCGAGGCCTATACGCTGAAGTACCGGCTGTTCGACCTGCCCTTCCTCTTCGCCAGCCTGGCCGACGTCGAAGCCTTCGGTTCGTCCGACACCGGCAAGAGCATGCTCAAGGTGATGGAGGACGAGGGCTATACCGGCCTCGGCTACTGGCTCTCGGGCCTGAAGCAGTTCTCGGCCAAGAAGCCGCTGCTGCTGCCGGCCGACGCCAACGGCCTGAAGTTCCGCATCCAGACCTCCGACGTCGCCGACGCGATGATCGCGGGCATCGGCGGCTCCGCCCAGAAGCTCGCCTTCAAGGAGGTCTACGGCGCGCTGCAGACCGGCGTCGTGGACGGCCAGGAGAATTCCTGGTGCAACATCTACACCCAGAAGTTCTTCGAGGTGCAGGACGGCATCACCGAGACCAACCACCAGACGCTGGCTTACCTGCTGGTGACCTCGACCGAATGGCTGGAGGGCCTCGATCCGGAGATCCGCGATCAGTTCCTGTCGATCGCCGAGGACGAGACCGCGGCCGCCAATGCCGACGTCGCCAACAAGGAAGCGGCCTGCCGCCAGAACATCCTCGACGCCGGCGGTACGATCCGCGAGCTCGACGCCACGCAGCGTCAGGCCTGGGTCGACGCCATGAAGCCGGTCTGGGCGAAGTTCGAGGGCGACATCGGCAAGGACCTCATCGACGCCGCCGTCGCCGTCGGCGCCGGCAACTGATCGGGTCTCGACGTCCCGCGCGGCGCGCTGCCGCGCGGGACGTCGACGCGGGCGCGGCGGGCCGCGCCCGGTTCATTCCTGGGGGAGTCCACGAAATGCCGCTGATCCTGCCGGCGCTGTCTTTGGCGCTGATCGTCGTCCTGTTGTTCCTCGCCGAAAGACGATGGCCCGAAAGGGTCACGCGGCTCGAGGAAAACCTCCTCGCCGCGCTGCTGGCGATCATCACGCTGGTCTCCTTCGTCCAGGTCATCGCCCGCTACGGCTTCAATTCCGGCTGGAGCGGTGCGCTCGAATTCACCCGCATCCTGTTCGCCTGGCTCATTCTTTTCGGCATGGGCTTCGGCATCAAGCAGGGCATGCATCTCGGCGTCGACGCCTTCGTGCGCCTGCTGCCCCCGGGACCGTTCCGGATGGTGGCGCTGTTCGGCGCCTTCGCGACCTTCTTCTACGCCTTCCTTCTCCTCTATGCCGGCTGGCTCGTCTTTCTCGGCGTCGACGTCCAGACCAACTGGCGCCAGACCGGCGCGCTCGGCTACTGGACCTTCATGTTCGACCGCGGCACAGGGCTCGACGACCTGCGCTATCCCGTCTGGATGCAGGAGAGCTTCGGCCTGCAGGAACGCGTGCAGCGCTGGATCGCCTACCTCATGCTGCCGGTCGGGCTCGCGCTGCTCGCCTTCCGAAGCCTCCAGGCGATGGGCGCCATCTGGCGCGGGGAACGCGAACTCGTGATCGCGGGCCACGAGGCGGAAGACCTCGTCGCCGAGAACAAAGACGCGCTGAAGGATTGAGGATCAGGCCATGGAATCCGCAATCCTCTTCGTCCTCGTCATCGGGCTCCTGTTCCTCGGCGTTCCGGTCGCGGTCTCGCTCGGGCTGGCCTCGATCCTGATCATCGCGCTGTTCTCGCAGGACTCCATGTCCTCCGTGGCGCTGCAGCTCTTCACCGCCTCGCAGAACTACACGCTCCTCGCCATCCCCTTCTTCGTGCTGGCCTCGGCCTTCATGTCGACGGGCGGCGTCGCGAGCCGCATCATCCGCTTCGCCATCGCCAGCGTCGGCCACATCCGCGGCGGCCTCGCGATCGCCTCGGTCCTGGCCTGCATGCTCTTTGCCGCCCTGTCCGGCTCCTCGCCGGCGACCGTCGTGGCCATCGGCACAATCGCCATCGCCGGCATGCGCCAGGTCGGCTACACCAAGGAGTTCGCCGCCGGCATCATCGCCAATGCCGGGACGCTGGGAATCCTGATACCGCCGTCGATCGTCATGGTGGTCTATTCGGCCGCCACCGACGTCTCGGTCGGCCGCATGTTCCTTGCCGGCGTCATTCCCGGTCTCGTGGCCGGACTGATGCTGATGATCGCCATCTGGGTCATGGCACGGGTGAAGAACCTGCCGGCCGAGCCATGGAAAGGCTTCGGCGAGATCGTGGCGGGCGGCAAGGAAGCAGGCTGGGGCCTGTTCCTGATCGTCATCATCCTGGGCGGCATCTATGGCGGCGTCTTCACGCCGACGGAGGCAGCGGCTGTCGCGGCCGTCTACGCCTTCTTCGTCGCGCTCTTCGTCTATCGCGACATGGGGCCGCTGAAGGGCGTTCGCTGGATCCAGCCACAGGACACGACGAAGGCCCGCGTCGGCTTCTCGGCTCTGGTCTATGCCGTCGCCTTCTTCTTCGTCTGGATGATCCTGTCCTTCTTCGTCACTGCCGAATGGGAGGGTGTGACCGGGCGCGGCCGCGCCGTCGTGGGCCTCGTCCTGTCGCTGGTCGTCCTGACCGCCTACACGCTGCGGCGCGATCCGGAGGCGCGGCTGGCGGCGGTTCCCGGCCGGGTGCTCGCCGGCATGCCGATCTGGAGCCGCAACCTCGTCCTGATCGGCAGGAACTTCCCCGCCATGTTCTTCAACGAGGAAACGCGGAAGGTGATGATCGATGCCTCGCGCACGACGGTGATGCTGATGTTCATCATCGTCAACGCGTTGCTCTTCGCTCACGTCCTGACGTCCGAACGCATCCCCGACGCCATCACCGACCTGATGCTGGGCTACGGCTTCAACTGGTTCACCTTCCTGATCGCCGTGAACCTGCTGCTGCTGCTCGGCGGGCAGTTCATGGAGCCGTCCGGACTGCTGCTGATCGTCGCGCCCGTGGTCTTCCCGATCGCCATGGAACTCGGCGTGGACCCGGTGCATCTCGGCATCATCATGGTGGTCAACATGGAGATCGGCATGATCACGCCGCCGATCGGGCTGAACCTGTTCGTCACGTCGGGCATCACCGGCATGAGCCTGATCCAGGTGGTGCGCGCGGCCCTGCCCTTCGTGGCGGTGCTGTTCCTCTTCCTGATCATCGTGACCTACGTGCCGATCCTGTCGACCTGGCTGCCCTACAGCCTGATGGGTCCGGAGATCGTCACCCGCTGACGGCCCGGCCGAAACCGGCAGGACGTGCGGCCGCCCCGGTCGGGGCGGCCGTTCTGCGTTCGGGGGAAGACATGTTCAGGCTGTGGCCCAGCCGATGGCGACGGCCGTCATCACCAGGTAGGTCAGGTGATGGATGCACTGGTCGCCGCCGTGCAGCGCCCAGTAGGCGGCCGTCGTCGGTCCCTTCTGGCTGCCGCGCGAAACCAGCGCCTTGCTGTGATCGATCAGGAAATGGACCACGAACTCCGCCGCCGAGAGCGCGGCCACCTTCGGCAGGTCCAGTCCTGCCAGCAGGAGTGCCGGCACCGAAAGGACGGCATGGATGCCGGCATGGACGTAGCCGCCGGGCCGGTCGAGATGTCCCTTGCCCGCGATGATCCAGGGGGTCTGGAGCAGATAGTCGGCTGCGAAATGCTTGAGCTGGAAGCAGGCCACCACGCCCAGCGTCAGCAAGAGAACGTCACTCAATCCATGCCCCCGACCTTTGGCGCTCACCATTGCGGGCGATCACGCGACTGCGGTCCAATCTTGCCGTGATCGTCACCCTTGCCAAGAGAGAAAGTGCAAATCCGGCGGCCGACAACCCCGAAACCGGCGGCCGTGCGCGTTTTTTCCCCTCGAAATCGACCTTCCGCAGCGAAAACCGGAAAGCCGAACGATGCCGGCCCGGCAATGCACCCGGCGCAAATCGACACTTCTTTCACACGCATCCGGCGCGGTAAGGTCGCCGCGACGGCCGCGGCCGTCGCGCCGGACGGGCCGGCCACCAAGAGCATATCAGACCAGGGAAACGACCAGCAAATGCCGACATCCAGACTGACGGGCGTGATCGCCGCCGTCCCCACGCCGGTCACCGGGAGCGGCGAACCCGATCTCGACCGCTTCCTGCGCCATGCCGCGTGGGCGCTCGACCACGGCTGCGACGCGCTCAACGTGCTCGGCACCACCGGCGAGGCGAATTCCTTCTCCGCGTCCCAGCGCAAGGCGGTGATGGCCGCCGCCGCCGGGCGGCTCGACCGCGCCAGGATGATGGTCGGCACCGGCACGCCGGATCTCGCAACCACCGTCGAGCTGACGCGGCACGCCCACGCGCTCGGTTTCGCCGCGGCCCTCATCCTGCCGCCCTACTACTACAAGGGCGTCGCCGACGACGGTCTCTTCGCCTGGTTCGAGCGCGTGGTGGCGGCGACGGCCGATACGCCGGCTCCGATCTACCTCTACAATTTCCCGCAGATGACGGGCCTGCGCTTCTCGCCCGATCTCTGCGCACGGCTGCGTGCAGCCTTTCCCGATCGCATCGTCGGCGCCAAGGACAGTTCGGGCGACCTCGCCTATGCCGCCGAGATTGCCCGAATCGATGGTTTCGACGTCTTCCCGAGCAGCGAGACGGCGCTCGCGAAGGCGGACGCCGACGGCTATGCCGGCTGCATCTCGGCCACCGTCAGCGTCACCGCCCCGCTCGTCGCGAAGCTCTGGGCGAACCGAGCCGATACCGCCCTGCTGAAGGCGGCGGGAGATGCACGCGCGGCCATCTCCGCCGTGCCGCTCATTCCCGCGGTCAAGCACATGGTGGCACGCCTGCACGACGACGAAGCCTTCGAACGGCTGCTGCCGCCGCACCTGCCCCTGACGGAGGCGCAGAAGGCGACGCTGGCGGGTCTCGATCTCGCGGCGATCGCGCGGGCCTGACGACGCATGCACGCGCTGCGCCCGTCCGCCCGGCCGCGGCGGGCACTGCCCGCCCCGACCGCACGCGGAATTGATCCGCGCTGCACGGGCGGGCGTTGCCAAGCCTGAAGCCGCGGCTAGACTGTCGCGGTCTCGCGGCGGCAAGGGGAGACGGGCGGAATGGTCGGTATCGTCAGACGGGCAGACTGGGCTCTGCCGGAGAGTGCTGCGACGCCGGAGCACGTCTTCGTCGACCGGCGTGCGCTCCTCGCCGGATTCGGGGGCATGATCGCGGGGGCAGCCTTCGGCGGTGCGGTGCCCGCCGCGCGGGCGCAGGCGGGCGACCAGACGCTCGACCTCTATCCGGCGAAGCGAAACGCGGCCTACACGATCGACCGCCCGCTGACGCCGGCCGACGTCGCTGGCCGGTACAACAATTTCTACGAGTTCGGCTCCCACAAGCAGATCGCCGGTGCCGCGCGAAGCCTGAAGACACGTCCGTGGACCGTGAGGATCGACGGGCTGGTGGAGCGGGAGCGCGAGATCGGAATCGACGAACTGATCCGCGCCATGTCGCTCGAAGAAAGGCTCTACCGCCACCGCTGCGTCGAGGCCTGGTCGATGACCGTGCCCTGGTCGGGCTTTCCGCTGGCCCGCCTGATCGACTTTGCCGCGCCGCTCTCGTCGGCCAGGTATCTCCGCCTGGAGACCTTCCTGGATCCGGACGCCGCCTCGGGGCAACGCCAGATCTGGTATCCATGGCCGTATGTCGAGGGGCTGACGATGGCCGAGGCGAGGAACGAGCTCGCCTTCATCGTCACGGGCGTCTACGGCAAGCCTCTGGAAAACCAGTTCGGCGCGCCGCTGCGGCTCGCTCTGCCGTGGAAGTACGGCTTCAAGTCGATCAAGTCGATCGTGCGGATGTCCTTCGTCGACGAGAGGCCGGTGAGCTTCTGGGAGCAGATCGCGCCGTCCGAATACGGATTCTGGGCGAACGTCAATCCGCAGGTGCCGCATCCGCGCTGGAGCCAGGCGCAGGAGCGCGTCCTCCACACCGGCGAGACGGTGCCGACGCTGCTTTTCAACGGCTATGCCGAGCAGGTGGCCGGGCTGTATGCCGGGCTCGACGGCGAGAAGCTCTACACCTGAAGCACGGCGTGTGGCCGATGGCGCGATCCGGCCGGACGCGAGCATCGCGTGGAAGCGCTGTCGCGGACACAAAAAAAGGCCGGCTCACGAAGAACCGGCCCGAGTTGTTGGAGTTGCCTGTTAAGGCGAAACCTCCAGAGGGGAACACTCGCAAGCGCCAATGGGAGGAGGAATGCGCTCGCGAGATGAGGGCTATATGTGCTCGTACTGCCACTTTGGCAAGCAACTGATTTGCAATTCACCCATGCAATTATGGACGGTCTGGGCAATCGGCAAGCAACAAGTGCAGATGCGCAAACGGAAAGCAGGCCATCCGGCAGGCAGCCCGCACCCGCGTAGCCCGGCTCAGTAGGCCCAGCTGCGCGCCTTGGAGAAGAGGAAGTCGCGGAAGGCCTTGAGCTTGGCCTGGTTCTTCATCGCCTCGGGATAGACGAAGAAGGTGTCGAAGGACGGTACCTCCATCTCGGGCAGGATCTGCACGAGACCCGCATCCTTGTCGACCATGTAGTCGGGCAACATGGCGATGCCGGCCCCGGTCTTCACCGCGCGTCGGATCGACATCAGGTCGTTGATCTGAAGCGACGCCGTCCGCTTCGACCCTTCCGGCATGCCGAAGGTCTGCAGCGAGTTCAGGTCCTTGAGGAACTGCGGCACCGGCTCGCCGAAGGTTACCAGCCGGTGGCGGGCGAGATCCTCGACCGCATTCGGCTTGCCGTAGCGGTTGAGATAGGCGGGCGCGGCATAGACGTGCAGGTGCACGGTGAAGAGCCGCCGCTGGATCAGGTCGGGCTGCTGCGGCTGGCGCAGCCGGATGGCGCAGTCGGCCTGGCGCATGGTCAGGTCGAGCTCCTCGTTGGCGAGAAGCAGCTGGATCTGCACTTCCGGATAGAGCTCGAGGAATTCCTGCACGCGCTGTGTCATCCATCCGGCGCCGAGGCCGACGGTGGTCGTCACCCGCAGCACGCCGGACGGCTTCTCGGTCGTTTCGAGAAGCCGCGACCGCACCGTGTCGAGCTGCATGAGCACGTCGTGCGCGGTGCGGTAGAGCAGTTCGCCCTGCTCGGTCAGGACCAGCCCGCGCGCGTGGCGGTGGAACAGCGGCACGCCGATGTCGTGCTCCAGCGCGCTGACCTGGCGCGAGATCGCCGACTGGGACAGGTTCAGCCGCTCGGCGGCATGGGTGAACGAGCCCGCTTCGGCTGCGGCGTGGAAGACCCGCAGCTTGTCCCAGTCGAATGGCATCATGGTCCCCTTCCCCGTCGCAGGACGGCCCTATTCCGCCGCTTCGCGATGCGTCTCGATCTCCGCCAGATATTTCTCCGCCTCGAGGGCGGCCATGCATCCCATGCCGGCCGCCGTGACCGCCTGACGGTACACGTCGTCCGTGACGTCGCCGGCCGCGAACACGCCGGGCACGTCGGTACGGGTTGAATCGGGGGCGGTCCACAGATAGCCGTTCGGCTTCTGCCTGAGCTTGCCTGCGAAGAGTTCCACCGCCGGCGCATGCCCGATGGCGACGAAGACCCCGTCGATCGGCAGTTCCGAGACGGCGCCGCTCTTGCGGTTGCGCAGGCGGATGCCGTTGACCGACGGGGGCATCGGCGCCTTTCCGGGTTCCCCGACGATTTCGTCCACCTCCGTGTCCCACAGGATCGTGACGTTGTCCTTCTTGAACAGCCGGTCCTGCAGGATGCGCTCGGCGCGGAACTCGTCGCGGCGGTGGATGACCGTCACCGACCTGGCGAGGTTCGACAGATAGAGCGCTTCCTCGACGGCCGAGTTCCCGCCGCCGATGACGACGACGTCCTTGCCCCGGTAGAAGAAGCCGTCGCAGGTTGCGCAGGCCGAGACGCCGAAGCCCTTGAACCTCTCCTCGCTGGAAATCCCCAGCCACTTGGCCTGCGCACCGGTCGCGATGATCAGCGCGTCGCAGGTGTATTCGGTACCGGAATCGCCCTTCAGCCGGAACGGCCTGCGGGCGATGTCGGCCTCCACGATGATGTCGCTCACCATGTCGGTGCCGACATGCTCGGCCTGTTTCATCATCTGCTCCATGAGCCACGGCCCCTGGATCGGATCGGCGAAGCCGGGAAAGTTCTCGACGTCGGTGGTGATCATCAGCTGCCCACCCTGCTGCATGCCGGCGATCAACATCGGCTTCAGCATGGCGCGCGCGGCATAGATCGCGGCGGTATAGCCGGCCGGGCCGGAACCGATGATGATGACGGGCGCGTGCTTCGTTGCCATGACGCAAGCCTTCCAGCGAAAATGCAAAAGGGACCCGTTCCCGCCGGGTGCGGGAACGGGCTCCATCCGTGCGATGATCTAAGGTTTGCATGGCCGGCTGCGCAAGGGCGCAAGATCGTTTCTCACAGGCCATGTCCCATCTGCCGCCGTCGCCGGCCGCCCGGCAGGAGCCCTTCCGTCACCGCGCCCGCTCGCTTTTGGCAGATGCCTGTGGCAACCATGGCGAAAGATTCTTGCGCGGCGCGGCTGCCGGGAAGGACGACGCATGAAGGCAGACCTCGACGCGACGGACTGGAAGATCCTGCGCGAACTCCAGACGGACGGGCGGATGACCAACGTCGAGCTGTCGCGACGCGTCGGCATCTCCGCGCCGCCCTGCCTGAGACGCGTGAAGCGGCTGGAAGAGAGCGGCGTGATCCGCGGCTACCGCGCGCTCCTCAATGCTCCGGCGCTCGGCTATGACGTCGTGGCCTTCTGCCTCGTGGGCCTTCACCGACAGGCCGAAGGCGACATCCGCGCCTTCGCAGAGCTCGCGCTGGGCTGGTCGATGGTCCGCCAGGCCTGGATGATGTCGGGGGAAACCGACTTCCTCCTGCATTGCGTGGCCAGGGACCTGTCGAGCTTCCAGGAATTCGTGCTGTCGGGCCTGACGGCGGCTCCGAACGTCGATACCGTGCGCACGGCGCTCACCATCCGACAGGTCAAGGACGAAGGGCTCCTTGCGATCTGAACTCCCAGCCGAACGGACAGAAACCTTTGCAGCTATCGCTTGGACGGCCGAAAGACCGCATCGCCTACTACCTCGCAGGCATCATGCGCGACGCCTTGCCCTACCGCGTGTTCGAGGCACGACGCCGGAGGCTGTTCGCGCGTCTCGCGGAGCGGCCGGAGAACGCCGCCGATCTCTTTTCCAGGGTCCGCTACTACAACAAGATGTCACCGGGAGGGGACGCCGAAGGCGCGATTCCCATCCGGTCGATCCCCCTGAAGCACAGCTACTACTACTATGACCTCAAGGGAGACGCCAAGCATTTCGGGCCGCACCGGCGGCTCCGGCACAGGTTCGGCGACGTCATCAGGGTGCCGCCCGAACCCACGATCGTGAAGAGCCGGCCCGTGGGCGGCGACAATGCCAATTCCGTGGTCATGAAGCTCGACCGACTGCGCCACTTCTTCATGCCGAGGGACGATCGCGGTTTCGACGACAAGCAGCCCTTTGCCGTCTGGCGCGGGAGCATCGGCAATCCAGCCCGGATGCGGCTCGTCGAGCGTTTCGTCGATCATCCGCGGCACGACATCGGTTTCAGCGCCGGTTCGCCTCCCGGGCTGGCCAAAGCGCGTCTCTCCATTCGGGACCATCTGGCTTTCCGCTATGTGATCTCGGTGGAAGGCAATGATGTGGCCACGAATCTCAAATGGATCATGGCATCGAACTCCGTGTGCCTGATGCCCAGGCCCCGCTTCGAGACCTGGTTCATGGAGGGCCGGCTCGTGCCGGGCGTGCATTACGTCGAACTGCAGGACGACTTCGCCGATCTCGAGGAGAAGGTTGCCTTCTGCGAGGCCAACCCGGAGCAGGTGATGGCGATCGTTGCCAACGCGCAACGGCACGTGTATCAGTTCACACGCCCTGATTGCGAAAGCCAGGTGTCGCTGCTCGTGCTCCAGAAGTACCTCGAATGCACCGGCCAGATCGACCCCGAGCCCTTCTCCTCGATGTTCTACGACGCCGATTGATGCAGCTGCTTAATTCCGCCGACTTCCTCGGCGAGACGCCGGGATGAACGGCGCATTCGATCCGAGGCTCGGTAGAGACGACCAGGAGGGGAGTTCGCGCGCATCCGCCCGCGGCGAGGACGGAACGGAAACAAATCCTGTGGAAGGGTGCAGAACAGTGGGCAGACAATGGACATGAACGGCTCGGGCCCGAACGGCTCCGGCGAGAGACCGGGCGTCGGTCGAGCCGGAGGGAGTGTCGCGAGCGCTCCCGCACACACGTCGTCGACGGCGTCGGCTCTCGGATCCGTTTCCGCCTTCATCATCTGCAAGAACGAAAGGACGGCAATCGGTGCCTGTCTCGACAGTCTCGCCGGCTTCGGCGACGTGGTCATCGTCGACTCCGGGTCGACCGACGGAACGCTCGACCTGATCGACCATTACCGGTCGCTCGGCTGGCCGATCCGCCTCTTTCACCGCGACTGGCCCGGCTTCGCCGCTCAGAAGCAGTTCGCGCTGGAACAGTGCCGCAACGAATGGTGCCTCAGCATCGACTGCGACGAGCGCCTGTCGGACGACCTGCGGCAGGCGATGTCCCGGCTGCCGCTCGACCGGCCGGAGCCCGCCGCCTATTCGGTCGGCCGCCGCGACTGGCTGCCTGGCTACGGCTACGCGCCGCGTCTGGTCCACACCCATCGCCATGCCCGGCTGTTCCGCCGAAGCCGTGCCCGCTACGACCTTTCGGCGCTGCTGCACGAGGGGCTGGTCATCGACGGGAGCGTCGTGCCGATCCCCGCGGGACGCCTGCTTCACTTCCGCAATCTCTCGGTGGGTGAGGAACTCGCCAAGGCCAACGCCTACGCCACGCTGAAGGCGCGTCAGAAGCGCGCGTCGGGCGAGCGGGCCGGGCCGGCGCGCATCGTGCTGCGGCCGCTGTGGCGGTTCGCGAAGATCTACCTGCTGCAGCGCTACTTTCTCTGCGGCATTCCCGGCTTCATCTATGCGGCTCTGCTCGGCATCTACGTCTTCCTGACGGAGGCCAAGCTCTACCGTCTGCAGGGCGGCGCCGAGCTTCCGGAGGAGTGACGGCGCGCCGGCTTCAGACGTCGAGGCCGCTCATCCGTTCGGCGAAGCCATCGGCCATCTCCTCGTAACGGCGTCGTGCGGCCGCGCCGAGCCCTTCCTTGGCCGCGTCGGGCAAGCCGATGAGCGTCTCGATCGACCGCTCGAGACCGGCGACGTCGACATGGTAGCAGGTTCCGAGGTGGCGTGGTTCGGTCGAGGCGACCGGAACGAGGACGCCGCAGTCCGGACCGACCAGCTCGTTCATCGGCGGGCCGTCGGTGGTCACGACGACCGCGCCCACCGACAGCGCCTCGACGATGTGGTGGCCCCAGCCTTCCGCGCGCGACGGGCACAGATGGATGCCGCAGGAATTCTGGTGACGGCGCAGCTCCGCATCCGAAAGATAGCCCTGTATCAGGACGACATTCGGCGGCAGTCTGCCCGGCGCGTTTCCGGCCTTCTGCACCAGCACCAGCTGCGGCCATTCGGGATGTCTGCGCCAGAGCGCCACGACGTCCTCGGTCCCCTTGAGCGTGCTTCCACCGGCCAGATGAAAGAAGCGCGACCAGTCCCGCTCCACCGAGAGGTCGCGGCGATCCTCGCCAGAGAAACCGATGAACCGGGTGGGGCGGCCGAGCGTGGAGAAAATGCCGGCGGCGTGAGCGGTCTTGGCCAGCACGAGGTCGATATCGCGCAGCCGGTGCGCCTGGCGGCGCGGAAAACGCTCCTGGTTGGGCACCAGCAGGTTGCGCTCGCCGGCAGTGACCCAGGCAGGATGCACGCGCTCGAGATGCACGATGGTGCGCGCATGGCGCCGGCGCATCAGCCGGGAGAAGATCCCCCGCGTGCGGACGGGAGCAAATCCGGAGCGCTCCAGCCCGAAGGCCGCGCGCAGCAGCTTGACGTCGCGCGCCAGCCCGTAGTGGTTGTCGCGCCCGACGACGAGCACTTCCTGTGCCCTCGCCCCGCTCCACACCCGGTCGTACACGGCGCCGACACCGGCGGCTTCGTCGGAAAGGCGGAAGCTGGTCCGCACCCGGTCGAGCGCCCGCCGGCCATGCGCGAGAGCCTTCGGCACGTCGGCCATGTAGGTTTCGATCGCCGCGCGAAGTGCATCGCCGTCTCCGGCCGGTACCACCGCGCCGTTCTCGTCGGGCTCGATCATCTCGGCATAGGCTCCCGCGTCGCTGGTGACGCAGGCGACGCCGCTCGCCATCGCCTCGAGCGGCGTCAGGCCGAAGCCCTCGTTGCGCGAAGGGGCCACGAACAGGGTCAGGCGCCGGAACCATGCCTTGATGTCGGGCACCTCGCCGAGGAAGACGATCCGGTCCGAAAGGCCGGCCGCCTCGATCCGGCTCTTCAGCCCGGAGGCGAAGCCTTCGTTGTCGGACGTGACCATGCCCGCGATCACCGCGGTCCACTCGGGATACCGCGGCAGGAGCGCGATCATGGCGTCGACGAAGAGGTCGGTCCCCTTCTGGTGGCGGACGCGGCCGAAGCAGCCGACCGCATGGCGGCCCGGAAGGCCCGTGGCGGGGAAATCGCCGCCCGGCTGTGCCGGAGGGGTGAAGTCGCGCGCATCGACGCCGTGGCGCACGACCGTGTGCGGCACATCCAGGAAGGCGCCGGAATGGGCGCTCGTCGCGATGATCCAGTCCATCCTGCGCAGCAGCCAGCGCGTGAAGAGCTTGTGGCGGCGCTGCGCGGCGGAGGTGAAGACGATGCGCAGCGGCGCGCGCAGGACGTCGCGCAGGATCAGGCCAACCACCATCTCGATGTTGCGCCTGGCGTGCCAGATGCGGAACGGCCGGCCGGCCGGCCGGCGCCACAGGCCGGGCAGCGAAGCGAAGCCGATCTTGGGGACGGCGGCCGGCAGTCGGCCGCCGATCGTCGCGATGCGCAGCGTCCGCGCCTGCTCGGGTACCAGCTGGACGATCGTGCTGGTGACGCCCGACAGGCGCAGCTTCAGGTTCGGCGCGATGATGTCGACGTCACCGATCGGCAGGCGGGGACGCGGGGTCGCTTGCTCGGTCGGATCCACGGGCTCCCTCGGGATCAGCGGAAGGAGATGTCGATGATCTCGTAGCCGCGTGCACCGCCGGGAGCGTTGACCTCAATGGCGTCGCCCACGCCCTTGCCGATCAGGGCGCGCGCGATCGGCGAGGAAATCGAGATGCGGCCGCTCTTCACGTCCGCTTCCTGGTCGCCGACGATCTGGTAGCGCTTCTCCTCTTCGGTGTCCTCGTCGACGATGACGACCGTCGCGCCGAACTTGACCTTGTCGCCGGAGAGCTTGGAGACGTCGATCACTTCGGCCCGCGCAATCAGGTCCTCGAGCTCGCCGACGCGACCCTCGTTGAGGCTCTGCTGTTCCTTGGCCGCGTGATACTCGGCGTTCTCCGAAAGGTCGCCATGGGCGCGCGCCTCCGAGATCGCCTCGATGATCCGGGGACGTTCCTCCTGCTGCCGCCAGCGCAGCTCTTCCTTGAGCGCCTGGAAACCGCTTGCGGTCATCGGGACCTTGTTCATCTACGCGACCTTTCCTTCGCCAACGCCAGCCGCGGATCGCATCGCAATCCGCGGCACGGCACAAAAAGAAAACGGTCCGCGAGCCTCTGCCAGCGGAGCCGTGCCATCTGAGTCAGCACAATATAGCAGCGGGGCCGCGGATTTTCATCTGCAAAATATGCAGCCGGCACGCAGAACGGGCGTCAGCGCTGCAGAATCGACCGTTGATCCTCGGGTTCCGCGAGGGCAGCGGCGGGCACGAATCCCACCGCGGCGTCCTCGATCAGGCGGCCTATGACGCGAAGCGCGTGATGCGGCCGAGCCAGATCCGCCACCATGATGCTGGTGCCGCCGGATATCTCGAACAGCAGCGTCCCGGAGTCGGTGAGGCGGCCGACAGGACCCTGCCTCAGCGTCAGCCGCCGGATCAGGGCATAGGGTATCTCGTCGGGAGCCTTGCGGGGAAAGCCGGTATGCGCATAGACGGCGTGCGGCATGACGTCGATGCGGACCGTGAAGCGGCGCAGGATGGCGTGCGCGATCAGGAACGGCCCGCCGACCGCCAGGACGACCAGGCACAGCCGCGCCAGCGCGCCGTCTCCGCGGCCGAAGAACCACAGCACCGCCAGTACGACCGCATAGCCGATCACGATGACGACGGTCGGAAGGAAGACGGCCCGCGCGGAGGGGAGGAACGAACCTTCCGCGCCGACGTCCGGATTGTCGTTGTCGCCCCGCATGCGCCTGATTCGCCTCGCCCTGCCGTGAGACAGGTTACCACGGATGGCCCTTGCGTCAGGCTTGCGGCATCGAAGCGGCCGGGGCCGCATTCTCGAAGCCCTCCGCCGAGGCGCGGAAGACGCCCCAGCGCAAGCCGGTTCGGGCGCGCGACTGCGCGAGCAGCACCGCCACGACGCCGAGCATCAGGACCTCCGAGGCCGGACCGGCAAGCCAGATGCCGCCTTCGCCCAGCAGCGCCGGCAGCGCGAAGGTGAGCGGGATGGCGAAGGCATAGGTGCGGGTGATCGACAGCACTGCGGCCCTGCCCGCGTCCCCGATCGCCTGGAAATAGCCGGCGAGAACGAGAATGGGTCCAGCCAGCACGTAGGCCATGGTGGCGATGGGCAGGATGCGGGCGATCTCGGCGATCGTGGCCGGGTCGTCGACGAAGAGCTGGCCGAGGCCGGCACCCTGCGTGAAGAAGACCGCCTGCATGCTCGCGCAATAGACCAGCGCGATCGCGCCCCCGAGCCGCAGGCTGGCATCGGACCGGTGGAAGAGGCCGCCGCCGAAATTGTTGCCGGTGATGGTCTGCACCGCCATGTTCAGCCCCATCAGCGGCAGGAAGGCGAAGGTGAGGATGCGCGTCATGACGCCGTAGGCGGCGACCGTCTGCGCATAGGTGTCCGTCGCCCAGAGCTGGAGCATGGCGATGATGGCGGCCGAGGCGCAGGCGATGCCCACGAAGCTCAGGCTCTGCGGCGCACCGAGCGCCAGGAAGCGCGGCCAGTCGCGGTTGAAGCCGTCGAGCCGCAGCGATGCGAGCGGGATCGGCGTGTCGCCGGCGAAGCGGAACACGAGCACGGCGGCGAGCGCGAGCGTCTGCGCCATCACCGTGCCCCAGGCGGAGCCGGCGACGCCGAAATCGAACACGACGATCAGCAGATAGTTGAAGACGACGTTGGCGAGCGTCGCCACCAGGCTCGTCGCCGCCATCAGCCCCATGCGCCCTTCGCAGCGCAGCGCATCGGCATTGAGGCCGAGGAAGAAGGACACCGGCGCGGCGAAGACGAGGATGGCGATGTAGGTGTGCCCCATCGCGGCAAGCGGGACCGACCCGTTGGCGACCCAGAGCGTCAGCGGACCGCCGACGGCGAGGAAGGCGGCGATGACGGCCGCGCAGAGGACGAGCGCCAGCGCGTGTGCGGCGACGTAGGCCCGCCGCGCCGCGGCATGGTCGCCGGCCCCGAGCAGCCGCGCCAGCACGCTGGCGAGCCCGCTCGCCACGACCGTGGAGAGCGCGACGAGCAGCATGTAGACCGGAAACAGCAGCGTGACCGCAGTCAACGCATCGGCACCGACGAAGGTGCCGAGGAAATAGGCGTCCACCACCGTCAGCAGGCCGTTCATGCCCATGATGAACACGATCGGCGCGGCGGTGCGCAGGAACAGCCCCGGCAGGGGGCGCACGAGGAAGGGATTGTCGCGGCGCGTGGCAGTGTCGGTCATGGCGGTCTCCGGACCCGGTCTGCGGGCTCCGGAAGGACTTTCGCACCGGATGCTCCCGCTGCGGGGCAACCGGCGCGGACCGTATTGCGGCAGCACGCTGCCGGGACGGATGGCGCCCCGGGATCCGGCCTCCGGTTAGACGCGGCCCGGCCGCTTGTCAAAGGCGATCCGCCGCAGCGCGTGCGACCAGGTCCGGTGCCGCCCGCGGGCGGTCCGTCACGGCCTCGGCCCGAAGGCCCGTCCAGACGTCGGGAAGCCGGTCGCCTGCGGCCGGCTTCCCGGAGCGGTCTCAGCCGTTCTGCGCCTCGAAGGCGGCGATGTGCTTCGACAGTTCGGCGAATTCGGCGCTCCGGCGGCCGGCCCGCTTCTCGATCTCCGAAAGCTGCTCGCGCGCGGCGGCGAGATCGCCCATCTGCAGATGCGCCTCGCCCAGATACTCGCGCGTCAGCACGTGGTTCGGGTCGAGACGCAGGGCTTCCTCGTAGTAGCCGAGCGCCACCAGCAGCTTGCCCTGCTTGCGGTAGGAATAGCCGAGCATGTTGAAGACGCCGGGCATCTTCGCATCGTAGGCGAGCCGCAGCGTCGCGATCGCCTCGTCGTAGCGGCCGGCATAGGCGAGCGCCCGTCCGGTTTCGAACAGCGACTGCGGGTCTGCCGCGCTGGTCTTGGGCTCGCACTTCTGCTTGGCGCTGTTGTAGACCTGACCCTTCGGACAGGTGGGCGTGGTGGACTCGCCGCCGGCGGCCGAAACCGGGGCGGACGACAGAGCCAGACCGACGGCGGCCATCGCCGCGCCATGCATGAGAACTTTCAGCATTGCAGGAACCTTCCCTCCGAACCGGGCGCACCGGCGGCCCGCATCCCGGGAAAGCTAGAACAAAGCGGTGCCGGACGCACTCACTTTGACGTGACGGAGGGTCAGGCGCGGAAGATGACCGCTGCGCCACCGGCAATCATGGCGAAGCCGATCAGATGGTTCACCGTGAAGCTCTCCTTGAGGTAGAGCACCGAGAAGGCCGCGAAGACCGTCAGCGTGATCACTTCCTGGATCGTCTTCAGCTCGGCTGCGGAATAGACTTCGTGGCCGAGACGGTTGGCCGGCACGGCGAGCCAGTATTCGAAGAAGGCGATCCCCCAGCTGACCAGCACCACCACCCAGAGCGCCGAGGTCTTGAACTTCAGGTGCCCGTACCAGGCGAAGGTCATGAAGACGTTCGAGGCGACGAGCAGCAGGATGGGGAGGATCTTGGGCGACAGCAGCGCGGCCATGGTGGCATCCGGTCAGTGACGATGCGGCGGAGCTTTCGTCCGCAGGCGACCGGCTGTCAACGTCCGGATGCATCTGCGCGCTCGGTTGCCAGCGCACCATCTTGTCGACAGAATGCGTTCGCGCCGCGAGGCGCGCGGGAGCGAGGAGACAGCCGTGCGGAAGACCGTCGAGAAGAAGTGGGACCTGGCGATCGATCCGGACACGGTGCGCCTGTTCGTCCTCAAGGCGAAGGCGATCAGCGCCGCGGTCAACGACGACTACCAGGACGGCGCCGAGCACGAGGTGGAACTGGAAGACACCCATGCCGGCCACCACCATGACGGGCTGGCCGAGGAAGAGGAGCAGGACCTGACGGCCGAGGAATTGCGCGAACTCATCGCCGACCTCAACGTCGACGAGGCGGCGGATCTCGTCGCGCTGGTCTGGGTGGGCCGCGGCGACTACGACGCCGCCGAATGGGAGGACGCGGTGGCCGCCGCCCGCGAGCGCGCCAACAAGCGCACGGCGACCTACCTGCTCGGCATGCCGATGCTGGCCGACTATCTCGAAGAGGGGCTCGAGGCGCTGGGCGCCTGACGCGTCCGCCAGCCTGACTCGCCGTCTCAGGCGACGCCGGCAATCGCCTGACGGGACTCGGGATTTCGGCCTTGCGGCGCCGTCCGGGTGCCCACGGACCCAGGCCTTCCTTCCGCCACAGGCGTGAACGCAGGCGCAGAGCTTTCCTTTACCCTTGCCGTCTATGGTTGACCGTCTGACGGACGGGAACCGAAGTTCATGCGTATGTCGTTCCTTCGCCCGGCGGGCCGTCGCCCGGCCGCCGCACGCCCCCGGACCTTCGTGGTCTCGGGCCTCCTTCTCTGCGGGCTCGCCATCCTCTCGGCCTGCTCGGTCGCCGACACGCTGCGGCCGGAGGTCGACGTCGGCGTGCGCACCGCCGCCCTGCCCTCCCGCGGACTGCAGGCGCTGGTGCCCTCGAACCCCTACATGTCGGGCTATCCGCGGCTCAACGAACCGCTGTCGACCGAGGCCGTGATGCCTGCCGAGGAGGTGCAGTGCCGGCGCCAGCTGAAGCGGCTCGGCGTGCGCTTCCGCGACATCGCGCCGATCCGCGATTCGGCGTCCTGCGGCATCGACTGGCCGGTGGAGGTGTCGGGCTTTTCGGGCAATGTGGGGATGAAGCCGGCCGCGACGCTGACCTGCGACATGGCGCTGGCCTTCGCGCAATGGACCGAGGACGAACTGGCGCCTGCCGCGCGCTGGCGCTATCTCTCGGGCGTCAAGACCATCCACCAGGGCTCCAGCTATTCCTGCCGCTCGATCGCCGGCACCCGCACGGTCTCCGAGCACGCAAAGGGCAACGCGCTGGACGTGATGCGCATCGAGCTGAAGAACGGCAAGGACATCGACGTGCGCAAACCCGGCTGGTTCGCCTTCCGCGAGAAGGGGCTGCTGAACAACGTCCGTTCCGACGCCTGCGGCTATTTCTCGACGGTGCTGGGACCCGGCTACGATGCCGCCCACAAGGACCATTTCCACTTCGACATCAAGGAACGCAGGAACGGCCACCGGGCCTGCCGATGAGGCGACGTCACATCGCGGCTCTGGCCTTCGCCTGGAGCCGGGCGGCCAGCGTCTCGAGCGTGTCTCCGGCGACTTTCGGAACGATGCGCCAGACCGCGTTGACGAAGCAGAACAGCGCGAAGCCGACGAGGCCGACGCAGACGGCGGCCACCAGGATGCGCCCGTAGGGCTGGCCGGTAAGCCAGGACAGCGCTTCGCGCGTGCCGCCGGCCGCGTTCGGATCGGCCGCCCAGGCGGCATAGAGGATCAGGCCGCCGACGATCGCCACGACCGCGCCATGCGCGAACAGCCCGGCGCGCAACGCGCCGTTCCAATGGGTGGTGAAGTGGTTGGCGACGAGGTGGCGCCGGTAGGTCTGCTTCCAGCCCTTGACGAAGAAATAGCCGGCAGCGCCCAGCACCGCCAGGCCCGCCGCCGCTGCCACCCAGCGGCCGCCCGGCCACTGCATCAGTGCCGACAGCGCGCTGCGCAGCGACGACCCGTCGGAGCCGTCGCCCGAGCCGCCGCCGGCAAACAGCAGCGAGAAGGCGATGCCCGCGATGGACAGGTGGAACAGCCCCGTCAGGGCGATGGCGACGCGCGCGGCAATGCCCTTCGCATCGCCGCCATGGTCGTCGAGATCGAAGATCGCATCGAGCACGCGCCAGGCGGCATAGGCCAGCATCCCGATGAAGATCAGCGCGAGCACGATGCCGCCGCCGGTGGTGTTCTCGAGGTCGGCCAGCGCCGACGACGTCCCTTCCGCCCGGCCGCCGCGCCAGATCGCATAGAGGGAGAAGCCGGCAACCGTGAGATAGACGAGGCCGCGCCCGGCATAGCCCATCCGCATCACCGGTACGGCCCAGGACAGGTCGGGGTTCGGCAGGCTGGACATCGGCGCTCTCCTTCGCTGCGGGGAGAACAGCCGGGTCCGGGCTTGGTTCCGGCGGTGCAGGCATCGCCGGACCATCGTGCCGTCCCGGCCACGCCGGCCGGCCGCAGCAGACGACGCGACGGGGGCCGCCGCGCCGGCCGGACGGCCCGTCAGGCGGCCTTCGCCTGCGCCGCGTCGGCGTCGCGCGCGGCCTTCAGCGCCTTCGCCCACCAGGCGAACTGGTCGAGCATGGCCTTGGCGCCGTCTTCGAGATGCGGGATCTCGCCGAGCTTCGCCTGCCCCTGCATCAGCGCCACGAAATCGGCCATCAGAATGTGCACGCCCGCGCGGATCGGCGCCATCTGCAGTTCGACGGCATGCAGCCTGAGCTGCTCGATCGCCCGCGCGGCACCGACGCCGCCGTAGCCGACGAAGGCGGCCGGCTTGCCGTTCCACTCGTTGTAGGCGTAGTCGAGCGCGTTCTTCAGCACCGCGGTCGGGCCGCGATTGTATTCGGCGGCGGTGAAGATGTAGCCGTCGAGCGAGGCCACCTTCTTCTGCCAGGCCTGCGCCACCTCGCCCTTCAGCGGCCCCCAGGCCGGCGAGCGGTCCTCCTCGTAGAAGGGCAGCGGATAGTCGCGCAGGTCGACCATCTCGACCTCGAAATCGCCGCGCGCGGCCGCGAGGTCGAAGATCCACTGCGCCGGCTTGTCGGCGAAGCGCGCCGGGCGCGTCGAGCCGATCACTATTCCAATCCGCGGTCTGGACATGCTAGTCTCCTTTGGGAACGATAAGAGGTATCGAATGGATACCGAGGCTATCTAGGAGACCGGGCGGATCGTCCGCAAGGAGGCACTTTGGCGACACCGAGGCACCTGCACGAAACCGCCGACTGCCGTGCGGTGAGCGCCGTGCTGCAGCGCGTCGGCGACAAGTGGACCGTGCTGGTGGTGAGCCGCCTCGGCGCCGGCCCGATGCGCTTCAACGAACTGCGCTCGGCCGTCGGCGGCATCTCGCAGAAGATGCTGACCACCACGCTGCGCGCGCTGGAACGCGACGGCTTCGTCACCCGCACCGTCTTCCCCACCATACCCCCGCGCGTGGACTACGAACTCACCGATCTGGGGCGCGAACTGCTGGTGCCCGTGCAGGCGCTGGGCGACTGGGCGCTGAAGAACATGGCGCGGGTGGAGGCAGCGCGGGTCAGATTCGATTCTGAAATGCCGCCGTTTAAATGAAAATATAAGCATATAATTGTTTTATAATAGCCTACCATTTTATTGCCCGTTGAAAGCAAAACAAAGACATACTATTTTATAATAGCGCCAGCTGGAGGTAAATCATGACGATTAAGAGATTTAGTACTTGGAAGTATTTTATACGAGTTTTTTCTAAAGAAAGAGATGTAATTGATCATTTAAAAGATAGATCAGAATACTATTCATCTAAAGTGGATGAGGATTACTATAATTTTTCTTTCCTTGACGCAGATATACCTGAGAATGTGAGAGAAACAATTTACGACAAAAGGTCTAAAATAGAGAAATATTCCAGACGAGCTGTTGTAAAGACCGCCGTCGTCTTGGGATCCGCTACCGCAGGAGGATTCCTGTATCCATATGTATATGAGAATATTAGTGACTGGAAAGATTCTATCGACGTAAGACATGAGTTTTTGGAGGAGTTATCGCGGAAAAGAAAATTTAGATCTGCTCTAGAGAGTAGCGTCAATGATCCTCACATCTCAACAGCTGAACAACGACTATTGAAAATCATTCTAGCATTTGATCATGGCCGGATGCTGGCAGATTCGGAGATAGAATTTCTTCGTAAGATTATGTCTTTTCAAGAAGACAAGAAAGTTTCATTCTTTATGGCACATTTGATTTCCGGCGAATATACCCGTCGTGGAGATCCTTTTGCAGCAAGTTCTGCGTATTCAGGATTTGGTGATGATAATGTTCCAGACAGTATGGCTATAAATTATGCATTGCAGCGTTACTCGATCGGTTTCACTTCGCTTTCACGCGAAAAGTTTTCTGGACCATTCGCGGAGTGGGGTTTGGCCGCAGAACTAAATCGACTCAGACGCCAAGTTCTACCATACTCTCATTACGAAGTACCCGACTTCGAAGCTGGAGGAGGAACTCTGGTTTCAACTGGACTGCATGACAAAGATACGCCGTTCATTCACGCATGGGTACACCATCTAATTGCTTTAGCTGCTGATGCTAAAAATACCGCATCTCGCTATGAAATTTGGGATGCTCTTTTAAGCTTGTTTAGGGCCACGGCAAATTGTGAGAAACAGTTCGGGGCAAACGTTCTTCGCCCTGTCCTCAACGGAATACTAACAGCCGCCATACAAGCAAACACATTCGGAGATCGTTTTTATCGAGATATATTTATCGAGTTCCTTATCGGAAAAAAGAATCTATCGGACAATTCCTCATATCTTTTAGAGTACAGAAAACGAATTGCTGAAAAAGACCATATGGCAATGCTTAGCGCTTTGTTTGTCGAAACTCTGTTTCTGCACGGCGACGGGCCTAGGTGGCTAGATGAAAATCATGTAAAGATAGATCTTACGAACATTGATGTATTCAGTGTTCCAAATAGCGCGGTACAAAAAGGGATAGAGAACGCAAGAAAGTTAAAGGGAATATACTATGAACACGAAGAGACATTCAATATAAATGCGACCGCTCCGCTATGTTTTAGAATATACTTGGTTTGATTTCTACAGGTTCAATCTTCGCCGTGTATATTATAACGGCTGAGCGCCGTCTCCTGCCGAAAAGCCGTCCGCAGGAGGTCGCTTGCGGCGGCGGCATCGAGTTCCGGGTCGTCCGCCAGGAGAAGGCCGGCGAGCCCGTCGCGCATGGCTTCCAGCCGCAGCGCGGTGGCGCGAGGCGACGTCAGCATCCACTCGCCTTGCTCGACGCCCTCTCCAAGGATCGCCGTGAGCCGGTTGCGAAGACCGGTCCGTGCGGAGGCGACCGCCAGCGCCATGGGGGGGTCCTGGACGGCCAGCCCCTCCGCCTCGATCCACAGCCGCCACAGCGGGCGCGCCGCCTCCGCGAAGCTCTCTGCGAAGAAGCGTTCCAGCGCCTCGGTCGGACCCTCCCCGTCGCGGCGCATGTCCGCGGCGACCCCGTCGAAGATCCTCGTCCATGCCGCGGCGCGCAAGTCCGGCCAGCGGAAATAGTGGTTGAGCAGCCCCGTGCCCACGCCGGCGCGCTCGGTGACGGCGCGCGTCTGAGCCGACAGGAGGCCGTCGTCGAGGAGCAAGTCGACGGTGGCGGAAACAATCCGGTCGCGTTTGCTGACGCTGCTCACTGCGTACCTCCCTTGACGGATTGAGCAATCGCTCAATATATTGAGCATATGCTCAATCCACAGAGGTAGCGCTGATGAAGCCGGACCGCAACCCAGCCGTCGATCTCGTGCGCGCGGCGGCGCTGATCGGCATCGCCGTCGTCAACCTGCCCTTCATGGCCCTGCCGTCCCAGGCCCTCCTCACACTGCCCGAGGCCTGGCCGGACCGGCTGGCCGTGCAAGGAACCGAACTCCTGTTCCAGGCGAAATTCTTCCTCCTGTTCTCCTTCGTCTTCGGCTGGGGGCTGGAGATCCAGAGCCTGCAGGCACGCCGCGCAGGCGCATCCTTCGCACGGCGCTACTCGCGGCGGCTGGGAATGCTCGCCTTGTTCGGCATCCTGCACGCGCTGCTCGTCTTCACCGGCGACATCCTGCTGCTCTATGCGGTGCTGGGCCTGATCGCCTGGGCTCTGAAAGGCGCATCCGTGCGGGGACTGCTCGGCATGGCGATGGCTCTCGTGCCCGTCGCTGCGGCCTGTCTGGCCGTGATCGTGGTCGTTCTCGCCGACGCGCCCCTGCCGCCCGACCATCCCGGCCTCGGCGGGAGCTACGTCGAGACCGTGCTCGCGCGGTGGCGCGACTGGCCACCGGTCTTCGTGTTTCTCGTGCTGTTTCAGGGACATCTGGCGCTGGCGGCCTTCCTCGTCGGCATGGCGGCGGCACGGACCGGGTTCTTCGAGGAAGGCAACGCCGCGGCCGCGCGGCTGGCGCGCGCGGTGCCGTTTCTCCTGGCAGCCGGCCTCATCGTGAACCTCGTCTATGTCGGCGCCGGCCGATCCGAGGCTTTGCCTGTGGCGATGGCTGGCCTCGCCAGCCTGGCCCTCGGCGGTCCGCTGCTGGCGGCCGCCTATCTCGGCCTGATCCTTCGCGTCGCGAGGACCGTCCGCATGCCCGCCTTCGTCGTCGTGGCCGGGCGCAACACGCTGACCTGCTACGTCCTGCAGGGCGTGCTGGCCGGACTGGTGCTCGGCGGCTACGGGCTCGGCCTGTTCGGCGACCTCGGACAGATGACCATCCTGGCGCTGTCGGTGGCCATCGCGCTTCTGTCCATGGCGCTGGTGGCGGCCTGGGCGCAGCGCTTTGGCCAGGGGCCGCTGGAATGGCTGCTGCGCCGCGTCACCCTCGCCTGATCGGTCGCGTGCACCGGGTCACCGTTCGACCGTCACCCTCGCTTCCGCGGCTTCTCCACCACCTGATACAGCGACAGCACGTGCCCGTCCGGGTCGGCATAGTCGCCGGACCAGCCGCCGGGGGCGTGGCTGACGGGGGTGACGATGGTGGCGCCGTGGTCGACCAGGGCTGCGGCGACGTCGTCGATGCCGCCGTCTTCGAGGGTGAAGACGATGATCGGCGAATCGCCCGGGCGGGCCTCGCGGACGAAGAAGATCAGGTCGATCCCGCCGGCGGTCGACGCGATCAGGAAGGCTTCGTCGCCGTCCTCGACGCGCTGGACGGGGAGGCCGACGACGTCGCGCCAGAAGCGCTCCGTCCGGTCGAGATTGGCGACGTAGTAGCAGATGTTGCCGATGCGGGCCTGTCCGAGCATGGATCCCTCCTTGTGAGTGCAGACGCCCCTAATCGCCGCCGACCGCCGTTTCGTGAGGACGGATGCGAGAAAAATCGAAGGCGATGAGATGGCCGTCGGGATCGTGGCTGGCGAGCGCGGTTCCCGGCCGCCGCGCGATGGGCAGCAGCGCCCGGCGGATCGCGCCGAAGGGCAGCGGCAGCCGCGCCGAAGCCCCCTGCCCCGGCTCGTCGTCGTCGCTTGTGGCGCGATGGGCGCGCCAGCGGGCCTTGAGCGCGCCGATGCGCTGGCGCAGGGCCTCGTCGGCGATGCCGGCGACGTGCCGGATCTCGGCCCGCGTCGCGCCGGCGCCCGCGAGCAGCGCCACGATCCGCAGCGAGGGCGGCAGTGCGGCGACGAAGGCGGCCGGCAGTCCGTCCGCAAGCCCGTCCTCCGGAAACCCGGCGGCGCCGGCGACCTCCACGAACGCCGCCTCGCGCCGCGCCCGGCGGGCCGCGCCCCGGCGCGCGGTGGCGGCGATGTTGCGCATGACGCCGGTGATCCAGGCATCGAGATCGCGGTCGCGTAGCCGTCCGGCGCCGATGGCCACGATCAGCGCGTCCTGCAGCAGGTCGTCGGCATCCTGACCGGCGCGGCAGTGCCGGCGGGCGACCCCGCGCAGACGCTGCAGGCGCGCCGCGTCGAGCATGGCGTCAGCGGGACGCGCCGTCGACCGGCACCGGCGTCGGACGGCCGTCCCGGTCGAGCGCCACCATGATGAAATCGGCGTCCGTCACCTTCTCCATCAGGTCCGACAGATAGCGCTGCGCCCAGGCCTCCACCTTCAGCGTCATCGAGGTTCGGCCGACGCGGGTGACGTGGGTGTAGATGCAGAGCGTGTCGCCGATCTTCATCGCCTTGGCGAAGGACATTTCCTTGACGGCGGCGGTGACGACGCGACCCTTGGCGCGTTCGGCGGCGCGGATGCCGCAGGCCAGGTCCATCTGCGCCATGACCCAGCCGCCGAAGATGTCGCCGGCGGCGTTGGCGTCGGCGGGCATGGCGAGCGTGCGCAAGGTGAGTTCGCCGGTGGGCGCCAGGGTCGGTCCGGTCTCGCTCATGCCGTTGGTCTGCTCCGTTCAGGCTCTCCCGGTGGTAGCGAGCGTCCCCGGCCGCGTCAACGCGCGGGCCAGCCTGGCCGGCCGTCGTTTTTCTCACAGACGGCGGCGCTGTGGGGGCAAGACGGAACGGGCGGCGCGGGTCTAGTCTCCGGGACCGTACGCCAGGGGGACGCGCGCCGGACACGCAGCCATGCAGACAGCAGACTTCATCATCGTCGGCGCAGGCTCGGCCGGTTCGGTGCTCGCCGAGCGCCTGTCGGCATCGGGCCGCTTCTCCGTGCTCGTGCTGGAGGCCGGCGGCAGCGACCGGCGCTTCTACGTCCAGATGCCGCTCGGCTACGGCAAGACCTTCTTCGACCCGGCCGTGAACTGGAACTTCAAGGCCGAACCCGATCCGGGCCTCGCCGGCAACAGCGATCACTGGCCGCGCGGAAAGATCCTCGGCGGGTCGTCGTCGATCAACGCCATGGTCTGGGTGCGCGGCGCGCGCGAGGACTATGACGACTGGCGCGATGCCGGCAATCCCGGCTGGGGCTACGACGACGTCCTTCCCGCATTCAAGGCGCTGGAGGACAACGAGGCCGGCCCGAACGCCTGGCGCGGCCGCGGCGGGCCGCTGCACGTCTCCGACATGCGCGGCAAGGTCCATCCGCTGACGCGGCTCTATCTCGAAGCCGGCCGGCAGGCGGGCCTGCCGCTCAACGAGGATTTCAACGGCAGGAGCCAGGAAGGCGTCGGCGTCTACCAGTTGACGACCCGCGACGGCCGGCGCATGTCGGCCGCCCGCGCCTTCCTGCGCCCGGCGATGAAGCGCGGCAACGTGCGGGTGGAGACCGGCGCGCACGTGACGCGCGTCCTGTTCGAGGGCCGCCGCGCCGTGGGCGTCGAATACGAGAAGGGGGGCCGCACGCTGCAGGCGCGGGCGGGCCGCGAGGTGATCCTCTCGGGCGGCGCGGTGTGCTCGCCGAAGCTGCTCGAATTGTCGGGCGTCGGCGACCCGGCGATCCTGAAACAGCACGGCATCGCGGTCGTTCACGCCAATGCCAATGTCGGCGAGCACCTGCAGGATCATCTCGGCATCAACTACACGTGGAAAGCCAGGCAGAAGACGCTGAACCAGGTGCTGCGCCCCTGGTGGGGCAAGGCGCTGGTCGGCATGCAGTACCTCTTCGCCCGCTCCGGCCCGCTGTCGATGTCGCTGAACCAGGGCGGCGGCTTCTTCCGCACCGATGCCTCGCGGCCGCGCCCCAACGTGCAGCTCTATTTCCAGGTCTTCTCGACCGTGCTGCCGAAGCCCGGCGAGCGGCCGATCCTGTCGCCCGACCCCTGGCCGGGCTTCTCGATCGGCCTGTCCAACTGCCGTCCGGCGAGCCGCGGCGCGATCCACGTCCGCTCCGCCGATCCGAACGATGCGCCGCGGATCGTGCCCAACGCGTTTTCGACGAACAGCGACGTGGCCGAGATGCTCGACGCGGTGAAGTATCTGCGCAAGCTGGCCTCGATGCCGGCGCTGGCCCCGGTGATCGCCGAGGAGGTGCTGCCAGGCCCGTCGGTCCGGTCGGACGAGGACCTCGTCGCCGATTTCCGGAGGCGCTCCGGCACCGTCTACCACCCGGTCTCGACTTGCCGCATGGGGCCGGACGCGGCGACCTCCGTGGTCGACCCGCGGCTGAAGGTGCACGGGCTGGAGGGCCTGCGCGTGATCGACGCCTCGGTGTTCCCGTCGAACGTCTCCGGCAACACGAATGCCGCGGCGATCATGACCGGGTGGAAGGGCGCGGAGATCGTGCTGGAGGACCAGGGGTGATGACTGCGGGATGTCGGAGCCGGCGGCGGAACGTGCCTGCGCGCGCCCGACGGCTGCGGCTTGGACATGCAAGGCAGCACCAGTCATGACCGTCGCATTCCCCCTCACCGTCATGCTTCGCATGCCACCTCTCCCCCACTTCGTGAGGGAGAGGAATCGCCACATACGGAAGGTGCATCCGTCACGAAACAAGCAGAACTGGCGCTTGACGCCGAAGCTGCGTTTCCTCTCCCCCGGGCAGGGGGAGAGGTGGCATGCGAAGCATGACGGTGAGGGGGTGCTTGCGGCGCCCGCAAGAACGGGTGCGGAGATGGCGCCGGGGGATCGCGTGTGATGACGGAAGCGAGCCGCAGCCGGCGTCCGGAGGGAGCGACCACCCGCGCCCGTAGGCTGCGGCGCGGCGGTAACCTCGCCGAAGCTCGCCTGTGGACGGAGCTGAAGGACCGGCGGCTCGCCGGGCACAAGTTCGTCCGCCAGCTGCCGATCGGCCCCTACACTGCCGATTTCGCCTGTCGGAGCGCGCGACTGGTCGTCGAGATCGACGGCAGCCAGCATGTCGACGACGACCGCGACCGGCTTCGCGACGATTTCATGGTTGCCGACGGCTGGTCTGTCCTGCGGATGTGGAATGTCGACGTGCTGAAGAATCTGGCGCCCGTCTGTGAAACGATCCTAGCGGCACTCGACGGACGATTGGACCCGGTCGTTGCCACCGACCTGCGGTATGTGGTGCCGGGAACCACAAGGCAGCGCCAACGATGACCGTCGCAGGCCCCCTCACCGTCATGCTTCGCATGCCACCTCTCCCCCACTTCGTGAGGGAGAGGAACCGCAACTTACGAAGGGTGCATTCGGCACGAAGCGAGCAGAACCGGCTCTCGACGCCGAAGCTGCGTTTCCTCTCCCCCGGGCTGGGGGGGCCGCAGGACGGGCGAGACAGGCGGCTCGCCCCGGCAAGGTGGCATGCGAAGCATGACGGTGAGGGGGTGCTTGCGGCGACTGCGACGCGTCCATTCATTTAACCAGGAGACCCATCATGAAGATCACCGACGTCAGGACCTGGGTCGTGGGCAATCCGCCGCCCGGCATCGGCGGCAAGTATTTCATCTTCGTCCGGCTGACGACCGACGGCGGCGTCACCGGCTACGGCGAGGCCTACAATGCGAGCTTCGGGCCGCATGTGACGGCGAAGATGATCGAGGACATGGCCGAGCGCTACTTCATCGGCCAGGACCCGCACGACGTCGAACTGTTCTTCCGCCGCTGCTACTCGTCGGGCTTCACGCAGCGTCCCGACGCCGCCGTCATGGGCTGCTTCTCGGCGCTGGAGATCGCCTGCTGGGACATCATCGGCAAGGAGGCGGGCAAGCCGGTCTGGAAGCTGCTCGGCGGGCGCGTGCACGAGGCGCTCCGGACCTACACCTATCTCTACCCGCACGAGGGCTCTGTCCACACCGAGGACGTCGGGCCGAAGAACGTCTACAACGATCCCGACATGGCGGCCGAATGCGCCGCCCTCTACGTCGGCCAGGGCTTCACCGCGGTGAAGCTCGACCCGGCCGGCCCCTACACCGCCTTCGACGGCCACCAGCCGCGCCTCGTCGACATCGACCTGTCGGCGCGCATGATGAAGGCGATCCGGGAGGCCGTCGGGACCAGGGCCGACATCCTGTTCGGCACGCACGGCCAGTTCACCGCGTCGGGCGCGCTGCGCATGGCCCGCGCCATCGAGCCCTACGATCCGCTCTGGTTCGAGGAGCCGGTGCCGCCCGACATGCCTGAAGTGATGGCGCAGGTGGCCCGCGGCACCTCGATCCCGATCGCCACCGGCGAGCGGCTGACGACCAAGTTCGAGTTCGCGCGCGTCATCGAACAGCGCGCGGCGACGATCCTGCAGCCCGACCTCGGCCGCTCGGGCGGCATCCTGGAGACCAAGAAGATCGCCGCCATGGCCGAGGCCTTCCACATCCAGGTCGCGCCGCACTGCTATTGCGGGCCGATCGTCGGCGCGGCCAACATCCAGCTTGCCGTCACGCTGCCGAATTTCCTGATCCTCGAGGCACTGAAGCAGTGGGACGGCTTCCACGAGACGCTCCTGAAGAAGAAGATCGTCTGGCAGGACGGCAACGTGATCCCGTCCGAGGAACCGGGCCTCGGCGTCGAGCTCGACGAGGCGGTCTGCGAGGCCCATCCCTACGACGGCAAGGCGCTGCACCTGCAGATGATGCAGACGCCGCTGATGCCGTAGCCGGGCAGAGCGGTCGCAAGCAACAGCCAGGATCGGCGGCGAACCGGCGGCCTTGACGGCTCGCCGGCCGGGGCTGCCCGGTCTTCGAGCGGTCAGCCACGGCACGGCGGCGGGCTCCAGCGGTTCCGCCGCCCCGCCAGCGCGTTGCACATGCTTGCTGCGTTGCCGTTCCGCGCGCGCGTGTTTACGATTGTTAGAAGGACTGCGCGTAAAAAGGGTGCATGTCGCCGTCCCTCCGCAACCTCTTCATGATCGCCCTCGTCGCCGTCGTCGTCACGGCCATCGGCTTTCGCATCCTGGCGTCGAGCCGGGAGAGCTACGGACCCGAGACGGTCGCCGGGCCCGGCGCCACCTTCGCAGACGTGCAGGGGTTGCGGATCCACTACGAGGAATGGGGGCCGAAGGACGGCCGTCCCGTGCTGTTCCTCTCCGGGGCGATGGGCTGGTCGGGCACCTGGCGCGCATTGGCGGAGCCGCTGGCGGCGGCGGGGTATCGGGTGATCGCGCCCGACCTGCCGCCCTTCGGCATGTCGGATCGCCCGTCGGCGGCGCTCTACACGCGGGCGCGCCAGGCGGCGCTGGTGGCGGCCTTTGCCGACGCGATGCGCCTTGAGCGCTTCTCGCTGGTCGGCCACTCCTTCGGCGCGGGTGCGACGGTCGAGACGGCCTTCGCGAACGCCGCCCGGATCGAGCGGCTGGTGCTGATCGGCGGCGCGATCGAACCCGGCCGGGCGACCGGAGGATCGCTGGGCAGGATGCTGCTCGGCATGGAATTCCTGCGGCCGCTCGCGGTCTCTTCCACCTTCACCAACCCTCTGGCGATCAACATCGGCCTGAAGAGCCTGGTCCACGATCCCTCCGTCGTGACGAAGGACCTGAGCGACCTGTACGGCCTGCCCCTCTTCATGCGCGGCACCACCCAGGCCATCGGTGACTGGCTGATGACCGGGTTCTATGCCGACGAGAGCCAGTCGCTCTCGGCCGACCCCGACAACTATCGCAGCTTCATTCAGTCGGTCCTGCTGGTCTGGGGGAAGGAAGACGGCGTCGTTCCGGTCGCGGTCGGCGAGACGCTTCTTCGGCTTTTCCCGGCGGCGCGGCTGGAGGTGCTGGAGGGCGTGAGCCACCTCCCCCATGTCGAGAAGCCGCAGCACGTCGCCGGCCTGATCGCGAATTTCCTCGGCGGCCGCAACGGGCCCGGCCCGGCCGCGGCGCCGCCGGCCCGCCGGCCGCTGCCGCTCGTCTCGGCGGCCGGACTACGCGGCACGGTCGAATCTGCGCGGTAAAGCGCCGGCAGCGACCGCCGGGCCGACGTTTCAGGACCTTGTCGCGCCGCGCACTTCGGGAAGCGCCGCCACCGTCTCCTCGAGCAGTGCCCGTCCGCCCGCCTGCCAGCCGAGGCCGGCGAGGCGCCGGGTCGACATCACGTTGAGTGCGGACGCGTCCGCCGGTTCCGGCAGCGGATGGGGACAGCCGGTCGCGTCCCGCACGATCGCGAGGAGGTCGTGGCGGTCGAGCACGAGGTCGGAGACGTTGAAGAGGCGGTCGGCGAGATCGGCCGCGTCCGCCTGCAGGAGGAGACGGACGGCGGCGGCCAGGTCGCGGCCGTGCACCTCCGTCGCGACCCGCGGCGCGATCGCAGTGCCGGCCAGATAGTCGCCGATCAGACCGGACCATTTGTGCGGCAGGCCGGCCGCAGCCGTGCCGTAGACGCCCGTCGCGCGAAGGCTCACGCCGATGAAGCGGTCGCCGCCCAGCATGTCGAGCGCCCGCTCGGCGGCATGCTTGACCTGGCCGTAGACGGTGTCGGGATGCGCGACCACCGTTTCGTCGAGCACCCGCCCCGGCGCCTGCGTGCCGTAGGCGGCGCGGCTGGACAGGAAGACGACGCGCCGGACGCCAGCGCGCCGGGCCGCCTCGAACAGGGCGATCGAGCCGTCGAGGTTCCTGTGCCGGAACCCGTTCGGATCGTCCCCCTCGCCACCGCGATAGCGCTCCGGCAGGTGATCCAGCGCGGCGTGAACGAACCCGTCCATGCCGTCGAAGACGGCTGTCTGGTCGAGATCGGGATCGAGCGAGCCGGTCACGACGGCGACGCCGCCCGGCAGCGTCCCCGCCGGCGGGGCGGATCGCGCCATGACCCGAACCTCATGGCCGGCAGCCACGAGGTCCCCGACGACGAAACGGCCGACGCGGCCCGTGCCGCCCGATACGATGATCTTCACGCATTCACTCCTTCGCGCCCGCGGGCCCTGGAAGGAGCGCGGGGTCGGGCACCGGCAGGTCGGCGTCGAAGGCCTTCCACAGGTCGATGAGCGGCTTCAGCCGCTCGGCCTTCGAATGTCCGGCTTCCCAGGGTTTCTCGTACTGGTAGTGGATCACTCGAACGGACGACCAGTCCCAGAGTTCCGGAAGGTTGAACCAGACGTATTGCAGCATGTTGTCGAACACCGGCAGGCCGTGCCAGTCGGGGAAGAAGCTTTCGAGGAAGGTCTGGTCCGTGCGGCGCCAGAAGGCACCGGGGGCATCGAGGCGCTCGAGCATGGCCGCGAAGGTCGCCCTAGACGGCTGCGCGACGAAGACGCCGGAGTTCAGCCGGTGGAAGTCCGCGAGGCTCTCGTAGACGTTGGGCGCCGCGGAGAACTCGGGATAGGAGAACAGCCGGTCGATGCTCCGCAGCACGATCGTGTCGGCATCGAGGAAGACCGCCCGTCCGTACTCTTCGAGTTCCCAGAGCCTCAGCTTGGCGAAGTTGTTGAGCGGCGTGTGGAAGGCGGGCTTGCCCCCTTTCGTGAAGGGTGCGTCGGCATGCAGCCTGTCGCGCGCATGCCGCTCGTCGAAGGCATGCGAGGTGGGAAGCAGCCCGGCCGCCACCAGCCGCACGCCGAGCACCTCCAGCGGCGCGAGCGCCGACGGCGGGACGCCGCCGGTGTGGAGCACGACGATGTCGGCGGCGGTGCCGGTCCGTTTCAGCGATCGCACCAGCGCCGCCGCGCCGCGGGCGTAGTCGGCATTGGTGACAAGCGTGACGTAGGCGTGACGCATCATGTGCCTTCGGATGCGGCCGCGGCGCTTCTCACCCGACGCTCTTCAGGCGTTTGCCTTCCGGATCGCGCTCCAGCGTCGGCGCGATGTCGCGGGTCCAGGCCGAGACCGCCGGAATGCGCGAGCGGTCGACGCGGTAGGCGAACTTCTTCGCAACGTCGATGACCTCCGAGAGCAGTCCCGCCTCCAGCGTGATCGGATCCAGTCCAAGAGCCAGGAACTGTTCGTTCTTCACGACGAGGTCGTTCTCCGCCGCCTCCTTGCGCGGATTGGGCAGGTAGGCGACCCGCCCGCCGGCGATCCGTGCCACCATCTCGGCGAGATCGCGCACGCGGTGGGTCTCGGTCATCTGGTTGAAGATCTTGACGCGCTCGCCCCGCTTCGGCGGGCTCTTCAGCGCGATCTCGATGCAACGGACCGAATCCTGGATGTGGATGAAGGCCCGCGTCTGGCCGCCCGTCCCGTGCACCGTCAGCGGATAGCCGATCGCCGCCTGGATCAGGAAGCGGTTGAGCACCGTGCCGTAGTCGCCGTCATAGTCGAAGCGGTTGACGAGCTGCGGGTGCATGCGGGTCTGGTCGGTATGCGTGCCCCAGACGATGCCCTGATGCAGGTCGGTGATGCGCACGCCGTCGTTCCTGGCGTAGAACTGGAACAGCAGCTGATCGAGGCACTTGGTCATGTGGTAGATCGAGCCGGGATTGGCCGGATAGAGAATCTCCTGGCTGACCGTCTCTCCGGCCATGGTCTCGATCCCCACCGGGAGATAGCCTTCCGGAATCGCCGCGCCGACCGTCGAATAGCCGTAGACGCCCATGGTTCCGAGGTGGACGAGGTGCGCGTCAAGGTTGAGCTCGACCATCGCGTTGAGCAGGTTGTGGGTGGCGTTGACGTTGTTGTTGACCGTGTAATTCTTGTGCCGGTCGCTCTTCATCGAATAGGGCGCCGCACGCTGCTCGGCGAAATGGATGATCGCGTCGGGGCGGTTCTCGGCGAGCCAGCGCTTCAGAACCTCGTAGTCCCGCGCGAGGTCGATCAGATGGAAATGGATCCGCCGGCCGGTCTCCTGGTGCCAGATGCGGGTGCGCTCCTGGATCGAATCCATGGGCGTCAGCGACTGGACACCGAGTTCGGTATCGATCCAGCGCCGCGACAGGTTGTCGACGATGTGGATCTCGTGTCCGAGCCCGGACAGGTGCAGGGAGGTCGGCCAGCCGACGAAGCCATCGCCGCCGAGAACTGCAATCTTCATCGAATCGGTTCCTTTCCGTTCATCCCCGCCGCAACCGCTAGCATCCCTTTGTGACAGGAATGGCTGCCGCCGCAAAGCCGCGCCGGCAGGGATCCGCCACCGGTGCCGCGACGTCTCGACCGGCTCCGCTCCGGTTTGCTGCAAATGGGCAACGGACGTGCCGCCATCGCCGGCGGCGCCACAGTTCTTCCCGCTTTCGAGCCAATTGCAGCCTCTATCGCTCTCTATGCGGGAGAAGGAGGATCCGAGGACCTGACGATGCTGAAACCTGCTCTGATCGCGCTGACGATGATGGGATGCGACTGCGACGAGCACCTCTGCGTGCCGATCGACGCGCCGGTCCGGCACTTCGCCACCATCGGCGAGTGCGAGGCCGCGCTGGCGACGGCCGTGGAGTCGGAAACCGGCCGCCTCTATCCCCTCCTCAAGGCGCAGTGCGAACGCCAGGACGACGCCGACCTGCTCGTCGCGGAGGCGCCGCGAGAGACCGCGGGCGACGCGGGGCGCGACGAAGGCCGCGGCGTTCTCGGCAACGGCTTCGCCTATGCCGGCCGCACCGGCGAGTATCTCGTCTATCGCACGGCCGACGGAGTCGTCGCCGTCCGGGACGGCCTCGGCTGGGCCATCGACCGCGTCCAGGGCGGCGCCGCCCGCGCGCTCGCGCTGCTGGCGCGCTGACCCGGGTCCTGCCCCGCCGGCCGGACCCTGCTTCCGCTGGGTCCACGCCGCTTCCATTGCATCCATGGGTCGAGGGCGGCATAAAGTCATCCGGGAGGTCGTCCGGCGCGTCGGCGGCCTCGACACGGGGAAACGTCCGGCGTGGCCGGACGGCGGAGAGGAACCGATCGTTGCGGCTATCGCGCCATCTGGCACGGCTCACGTCGGCGCCCAGGACGCTGCGGTTTCACCTGATCGCCTTCGCGGCGATCCTGGTGCTGCCGCTCTTCGTCATCGCCGCGCTGGCCGTGAGCTGGTTCGCGCAGGCCGAACTCTCGGCCAACGAAGCCCGTCTGCAGCGGCTGGCCCAGGACATTTCCGCTTCCGTCGACCGCGACGTCATCGGCTGGCTGACCGTTCTCGACACGCTCGCGACCTCCGAGCTTCTGCGCGCGGGCGACCTCGCCGGCTTCCACGCGCGCGCCAGGGCGGCGCTTCGCAACCGCGACGTCCACGTCATTCTCGTCGACCGCGATCACCGGCAGCTCCTCAATACGCGTGTTCCCTTTGGGACGCCGCTGCCGGGAGTGGGCGAACCCGACGGCATCGAGTCGGTCTTCCGCACCGGCCGGCCCTACGTCTCGGACGTCTTCACCGGAAAGGTCTCCGGCGAGACGGTCGTCAACGTCGAGATTCCGGTCTTCTCCGAGGGACGGGTGGAGCAGATCCTGCTGATAACCTTCTCGCCGAAGCGAATCGGCGACATCATCGCCAAGGAGCAGCTCGTCAGGGGCTGGACCGTCAGCGTCACCGACCGGAAGGGCAACGTGCTGGCGCAGAGGCTGGACGGCACGGAGATCGCCGTGCCCAGGTCCATCGAAGACCTGCCCAACGACGGATCCGGCATCATCGAACGGTCCGGGGCCGACGCGACCGAATGGGTGGAGGGTTACCGCTGGTCGCCGACGACGGGCTGGCGGACCTCCGTGCGCGTGCCGCGGTCGCTGCTCGACGCGCCGTTCTGGAACAGCATGACCGGTCTCGGCGCGCTGGCGCTGCTGGTCGGGCTCGCGAGCACCGCGCTGGCGACCGTCCTGGCCAGCCGGATCTCCCTGTCCATGGTCAAGCTGCGCGTGGCGGCGAGCGACCTCGCGGCCGGCCGCGCCATCGAGGCGGCTCCCCAGCCGATCGCCGAGGCGAACCTCGTGGTCGATGCGATCCGTCAGGCCGCCAACATCATCAGTGACCGCACGCAGGCGCTGGAGGCCAGTGAGGAGCAGTCGCGCCGGCAGGTCGACGAGATCAGGCTTCTGATGGGCGAGCTCGCCCATCGCAACAAGAACGTCATGGCCGTCCTGCAGTCGATCGCGCGGCAGATTCTGCGTCGCAGCACCTCGCTTCAGGATTTCCAGGAGAGCTTCGACGCCCGCATCGCCGCGCTCGTCCGCTCCAACGATCTGCTCTTCGGCGCGGCCGGTACCAGCGGCAGCCTGCGCGAGCTGGTGCGTCGCCAGCTCGCCCCCTTCGTCGACACGGATTCCGATCGCGTCGAGATCGACGGCGAGGAGGTCTGGCTGAAGACGGGCGCGGTGCAGAGCCTCGGGCTTGCCCTGCACGAACTCGCCACGAACGCCACCAAGTACGGGGCGCTGAGCGGATCCGAGGGCATGGTGGCGGTGCGGTGGCAGCGGGTCGGCACCACCGGGATCCATCTGTCCTGGCTGGAACGCGGCGGACCCGCGGTCGCCGAACCCACCCGTTCGGGCTTCGGACAGGTGGTGATCGAGAGGCTGACCGCGCAGAACCTTTCCGGCACCGTCGACTACACGTTCGAGCCGGCCGGCGTCGCCTGGACGCTGCGCGCACCGGACGTCCTGCTCGATGCCGCCGAAGCCGGGAGCACCCGGACGCCCGCCCACGCGGAAGGCTGACGGCGGGCGGACGCCGGATCGGTCGCCGGCCTAACCGGCAGCGGCGACGCGACGTCGCGTCACGGCGACGGCCGGGCGAGACCAAGAGGAGGACCTTCCGGAAAGAAAAGGTGGGCGGGCCGGAAGAATTCCGCCGACGCAGGCGTCGACGGCCGGCTTCCGACAGCATCCTCCAGGGCACCGGCTCCATGTTTTCGCATGGTTGCAATGCAGCATTGCCTCTTCGCGGAGAGAACCTTCTCCTGTATTGGCGCGTTGCTTCCGTCATGGACGAAGATGAAGCGCTCCCCCTGCGATGCAGACCCCCTGGAGGGCAAAGATGATGATGTCGGCGACCTGCGCCGCGACACCGCTCCGCGGCGTCTTGCTCGATGATCTGGACGGCCTCCGGACACTCGGAGAAGCGCATGATTTCCTCTGCCTGCTCGCGCGGAACCACGGCTTCCTTCATCACGCCGTCCTGCGCTTCGATCCCGAGCCGCAGGGCAGGCCGACGCGCCAGATCGCCCTGACGAGCTTTCCGCGCGAGATCGTCATGGCCTACGAACGCGCGATCCTGGCGAGCGGCAGCCGCTCCATGGCCGCCGCCCGCGCGGCGGCCCGCCCCTTCGCGTGGGACGGGCACATCCCCCCGCCGCGCGGGCTCGACCACCCCCGCGCCGTGCTCGCCGGGGCGGGCGTACGGATGGGCGTGACGCTGCCGGTCGCCGGCCGGGGCGGCGATCGCGGCGTGGTCATGTTCGGCGGCGACAGGCCCCTCCTTCCGCTCGCCGAAACGGCGCTGCTCAGCCTCTTCGCCCACGGCCTTTTCGACCGCATCGTCACGATCCAGAACGAGGAGCGCCATACCGGAGACTTCCGGCTGACGCTGCGCGAACGGCAGTGCCTGATGTGGACCAGTGCGGGCAAGACGGCGGCCGAAATCGCCGGAATCCTGGAACTGTCCGAGCAGATGGTGGAGCACCACGTGGGATGCTGCGTCGACAAGCTCGGCGCGGCAAACCGCACGCAGGCGGTCGCAAAGGCGATCCGGCTGCGCGTCATCGACTGACGGCAGGAACGGCGGCTTCTCCCCGGCGCCGGACGGCGCGACGAAATGCCGGCCGCACCACCTTCCGGCGCCCACCGCAAAGGGTGTATTGCGGTGCGACAAATCTCTTCTGGAAAGTGTCCCGCCGTGCCTCTCTCCGTCGAACTTCTGGGCGCCGTCGCCGCCGTCATCACCTCGCTGTGCTGGCTGCCGCAGACGCTGAAGATCCTGCGCGAACGGCAGACCGGGGGGATTTCGCTGGCCACCAACGCGGTCTTCGCGTCGGGCGTCTTCCTGTGGCTGATCTACGGGCTGATGATCGGTTCCTGGCCGGTGATCGTCGCCAACGCGGTGACGCTCGCCTTCGTGCTGGCCATCGTCGGCCTCAAGCTTCGCTACGGCTGAGCCCGCCTCTTCCGCCCCTTCGCCGCTTCGGCCACCCTGAGCCCGACCACGAATCACGCGCCCCGGGGACAGGTCGGAGACGGCATGAGGGAATTGCTGCTGCTGAGACATGCCAAGTCGAGCCGCGACGACCCTTCGCTCGCCGATTTCGACCGCCCGCTTTCCGCACGCGGCCGCAGGGACGCGCCCGGGATGGGCGCCCTGGCGGACGCGCGCGGCTGGCGGCCCGACCACGTGATCGCGTCGTCCGCGCGCCGCACGCGCGAGACCTGGGACCTCGCGCGCCCTGCCCTCGGCAACGTCGCGACCCGCTACGACGAGACCCTCTACGACGCTTCGGCGACGGCGATCCTCGCCGCCATCCGAGCGGCGCCGCCCGGTGCGCGGCGGCTTCTCGTGATCGGCCACAATCCAGGCCTGGAAGACCTCGCGGCCATCCTCGCCTCGGACCGGTCCGATGCCGGTGCGCTGGCGCTGCTGCGTGAAAAGTTCCCGACCGGCGCGCTGGCGCGGTTCGTGGTGGAGGCGGAATGGCGCAACCTGGCCGGCGGCGGTGCCCGGCTCACCGACTTCGTCCGGCCGAGGGATCTCTGACGTCGGCGGCACCTCCTGACACCCTCCCGTCAGGAGCACCGGCAGCCTGCACGTTGCGTCCGGCGTCGCCCTTTCCATTTCGGGTGACTCTCTCCATATTCGACACATGGCCCGATCTCCCGAAAAGAAGCGCCCTCTGCGGGCGGAGCGCGACGCGTCCGCCGCAAAGCGGCGCAGCCCCATCCTCGACTTCATGGACGCTTCCGAGCCGCTGGAGCCGCAGGGCTTCGGCGAGGCGCCGCAGGCCGGGCTGTCCGGCATGCCGCTGAGCGGCTCGGTCTCCGACTGGGCGCGCGAGATGGAGCGCGCCGCAGAGGAGGAGTTGCGGGCCTCCGAGATGCGCGCGATCCGCTCGAAGGCAGGCAAGCACCGGGTGCAGGTGGCGATCGACGCGGAGAAGGAGGCTGCCGGCATGGCGGAGCCGGAGGTCGCGCGCAAGTCCGGCAAGAAGATCCCCGAGCGGTCCGCCGCGCCCACCAGGACCGCGCGCGGCACCTCGATGGGCGGGGCTGCGACGGCCAGGGAGCGGGCGGCCGCCGGCCTGAACCCGGTCGCCGGCATGGACATCTCGCTCGAGGACGCCGCCTCGCTGTCGAACAGCGGCGTGACGGCGACCGTGAAGGCGCTGTCGGACCTGATCGAGAGCGGCAATCCGCTGCACAAGAACGGCCAGCTGTGGACGCCGCACCGGCCGGCGCGGCCGGAGAAGTCGGAAGGCGGCATCGAGATCGTCATGAAGGCGGAGTTCCAGCCGGCCGGCGACCAGCCGGCGGCGATCCGCGACCTCGTTTCGGGCGTGAAGGAGAACGAGCGCACCCAGGTGCTGCTCGGCGTCACCGGTTCGGGCAAGACCTTCACGATGGCCAAGGTGATCGAGGAGACGCAGCGCCCTGCCCTCATCCTCGCCCCCAACAAGACGCTGGCGGCGCAGCTCTACGGGGAGTTCAAGCAGTTCTTCCCGGACAACGCGGTCGAGTATTTCGTCTCCTATTATGACTACTACCAGCCCGAGGCCTACGTGCCGCGCACCGACACCTTCATCGAGAAGGAATCGTCGATCAACGAGCAGATCGACCGCATGCGCCATTCGGCCACCCGCTCGCTGCTGGAGCGCGACGACGTCATCATCGTCGCCTCGGTGTCGTGCATCTACGGTATCGGCTCGGTCGAGACCTATACGGCCATGACCTTCCAGATGCAGGTCGGCGACCGGCTCGACCAGCGCCAGCTGCTCGCCGACCTCGTCGCCCAGCAGTACAAGCGCCAGGACATCAACTTCGTGCGCGGCTCGTTCCGGGTGCGCGGCGACACGATCGAGATCTTCCCCGCCCATCTGGAGGACCGCGCCTGGCGCATCACGCTGTTCGGCGACGAGATCGAGAGCATCACCGAGTTCGACCCGCTGACCGGCGGCAAGACCGGGGACCTGAAGAGCGTCAAGATCTACGCCAACTCGCACTACGTGACGCCGCGCCCGACCTTGAATCAGGCCATCAAGTCGATCAAGGAGGAGTTGCAGCACCGGCTGCACGAGCTTGAAAAGGCTGGACGACTGCTGGAGGCGCAGCGGCTGGAGCAGCGCACGCGCTTCGATCTGGAGATGCTGGAGGCGACAGGGTCCTGCGCCGGCATCGAGAACTATTCGCGCTATCTCACCGGCCGGGCACCAGGCGAACCGCCGCCGACGCTGTTCGAATACATTCCCGACGACGCCATCGTCTTCATCGACGAGAGCCACGTCACCGTGCCGCAGATCGGCGGCATGTATCGCGGCGACTTCCGCCGCAAGGCGACGCTGGCCGAATACGGTTTCCGCCTGCCCTCCTGCATGGACAACCGGCCGCTGCGCTTCGAGGAGTGGGACGCGATGCGGCCGCTGACCGTCGCCGTCTCCGCCACCCCCGGCAACTGGGAAATGGAGGCCGCCGGCGGCGTCTTCGCCGAGCAGGTGATCCGCCCGACCGGGCTGATCGACCCGCCGGTGGAGGTGCGCCCCGCCAAGAGCCAGGTCGACGACGTGCTGGGCGAGATCCGCGAGACGACGCGCAAGGGCTACCGCACGCTCTGCACCGTGCTGACCAAGCGCATGGCCGAGGACCTCACCGAATATCTGCACGAGCAGGGCATTCGCGTGCGCTACATGCATTCCGACATCGACACGCTGGAGCGCATCGAGATCCTGCGCGACCTGCGCCTCGGTGCCTTCGACGTGCTGGTCGGCATCAACCTGCTGCGCGAGGGTCTCGACATTCCCGAATGCGGCTTCGTGGCCATCCTCGACGCCGACAAGGAAGGCTTCCTGCGTTCGGAGACCTCGCTCATCCAGACCATCGGCCGCGCCGCCCGCAACGTCGACGGCAAGGTCATCCTCTATGCCGACCAGATCACCGGCTCGATGGACCGCGCGATGGCCGAGACGACGCGCCGCCGCGAGAAACAGCTGGCCTGGAACGCCGAGCACGGCATAACGCCCGAGAGCGTGAAGAGCCGCATCGCCGACATCCTCGATTCGGTCTACGAGAAGGACCACGTCCGCGCCGACATTTCGGGCTTCACCGAGAGCGGCAAGGACAATCTCGTCGGCAACAATCTCAAGGCACATCTCGAGCACCTGGAGAAGGCGATGCGCAACGCCGCCGCCGACCTCGACTTCGAGACAGCAGCCCGCCTGCGCGACGAGATCAAGCGCCTGCGCGAGACCGAACTCGCCGTGCTCGACGACCCGATGGCGCGCGACACCGGCGTGGAGAACACGCAGGCGAGCCGCAAGGCGAAGGCGCAGGGCAAGCCGACCGGTCCGGCCGGCAAGGCGGGCCAGATCGGCAAGGAAAAGCCCGCCGGCCTGTTCGCCAAACCGACGCTCGACGAAATGGGCACCTCGGGCGACCACGCGACGCCGGCCGGCGCCGTCGACCGCTCGCTGTTCCGCAAGAACACGCTGGACGAGATGACCGTGCGCCGCACGGAAAAGCCGGTGGAGGGGGTCAAGCCGCCCAAGCCCCTCGAAGACCCGCGCCCGCTGGTGCGCGGCAAGGTCGGCGCGGGGTCCTACGAGGATCCGGCCGACGAGAAACGGCAGAAGCGGCGGCCGGGCAAGACGGGGCGGCCGGGGCGGTAGCGGGACCGCGCAAGCCTGTGCCGCAGGCGCGGTCGTCCCGTGCGCCGGACGCCCCGACGGGCATCGCGGCGCACAGGCATCGCAGCGTCAGCGGCCGGGAGTCAGCACTTTCCGAACGACTTCTGGACGATCATGTTGCCGGCGACGCTGACGGTCACGGTCAGGCCGGTGGGGATGCCGAAGGTCGTGCAGATGTGGATGCAGGCCTGGGCCGCCGTGCCGTTGGGGATGAAGCCCGGGACCGGCAGGCAGACGCTGCCGAAACCGAGCGGCAGGTTGAGACAGACCTGACCGTTGCTGACCGTGACCGAGATGCAGCCGCCGGCGAGCGCCAGATGTCCGTCGTCGGCGACGGCGGCGGCCGGACCGGCCTTCTGCAGGCTGGCGACGTCGTGGAAGCTACGCGCCGCATCGAGTGCCGCCGCGATCTGCTTGGAGTCGAATTCCGGGTAACTGGCCATCACCATGCTCCTTCGTCGTTGTCATGCGGCCGGACAGCTTCCTCAGGTTGCACTCTTCCGAAACGCAACCAATAATAGCATTAATCCGCGCTTTCTATCAACGACTGTATTTGCGGGGATGGAATTCTATTCTTAATTGCAGATCAGGCGGGCGGATGAACGGCAGCCTCGGATTCGCAGGCAGACCTGGCCGCAGCCCGGACCAGGTGGCGCTTGCGTGCCGGATGAGACGCGTCTACGCACCGGACGGCAGAAAAACGACGGGAACGGCGCCATGAAGATGATGCTTCGCCTCGCCCGAGCGCTCGCACCGGTGTTCCTCCTCCCGTTACCGGCCATCGCCGCGGACTGGACGGCGGTGGAGAAGACGGAGACCTATGCGGTGACCGGCACGACCGGGATGGAACTCTACGCCTCGATCGGCGCGAAAGGGCCGCTGCTGTCGGGGGGAACGCGGGCGATCGCCTATACGACCTTCGACCTCAAGTGGTCGCGCGACTACCGGCCGCAGCCGGACGGATCCTGCTCGCTGGTGTCGGGCAAGCCCTGGCTGACGATCACCTACCGCCTGCCGAAGCCTTCACAGAAGCTGTCGGCGCCGCTGGCGGCGAACTGGAAGCGCTTCATCACCGGCATGACCGCGCACGAGAAGGTGCATGGCGACCATATCAAGGAAATGGTCGATCGCATCATCGCAACGACGGTAGGGGTAAACGTGCCGGAAGATCCCGGCTGCAGGAAGATCAGGCAGCAATTGCAGACGCCGCTCGGCGAAGCCTCGCTGGAGCAGCGCGCACGCTCCAACGCCTTCGACCGCGAGGAGATGAGCCCCGGCGGGAATGTCCACCGGCTGATCCTGGACCTGGTCAACGGGGGATAGGCCCGGTCCCGGCGCGTACCCGGCGGCATGAGCCGGGGCGGAGCAGAAGAATCTGCAGCGCGTTCGGCAGCGCCGGTTCCCGGAACGACCGCGGGCCGGGCGGGAGACGCGAAGCAACGGGTGAAGCTCTGGATCCCGGATACGCGGCCTCTCGCTGCGCTCGACGCCGTTCCGGGATGACGAAGCGGAGGGGCGGCGGCTCCTGACCGTCCTCATCCGGCGCGAAGCGGAGCGGAGCGAAGCGGAGGGGCGGCGCCCCTCTCACCGTCGTCATCCCGGGCGAAGCCGGAGCGAAGCGGCTCTTGACCGTCGTCATCCGGCGCGAAGCGGAGGGGCGGCGCCCCTCTCACCGTCGTCATCCCGGGCGAAGCCGGAGCGGAGCGGCTTTTTCACCGTCGTCATCCCGGGCGAAGCCGGAGCGAAGCGGAGGCGCAGACCCGGGATCCATGCCTCGGCGGTCATCGAAAGGCGGGACGGCGCGGACGACGCACCGGTCCTTCTCCATCGTCCCGCCCGACGGCAGACGGCGAGGCATGGATCCCGGATACGTCGTCCTTCGCTGCGCTCGGACGCCGTTCCGGGATGACGAAGCGGAGGGGCGGCGGCTCTTGACCGTCGTCATCCGGGGCGAAGCCGGAGCGAAGCGGAGGGGCGGCGCCCCTCTCACCGTCGTCATCCCGGGCGAAGCCGGAGCGAAGCGGAGGCGCAGACCCGGGATCCATGCCTCGGACGTCGTCGAGAGGCGGGATGGCGCGGACGACGCACCGGTCCTTCTCCATCGTCCCGGTCGACGGCAGACGGCGAGGCATGGATCCCGGATACGTCGTCCTTCGCTGCGCTCGGACGCCGTTCCGGGATGACGAAGCGGAGGGGCGGCGGCTCTTGACCGTCGTCATCCGGCGCGAAGCGGAGGGGCGGCGCCCCTCTCACCGTCGTCATCCCGGGCGAAGCCGGAGCGGAGCGGCTTTTTCACCGTCGTCATCCCGGGCGAAGCCGGAGCGCAGCGGAGGCGCAGACCCGGGATCCATGCCTCGGACGTCGTCGAAAGGCGGGACGGCGCGGACGACGCACCGGTCCTTCCGGCGCCGTGCGGGAGCGGAGGCGGTCTCCGGGCCTGCCGCCTTGCCCGCGTCATTCCGGAAGACGAGCCGCGCGAAGCGTTGAGCGTCCGGGATATCGGTGTATCAGCGCGGCCGCTGGGTGATCGCGCGGCGCGGCGCGGGCTTCGTCGCGGGCGCCTTCCTGGCAACCGGCTTCTTCACGGGTGCGGCGGTCTCGCCGCGCGCCTCGGCCTCCGCCTCCTGCTCCAGCCGCAGCTTGCGCAGGCGCTCGGTCTTCTTCTCGCGCGCCGAGACTTCGGCGTCGATGATGGCGCGCGACGCATTGGTGGTGGTGTCGGACTTGCTGCTGCGGCCGGCTTCCGTCGGCTTGAACAGCTTTTCCTTTGTCATGGAGGCCATTCCTGTCTCCTTTCCGTCTGGGGAACGGGCGCCCGGAAGGAGCGCCACGGTGCGAGCGTGCCGCGCGCATGGTCGCGCGGCCGCTCAGCGATCAGTAGCGGGGCGTGGAAGGGGCCGCGCCCGGACGGGCGGCGAAGACCTTCTTCTTCGGCGCCGGGAGGAGACCCTCGCGCTGCGCCTGCTTGCGGGCGGCCTTGCGGCTGCGGCGGACGGCTTCGGCCTTCTCGCGGACGCGCTTCTCGGACGGCTTCTCATAAGAGCGGCGCGCCTTCATTTCGCGAAAGACGCCTTCGCGCTGCATCTTCTTCTTCAGCACCCGAAGGGCCTGATCCACGTTGTTGTCGCGTACGAGTACCTGCAAGGGATATCCTGTCCTTTTGTCCTGATCGTCGGTTGGTCGCGCCGGCGGACCGGCGGTTCTTCACTTCTTCTTGGCGGCCGCTTCGTTGGCCTGCTTCACCTGCGCGCCGAAGGGGGTCGGGGCGGGTGCCGCCTTCTTGTCCTTCTTCGGCTTGCGAACTTCCTTGTTGCTGCGCAACTGGCCTTTGGCCATCTCATGTCCCCTTTCGTTACCGTCATGAACGCCACGGATAGCAACCCGCCGGCCACTGTGAGCCGGGTGCGGGCCGCGATTCGCCTGTCCGTCCCGTCCTCCTGCGGACACATTCCGATGCCGAACGGCGACCGGCCGCAGGATGCCGATCACGGAAACTGGATGAACGCACGACGCGGCCGTACGGCCGTGCCACGCTCACGGTACGCGCGACCGGACCTCCGTTTCGACCCTCCGGAAAAACAAAAAGCGGGGCCGTGCCCCGCTTCCGGTTCGCGATCCGGCGCGTGACCGCCGTCGGGAGGCTGCCAGTACATCCGTGGTCAGTTCCCTCGGCGGTCGTCCGGTTCAGCGGCGGCCCGCCCTCGGGCAGACCCTTCCGCTCACCGGCGAGGAACCACTCGCCCCCAGTTCAGAGGAGGCATTTCCGGCTGCAGGTCATCCTGCGCCCGAAAAGCGGTTTCTCGCTTGCTTCCAATATGGGGCAGTTCGGCCCATGTTGCAAGCCGGAAAGCGATCTTAACCGGCAAGCCGCAGTTTCGTGGCTTTTCCCGGCCTGAACTCCCTCATGCCGGAGACATCCAGGATCGGTCCGGCAACAGGTATCTGTTCATTGCCGAGACTTCGGAGGCGGCGTCCCGCGTCTCTCCCATTGTCCGGACCCGTCCCGCCCCCGATCGAACGGGCGGCGCCTCACCCCTCGAGGCCGGCGCGCACGAGATCGAGCGGCTGGCGCGGACCTCGGCGCCACGCGACGAGGATGCGCTCCTCGACGGCTGCCCGGCGTCGGCGTTCGCGTGCCGCAATGCCGAGTTCGTTGCAGACGGCGTCGACGACCGGCCGGATGTCGTCCGCGAGAACTTCCGTGCCTTTGGTCTTGGTCTGGCCGTCTTCGTGAAGAAGATTCATGATGACCGGCCTCCTCTGTTGACGCCCGGCGGTTCAGCCGCGATCGCGACGGAACACATGCCCACTCGCCGACAGTGTAGCGCAATCGCGCGAAAGCGACAGGCCCTTTCCATCACACTTTGCCGCAGAACCGTTACCCGCGCTTCCACCGCGTGATGGTGCAGTGCACGAATGACAGGAACCGACCCGCCGCACCGGGCGAACCGGCAGCAGCCGCGCGGGCTTGCATCGCGCCCGCTGCGCGGTCATGCTTTCCGCCATGATCGCCGCAGCCGCACTCGCAACCCTCGCTTCTGTCCTCGCTTCAGTGCCCACCGGCGGAGCGTCCGCGCTGGAGGATGGGCATCGACCGGTTCTCGTCGGCGGCTGCCATTCCGACGTTCAGCGGCACCATGTGCCGGCGTTTCGCGAGACGCTGCGCCACCGTCACCTGCCGGGCGACTGCCGCCCGGTACCGGCACGCGAAAAAATCGTCCCGCTCGACTGTCATCGCGACGTGCAGCGTCACTTCGTGCCCGGTCTCGGCGTCGTCCTTCACCGCCACGTGGGCCAGGACTGCAGCATCCGGCGGGTCACCCGGTCGAGCGAACCCGGGTCCCGGTTGCCGTAAGTCGGCTCAGACCGGCCGCCGGCCGGACGATCGGCACGATAAGTCGCTGTTAGTTTTCAGAATTACTTTCGCTCCCGATCCCGTGAACGACGACTCGTCTTGCCAATCGCCGATTTTCGTGCAACGTTCCGAACTGTTCGGGTTATGTGCAGGCCCGGAGACTGGAACGTTAGAGGACGACCTTTCCCCGAAAGTGTGAACACTCGACGCGAACGCTGACCCGGACCGGCTCCGTGGCCAACGCCTGGCGCCGATCCTTCGATCCACGACGGGAAGAGGAGTTTCCCATGCCCCAGACGGGCACTGTCAAGTTCTTCAACAACGAAAAAGGCTTCGGCTTCATCAAGCCGGACGGCGGCGCGAAGGACGTTTTCGTCCACATTTCGGCCGTTCAGGCGTCGGGCATGGGATCGCTGGCCGAAGGTCAGAAGGTGACGTTCGACACCGAGCCGGATCGCATGGGCAAGGGGCCGAAGGCGGTCAACCTTCGTCCCGCGTAGGCGCGCGCCGGAAGAACACGACGGACGCAAACATGGCGCAGGCTCGGGCCTGCGCCCGGGAACCGTATCGTCTTCAGCACCTGCACGGCCGCGCCTCGACGCGCGGCCACAAATCTTGCCCGGCCGTCCGGACAATCGATCACCGGTCGTCGTCCCCTGATCGCCCTCCCTGCTATGATGCACCTGCCGCCGGGACGTCTCCCGCCGCGGCAGCATGCGCCGCGGAGCGGAGGGCTCGCCGGCGGGTGGCGGCAGACGCTCCTCGGCACACGGTGCGGCGGACATCGGGGGTCTCGTCGCGGCGGCAACTTGACGGAACAGGGCAAGGCCCGCGGCCTGGGTGGCCGGAAAGGTCAGGTTCTTCGACGAGAGCACGGGCTTGGCTCCATCCCTCCCGACGATGGCGGCAAGTACGTCTTCGTCCACATGCCAGCGCTACGGGACTTCGGCGCCCGACGGCATCGAGGACCGCAAGACCGCTTTCTTCGCCCCCTGCCCGGCAGGCGCGGCTGACGGCATGTCTCCCCGCGGGCAGGCGTCGGCTTCGGGCTGGAGACTTGCGCGGAAACGAAGACCTGAAGCCTGCGGAGCGTTTCCGAGGGATCGCCACATGTCTCGGAGGCCCGGAGCGATCAACCTGCCGGTCGCGCGAGGGCGAGGCATGCGAGGCGCCGGGCCGGCGGCACGGATGCGACGGCAGGCGTTCCGGCCCCTCCCGGAAGACACCCGAACGGCAGGTGACCGGCTCATTCAGCCAGCATTCAGCAACCCCCTTCTAGATCTCCCGTCATCGCCGGCCACCAGAGGGGCCGGCAGACCCAAGGAGATCACGATGAACCGTCTCGCCCGAACCCTCGTCCTGTCGGCCGCCGCGGCCGCCGCCACCCTCGTTCCGGTCCTGGAAGCGAGCGCGGGCGAGCGCTGGCGCGAGCAGCGGCCGCGTCACCCGCAGCATCATCACCGTCACGACGCCACCGCCGATCTGGTGGCGGCCGGCGTGCTCGGGCTGGCCATCGGGATCATCGCCGCCACCGCGATCGACGACGCACCGGCGGACTACGGCACGGACGACTATCCGCCGGCACCCTACGATGACTATTCCATCGCCTATGAGGGTCAGATCGAGCCCTGGACCCGCGACTGGTACCGCTATTGCGCGGCCCGTTACCGGTCCTTCGATCCGCAGACGGGCACGTTCCGCGGCTATGACGGATACGACCATTTCTGCGTGGCCGACTGAAGCCGGGCCGGGCGGCCTGCCGGTCGCCCGGCTCGCGGCCGCGTGCGGCTCCAGCCTATCGCAGGAAGGGATTCGTACGCCGCTCCTCGCCGATCCGTCCGCCGGGCCCGTGCCCGCAGATGAAGCCGACGTCGTCGCCGAGGGGGAAGAGCTTGTTCCTGATCGACGCGATGAGCTGGTCGTGGTTGCCGCCCGGCAGGTCGGTCCTGCCGATCGACCCGGCGAACAGGACGTCGCCGACATGGGCGAACCGGGCCGCGCGGTTGAAATAGACGACGTGCCCGGGCGCGTGACCCGGGCAGTGCAGCACCTCGAAGACGTGCCCCCCGAAGGAGACGGTCTCGCCTTCCGTCAGGAAGCGGTCGGGCGTGCAGTTGCGCACGGCTCCGCCGAGACCGAACATCTGCGCCTGGCTTTCGAGATTGGCCAGCAGCGGGGTATCGTCGGCATGCGGCCCGAGGATCTCGACACCGAGCGCCTCCTTCAGCTCCATCGCCCCGCCGGCATGATCGATGTGGCCATGCGTCAGCCAGATCGCCTTCACGTCGAGCCCGTTCTCCGAGATGGCCGAGAGGATGCGGTCGACGTCCCCGCCGGGATCGACGACGACAGCGGTCTTGTCGTCGGCGTCGAACAGGATCGTGCAGTTCTGCTGGAAGGGCGTGACGGGAACGATCCCGGCGTTGAGCTGTCCCATGGCGTTTCCTTCTGTCGCGTTCGCCCCGACATAGGCGGGAGGGGCGGAGGCGTCCACAGGGAAATGGGGGGATGAGGGTGTCGCGCCGGGCTCCCCTCCCCCCTTGCGGGGGTCCGAAGGACGGGCGGGACGGGTGGCTCGCCCCTGCGGGGCCGGGGGTGGGGGTCGGGGCGAAGGTGCGAACCGGCGATGGCTCGGCTCGGGCAAGGGTCTTTTCTTGCCTTCCGGGTGTCGCAACCACCCCCTTAACCCCTCCCCGCAAGGGGAGGGGAATCGCGTCTGTCGACGCTACTCCGCGGCCAGCGCCCGGCGGGGCTGCACTTCGGCCGAATAGTCTTCCATCAGCGTCCTGGCGATCTCGCCGACGACGAAGTTGTAGGGTCCGATCTCCGAAACCGGCGTCACTTCGGCGGCCGTGCCGGTGAGGAAGCACTGCTCGAAGCCTTCCAGTTCCTCGGGCATGATCGCCCGCTCGATCACCTCGAGATTGCGGCGCTTCGCCAGGTCGATGACCGTGCGGCGCGTGATGCCGTCCAGGAAGCAGTCGGGCTTGGGCGTGTGCAGCTTGCCGTCCTTGACGAAGAAGACGTTGGCGCCGGTCGCCTCGGCCACCTGGCCGCGCCAGTCGAGCATCATGGCATCGGCGTAGCCCTTGGCCTCGGCCGCGTGCTTGGAGATGGTGCAGATCATGTAGAGGCCGGCGGCCTTGGATTTCGACGGCGCCGTGCGCGGATCGGGCCGGCGGTACTCGGCCAGATCGAGGCGGATGCCCTTGAGCTTCTGCGCCGGATCGAAATAGCTCGGCCACTGCCAGATGGCGATGGCGCAGTTGATGCGGTTGTTCTGCGCCGAGACGCCCATCATCTCCGAACCGCGCCAGGCGATCGGCCGGACATAGGCATCGGTGAAGCCCTGCTTCTTCAGCAGCGTGCGGCAGGCGTCGTCGATCTCGGCGACCGAATAGGGAATCTTGAAGCCGAGGATGCGGGCCGATTCGTGCAGCCGCTCGGTGTGCTCGGTGAGCTTGAAGATCTCGCCGCCATAGGCCCGCTCGCCCTCGAACACCGCGCTGGCGTAGTGCAGGCCGTGCGTCAGCACGTGGATCTTCGCATCCGCCCACTTCACGAATTCGCCGTTCATCCAGATGTAGCCGTCGAGCTGATCGAAGGGAACGGATGCCATGCTGACCTCCCGCGGGCCGCAGCCCGCCTATCGTTGGAACAATGACCCATATGGCCCGGCCGCTCCTGCGGCGGGGAGCATTCTTGCCGATCGAGGGAAAAAAGCAAACCGTCGGACCCGCCGCCACGACGCTCCAGACTTGCCTTTTCGTTCGCAATCTGCCGAAAAGCTTGATGAAAATTACCAGTGGGCCGGAGATATGTCAACATGGCTGACATATTTTTCGGAAAACGGAGTCGACATGAAGGAGAACGTTCCGGGCGACGGCGGCCCCATTCGCGCAGCGCTCGTCGCGCGCGAGGGGCTGGAACTCGACCTGATCGAGCTCTTCTTCTTCGCCTATCGCGACTTCACGTCGGATCCCGACCAGATCCTGTCCACCGACGGCTTCGGCCGCGCCCATCACCGCGTCCTCCACTTCGTCAACCGGATGCCGGGGCTGACGGTGGCCGAACTCCTGGACGTTCTGAAGATCACCAAGCAGAGCCTGGCGCGCGTTCTCAAGCAGCTGATCGATACCGGCCACGTCGTCCAGATCCAGGGGCCGAAGGATCGCCGCCAGCGCGAACTCTATCCGACGCAGAAAGGCCGCGCCCTGGCGCTTGCCCTCGCCTTGCCACAGTCGCGTCGCATTCGTTCCGCTCTGCAGGAGACCGGACCGGAGGAACGCGCCGTCGTCGGCCGGTTCCTGAAGGCGATGGTGAACCCGGAGCTGCGTGCGCAGATCGATCGGCTGCCGCACGGCGATGCGCCGGTGGTCGAGGGAGAAGCGAACGATGGTCGATGACATGGTGGTTCCCTCGGACGACGCGCCGCATCTGCTGGTGGTCGACGACGACACGCGTATCCGGACCCTCCTGATGCAGTTTCTGTCGTCCAACGGATTCCGCGTCACGGTCGCCGCCACCGCAGCGGAGGCGCGGCGCAAGCTCGAGGGACTGGACTTCGATCTCATCGTGCTCGACGTGATGATGCCGGGCGAAAGCGGCGTCGACCTCACCCGCTCGCTGCGCGAGCGCAAGGAAGTGCCCATCCTGATGCTGACCGCGCTGTCGGAGACCGACAGCCGCATCGCCGGCCTGGAAGCGGGCGCCGACGACTACCTGCCGAAGCCCTTCGATCCGCGCGAGCTCATCCTGCGCATCAACAACATCCTGCGCCGCGGCGGTCCGCCGCAGACGCCGAAGGCCGAGCAGATCGTCTTCGGGCCCTACACCTTCCAGATCGCCCGCCGCGAGCTGAAGAACGCCGGCGAGGCGATCAAGCTGACCGATCGCGAGCAGGACATCCTGGCGATCTTCGCCGAGCGTCCGGGCGAGACGATTCCCCGCCACGAACTGGTGAGCGGGGACGCCGAGGTCGGCGAGCGCACCATCGACGTGCAGATCAACCGGCTGCGCCGCAAGATCGAGCGCGACCCGGCCAATCCGGTCTGGCTGCAGACCGTGCGCGGCGTCGGCTATCGCCTCAGCGTCGAATAGGCGCGGCCGGCGCTCCGGCCGGTTCCGTCGGGCGAGGCCCTCGACTACACTGCGTGGCGACATGACGCGGCACCGGCCGCGCCGCACGCACGAAGGACGGTATGGCGACCAGCGAGACCCGCAGCGAACGGAAGGACGAGAGCGGCGCACTGCTGCTCCGGATGGCGGGCATCCTGCCGGATGGCTGGCGCCGCTTCTGGCGCCGCGTCTCGCTGTTCATGCCGAAGCGGCTCTACGCCCGTTCGCTGATCATCGTCATCGCGCCGATGATCCTGCTGCAGTCGGTGGTGGCCTTCGTCTTCATGGAACGCCACTGGCAGACCGTGACCCAGCGCCTGTCGATGGCGGTCACGCGCGACATCGCCGCCATCATCGACATGATCGAAACCTATCCCGACCAGAACGGCTACCAGAACGTGCTGCGCATCGCGCAGGAACGGCTCGGGCTGAAGGTGGACATCATGCCGCCCGACCCCCTCCCCGCCCCTGGACCGAAGCCGTTCTTCTCGATTCTGGACCAGGTGCTGTCGGCCGAGATCACCCGGCAGATCAATCGTCCTTTCTGGCTCGACACGGTGGGCGACTCGGCCATCGTCGAGATCCGCATCCGGCTGGACGACATGGTGCTGCGCGTCTTCGCCCGCCGCAGCCAGGCCTACGCCTCCAACACCCACATCTTCCTTCTGTGGATGGTCGGCACGTCGCTGGTGCTGATCGTCATCGCCGTACTCTTCCTGCGCAACCAGATCAGGCCCATCCAGCAGCTCGCAGCGGCAGCGGAGAGCTTCGGCAAGGGCCGGCCGCCGCCGCCGGATTTCCGCCCGCGCGGCGCCGACGAGGTGCGGCGCGCCGGTACCGCCTTCATCCTGATGCGCGAGCGCATCGAGCGGCAGATCGAGCAGCGCACCGCCATGCTCACAGGCGTCAGCCACGATCTGCGCACGATCCTCACCCGCTTCAAGCTGCAGCTCGCCATTGCCGGCAAGCGGCCTGAGACCGAGGCGCTGAACCAGGACATCGACGACATGCAGTCGATGCTCGAAGGCTATCTCGCCTTCGCCCGCGGCGAGGCGTCGGAGGACACCGGACAGCTCAACATCGAAAGCCTGTTCGAGCGCCTATCGGAGGAGGCGCGGCTGCGCAGGCGCAAGCTGACGACCCAGATAACCGGATCGCCCGACCTTCTGGTCCGGCCCGCCGCCTTCACGCGGTTGATGTCGAACCTCGTCGGCAACGCCTTCCGCTATGCGAAGTCGGTGCATGTGCATGCCACCCATACCCGCGGCTCGCTGACGGTGGTGATCGACGACGACGGACCCGGCATCCCGTCGGAAAAGCGCGAGCACGTCTTCAAGCCTTTCGTCCGGCTGGACGACGCGCGCAACCAGGATGCCAGCGGCACCGGGCTCGGCCTGTCCATCGCCCGCGACATCGCGCGCAGCCATGGCGGCGACATCATGCTCTCGGACAGCCCGATGGGCGGCCTGCGCGCAACCATCCGGCTGCCGGCCTGAGCGTTCGGAGTCCGGGCCTCTTGAACTTCGCCAAATGGCACCCTAAACTTAGCCAGGTGGCAAGGAGAGGGTGATGGCCCAGACCGCAGTCGCAGACGGGATCCGGACCGGGAGCCAGCTGGACGGCAGCGCCGAAGCCGCCGCCGTGGCGGCGAAGGCCTTCGTGCGGATCGCCGAGGCCTGGCGACTGCGCGGCGACGACGCCGCCAACCTGCTCGACGTGTCGGGACGCACCTGGAATCGTATGAAGGCGGGCGGATGGAGCGGCCGCCTGTCGCGCGACCAGATGTTGCGCGCGAGCGGGGTCGTGGGGCTGTACAAGGCGCTGCATCTCTACTTTTCCGAGCCGCTCGCGGACGACTGGGTGCGCCTCCCCAACGCCGGTCCCGCCTTCGGCAACCGCAGCCCGCTCGACGCGATGATCGACGGCGGTCTGCCCGCCATCCTGTCGACGCGCGACCATGTCGACGCCCTGCGGGGCGGCGTTTGATACCGCCGCTCACGACGATCGCGGAGCAGGCGACGGTCAGGCTCATTTCCACGGCCTATTTCAAGCCGCCGGTGCTGCGCGCCCTCGTGGACACGGAGGAGGAGTTCGCGCTGCTGGCCGAGATCGAAGGGCTGACCAACCGCCGTCTGAAGGCGCAGACGGTCGGGGCGGGCTCGCTCGATCCACGCGAGACGGTGTTCCGCGCCTGGGGCCACACCACTATCAACGCCGCCTTCGCCTACACGCGGCCCGAGGGCAACCGCTTCAACGCCGGCGACCGCGGCGCCTGGTACTGCGCCTTCGACGAGCTTACCGCCATCGCCGAGGTGGGCTTTCACCGCACCCGGGAACTGGCCCGCATCGCCCGCTTCGAGGACGAGGCGGTCTACCAGTCGCTGCTCGCCGGCTTCATCGGCGACTTCCACGATCTGCGCAAGGTGACCGCCCCCCTGGACTGCCTCGGCCATGATCCCGCGACGGCCTATCCGGCCGGGCAGGCGCTGGCGCGGCGCCTGCGCGAGGCGGGCAGCCGCGGCCTGATCTACCCGTCCGCGCGCCGCCGCCGCGGCACCTGCCTCGTCGCCTTCGAACCGCACAGCGTACAGAACGTGCGGCCCGGCGCGCGCTGGAAGCTCGTATGGGAGGGCCGTGCGGACTATGTGGTGACGACGGATTGAGAGGGTGGTGGTCCCCCTCCCCCTTGTGGGCAGCGGTCAGGGGTGGGGGTGGGGGTGGGCCCGCAGGGCCAAGTCAAGGAATGCATGCAGCCCGGCGACGCCCGGGTTGCGTCCGTCTCACGTCCGAACCCCCACCCTTACCCTCCCCTCGAAGGGGAGGGAGACGCCGGCGTCGGCTCTTGTTCCGGCACCACGGAACCTGGCTCCGGGGACGGTCGGACTACCCCTCCCCCGAACTTCCGTCATGCGGGGCGCTCGGCTGTTCGGTGAAGCCGGACATGCCCGAGATCTCCTCGATGTCGCGCTTGATCTCCAGCGGGCTGGTCACATAGGCGGTGATGAGTTCGGCGATCGAGACCAGCGCGTCCATGTGGATGCGCTCGTAGCCATGCGAGGCATCGACGCCGAAGGCGATCAGCGCGGTGCGGACGTCGTGGCCGGCCTCGACCGCGGAGGCGGAATCCGAGCGGTAGAAGCGGAAGATGTCGCGCTGCATCGGGATATCGCCGTCGCGGCAGAGGTCGATCAGCTTCTTGGTGAGGTGGTAGTCGAAGGGTCCGGTCTGGTCGGCCATGGCGATGGTGACGCCGAACTCCGAAGAATTCTGTCCGGGTGCCGTGGTGCCGTTGTCGACGGCGACCATCGAGGCGACCTCCGGGGCCACGATCGCGGTCGCGCCGACGCCCACCTCCTCGGCGATCGTGAACAGCCAGTGGATGTCGACCGGCGTACGCGCCTGTGCCCGCTCCATCGCCTCCAGGGCGGCCAGCGACGCGGCGACGCCGGCCTTGTCGTCGAGGTGGCGCGAGACGATGAAGCCGTTGTCCATGAACTCGGTTTCGGGATCGATCGCGACGATGTCGCCGATGTCGATGCCGAGCGCCAGCGTCTCCGCCTTGCTCGTGGTGCGCGCGTCGATCCTGAGCTCGATATGGGCCCAGTCGACGGGCTGGGTATCGACGCCGTCGTTGAAGGTGTGGCCGGATGCCATCAGCGGCAGGATCGAGCCGCGATGCCTGCCCTCGTAGGAATAGATGTTGGCACGGGCCCCTTCGGCGAAGCGCGACGACCAGTGGCCGATCGGCACGAGTTCGAGCCGCCCGTTCTCCTTGACGCGCTTTACCTGCGCGCCGAGCGTGTCGAGATGGGTGATGATGGCGCGGGCGCCCTGGCGCCGGCTGCCCTGCCGAACCGCGCGGATGGCGCCGCGCCGGGTGAGCTCGACGCTCATGCCGAGCTGCTCGAGTTCGCGCGAGACATGCCGCACGACGGTGTCGGTGAAGCCCGTCGGGCTGTCGATCGAAAGCAGCGCCTTCAGCTGCGCAGCGAGATAGCCGGTGTCGATGGAAAGCTTCGTCACGGCGACTGCTCCGGGCGGCCGGATGGCGACTGCGACGCGGGAATCGGCCGGGAATGCGGAAACAGGAGATCGATGAAACGCTGTGCCGTCGGCTGCGGCTCGTGGTTGGCGAGCCCCGGCCGTTCGTTCGCCTCGATGAAGACGTAGTCCGGCTCGGTGGCGCGCCGGACCATGAAGTCGATGCCGACGACCGGGATCTTGATGGCGCGGGCCGCGGCGCAGGCGGCGTCGACCAGGCGCGGGTGGACGATGCCGGTGACGTCGTGGATGGAGCCGCCGGTGTGGAGGTTGGCCGTCTTGCGCACGACGATTTCGCGCCCGGCCTCGAGCACCGTGTCCAGCGACAGCCCCTGGCCTGCCAGGCACCGCCCGGTGTCGGCGTCGACCGGGATGGTGCTCTCGCCGCCCGTCGCGGCCGCGCGCCGCCGCGACTGGCGCTCGATCAACGTGCGCAGGTCGTGTTCCCCGTCGCCGATCACGCAGGGCGGGCGGCGGATCGCGGCGGCGACCAGCTTGTAGTCGATGACGACGAGACGCAGGTCCTCGCCCTGGAAGCAGGCTTCCAGCAGCACCCTGTCGCAGACCTCGAGCGCAGTCCGGATGGCCGCGCGCGTGTCCTCCGGCGTCTCGAGCCCGACCGACACGCCCCGCCCCTGCTCGCCGCGCGCGGGCTTGACCACGATGCTGCCGTGCCTGGCGAGAAACGCCGCGATGGCCTCGTCGCCATCGCTCTCGACGGCGATCTGGTCCGGGACCTTCAAGCCGGCCCGCTCAACCACGCGGCGCGTCACGGCCTTGTCGTCGCAGATCGACACCGCCACGCCGGAGGTCATTTCCGACAGGCTCTCGCGGCAGTGCACCGAGCGCCCGCCATAGGCGAGACTGAAGAAGCCGCCCGCCGCATCGGTGACCTCGACCTGAATGCCGCGGCGGCGCGCCTCGTCGACGATGATGCGCGCATAGGGGTTGAGCTCGTCATAGCCCTGGATCGGCCCGGCGAAGAGCCTCTCGTTGATCGGATTCTTGCGCTTGACGGCGAAGATCGGCACGCGGCGGAAGCCCAGCTTCTCGTAGAGCGCGATGGCCTGTTCGTTGTCGTGCATGACCGACAGGTCCATGAAGGCCGCACCTCGCGCCTGGAAATGCTCGGCCAGTCGGCGCACCAGCATCTCGCCGACGCCGGGATGACGGCACTGCGGGTCGACGGCAAGGCACCAGAGGGAGGAACCGCGCTCCGGGTCCCCGAACAGCCGCTGGTGGTCAACCCCCGTCACCGTGCCGATCACGTCCCCCGTCGTCTCGTCCTCCGCCACGATATAGGTGATGGAACGGCTGTCGCGGTTGGCCCAGAAGAAGTCCGGGCTCACGGTCACCATGTTGCGCGCCGCATAGATGGTGTTGACGGCATCCGCATCGACCTGCGAGGCGAGGCGACGGATGAAGAAGCTCTTCGGCTTGCGGCGGCTCGCCCGGTAGGTCGAGAGGTCGAGGCGATAGGTGTGCGAGGGGTCGAGGAAGGTCTCCTGCGGCGCCAGCGACAGCAGCACATGGGGGTCGCGCACGTAGAAGGCGATGTCGCGCCGCTTGTCACCCTCGTGCGACAGGGCGTCGATGATGGACGGGTTGTCGGGATAGGTCTGCGAGAACAGGAGCCGTCCCCAGCCGCAGTCGAGCGCCACCGAATGCCGCGTCGGCCCGGCTTCGCCCGCATGCGGGCCGATCGGCGGCTTCTGCGATTCGGTGCGCAGCCGCTTGAGCCGGTGGCCGAGCGCGCGCTCGGCCTTGCCGGTGTTGCGGCGGGGTTCCGCCGTCTTCGTCTTCGCCATCGTCAGATCCCGTGCGTCTGCAGCCACAGTTCCAGGAGACCCGCCTGCCAGAGTTCGGATCCCTGCAGGGGCGTGATGTGGTCGGAGGGGTTCGCAAACAGCGTGTCGAGCCACTCCTGCCGGAACAGGCCCCTGTCGCGCGCGGCCTGCGAGGAGAGCGCGTCGCGCACGAGGTCCAGATAGGGCCCGTCGACATATTTGAGCTGCGGCACCGGGAAGTAGCCCTTCTTCCGGTCGATCACCTCCGACGGCACGATCCGCCGCGCCACGTCCTTCAGCACACCCTTGCCGCCGTCGCGGATCTTCTCCTCCGGCGGGATGCGCGCGGCGAGCTCGACCAGCTCGTGATCGAGGAACGGCACGCGCGCCTCCAGCCCCCAGGCCATGGTCATGTTGTCGACGCGCTTGACCGGGTCGTCGACGAGCATGACCGTCGAATCGAGCCGCAGCGCCCGGTCGACCGGCGTGTCGGCGCCGGCCCGCAGCAGGCGCTCGGCGATAAAGTCGCGGCTGTGGTCGCGGCCGTCGATCCACCCGGGCGCCAGCTGCGTCTTCAGCGTCGCATGATCCCGGTCGAGGAAGACGCGGGCATAGTCGCCCACCACGTCGTCGGAATCCATCAGCGGCGGGTACCAGTGGTAGCCGCCGAAGATCTCGTCGGCACCCTGCCCCGACTGCACCACCTTGATGTGCTTCGACACCTCCTTGGACAGGAGGTAGAATCCGACATTGTCATAGGAGACCATCGGCTCCGACATCGCCGCGAAGGTGCCCGGCAGCGCATCCATCAGCTGGTCGGAGGGGACGAAGATCTTGTGGTGCTTCGTCCCGTAGCGTTCGGCGATCAGGTCGGAATAGACGAACTCGTCGCCCTTCTCGCCATTGGCCTCCTCGAAGCCGACCGAAAAGCTCATCAGCCCGTGCTGGCCCGCCTCGGCGAGCAGACCGACGATCAGCGAGGAATCGACGCCGCCGGAAAGCAGCACGCCCACCGGCACGTCCGCCACCATGCGCCGCTTGACGGCGAGCCTCAGCGCTTCGAGCACGCGGTCCGCCCACTCCTCGCGCGAGACGGCGGCATCGTGCGGGTCGCGTCCGAAGGGCGGGTTCCAGTAGATGCTGTCCCGGGTCGTTCCATCGGGCTCGATCACGCGGATCGTCGCCGGCGGCAGCTTGCGCACGCCTTCGATGATGGTTCGCGGCGGCGGCACGACGGCGTGGAAGCTCATGTAATGGTGCAGCGCCACCCGATCGATGGACGTGTCGACGTCGCCGGCAGCAAGAAGCGCCGGCAGGAAGGAGGAGAAGCGGATGCGGCCCGGCGTTTCGGACAGGTAGAGCGGCTTGATGCCGAAGCGGTCGCGCGCCATGACGATGCGGCCGGTGTCACGCTCCTGCAGCACGAAGGCGAACATGCCGTGGAATCGCTCCACGCAGCCCTCGCCCCATTCGCGCCAGGCCTTCAGGATCACCTCGGTGTCGCCGGTCGAGAAGAAGGAATAGCCCTTCTGTTCCAGTTCGGCTCGCAGTTCGGGATAGTTGTAGATGCAGCCGTTGAAGGCGATCGTGAGGCCGAGGCCCGAATCGACCATCGGCTGCTGCGCGCGCTCCGAAAGGTCGATGATCTTGAGCCTGCGATGCCCGAAGCCGGCATTGCCGTGCATCACGAGCCCCGCCCCGTCCGGCCCCCTCGGCGCCATCACGTCCGTCATCTTCGCGATCGCGATCGGAGACGGCGCCGTGCCGTCCAGTCTTATCTCACCACAAATTCCGCACATCGATGCGTGCCCGAGCCTCCGTTGTCGTTGATCTTGTCTTCGTCGCCGTGATAATTATAACCCTAATCATTAGAAGTCAAATGATAGGGCGACACGTCCATGGGCGACGAAGTGGCGAACGTGCCGGAAGAAGAAGGGTTCCACCCGCCGGAGGATCTCGCAGGCGAATTCAGGACCTTGATGAAGGCGGTGCGCCGGATCGTGCGGGCCAACGACGTGCGCTCGCGGGCGCTCGCGCGCGCCAGCGGCCTCACCGCGCCGCAGCTGGCGGTGCTGACCGGCGTGCTCGAACTGGGCGAGGTCACCACGAACGCGCTGTCGGACTATGCCGATCTCAGCCCGGCGACGGTTGTGATGATCCTGGAGAACCTGGAGGGTCGGGCGATCGTCGAGCGCTATCGTTCCACAACGGACCGGCGGGTCGTCTACACGCGCCTGACGGAAAAGGGCCGAGCCATGGTCGCGTCGGCACCGCTCTCCCTCGGCGAAGCCTTCGCCGGCCGGTACGCCGCACTTCCGGCCGGCAGGCGGCGGGTCATTCTCGAAGGGCTAACGGAGGTGGCGCGGCTGATGGAGCGTCCGTAGGGGACAGCCGGCGGCTCAGAACAGCCGGCCACCATCCGGCACCTTCAGATCGATCGCGGCCAGCACGACCGCGCCCTCCTCGTCGGGGAAGCCGAGCGTCAGCACCTCCGACATGAACTTGCCGATCTGGCGCGGCGGGAAATTGACGACAGCCATCACCTGCCGGCCGACGAGCTGTTCGGGGCTGTAGTATTTGGTGATCTGGGCGGAGGACTTCTTCACGCCGATCACCGGCCCGAAGTCGATCTTCAGCTTGATCGCGGGCTTGCGGGCCTCCGGGAAAGGCTCGGCCTCCACGATGGTGCCGGCCCGGATGTCGACGCGGTCGAAATCCCCGAAGGTGATGTCGGGCTTGCGCTCGGAACCGGCCGACACGGTCAGGCGGTCCCGTGCGTCTCGAAGAGCACGCTCTGCAGCGCATCGCGCGCCGAGACGCCCGACCATACGACGAACTGGAAGGCCTGGAAGTAGCATTCGCAGGCTTCGAGCGCGGTCGACAGGAGCACCTCGACCTGCTGGCCGGTGGGTTCGACTCCGCCGTTCAGCATCAGCGCCTGGCGGAACATGATCGCCCCCTCCTGCTCCCACAGGTCGAAATGGCCGAACAGCATCTGCTCGTTGATCAGCGCCAGCAGCCGCAAGACCTCGGTCACCCGCGGCTCCGCGACCTTGATGTCGAAGGCGCAGGCCAGATGCAGCGCCTCGAAATCCTCCATCCAGGAGAAGGAGATGTGATAATCGGTCCAGTTGCCCGCGACCGAGATCGCGATCTCGTCGTCGCCGGCCCTCTCGAAGGCCCATTCGTTGGCGTTGGCGACCGCCTCGATCACATCGACGGGATGCGCTTCGCGGGACAGGTCGATTTCCAGAAGGCTCATGGTTGCTTCCTGTGGCTATGGGAGCGCCGTTCGCGCGCTCCACCGGAAACGCACGTGACGCGACGACGAACCGGGACGGACGAAGAAGGCCTCATACCTCCACCCGGGCCACCCCTGCCCGGCGCATGCTCGAATCATGCTGTAGATTCAGTGTATTGATGCGAGGACGCGGTTCCAGCGGTTTTTTCGCGCGGCGCGTCGGGGGGTGTGGATAGATCGGGCGCCGGCTTGCTGCGCCGCAGCGTAAGCGATTCAGCGCGAACACCTTTTCGCGCTGGGGCGCCTGTGGACAGACCCGCTGAACTTTTTGCGCGAGGCCTGACGGCGGGCGATCAGACGCCGGTTCCGGCCCTGTTTCCGGCGAGCGACGCGACCTTCGCCTCGAGTTCGTCGAGGCGGGCGGCGAGCTTCTTGTTCTCGGCGCGGGCCTTCACCGCCATGTCCCGCATGGCTTCGAACTCCTCGCGCTGCACCACGTCCATCGAATTGAGGATCCGCTCGGCCTGACCGCGGAAGGCGGTCTCGACCTCGCGCCGGACACCCTGCGCGGCACCGGCCGCGTCCGTCATCAGCTTCGCCAGATCGTCCAGGATGCGGTTCGGTCCGTTGGTCATGGCGTCGACCCTTCTGCTTCGCGCGGCCGCCGCGCATGCGGCGGCGTCACAGTGAACTAGGGACGCGGCGCCCGCTTTGCAAGACGCATGGCGGCCCGGCACCCGACCCGGCCCATCCGTCGCAGCCGCCCGGCTTGACCTTTCCGTCCGGCTTCGACCATGGTCCGCCCGCCGCAACAAGCCCGGACGGACCCCTTTTGGAACATCTTCTCCTGCCGCTCGCGGCACTGCCCTTCCCCGATATCGATCCCGTCATCGTCCAGCTCGGCCCCCTGGCCATCCACTGGTACGGGCTGGGCTACGTCGCGGGCATCCTGTTCGCCTGGTGGTACGGTCGGCGGCTGCTGGCGAACTCCGCGCTCTGGCGGGACGGCCGGGCGCCGCTCAAGCCGGACGATCTCGACGATTTCATCGTCTGGGCCGCCGTCGGTATCGTGCTCGGCGGGCGGATCGGCTACATCCTGTTCTACGACCTTCCGCGCTACGTCGAGAACCCGCTGGCGATCCTGGCGGTCTGGGAAGGCGGCATGTCCTTCCATGGCGGGTTCCTCGGCACGACCATCGCCATGATGCTGTTCGCGCGCTCGCGCGGCGCGGGAATCTGGAGCATGTTCGACGTGGTGGCGGCGGGCGTTCCCGTCGGCCTCGGCCTCGTGCGGGTGGCCAATTTCATCAATTCGGAACTCTGGGGCCGCGTGACGGACGTTTCCTGGGGCGTCGTCTTCCCCAATGGCGGCGAGGTGCCGCGCCATCCGAGCCAGCTGTACGAGGCCGCGCTCGAAGGCCTGGTGCTGTTCGTCGTGCTGCGCCTGCTCACGCACGGCTTCGGCAGGCTGAAGAGCCCGGGCTTCGTGGCCGGCGCCTTCGTGACCGGCTACGGCCTGTCGCGCATCGTCGTCGAGTTCTTTCGCGAGCCCGACGCGCAGCTCGGCTACCTCTTCGGCGGCTGGCTGACGATGGGCATGGTGCTGTCGCTGCCGATGGTGATGGTCGGTCTCTGGGCGATGCTGCGCGCGCGGCGCGCGGCGGCATGATGCGGCTTCGCACGGAGCCCGCCGCATGACGCCGCTCGACGCGAAGAGCGCCGCATGACGCGGCTGGGCGAGAAGATCGCCGCGCTGGTGGCGCAGGCAGGGCCGATCGGGATCGCCGAGTACATGGCACTGTGTCTGTTCGACCCGGAGCACGGCTACTACACGACGCGCGAGCCCTTCGGCTCGGGCGGCGACTTCACCACCGCGCCGGAGGTGAGCCAGATGTTCGGCGAACTCGTCGCCGTCTGGGTCTACATGGCGTGGCAGGGTGCGGGCAGCCCGCCGGAGGTCTGCGTGGCCGAGCTCGGTCCGGGCCGCGGCACGCTGATGAAGGACATGGTCCGCACGCTCGCCCAGTTCGATCGCGCCTTCGTCGACCGGACACGCTTCGCCCTCGTCGAAGCGAGCCCACGCCTCGTCGAGGTCCAGCGCGCGACACTCGCACCTGCACCTGCCCGATTCGAATGGCACGACCGCATCGATGGGCTTCCGGACCTGCCGACCCTCTTCGTCGGCAACGAGATTTTCGACGCCATCCCCGCGCGCCAGTACGTCAAGCACGGCGCACGCTGGCCCGAACGCTGCGTCGGCCTCGACGATCATGGCCGCCTTCGCTTCGTGCTCGGCTCGGGCGTGGCTCATGCCTCGCTTCTGCCGCCCGGCGCCGACCGGGTGCTCGACGGCACGGTCCTGGAGCACGCGCCGGCCCGCGAAGCCTTCATGCAGGCAGTGGCCGAACGCCTCGCGCGATTCGGCGGAGCGGCCCTGTTCTTCGACTATGGCCATCTGGAACCCGGCTTCGGCGACACGCTGCAGGCGGTGCGTCTTCATGCGCCGGACGGCGTTCTCGATCATCCCGGCGAGGCGGACCTGACGAGCCATGTCGATTTCCGCAGCCTGGCCGCGGTCGCCGAACGGTGCGGCCTCGCCGTCCAGACCGCGCCCCAGCGGGACGTCCTGTTTGCGCTCGGGCTGGCGGAACGCGTCGAGGCGCTGTCGGCGGGAAAAAGCGGGGCGGAGCGCGAGAGGATCACCGGCGAAGCCGAGCGGCTGGCGGGGAGCGGCGCGATGGGCGACCTCTTCAAGGCGCTGCTGGTGACGCGCCCGGCGTGAGGCCCGTTCAGCGTGGACGGCACGCCCGGCCCGGGACGTCGCCCTCCCGGGCGTCACCTTGCGGATGCCCGCCCTCGCATTGACTTGGCCCACCCCCTGCCCCACCATTCGCGCACGAGGGAAACGAACGACATGAGCAATCCGTCCACTGAGGAGCGGCCGGCCCCGCTGCGCTCTCCCGCGCTCGACGCGCTGGCGGCAGAGGGCGTCCGCCACGGCTTCTTCACCCGGCGCGGCGGCGTCTCCACGGGCCTCTACGGCGGCCTGAACGTCGGGCTGGGTTCGAAGGACGAACGCGCGGCCGTCATCGAGAATCGCGCCCGCGTCGCCGCTCATCTCGGCGTCGCGGCCGAGCGGCTCTGCACGCCACACCAGATCCATTCGCCCCGCGCCGTCACGGTCGCCGCACCGTGGACGGAGCGCCCGGAAGCCGACGCCGTCGTCACCGACCGCCCGGGCCTGGCGCTCGGCGTGCTGGCCGCCGACTGCGGACCGGTGCTCTTCGCCGATGCGAGGGCCGGCGTCATCGGGGCCGCCCATGCCGGCTGGAAGGGAGCGCTCGACGGCGTTCTGGAAGCGACCATCGAGGCGATGGCGGCGCTGGGGGCGGAACCGTCCCGCATCGTGGCCGTGCTCGGGCCGTCGATCAGCCAGGCCAACTACGAGGTCGGGCCGGAATTCGTCGCCCGCTTCGTCTCCTCCGGCGCTGAAAACGAGCGCTGGTTCTCGCCTTCGACGCGGACCGGACATTCGCTGTTCGACCTCAACGGCTACACCGTCGACCGCCTCGTCCGCGCCGGTGTCCGGGCCTCGCAGCTCGGCCGCTGCACCTATGCCGACGAAGACCTCTTCTTTTCGTACCGGCGCACCACCCACCGAGCCGAACCCGATTACGGGCGGCAGATATCGGCAATCGTCCTGGAGGATATCTGATGGCGCTTCACTTCGAGAGGACGGAGTTCGACGCCCGGCGCGACCGGCTCGTCATCGAGATGGCCGACCGCAAGCTCGACGCCATGCTGCTCTTCGCGCAGGAGAGCATGTACTGGCTGACCGGCTACGACACCTTCGGCTTCTGCTTCTTCCAGTGCCTGGTGGTGAAGGCGGACGGCACGATGGTGCTGCTGACCCGCTCGGCCGACCTGCGGCAGGCGCGACACACCTCCACCATCGAGGACATCCGGCTGTGGACCGACCGAGCCGGCGCCAACCCCGCCGTCGACCTGCGCAACCTGCTCAACGACCTCGATCTGCTCGGCTGCCAGATCGGCGTGGAGTATGACACCCACGGCCTCACCGCCTTCAACGGCCGGCGTCTGGACGAGCAACTGCAGACCTTCGGCAAGATCGTCGACGCGTCTGGCGTCATCCCGCGGCTCCGGCTGTTCAAGAGCCCGGCCGAAATCGTCAAGACGACGCGCGCCGCAGCACTGGCCGACGATGCCCTCGACGCCGCGCTGCCGCTGGTCAGGCAAGGCGTAGACGAGGGCAAGATCCTTGCGGCCATGCAGGGCGCGGTCTTCGAGGGCGGCGGCGACTACCCCGCCAACGAGTTCATCATCGGTTCCGGTCCGGACGCGCTTCTCTGCCGCTACAAGGCGGGACGCCGCAAGCTCAACAAGAACGACCAGCTGACGCTGGAATGGGCAGGCAGCTTCCACCACTACCACGCCGCCATGATGCGCACGATCGTGCTCGGCAAGGTGTCGAAGCGCCACCAGGAACTGTTCGAAGCGGCGCGCGACGCGCTCGTGGCCGTCGAGACGGCGATGGTGCCGGGCAAGACCTTCGGCGACGTCTTCGACGCGCATGCACGCGTGATGGAAGCCCACGGCCTGACGCGCCACCGGCTGAACGCCTGCGGCTACTCTCTCGGCGCCCGCTTCACGCCGTCCTGGATGGATATGCCGATGTTCTTTGCCGGCAACCCCGAGCCGATCGCGCCCGACATGACGCTCTTCGCCCACATGATCATCATGGATTCCGAAGCCGAGACCGCCATGACCCTGGGCCGCACCTACCTGACCACGGAAGGCGAGGCCAGGCCGCTGTCGCGTCATGATCTGGACTTGATCGTGCGATGAAAGCATAAATCATCGACGGTCGCCGGCGGGGCGGCAACAGGGAGACAGGGGACCATGCGTGCAGCGGCGCGAAGACATGCGATCCTGCTCGCCTGTCTCGCGGTCTCGGCCTGCAGCACGTCGGAGGCGCTCGACCCCCGCGCCCTGTTCAGCGGTCAGCCCGCTGCCGCACCCGCGCAGCCGGCGCCGCCGCCTGGCCCCCTCGCCCCCGCTGCCACCGGCCCGGTCGCCAGTTCGCGGCTGCGGATGGAATTCGCGCCCGTCGTGGGCGCCACAGTCGATGCCGTCACGCCGCTGTCGCGCCGGCTGTCGCTGCAGGCCCCGCAGCGCGGCATAGAGATCGTCCCAGGCGGAGCCGCGCCCGGGGAGTACCTCGTCAAGGGCTATCTGTCGGCGATCGGAGACGGCGGCGAGACCATCGTCATCTTCGTCTGGGACGTTCTCGACACCGCCGGAAACAGGCTGCACCGTATCCAGGGACAGGAACGCGTCGCCGCCAGGGCCGGCGCGGACCCGTGGCGGTCGGTTCCCAGCGCCACGATGGAGCAGATCGCGGACCGGACGATCGGGGAAATCGTCGCCTGGTCGACGTCGCGCAACGGCTGAGCGGGGCGCGGACGATACCCTTTCTTTGGAATAGCGGGCGAATGCCGGCAGCCGGCGCTTGCAATAGCGCGGTCAGGCGCTAAAAGCCGCCTCACGATCCGTGCGTGGCGTCAGCCGGGGAAACTGCATGAAACTGTTTGCGGGAAATTCCAATCGGGTGCTGGCCGAGGCCGTCGCCCGCTACCTGAACATTCCGCTGGGGCGCGCGAGCGTCCGCCGCTTCGCCGACCAGGAGATCTTCGTCGAGATTCAGGAGAACGTCCGCGGCGAGGACGTGTTCATCCTCCAGTCGACCTCGTATCCCGCCAACGACCACCTGATGGAACTGCTGATCATGATCGACGCCTTCCGTCGGTCGTCGGCACGCCGCATCACCGCCGTCATCCCCTATTTCGGCTATGCCCGACAGGATCGGCGCGCCTCGGGCCGAACCCCGATCTCGGCCAAGCTGGTCGCCAACCTGATCACCCGTTCCGGCGCCGACCGCGTGCTGACGCTCGACCTCCATGCGGGGCAGATCCAGGGCTTCTTCGACATCCCGACCGACAACCTCTTCGCGCTGCCGGTGCTGGTGCGCGACGTCAAGGCGCACTACCAGACCTCGAACGTCGTCGTGGTATCGCCCGACGTCGGCGGCGTGGTGCGGGCGCGTGCGCTCGCCAAGCGGGTGGAGACCCTTCTCGCCATCGTCGACAAGCGCCGCGAGCGGCCGGGCGAATCCGAGGTCATGAACATCATCGGCGACGTCGCGGGCAAGGACTGCCTGCTGATCGACGACATCGTCGATTCCGGCGGCACGCTCTGCAACGCCGCGGATGCGCTGCTGGCCAATGGCGCGACCAGCGTCACCGCCTACATCACCCACGGCGTCCTGTCGGGCGGCGCCGTCGCGCGCATCGCCTCCTCCAAGCTCAAGGAACTGGTGATCACCGATTCGATCCAGCCCACCTCGGGCGTCGAGGCGGCACCGAACATCCGCGTGGTGTCGATCGCCGACCTGATCGGCGAGGCCATCTCGCGCACGGCGACCGAGAAGTCTGTGTCGAGCCTGTTCGACTAAGGTCTGCCACGCGTGCGAATCGCGCTCGACCGCGTCTTCGGGATGCGGCTTTGCGAGTTCCTTTACAAATTGCCCCTAACGTCGGGGCATGCTGAACCGGCATTCAGAAGCGCCTGAACGACAGAGACATGCTGCCCGTGGCGCGGACGCCTCCGCAGCCGCCTCCCACGCGTTCCGCGCCATCTTTCGATGGCTGACGACCCCGCGGCATGCAGACACGCCGGAAATCCGCGAGCGGCTGATCCGCACCATGTTCGAGCGGCGGCTGGCCGTCCTGTTCGGCGTGTTCACCTCGATCGTCACCGCGGCCGCAGCGCTGCTGCTGACGGGCGCCGCATGGCCGGCTGCGTGGATCGTCGCCGAGATCCTGCTCTTTGCGGGTCGCTACCGCAACGTCGACAGGATCGCCGCTCGGCCGGAGCACGAAAGGCATGCCGCCTATGCGAGACTGGTGTTCCTCGGCATCGCCTGGTCCGTGACCTTCGGGCTCGGACAGTTCGCCTGCGCTGCGAGCGGGATCGATCTGCTCGTCGTCATGGGCGCGATCAACACCGCCGGTGCCGTCGGCAACATCGCCTCCCGCAACGCGCCCCTGCCGCGGCTCGGCGTCATCGTCATGGCCTTGTCGGGCCTGCCCTTCGGGTTCGGCCTCTATCTCTACGGCGCACCCGGGATGCTGATGGTGTTCGTCATGACGACCCTGCTCACGGGCGGCATGATGCTGGTGATGCTGCAGAACCACGAGATCATGCTGCGCATGATCAATGCCGAATGGACCAACCACCTCGCCGCGCGCACCGACCGTCTGACGGACCTTCCCAACCGCATCCACCTGGAAGAGCGCCTCTCGGAACTCTGCGACGACCGCCTCACGACTCCCGACACGTCGCCCTTCGCGGTCCTCTGCCTCGACCTCGACGGCTTCAAGGCGGTGAACGACCAGTACGGACATGCGGCCGGAGACGCCCTGCTCCAGGCCGTCGCGGGGCGGATCGTCCAGTCGATCCGTGACCGGGACATCGCCTGCCGCGTGGGCGGCGACGAGTTCGTCCTGCTGCTTCCGGATACCTCGGCGGCCGAGGCCTCCTTCGTCGCGGCGCGCTTGATCACCGCCATTTCGCGGCCCTACGATCTCGGCATCGACCGGCTTGTGCGCATCGGCGTCAGCGCGGGCAGCGCGATCGCCGAAGAACCGGGCGAGCCGCCGCAGTCTCTTCTCGACCGCGCCGACCAGGCGCTGTACGCGGCCAAGGCCGCCGGCAAGGGCGTCCACCGCGAAGGTCTGACCGGCAACGCCGCACGCTGACCGACGCGACGGTCACGACAGGGCGAGCGCCGCCCCGGCCAGCGCGCAGACGCACAGCACGGCCAGCAGGTTGACGTGGAACCGCAGCAGCGCGATGCCTGCCGCGGCCGCGATCAACGCTGCCGCTGCATCGAAGGTCGACAGCACCGGCATGGGCAGGGACAAAGGGCCGAACGAGGCTTCCGCCACCTCGGCGAACAGCACGTGCAGGGCGAACCAGATGGCGAGATTGGCGATGACGCCGACCACGGCGGCCGTCACCGCGGAGAGAGCGGCCGCCAGCCAGCGAACGTTGCGAACCGTTTCGACATAGGGCGCACCGGCGAAGATCCAGAGGAAGCACGGCACGAAGGTGAACCAGAGCGTCACCAGTGCCCCGGCGAGCCCGCCGACGACCGGGTCGAGACCCGACAGCCGGGCACCTCCGAGCGCCCCGACGAAGAGGAGCACCAGGATCAGCGGACCGGGCGTGGTTTCCGCCAGACCGAGGCCGGTCAGCATCTCGTCGGGCCGCAGCCACTGGTGGACCTCGACCGCCTGCTGGGCGACGTAGGCCAGGACCGCATAGGCGCCGCCGAAGGTGACGGCGGCCATGGTCGAGAAGAAGCCGGCCTCGACCGCGAACACGTTTTGCGGCCCGAGCAGCATGCGCAGCGCGAGGAGCGGCACGATCCAGAGCGAAAGCCAGGTGGCGCTGGTCGTCAGGAAGCGGCGGAGCGACGGTCGCGTCCAGTCCGGCCCCGCTGCGTCGCCGGCCGGGACGTCGCCCGACGGGCCGCCGGCACCGGTTGCCGGCGTCCTCCCCGCCGCATGCAGCACCGCACCGATCGCGCCGGCGGCGAGGATGATCACCGGGAACGGAACGTCGAAGAAGGCGATCGCGACGAAGGCCGCGACGGCGAGCACGACCATGGCCCGGCTCTTCAGCGCGCGCTTCGACACCTTGATCAGCGCTTCGAGCACGACGGCCAGCACCGCCGCCTTGAGGCCGAAGAGCAGGCCCTGCACGATCGTCAGCTCGCCGGCCAGCATGTAGGCGATGGTCAGCGCGGTGATGAGCGCAGCACCCGGCAGGACGAACAGCAGGCCCGCGACAAGCCCGCCGCGCACGCCGTGAAGGAGCCAACCGGTATAGGTGGCGAGCTGCATCGCCTCGGGTCCCGGCAACAGCATGCAGTAGTTCAGCGCGTGCAGGAAACGCGCATCGTCGAGCCACTTCCTCTCCTCGACGAGCATCCGGTGCATGAGCGCGATCTGGCCGGCAGGTCCGCCGAAGGAGAGCAGGCCGATGCGGGCGAAGACGGTGACGGCCTCGCCGAACGGCACCGGACCCGCGGCCGACGGTCGGGATGACTGGCTCATGCGTCCGCTCCGATTGCCGCGACGGGATTGCCCAGGGCCTGCCAGGCAGCGAAGCCGCCCTCGAGATAGCGACAGTCGACGCCGAGCGCCGTCAGCCGTTCGGCGATGCCCTGGCTGACCTCGTGTCCATGCACGCAGAAGACGACGACCATGCGACCGTCGAGCGCGCGCGCCCCGTCGGCCACGCGCCCGGGTTCGCCGCACAGCGAATCGGAAATGGTCAGGCCCGATTCGGCACGGGCGGGGGCCCTCCGGACGTCGATCAGAAGGGGGGCTTCGCGCAGACGCGCGAGGTCGGCGAGAGGGGTGGATGTCGGCAGGACGGGCCTCCGCAAGAGACGAGCGAAGGCGGACTTGGCCCAAGCCTCCGGCGGAGTGTCCACCCATGCCCCCGCGCAGCGACGCTATCGCGGCGCAAGGCGTCGATCAAGCGGCAGAACCGGGATCGGCAAGACCGTTCCCCGGCACGCGTGCCGGTCAGTCCGCGGCCGCCGGCTCGCGCTCGCGGGCCGCGAGATAGCCGCGCGGCGAGACGCCCAGCATCTGCCGGAACATCGTCGTGAAGGCGGGAACGCTGTCGTAGCCGAGGTCCAACGCCACCGTCGTCACCGCGACGCCGGAAGCGAGCCGCGGCAGCGCCGCGAGCAGCGTCGCCTGTCTGCGCCACAGCGACAGGCTGAGGCCCGTCTCGCGCTGGAAGGCGCGGGTGAAGCCGCGCCGGCTCATGCCCGCCCGATCGGCCCAGTCGTCGATGGTGACATGCGGCGTCGGCGCGTCCAGGAAACCGCGGCAGAGACGCGCGAGACGTTCGTCTGACGGCAGGGGAAGCGCGAAGGGCCTGACGGCCAGCCTGGGGATCTCGAGCAGGACGAGGCGCAGGATCGCCCGCGCGCGCTCGTCGTCGGCGCCCGCGGCGCTCAGGTCGACCGCCTCGACCACGAGGCTGCGCATCAGCCCGCTCATCGCCAGGACGCGGAGCACCGACGGCAGGCCGGGGGCCGCACCGGGCAGCACGTAGGCCGACCGCATCCGCACGTCGCCAAGCATCTCGACCGCATGGGTGATGCCTGCCGGGATCCACATGGCGTGGCCGGGCGGCACCATCCACCGCCCCTGCGCCGTCGACACCAGCACCACGCCCGACAGCGCATGCAGAAGCTGCGAGCGGCGGTGCGAATGCGGTGCCACACGATGTCCGTCGGGATAGTCGCCCGCCGCGGCGACCACGTCGCCCGCCGCCGCTTCGATCCAGTCGAGCCGCCGGCGATGCTCGTCGTCTCGGTGCGCCGTCGCGCCCATTCGTGTCGAAGCCAAGAGGGTCCTCCCGAGGCTGGCCCACTCCCGAAGAATTTCGAGCGAACCACGAAGGACGAACGGCCGCAAGAGGCGTAGACGCGAAGGGCACATCCAGGATCAGCATCTTGACCGACACGACCATCGGCGCCGTCCGCCGCACGGCTTCCGCCACAGTCTTCCCCGTCATCTTCGCGGTGAGTCTCTGCCACCTGCTGAACGACGTGATGCAGTCGCTGCTGGCGGCCATCTATCCGATGCTCAAGACCGACTATGCCCTGGACTTCTGGCAGATCGGGCTCCTCACCTTCACCTTCCAGGTCACCGCATCGCTGCTGCAGCCGGCGATCGGCTTCTACACAGACAAGCGGCCGATGCCGCAGTCGCTGCCCTTCGCCATGGCGTCCACCATGGCCGGCCTGCTGCTGCTCGCCTATGCGACCACCTATCCGCTGCTTCTGGCGGGTGCGGCGATGATCGGCATCGGCTCGGCGATCTTCCATCCCGAGGCCTCCCGCGTGGCCCGCCTCGCCTCGGGCGGCCGCTACGGTCTGGCGCAGTCGCTGTTCCAGGTGGGCGGCAATTTCGGCACCGCGATCGGGCCGCTGCTCGCCGCCTTCATCGTCGTGCCGCGCGGCCAGGCCAGCGTCGCCTGGTTCTCGCTCGTCGCCCTGCTGGGAATGGTCATCCTGCGCCAGGTCGGCAACTGGTACGGGCGCTACAACGCCGCGAATGCCGGCCGTCCGGCCGCCAGCAAGACGCTGCCGATCTCGCGCAACCGCGTGGTGATGTCGATCGTGGTGCTGGCCCTCCTGATGTTCAGCAAGAACACCTATACGGCCTCCATCACCAGCTACTACACCTTCTTCCTGATCGAACGCTTCGACGTGTCGGTGCAGCAGTCGCAGATGATGCTGTTCCTGTTCCTTGGCGCCATGGCGCTGGGCACGGTGCTGGGCGGGCCGCTCGGCGACCGCTTCGGCTCCAAGACGGTCATCTGGTTCTCGATCCTCGGCGTGCTGCCGTTCACGCTCGCCCTGCCCTATGCCGACCTGTTCTGGAGCGGCGTGCTGACCCTGCTGATCGGCGTCATCCTCGCCTCCGCCTTCCCGGCGATCGTGGTCTTCGCACAGGAACTCGTGCCCGGACGGGTTGGCATGATCGCCGGCATCTTCTTCGGCATGGCCTTCGGCATCGGCGGCATCGCGGCCGCCGTTCTCGGCGTGCTCGCCGACGCAAAGGGCATCGAGTTCGTCTACTGGCTCTGCTCGCTGCTGCCCTTCCTCGGCCTGCTGACGGTGTTCCTGCCGTCGATGAAGGAACTGCGACCAGGCCGCTGACCGCGGCGCCTGCGCCTATCTGCCCGGATACTGCTCGTCCGTCACCGGCTCCAGCCACTCGACGTGAATGCCGTCGAGCGCCTCGTGGATGGCGATGTGGGTCATTCCCGTGTCGGGTCCGGCGCCGTGCCAGTGCTTTTCGCCCGGCGCGATCCACAACGTGTCGCCGGGCCGCAGTTCGATCACCGGCTCGCCGAGCTTCTGGGCAAGGCCGAAGCCCGCGACCACGTGCAGCGTCTGGCCGAGCGGATGCGTGTGCCAGTTGGTGCGCGCGCCGGGCTCGAAATGCACCGTGGCGGCGCGCACCCGGGCCGGCGCCTCCGCCTCGACGATGGCTTCCTGCCAGACCGTTCCGGTGAACCAGTCCGGCGACGCCCGCCTGCTTGGCCGCTGACCGCTGGTGAAAAGTCGCATCCGCGCCTCCTTTGCCCTGGTTGACAAGGGATCGCAGACGGTACCGTCCGTCAAGCGGATCCTGCGGGCGCGTCGCCGGAGGCGACGGCCGGTCCGGGCGCGGATTGCCGGTAGTGCACCGTGTCGGGGGCGTTGGACCCGCCGGTGACCACGAAGGCCATGGCCTGGTCGAAAGTCCAGTCGGTGAAGGTCACCTTGTCGATCGGCACGATCTCGATGTAGCCGTTGGTGGGGTTGGGCGCGGTGGGCACGTAGACGGCGGCCAGTTCCTCCCCCGTCGTCGCATCGCGCAGTGTCCGGGTGACGATGCCGATCGCCTTCATGTCGCGGGACGGGAAGTCGATCAGCACCACGCGCTGGGTCCCCTCGCCCGACGGCCCGCTGATGGCGAGGAACCGCTTGGTGGCGCGATAGATCGTCTCGACGAAGGGAATGGCTCCGACCGCCTTCTCGAACAGGGAGATCAGGCGCTGCCCGATGACACGCCCCGTACCCCAGCCCAGCACGTAGAGAAAGGCGAGCACCACGAGCACGGCGGCGATCGACTGCAGCGTGTCGTTCAGGAGGAGGTCGGCGACGCCGGGATTGGTCGCCCGCAACCCGCGGGCGACGCCGCGGATCCAGGGTTCGCCGACGCTCGAGAGCAGTTGGAAAAGGAATCGGACGATCACGAAGGTGATGACGAGGGGCGCGGCCGTGAGCAGCCCGATGACGATGGTGCGTCCGATCGGCTTCAAGAGCCTGACCTCCCTGGCGGGTTGATCGTATGGAACGTGGCTGTGCAGTCTAGCCGAGCCGCCGGCCGCGGAGTACCCCCCGCGCCGGGTGGCAGACGCGCAGCGGCGCCGGAGGTTCCATCGGACGCGCCGGATGCCCAACTTGCGCTGCCGCGGCCCTTCGGCTATAGGACCGCCACCCGCGTAGACACCCTTGGAGGCAACGCGGCGGAGGGCCGCCCCATCAGGCGGCTTTCGACGTTTGAGGTCGGCCGTGCCGGTCTCAGGCGCTCCAGCAACACCGAAAGGAAATGCCATGAGCCATCAGGCTTACGAGCTGAAGGCCGAGGCGCGCGAACGGGTCGGTAAGGGGTCCGCCCGGGATGTTCGCCGCAACGGTAAGGTTCCCGCCGTGATCTACGGCGGCAAGCAGCCCCCCGTCGCCATCGCCCTGTCCTACAAGGACGTCTACATGAAGATCCACGGCGGCGGCTTCCTGACCACCGTCGCGACGATCGACGTGAACGGCGAGAAGATCCAGGTCCTGCCGAAGGACTTCCAGCTCGACCCGGTCAAGGACTTCCCCATCCACGTCGACTTCCTGCGCGTCGACCGCGATTCCGTGGTGACCGTCGAGGTGCCCGTCCACTTCGTGAACGAGGAGAAGAGCCCCGGCCTCAAGCGCGGCGGCGTTCTCAACATCGTCCGCCACGAGGTCGAGTTCGTCTGCCCCGCCAACGCGATCCCCGAATCCATCACCGTGGACCTCGAGGGCACGGATCTCGGCGACTCCATCCACATCTCGGCCGTCAAGCTGCCGGAAGGCGTCAGGCCGACGATCTCGGATCGCGACTTCACGATCGCCACGATCGCGGCCCCGGCCGGTCTGCGCTCGGAGTCCGACGAAGCGGCAGCCGAAGGCGGCGAGTGATCCCGCGTCCGGGAGGGCTGAACCGTGCAGATCATCGCAGGTCTCGGCAATCCCGGGTCGAAATACGCCCGAAACCGGCACAATGTCGGTTTCATGGCGGTGGACGCCATCGCCCGCCGCCATTCCTTTTCGCCCTGGGCGAAGAAGTTTCGCGCTGAGATCGCCGAAGGCACGCTCGGCGGTGAGAAGGTGTTGCTGATCAAGCCGCAGACCTTCATGAACGCGTCCGGCGAATCCGTCGGCGAAGCGATGCGCTTCTACAAGCTCGCCCCCTCCGACATCGTCGTCCTCTATGACGAGCTCGACCTCGCGCCCGGCAAGATCCGCATCAAGACCGGCGGCGGCGCCGGCGGTCACAACGGCATCCGCTCGCTCGACAGCCACGTCGGCAAGGACTACCGCCGGGTCCGCATCGGGATCGGCCATCCCGGGGACAAGGCGCTGGTTCACAACTGGGTCCTCGGCGACTTCGCCAAGGCCGATTCGGTCTGGCTCGACCCGCTGATCGACGCCATCGCCGACCATGCCGACATGCTGGCCAGGGGCGACGACAACTCCTTCATGAACAAGGCCGCCCTGGCCGTTCCCGGCGCAGCGAAGGCCGGGCGCGATGTGGCCGACGGCGATGCGCCCGCCCCCCCGAAGGGCAAGAGCCACATCAGGCAGGCACGCCCGGCACAGCAGCCGGTCAGGCTGCCCGAGAGCGGACCGATGGCTGCCATGCTGAAGAAGCTGTTCGGCAAGGACTGAGCCGGGACCTCGGGCTTGCCCCGGCATTCCCCGGCATTGCGCAACATCGTCCGCAAAGTGGCACAAAAGCCCGCCTCGTGCGTTTCCGCCCGCATGACGAACCGCCCCGACCGCCACGAACGCCAAGCCGTCCAGACTCTCGTCGACGATCTGGAACGAGCCGGCGAGGGACATGACGAGGTGCGCGTCGCCGACATCGTCGAGGCGATCGGCGATGACGGGCTCGGCGCGCTGATCCTGGTGCCGGCGCTGATCATGATCACGCCGGCGTCCGGCATACCCGGCCTGTCGACGGCCGGAGCCGTCATCATCCTGCTGGCCGCCATCCAGATGGCGGCGGGGCGCGATACGATCTGGCTGCCGGATTTCATTCGCCGGCAGAAGATGGCCCGTTCGAAGCTCGACAAGGCCGCGGGTTGGATCGAGCCCCCGGCCCGCTGGATCGACAAGGTCACGCGGCGACGGCTGACCATGCTCGTCAGGCGGCCGCTCAGCCTGCTGCCGCTGGCCATCTGCATCGGCATCGCCTGCGTGGTTCCGGTGCTGGAGTTCATCCCCTTCTCCGCCTCGCTCGCCGCCTGCGCGATCGCCTTCTTCGGGCTGGGCTTCGTGGCCGAGGACGGCCTGCTGGTGGCAGTCGGCCTGGCGATCGCTGCAGGCGTAGTGTGGTTCGTCTGGTGGATGGTGGGGTGACACCAGCGGGCGACTCAGGACTCGCTTGACGCAGACACACGAAAACACGATATCACTAGAACACAAACCTCGTGATTTCTTGGATGCGCCATGAAGAACGTAACCGTCTCTATGGATGAAGCCATTCTCGCGGAAGCGAGGGTGAAGGCCGCGCGCGCCGGCAAGAGCCTGTCGAAATACATGGCGGGGCTGGTGGAGGCCGATGTGGGAAGCGTCCGCCTGCCCGGCACGGCCGCGACGCGGGAAGAGCAGATCGCCGCGCTGGATGCGATGCTCAAGGGACCGAAATGGGCGATCATGAGAGACGGCCGGATGCCGACGTCGGATGAACGAAACGAGCGCTAGAATCTTCATCGACAGCAATGTCCTGCTCTACTCCATCGAGAGTCAGGATGCCGTGAAGTCGGTTCACGCCGGTCGGTGGCTGGACTACCTCCTCCAGACAGGCAGTGGCGTCACCAACCTGCAAGTGCTGAACGAAGTCACAAACGTCCTGCTCAAGCGCAGAGTCATGTCGCCGGAGCAGGTCTTCAAAGTCGTGGATACCTTCGGTTCGTTCGGCACGATGCCGGTCTCGCGCGAAATCATGACTGCCGCGCGACTCATTCGCCTGAGCACCAGGTACCAGTGGTGGGACTGCCTGCTGCTTGCCTCCGCAGTAGAGCTGCGGTGCGCCGGTTTCCTCTCTGAGGACATGAGCGACGGACCCGGAATTCACGGCTTGACGATCATCAATCCGTTCCTGCATAGCCCGCCCCAACTCCGCTTCCACTAGGACACATACCCATGGGCTTCAAATGCGGCATCGTTGGGCTTCCCAACGTGGGCAAGTCGACCTTGTTCAATGCGCTCACCCGGACGGCCGCCGCGCAGGCCGCCAACTATCCCTTCTGCACCATCGAGCCGAACACCGGCGAGGTGGCGGTGCCCGATCCGCGGCTGAAGAAGCTCGCCGCCGCCGGCAAGTCGAAGGAGATCATCCCGACCCGCATCTCCTTCGTCGACATCGCCGGCCTCGTGCGCGGTGCCTCGAAGGGAGAAGGGCTCGGCAACCAGTTTCTCGCCAACATCCGCGAGGTCGACGCGGTGGTGCATGTGCTGCGATGCTTCGAGGATGACGACATCACCCATGTCGAGGGCCGCATCGATCCCGTGGCCGATGCCGAGACGGTCGAGACCGAGCTGATGCTGGCCGATCTCGACAGCCTCGAACGCCGCATCGTCCAGTTCCGCAAGCGCGCCGGCGTGAAGGACAAGGAGGCGCTCACGATCCTGCCGGTGATGGAACAGGCGCTCGCCCTGCTCCAGGACGGCAAGCCGGTGCGCATCCTGCTCTCCCGGCTCGAGCCGGACGAACTGGCGATCCTGCAGTCGCTCAATCTCCTGACCGCACACCCCGTCCTCTACGTCTGCAACGTCTCGGAGGCCGACGCCGCCAGCGGCAATGCGCACACGGCCGCCGTGGAGAAGATGGCTTCGGCGCAGGGTGCGGGCACCGTCGTCATCTCGGCGGCGATCGAAGCCGAGGTGGCGCAGCTTCCCGACGAGGAGGCGCAGGAATTCCTCGCCGACCTCGGGCTCGAGGAACCGGGCTTGGACAAGCTGATCCGCGCCGGCTACGACCTGCTCCACCTGATCACCTATTTCACCGTCGGCCCCAAGGAGACGCGCGCCTGGACCATCCATCGCGGCACCAAGGCGCCGCAGGCGGCCGGCGTCATCCATACCGATTTCGAGAAGGGCTTCATCCGCGCCCAGACCATCGCCTATGACGATTTCGTCGGTCTCGGCGGCGAAGTCCCGGCCAAGGAGGCCGGCAAGGCGCGCGACGAAGGCAAGGACTACGTCGTCCAGGACGGCGACGTGCTCCTGTTCAAGTTCAACGTCTGAACCGGGTCCCCGCGACCAACGACGCACCACGACGGACGACCGGCACGGCGGCTCTGCTCATGACCGGGGGTTTCGGCATGTCCCTGCCCGTTCCGGCCTTCCGCCGTTCCCCACCGCGTGCGATGTCTGGACCATGAACACCCAGACCCACATGCTGATGGGCGCCGCCCTGTTCGGCCGGCCGCTGCCGCGGCTCGCCTGGGCCGCGGTCGCGGGCGGCGTCGCTCCGGACATCCCGATGTACGTGATCGTCGCCGGGCTGCGCATGATCGGCTATCCGATGCGCGAGATCTTCGAGCGGCTCTACTGGGAGGACTGGTGGCAGGTCGCCAACGCGGTCGGCCACTCCTTCCTTCTCTGGGGCGGACTGGTCGCCGTATCGCTCGCCCTGCTTCCCCGGCCCTGGTCGGATCGCTTCGCGCCGGCCGCGCACCACGATCGGCGAGACACCGCGCCCGCGACCGGCTGCCTGGCACGATCCGCGCCGCTGCTCTTCGCAATCTCGGCCTCGGCGCTGCTGCATGCGGCGATCGACTTCCTCGTCCACCGCGACGACGCGCACATGCAGTTCTGGCCGTTGACCGAGTGGCGGTTCCGCTCGCCGCTGTCCTACTGGGATCCGGCCCACGGCGGCACCTGGTTCGGCCTGTTCGAAGCCGCGCTCGGCATCGTGCTGATCCTGGTGCTCTTCCGGCGGTACCGATCACGGCGCGTCCGCGCGGTGCTGGCGCTGGCGCTGGTGCTCTACGCGGCCGTTCCGGCCTACTTCATCTTCGGCATGGCCCATCACTGAGCCGGTCCGCGCGGAATGTTCCGGCCATCGAGATGATCCGGTCGGTGACGTCATTACACGGGGCGACCACAGCCCTCCGGAGGACTGCCCGATCCACCGGCGCTGGAACATCGCAAAGCTCTCGTCGCAGACCGGTCCGGCCGGCCGCCCGCGCCTCCATGACTGCGCCATGTTCCCTCCTGCTGTCTCAGCGCAGCCGTGCCTGCATCGTCGCGCGCATCACCGGCGCGGAAGCCCGGAGCGTCGATCCACCGCAGTTGTCCCTCGACGCTTGCACCGGCTCCGTAAACCGGCGAAAAACCGTTCGGCTTTGAACAAGGTGACCGGGATGACGGACAAGACATGGGCCTATGAGGACTTCGAGGTCGGGAAGGTGATCGACCTTCCCCCGCGCACGGTCGATGCCGCGGAAATGGTCGAGTTCGCTGCCGAATTCGACCCGCAGCCGATGCATCTGGACGAGGAGGCAGGCAAGGCGAGCATTCTCGGCGGACTCGCGGCGTCGGGCCTCTTCACCGCCGGGATCTTCATGCGAATGATGTGCGACGCCTACCTGCTCGATTCCTCGTCCCAGGGATCTCCCGGCGTCGACATGCTGAACTTCCGCAAGCCGCTGCTGGCCGGCGATACGCTGACGGGTCGCACGACCGTGCTCTCCCGCCGCGTCTCATCGTCCCGCCCCGGTCTCGGCTTCGTTTCGGTCAGGCACGAACTGTTCAACCAGCACGGCGAACTGGTCTGCGAAATGACCAACACCGGCATGTTCCTGCTGCGCAACCCCGGAGCTGCCGCATGAGCCTCGACCAGAGACTGGCGATCGGCGAGACGATCGTGCTCGGCAGCCACACCTTCGGCGCCGAGGAGATCAAGGCCTTCGCCGCGAAGTTCGACCCGCAGCGCTTCCACCTCGACGAAGAGGCTGCGAAAGCCAGCGTCTTCGGCCGCCTGTGCGCCTCCGGCTGGCATACGATCTCGACGTGGATGAAATACAATGCGGCGGCCATGCCCGCCATCATCGAACGATCGAGGGCATTCGGAGAAGCGATCGAGTTCGGCCCCGCGGCCGGCATCCGAGACCTGAAATGGCTGAAGCCTGTCTATGTCGGCGACACGATCACCTTCACCCGCAAGGCCCTCGGCCATCGCCCCCTCGCCTCGCGGCCCGGCTGGCGGATGGTGACCATGGAGAATGAGGCTCTCGCGCCGGACGGAACGGTGGTGATGCGCTTTTCGACGATGGTGCTGATGAAGACGGGCTGATCCTGCGGCGCCCGCCCCTACATGCCATAGTGCCAGCTGGGCTTCGGCTCCTTGCCCAGGAACTGGACACCGATCCGGTCGCCGTTGCGCCAGCGCAGGCTCGCGCGATAACCGATGCCGTCGGTCGGCACGTAGAGGAGGAAGGTCTCGGGAACGACCGTCGATGGCGGCAGGCGGATCTCGGCGCCATGCTCGTGCATGTTCCGGATCGTGCAGGAAATCTCGGAGTGTTTCAGGCCAAGGAGGATGGTCGCGCCCTTGAGAACGCGCCTTCGGTGTTCGCGGGCGCCATGGAGCGATGGTTGCGGGATCATCGGGAAGCTCTCGGCATTGCCAGGAGAGACTAGCCGCGATTCGTTAACCGGGCGTAAGGATTGCCCGCACAAAGAAGCGGCACGCGGCAACAAAATGCAATGATGACAACAACTTGGAATTGCGGCGCGCCTCTGTACAGCAAAGGCGCGTCCGAGGGTCAATGCCCCTCGAAGGCGATCAGCGTGCGCACATCGACGCCCATGGCCTCGAGCTTTGACCGCCCGCCGAGTTCGGGAAGGTCGATGACGAAGCACGCTGCAACGATGTCGGCGCCCATCTGGGTGAGAAGGCGACAGGCTCCTTCGGCAGTTCCGCCGGTCGCGATCAGGTCGTCGACGAGAATAACCTTTTCTCCGGGCGACACGGCATCGCGATGCATCTCCATCTCGTCGACCCCGTATTCCAGACTGTAGGCCACCCGCACCGTATCGTGCGGCAGCTTGCCCTTCTTGCGGATCGGGATGAAGCCCGCCGAAAGCTGGTGCGCTATCGCGCCGCCCAGAATGAAGCCGCGCGCCTCGATGCCGGCGATCTTGTCGATCTTGGTCCCGGCATAGGGATGCACGAGCTCGTCGATCGCCCGCCGGAAAGCGCGGGCATTGCCAAGCAGCGTGGTGATGTCGCGAAACAGGATACCTGGCTTGGGATAGTCGGGGATCGTGCGGATCGCCGACAGCAGCGTGTCCTGGAGGGTGGTGTTCATGGGCGCGTGCTCGGCTCGTCGGTCATTCAAAGGGGCGCCTTCCGGTGGAATCGCGCCGGCCCGCCTTGGTACAGGACTTGGCGGTGCAGGGATAGGACTTGTCGCCACGGCAGCGCAAGCCGACCTCCGAGCGCTCGGCGTGCGATCGATGGACCGCTGAGGGCGATACCGCCGGACCGAAGCGCGACGCCGCTCGGACCGGGTTCGCCGGCATCGCCGGAATGCCGAAAGGGGCGCCCCGGAGGACGCCCCTTCATCGTTCGTTTCGCGGACGGCAGCGCTCAGTGCGCCACTTCGGTCCAGACCTTGCGCTTGGTCAGATAGACCAGGCCTGCGAAGATCAGCAGGAAGATCATGACCCGGAAGCCGGTCTTCTTGCGCTCCTCGAGATGCGGTTCTGCCGCCCACATGAGGAAGGCCGAGATGTCGCGCGAATACTGATCGATCGTCTCCGGCGAGCCGTCCTCGTAGGTGACCTGGCCGTCGGAAATCGGCTGCGCCATCGCGAGCGACTTGCCGGCGATGAAGTACGGGTTGTAGTAGGTGCCCTCCGCGATCTCCATCCCCTCCGGCGGCTCCATTTCGTAGCCGGTGAGAAGGGCGTGGATGTAGTCGGGCCCGGACTGCGCGTACTGGGTGAACACGTCGAACACGAAAGTGGGAAAGCCGCGCTCCACCGCCCGCGCCTTGGCGATGAGCGAGAAGTCCGGCGGGGCCGCGCCGCCGTTCGCGGCGGCCGCAGCCGCCTCGTTGGGGAACGGCGACGGGAAGTGGTCCGACGGCAGCGCCGGCCGCTCGAACATGTCGCCGTCCGCGTTCGGTCCGTCCGTCACCGTGTATTCGGCGGCGATCGCCCGCACCTGCGCTTCGGAATAGCCGAGACCTTCCAGCGTCCGGAAGGTGACGAGGTTCATCGAGTGGCACGCGGAGCAGACTTCGCGGTAGACCTTGAAGCCGCGCTGCAGCTGGCCCTTGTCGTAGGTGCCGAACGGACCGGCGAAGGACCAGTCCATCTCCTGCGGCTTCAGGATGGGGAAATGCGTCGGCTCGGCGGCGCTGTGCCCGCCCCCTTCGGCAGCGGTGGCGACCGCCGCCGAAAACACCAGGCCGACCGCCGCCAGACCGCTCAGAATCGTCTTCATTCGATAAGTCCTTTCAGATTCCAAGGTCGGCTCAGACGCGCTTCTCGGGAGCGGCGGCGGCGCCTTCCGGCGTCACCGTCGCGCTGCCCCTGGTCTTGGCGAGCACGGCCTCGGTGATCGAATTCGGCAGGCGGCGCGGCGTCTCGATCAGGCCGAGCAGCGGCATGATGATGATGAAGAAGCCGAAATAGTAGAGCGTCGAGATCTGCATGGCCGGGATGTACCAGCCTTCGGCCGGCCGCGAGCCGAGCCAGCCGAGGAAGATGGCGTTGACCACGAAGACCCAGAAGAACAGCTTGTACCAGGGACGGTAGACCGCCGACCGCACCTTCGACGTGTCGAGCCAGGGCACCACGAACAGGACCGCGATGGCGCCGAACATGGCGAGCACGCCGCCGAGCTTCGAATCGATCGGTCCGATGTTGAAGGTGATGGCGCGCAGGATCGCGTAGAAGGGCAGGAAGTACCACTCCGGCACGATGTGCGCCGGCGTCTTCAGCGAATTGGCCAGGATGTAGTTGTCGGGGTGGCCGAGGAAGTTCGGGATGTAGAAGACGAAGTAGGCGTACACGGCCAGGAAGACCACCATCGCGAAGCCGTCCTTGATGGTCGCGTAGGGCGTGAAGGCCACCGTGTCCGTCTTCGACTTCACCTCGATGCCGGTCGGGTTGGTCTGGCCCGTCACGTGCAGCGCCCAGACGTGCAGCACCACCACGCCCGCGATCATGAAGGGCAGCAGGTAGTGCAGCGAGTAGAAGCGGTTCAGCGTCGGATTGTCGACGGCGAAGCCGCCGAGCAGCAGCTGCTGGATCCATTCGCCGACGAGCGGGATGGCGGTGAAGAAGCCGGTGATGACCGTGGCGCCCCAGAAGGACATCTGGCCCCAGGGCAGCACGTAACCCATGAAGGCGGTCGCCATCATCAGGAGGTAGATGATGCAGCCGAGGATCCAGAGCAGTTCGCGCGGCGCCTTGTAGGAGCCGTAGTACAGACCGCGGAAGATGTGGATGTACACGGCGATGAAGAAGAAGGAGGCGCCGTTGGCGTGCATGTAGCGCAGAAGCCAGCCCGAATTCACGTCGCGCATGATCTTTTCGACCGAGGCGAAGGCGAGCTCGGTGCTGGCCGCGTAATGCATGGCGAGCACCACACCCGTCAGGATCTGGATGACCAGCATGATGGAGAGGATGCCGCCGAAGGTGTAGGCGTAGTTCAGGTTGCGCGGCACCGGATAGGCCACGAAGCTGTCATAGACGAGCCGGGGCAGCGGCAGCCGCTTGTCCACCCAGCGTCCGATACCCGTGGAGGGCGTGTAGGTCGAATGTCCACCGGCCATGTTGTTCGCTCCCCTGGGTCTCAGCCGATCCGAATGGTCGTGTCGGAAATGAAGGAAAAGGTCGGTATCGGAAGGTTCGTCGGCGCCGGACCTTTGCGGATGCGGCCCGCCGTGTCGTAATGCGAACCGTGGCAGGGGCAGAACCAGCCGCCGAAGTCTCCGGCCTGGCCGAGCGGCACGCAGCCGAGATGGGTGCAGGAACCGATCATGACGATCCAGTTCTCGCGGCCTTCGCCGGCCGAGCGGTCGTCGCTGGTGGCGGGCGCATCCGCCGGCAGGTTGTCGTTGCGGGCGATCGGATCCTTGAGATCGGAGAGCGGCGTGCCGCGCGCTTCCTCGAGCTCCTGTGCCGTGCGGTTGCGGATGAAGATCGGCTTGCCGCGCCACTTGGCGGTGATCGACATACCCTCCTCGATCGCCGAAACGTCGACCTCGACGGTCGCCAGCGCCAGCGTGGAGGCGTCGGGCCGCATCTGGTCGATGAACGGCCAGGCGACCCCCGCCGCGCCCACGACGGCGGCGGTCCCGGTCGCGACGTACAGGAAATCCCTGCGATTGGGTTCAGTGGTGTCGTGTGCGCTCACGGGCCCTATTCCTCTCGCCACTCTTCGCCGGCGCGGGCTTCCGCATCCCTAGGTCGGGTGCCAGATCACGCAACCACGGCTACGCGACCGGCAGGAATCCCCCGGCGATTGGCGTGGTTTCTAGGCGCGATGCCTTATCTTGTCCATATGATAGCCATGAAGGTGGGCAGTTTGTCGCGGGCTTTTCGCAGCGTCGGCAAACGGATCGATCCGCTGCCCGCCCGCGATCGCGCAGGCGATTACCGCGCTCCCAGCCTCGCAAGCACCTCGCGCGGAATCCGGTAGTCCGCGATCACCTCGTGGTGGCGCCGGAAACCGCACAGTTCCCGCTGGATGAAATAGGCATAGACGGCATCGGCAGCCTGCACGACCAGGCGCCGGCGCGTCGCGTCGTCGCTGCCATGGGCAGCCAGCGCGGCGATCGCCCTCTCGACCTTTTCGCCGGCCCGCCCGAGCGAAGACGCCTTCTCTCCCATGATCTCGACGCCGAGCGGATCGAGAAAGATGTCCTGCGCCTTCAGATCGGGCGGTCGCAGTGACACGATCCGTCACTCCGCTGCCAGGCTGCCGGGCAGGAATCCGCCGGACTGCCGCTTCCACAGCTGCGCATAGAGGCCGTCGCGGGCGAGCAGGTCCACATGGGTGCCCTCTTCGACCACCCGGCCCCGATCGAGGACGATGAGGCGGTCGAGCGCGGCGATCGTCGAGAGGCGATGCGCCACTGCGATCACGGTGCGCCCCTCCATCATCCGGCCGAGATTGTCCTGGATCGCCGCCTCGACCTCCGAATCGAGCGCCGAGGTCGCCTCGTCGAGGATCAGCACCGGCGCGTTCTTGAGCATCATCCGCGCAATCGCGATTCGCTGCCTCTGGCCGCCCGACAGCTTCACCCCGCGCTCGCCGACATAGGCGGAGAACCCTTTGCGTCCTTTCGGGTCGCGCACGTCTGCGATGAAGTCCAGTGCTGCCGCCTTGCGGGCGGCATCCTCGATCTCGGCATCGCTCGCGCCGGGCCGGCCGTAGGCGATGTTGTCGCGGATGGAGCGATGCATCAGCATCGGCTCCTGGCTCACCACGCCGAACTGCGCCCTGAGCGACGCCTGGGTGAGCGTCCGGATGTCCACGCCGTCGAGCAGGATGCGGCCCTGCTCGACGTCGAACAGCCGCAGCAGGAGATTGACGATGGTGGTCTTGCCGGCTCCGGACGGGCCGATCAGGGCGACCCGCTCGCCGGGTCGGATGTGGAGGTGCAGGCCTTCGATCACGCCCTCCCCCCGGCCGTAGTTGAAGGTCACGTTCTCGAAGCGGATGTCACCCGAGGCGCGCGGTGCAGCCACCGCGCCGGGCTGGTCGCGGATCGCGGGCTCGACCGAAAGCGTTCCGGTGGCGTCCTGCACGGTGGCGTAGGAACGGATCAGGCCGTTGATGTTGAACATCATCCAGCTCGACATGTTGTTGAGCCGGAACACGAGGCCGAGCGCGGCCGCCACCGCACCGGTCGAAATCGTCCCGCCCGTCCAGCCGATCACCGCCAGCGCGCCGATGGCCGCCATCATCGCCCCGTTGAGCAGGTTCACGGCGGCACGCACGCTGGTGATGTTGCGCGTCAGCCGGGTCACGGCGCGGTAGTAGTTCGACAGCCCCTCGCGCACGAAGGCGTGCTCGCGACGGCCCGAATCGAACAGCTTCACTGCCATGATGTTGGTGAAGGAATCGACCATGCGGCCCGAGAAGATGGAGCGCTGGTCGGCGGTCGCGCGGCCGGCCCTGCGCAGTTCGGGCAACAGGTAGCGGATGATCAGGCCGTAGCCGGCACACCAGGCGAGCAGCACGACGCCCATCAGCGGATCCAGTGCGGCCAGAAGCGCCGCCGCCAGGAAGAGGAAGGTCACGAAGGACCAGATCGACTGGAGCACAGAGACGATGAAGTCGCCCACGGCCTCGCCGCCCTGCATGATCTTCTGCGCGATGCGGCCGGCGAAATCGTTCTGGTAGAACTCGTAGGGCTGTTCGATGACCCGCCGGAACGCCTGCCAGCGCACCATCGAGAAGAAGGCCGGGACGATGATCTGCTGCTCGACCAGCGCCGAACCGATCAGCACGGCCGACCGCACGACGAAGACGAGCAGCACCAGCGCGAGCAGTTCGGGCCAGTGTTCGGCGACGAGCAGCGCGGGGTCGGACCGGTCGAGCAGGTCCACGAGCCAGCCGATCGACCAGTACAGCGCGGCATCCACCGCGCCGACCAGCCCGCCCATCACGAGGAGCAGCACGAAGGGCCCGCGCGCCTGCCGCGCGAAATGGAGGATGAAGCTCCAGGCATCCTTCGGCAGCACCTCGCGATCGGTGTCGTGGAAGGGATCGAGCACCCCTTCCACGCGCCGCCAGAACCTCTCGCGGAGACCCGCCGTCTCGCCGTCGTCGTCGCTGATCGTCGTCATGTCGCCTTTCTGGAGGTGGTGTTCGGGGCCGCCGCGGCCGCGGCCCCGTGGTCGTCATTCGGCCGCCTGCGCCTCGCCCGCGTCAAGGAAGCCCCCCGACTGGTGCTCCCACAACTGGGCGTAAAGACCGCCGCGCGCGATCAGTTCCTCGTGCGTGCCCTCCTCGATCACCTGACCCTTGTCGAGGACGATGAGCCGGTCCATCGCCGCGATGGTGGACAGCCGGTGCGCGATCGCGATCACCGTCTTGCCCTCCATCAGCCGGTACAAGTTCTCCTGGATGGCCGCCTCCACCTCCGAATCGAGCGCCGACGTCGCCTCGTCGAGGATCAGGATCGGCGCGTCCTTGAGCATCACCCGCGCGATGGCGATTCTCTGGCGCTGGCCGCCCGACAGCTTCACGCCGCGCTCGCCGACATGCGCATCGAAGCCCTTGCGGCCCTTCGGATCGCCGAGCGTGGCGACGAAGTCCAGCGCTTCGGCCTTGCGCGCGGCCTCCAGCATCATCTCCTCGGTCGCGTCGGGGCGCCCGTAGAGGATGTTGTCGCGAACCGAGCGATGCAGCAGCGAAGTGTCCTGCGTCACCATGCCGATATTGGCGCGCAGGCTGTCCTGCGTGACCCGGGAGATGTCCTGCCCGTCGATCAGGATGCGGCCGCTCTCGATGTCGTAGAAGCGCAGGAGCAGGTTGACCAGCGTCGACTTGCCGGCACCCGACCGGCCGACCAGACCCACCTTCTCGCCCGGGCGGATGGTGAAGGCGAGCTTCTCGATCACGCCCTTCTGCTTGCCGTAGTGGAAGCGCACGTCGTCGAAGCGGATCTCGCCGCGTGGGACGTCGATCTCCTTCGCCTCCGGCCTGTCCTCGACCAGCCGCGGCATCGAGATCGAGTTGATGCCGTCCTGCACGGTGCCGATGTTCTCGAACAGCGCCGAGAGTTCCCACATGATCCACTGCGACATGCCCCAGAGCCGCAGCACCAGCGCGAGTGCCACCGCGATGGCCCCGACCGACACGGCCTCGCCGAGCCAGAGCCAGATGCCGACGACGCCGACGAGGAAGAGGCAGAGCGAGTTCAGCATGTAGAGCATGCCGTAGAGGCCGGTCACCAGCCGCATCTGCGCATAGACCGTGTCGAGGAAGGATCGCATGCCGTCGCGCGCGAACCCGGCCTCGCGGCGGGCGTGCGAGAACAGCTTCACGGTCTGGATGTTGGTGTAGCTGTCGACCACGCGCCCGGTCATCATCGAGCGGGCGTCCGCCTGTCGTTCGGCGACCTCGCCCATACGCGGGATGAAGTAGCGCATCAGGAGCACGTAGCAGACCAGCCATCCCGCGATCGGCACGGCCAGCCGCCAGTCGGCCGAGCCGACGATGACCAGCACGCCGAGGAAGTAGACGACGACGTAGTTCATCACGTCGATGAGCTTGATGACGCATTCGCGCACGGCCAGCGCCGTCTGCATCAGCTTGGTGGCGATGCGGCCGGCGAACTCGTCTTGATAGAAGGTCATCGACTGCTTGAGCAGGTAGCGGTGCACCTGCCAGCGGATGCGCATCGGGTAATTGCCCATCAGCACCTGCTGGTTGATCAGCGAATGCAGCGTGACCATCAGCGGCAGGCCGACGAGCACGAGCGCGGCCATCAGCGCCAGCGTCAGGCCCTCGTCGCGCAGGAACGTCTCCCGGTCGCGCACGGCCAGCCAGTCGACGATGTTGCCGACGAAGGAGAACATCCACACTTCCGTGATGGCGATCATCGACATCAGCAGCGCCGACGGCACCAGCCAGCGCCACGATCCTCTCGTGTAGTGCAGGCAGAAGGCGACGAGCGTCTTCGGCGGCTCCTGCGGCTCTTCGGCCGGGAACGGATCGAGGCGGGACTCAAACCAGCGGAACATGGCATTCGTCTTTCGAAACGGGGGCTTGCAACCGGGAGCGGACTCGCGTCGCGAGGCCGGCCCGCCCGGGCGCGCTGGCCTGCCGGAAGATGGAGGAAACGCGGCCCGAGGCAAGCGGATCAGCGAAGGGATCCCGCCACGGCCCTGTCAGGAGGTCGTCCGGCCAGGCCGGGCCGAAGGCGTCGGCCGGCCTGAAACCGTCGAGGGACCGGCGAGCCGGCCGATGGCGCAGAGGGTGATTCACGGCACGAAATCCTGTGGCGTCGGAACGGTGTCCGGCGGGATTCGGCGATGACGTCAGTCTGGGAAAGAAATCGTCGGGTCCGAAGCCGCCGTCAGAGCGGGCGCGCGTGGCGCGGGCAGAAACGGGATGGATACATGATGACGTCCATTCCTGCCTCCTTGGTTGGCGTTGACGACGCGACAGCCCATAGACTGCTTCGGGCCGTTTGGCTACCCGCTGCTCTGCGAATGCCAGCGGCGGCGGCCCGACCTGTTGCCGATGCGCCACGCCACGGAAGGAGACCGCCTTGCCAGACGACGTCCGCATCGCCCTGTTCCAACCAGACATTCCCGGCAACACGGGCGCCATCCTCAGGCTCGGCGCCTGCCTCGGCATCGCGATCGACGTCATCGGCCCGGCCGGCTTCGACCTGTCGGACCGCGCGCTGAAACGGGCCGGCATGGACTATCTGGAGATGGCCGCTCTCGTCCGCCACGACGACTGGGCAGCCTTCGAGGCATGGCGGAGGCAGACCGGGCACAGGCTGCTGCTGTTCACGACCAGGGCCACCCTGCCCTACACGCGCTTCGCCTACCGCCCCCGCGACGTGCTCCTCTTCGGCCGCGAAAGCGCCGGCGCACCCGACCACGTGCACGAGGCGGCCGACGAGCGCCTGCTGATCCCGATGCCCGGCGGCGGCCGCAGCCTCAACCTGGCGCTGGCGGCGGCGATGGCGGCAGGAGAGGCATTGCGGTAGAGCGAGGTCCTCAATCCGCCGTCGGCAGCCGGCGCATCGTGAACTCGATGACGTCTTCCGGGCGTTCGCACCAGCTTTCGATGGCGGTCCAGTAGGCCTGCTTGGGCCAGCGGTCGAACCACTCGCGCGCCTTGTCGCGGGCGGCGGTGCGCGGCAGCGCGTAGGTCTCGCGGACGAAGCCGTCGCGCGGCAGGCGGGCCGCATCGTTCGTACGGTGGCGGTCGAGCCGCTTCTTCAGTCCGTCGAGCGGCGGTCGTGGCGGTGTGCGCACAGAACCTCTCCTCGCTTGCTGTGGCTCGAAATCTAGGTGTCTGCCGCCCGGATTGCGAGTCATTTCTGATTCGCCGCCGTCCCGGACGGACCGTCCCCGCATCCGGGAAACCCGCAGCCCCTCCCCGGCGCGGACCGCGAGAATGCGGGCGGGGACACAGCCGCTTGCGGCGAACGGGCCGGTGGTCCTATGTCGTCCGTCGAGGAAAGAGAACGCGACGCGGAGGGACCCCATGCAGCGACCCGAGATACCGGCCGACATGCCCGAGGACATCGAAGCGGCGAAAGCGGCCGCGCGCGCCTGGTTCGAGGCCCTGCGCGACCGCATCTGCGCCAGCTTCGAGGCGCTCGAGGACGAGCTGACCGGGCCGCTCTCGGATCGCGCGCCCGGCCGTTTCGAGCGCACGCCCTGGCAGCGTGACGAGGGCAAGGGCGGCGGCGGGATCATGTCGATGATGCATGGCCGCGTCTTCGAGAAGGTCGGCGTGCACACGTCCACCGTCCACGGCGAGTTCTCGGCCGAGTTCCGCAAGCAGATGCCGGGCGGCGAGGAGAACCCGTCCTTCTGGGCCTCCGGCATCTCGCTGATCGCCCATCCGTGGAACCCGAACGTGCCGGCCGTGCACATGAACACGCGCATGGTGGTGACGGCCAGGCAATGGTTCGGCGGCGGCGCCGACCTGACGCCGGTGCTCGACCGTCGCCGCACCCAGGAGGATCCCGACACGGTCGACTTCCATGCCGCCATGCAGGCCGCCTGCGCGCGCCATGCGGCCGTCGCCGACTATCCGAAGCTGAAGGCCTGGTGCGACGAATACTTCTACCTGCCGCACCGCGACGAGCCGCGCGGCATCGGCGGCATCTTCTACGACTGGCTGCACTCGCCCGCCGAGACCGGCGGCTGGGACGCCGACTTCGCCTTCACCTGCGACGTCGGCGAGAGCTTCGCCGCGATCTACCCGACGCTCGTGCGCCGCAACTTCAACCAGGCCTGGACGGATCAGGATCGCGACGAGCAGCTCGTCCGCCGCGGCCGCTACGTCGAATACAACCTGCTCTACGATCGCGGCACCACTTTCGGCCTGAAGACCGGCGGCAACGTCAAGTCGATCCTGTCGTCCATGCCGCCGATGGTGAAGTGGCCGTAGGCATGGAAACCGGTATCGATCGATGCTATTTTCGATGCTGGACATCAGGAGGCGCCGGTGCGCACGACGGTCACCCTGGATGATGTGCTGCTCGAACAGGCGCAGCGTTTCAGCGGCATCAATGAAAGATCGGCGCTTATCGAGGCAGCCCTCAAAGCCCTTGTCGAACGTGAAGCGGCGAGACGCCTAGCCAAGCTTGGAGGTAGCCAGCCCGATCTGGAGATCCCGGACCGGCGGCGTCCCGCGGCAGAATGATTCTCGTGGATTCCGTCATCTGGGTCGATCACATCAGACAGGAACTGCCGAGGCTCAGCAGACTTCTGGATAACGGCGAGACTCTCTGTCACCCATTCGTCGTCGGAGAGATCGCGCTCGGAAGCCTGCGGGATCGTCAGTTCGTCCTCGAAAGCCTGTCATCGCTTCCGCAAGCCCCCCTTGCCGAACACGAGGAAGTTCTATTCCTCCTGGAAGAGCGGAAACTCTTCAGCTTGGGGATCGGATACGTCGACTTGCATCTTGTCGCTTCCTGTCTTCTGGCGCCCGGTACCTTGCTATGGACCCGTGATCGGCGACTGGATGCTGCTGCTTACCATCTGGGGATAAAGTATCTGCATGGCTGATCCCGCAGCACCGCGGCCGTCCAGGCCACGAGGCGAAGCAACAAAACGCCGCATCCTGTGTTAGGATGCCGCTGTCAACGACGAGAAACCACAGGAGGAAGTCATGAAGGAATTCCACTGCGGGACGCTGGTTCCCGGCTGCGACTGGCACACAAGGCACGAGGAAGAGGCCGAGGTGATGCGGCGCGCGGTCGAGCACATGCGCATCGACCATGGCGAGACGGTCATCCGCGAGACGATGATCGACGCCATCCGCTCGCGCATCGAGAAGCGGCGCGACGCCGCCTGAGGGCGCATCTGCGTGACGCGCTCATGGCCCGGCGGGAGGGAGGCTCCGGCCGGGTCCTTTCGGCGGAGAGGCAGATCGTCAAGCCCTCTCCGCGCGCCTCCGAGGCGTCTTGTCCTCATCGCGCTGCGCCGGATTCGATCCGGCAGGGCTTTGCTCAAAGGTATTGACTCTTAAGGCTTTCGGCCCGTTCGAGCAGCCCCGCCTTGTCGGGCGCGAAGCCGGCGTCGACCCAGGCCTCCTCCAGGTCGCGCAGCAGATTGCCCATCTTCGGACCTGCCGGGACGCCGATGGCGATCAGATCCGCCCCCGAAAGCGGGAACACCGGTGGGGTCCAGCCCGCGAGGAAGCGGCGCAGCCGCCAGTAGCCGCCGGCCTCCACCATTGCCGTGTCCTCGCCGGCGGCCCGCGCGCGGGCGCCGGCAAGGGCCAGCGCCAGCCGGTCGGCGATGCCGCCGCGGCCGGCCCGATAGGCGAGCCTGGCGAGTTCGCCCTCCACCATCGTCGGCGCGATCGACGGTGCCGCCGCCCAGGCGATCAGACGGTCGCGATCGGCATTGGAGGTCTTCAGCCGCAGCGCGAGTGCAGCGATCCGGACCGGATCCGGCGGCACGATACTGGCCAGCCGCAGCAGAGGGTCCGGCGCCCATCCGAGGTCGCGCTCGGCGGCGACGAGGCCGTGCACGGCGTCGATGCCCCATTTCTCGCTCTCGGGCAGGACGCGGGTCAGAACGCCGGACTGCCGCATCCAGAGCAGCGCCCGCGACGGATCGGCGGCCGACAGCAGCTTCTTCAGCTCCATCCAGACACGCTCCGCCGACAGTCCGTCGAGCCCCTCCTTCAGCCGCGCGCAGGCCTTCAGGCCGGCGGCATCGGGCCGGCCGGCACCGTAGCGGGCGAAGAAGCGGAAGAAGCGCAGGATGCGCAGATAATCCTCGCGGATGCGGTCCTCGGGATCGCCGATGAAGCGCAGCGTCCGGGTCCCGATGTCGGCGAGCCCGCCGACGAGATCGATCACGGTCCCATCGGCCGTCGCGTAAAGCGCGTTGATGGTGAAGTCGCGCCGCGCCGCGTCCTGCGACCAGTCGCGGCCGAAGCGCACCTTCGCGCGGCGGCCGTCGGTCTCGACGTCGGCGCGCAGCGTGGTGACCTCGTGCGGGACGCCGGCGGCGATGACGGTGACCGTGCCGTGCTCGTAGCCCGTCGGAACAGCCTTGAAGCCTGCGCGCTCGGCGCGGGCGATCGTCTCGTCCGGCAGGGTCGTGCTGGCGATGTCGATGTCGCCGGCGTCTTCGCCCAGAAGCGCGTTGCGCACCGCGCCGCCCGCGATGCGGGCCTCTTCGCCATCTGCGGAGAGCACGGCCAGCAGGCGCTGCAGCGCCTCGTCCTTCAGCCAGGGCGCGCGGTCGGCGATGGAGGCGGTGCTCACGCGTAGAGTCTTTCCCAGATGGTGCGGATGATGCCGGCGGTGACGCCCCAGATGTAGCGGTCGCCATGCGGCATCGTGTAGAAGAATCGCTCCTGCTCCTGCCAGACCCGGCTTTCGCGACGATGGTTGGCAGGATCCATCAGGAAAGAGAGCGGCACCTCGAAGGCGTCGTCCACCTCGTCGGCATTGATGGTAAGCAGGAAGCCCGGACGCACGACCGCCAGAACGGGCGCGATCCGGTAGCCGCTGCCGGTCACGTAGTCCGGCATTCGCCCGACGACCTCGATGAAGGCGCCGTCGAGCCCGATCTCTTCCTCCGCCTCGCGCAGTGCAGCATGGACTGCCGTCTCGTCCTCGGGATCGATCCGGCCGCCCGGGAAGGCGATCTGGCCGGAATGGCTGCGCAGCTTCTCGGTACGCTTGGTCAGAAGCAGCGTCGCATCTTCGCCGCGGTCGACGACCGGCACCAGCACCGCCGCGTCCCGCAGCGCAGCCGGCCGGATCAGGTGCGCGATCGACGGGTTCAGCACGTGATCCCCGAACTCTTCCGCATGCGGTGCCTGCTCGCGCGCGGCACGACGGCGGAAATCCGCGGCGGAGAAGGATCTGGTCAGCGCGGCATCCATGATCAGCGGCTGAGCCTTTCCAGCTCCGCGGCCGGCATGATGGGAAACACGCATCCCTTCGAACGGATGGAAAACATCGCCCTCCCGTCGACCTCGATCTCCTCGCCGTGCTCGACGAGTTCGTACATCACCGGCCGCGACACCAGAGCCTCCAGCCGGCCGCGCACCATGAGATAGGGCTTCAGTCCGCCGGTCTCCGGCTCGTCGACGAAACGGATCGGATGGTCCGGCCCGGCCTCCACGACGTCACCGACATTGGTGCGGAAGGTCATGATCCTGTCGCGGCCCTCGCCCGCGACGTCGACCTCCACCGCCACGAAAGGCGCGTCGACGACGCGGATGCCGACGCGCTCGACGGGAGTGACGAGATAGGTCCTGCCGTCCTCGTCCTTGCGCAGGACGCTCGAGAACAGCTGGACCAGCGCAGGCCGGCCGATCGGCGTGCCCATGTAGAACCAGGTCCCGTCGGCGCGGATCTCCATGTCGAGATCGCCGCAGAAGGCCGGATTCCACCGTTCGACCGGCGGCGGACCTTTTCCGGCCCGCGCCGCGCGCGAGACCAGTGCCGCCAATCCCGCCGGATCGGCAGCCGCCTTCAATCCGCCGCCTTCGCCGCCGTGGATGGGGGCGTCGCCGAGGTCGCTCTTGGATTCGTGTTCAGGGTCGGCCATGGTCACGAAATAGTCACTCCCGTTTCGCTTGTCAGCCTGCGGGGCTGATTTAAGTTCGGTTCCGTGAACACGCAGGGAAGGCGCGGATCGGGGGATCGACGGGGACAGGCGCTTGGTTCGCGGATACAGCAGAGGAACTCACGCATGGGCGTTATGGCGAAAGACAAGGCGATCAGTGATGCGGACATGATCGCCGAGGCGGAAGCCGCCCTCGCCGATCTCGCCCGGGTCCGGGAAGGTGTCGGCAAGGTGATCTTCGGTCAGGAGATCGTCGTCGAGCGGACCATGGTGGCGATCCTGGCCGGCGGCCATGCCCTGCTGGTCGGCGTGCCCGGACTTGCCAAGACGAAGCTCGTCGAGACGCTCGGGACCGTGCTCGGGCTGGACCCGCGCCGCGTCCAGTTCACCCCCGACCTGATGCCCTCCGACATCCTCGGCTCCGAAGTCATGGAGCAGGACGAGGCCGGGAAACGGTTCTTCCGCTTCCTGCCCGGGCCGATCTTCGCCCAGCTGCTGATGGCCGACGAAATCAACCGCGCCAGCCCGCGCACCCAGTCGGCGCTGCTGCAGGCCATGCAGGAATACCACGTCACCGTCGCGGGCGCCCGGCACGATCTGCCGGCGCCGTTCCACGTGCTCGCCACGCAGAACCCGCTGGAGCAGGAGGGCACCTATCCCCTGCCCGAGGCGCAGCTCGACCGCTTCCTGATGCAGGTCGACATCCTCTACCCCGAACTGGAAGCCGAGCGCCGCATCCTGCTCGAAACGACAGGCATGGCCGACGGCCGCGCCGAGAACGTGCTGTCGGCCGAGCGGCTGCGGGCGATCCAGACGCTGGTGCGGCGCATGCCGGTTCCCGAGAGCGTGGTCGAGGCGATCCTCACGCTGGTCCGCTCGGCGCGACCGGGCAGCGGAAACAAGGAGACCGACAAGCATGTCGCCTGGGGACCCGGCCCGCGCGCCAGCCAGGCGCTGACGCTCTGTGCCCGTGCCCGTGCCCTCTACGACGGGCGGCTGGCTCCCTCGGTCGACGACGTCCATGCCCTGGCGGAGCCGGTCCTGCAGCACCGCATGGCGCTGACCTTCGCCGCGCGCGCCGAAGGCATGAACGTCAGGGACGTCATCGCCCGCCTGGTGAAAGCATCCGCCTGATGGCCCGAATAGGCGAGCAGACCGCTCCGGTCACCACGCGCGACGCGCTGGCGCGCGGCAGGCTGCGGGCCTCGCTCGTTCCCGACCTCCTGGTCGACGCGCGCCGCATCGCCAACACGGTGATCTCCGGCTGGCACGGCCGTCGCCGGCGGGGCGTCGGCGAGAATTTCTGGCAGTTCCGTCCCTATGTCGAAGGCGAGGCCGTGTCGCGAATCGACTGGCGCCGCTCCGCTCGCGACGACCAGCACACCTTCGTGCGCGACCGCGAATGGGAAGCCGCCCACACGGTCTGGCTCTGGGCCGATCCCTCGCCGTCCATGCTCTACAAGTCCGCGTCGGCGAGCGTTTCGAAGGAATCGCGCGCGCTGGTGCTGGTGCTGGCGATGGCAGAGCTCCTGTCGCGCAGCGGCGAGCGCATCGCCTGGCCTAGCCTGTCGGATCCCTTTACGGCCCGCAACGGCGCCGAGCGTCTGGCGGCCGTGCTGGCCCAGGCCGCGGACGTGCCCGCGCGCCCCGATCTCCTTGGCATCCGCCGCTTCTCCGACCTCGTCGTCGCAAGCGATTTCCTCGACCCGGTCGAGGAGACGATGGAGTGGCTGGACGTGCTGGCAAGGCACGGCGTCCGCGTGCATCTGGTCGAGATCGCCGATCCGGCCGAAGAGACCTTCCCCTATTCAGGCCGGACCGAGTTCGTCGATCCCGAGACGCAGCAGAAATACACCGCCGGCCGCGCCGAGACGCTGTCGCAGGAATATCGCCGTCTCTACGTCGCGCGGCGCGAGGCTCTGATGTCCTGGAGCACCCGGCTCGGCTGGAGCTATACGGTCAACCACACCGACCGGCTCGCCTCCGAGGCGCTGGTCCGCCTGCACATGGCGATGTCGGGCGGCATCGGACAGGGAGGCGCGCGATGAGTTTCCTCGCCTTCGGCCAGCCGCTGGTCCTGTTCGGCCTGCTGGCGCTGCCTGTGATCTGGTGGCTCCTGCGGCTGACGCCGCCCAAGCCGCAGACCGAGGTGTTTCCGCCGCTGCGCATCCTGATGCGGGTGCTGAAGCCCGAGGAGACGCCGCACCAGAGTCCGTGGTGGCTGACGCTCCTGCGCCTCCTGATGGCGGCGCTGGTGATTTTCGCCCTCGCCGATCCGGTCTTCAATCCGCGCGAGCGCCTGCAGACGGGCGGCGGCGCGGTCGCGATCGTCATGGACAATGGCTGGGCGACCGCCGGCGACTGGGAGCTGCGCGTTGCCACCGCGGAGCGGCTGATCGCCGACGCCGGCGCCTCGGAAGCGCCGGTCATCCTCGCCTTCACGGCGGACAAGCCGAACGCCGAGATCGGCCCCTTCGACGCCGAGCAGGCCGTCGACCGTCTCCGCGCCGCCGAACCACGTCCCGTTCCGGTCGATCGCGCAAGCGTCTACGGCCGCGTCGCCGCCGTCATCGAGACGGCGCCCGGCGCCACCGTGGCGGTGCTGTCCGACGGGCTTGCCACCGCCGGCGACCAGGCAGCCTTTTCCGCCCTGCTCGGAGAGAACGCCGGCCGGCTCGTCTGGATCGAGCCCGACCGCCTGGCGATGGCAGGGCTGACGGCCGTCGACAACCAGCCCGAAGCCTTTCTCGCCACGGCGGTGCGCCCGGCCGGCGACCCCGCTCCGCGGCAGATCACGGGCGGCGCCTTCGACGATCGCGGGCGGCGTATCGCCGACACCGTCTTTTCCTTCGGCCCGGGGGAGACGACGGCCGTCGGCGAAATCCGCGTGCCGTTCGAACTGCGCAACGACTTCGCCGCCATCCGTCTCGACGGCGAGAGCCAGGCTGCAGCCGTGCGCCTCCTCGACGAGAATTCGAAGCGCCGCCGAGTCGGCCTGATCTCGCAGTCGGAGGCCGATCAGGCGCAGCCGCTGCTGTCGCCGCTCTACTACATCCGCCGCGCGCTGCAGCCCTTCGCCGACCTCGTCGAGCCGACGACACCGGACCTCGCCGAAGCGATCCCGCAGATCCTGGAGCAGAAGCCGGCGATGATCGTGATGGCCGACGTCGGCACGTTGCCGGACGATGCCCGCGACGCGCTGATCGAGTGGCTGAACGAAGGCGGGACGCTCGTCCGCTTCGCCGGATCCCGGCTCGCCGCGGCAGAGAACGATCCCGAACTGCTGCCGGTGCGTCTGCGCCTCGGCGAGCGCTCGATGGGCGGATCCCTGTCGTGGACCGAGCCGCAGGCCGTGGCGGAGTTCCCCGCGAGCGGCCCCTTCGCCGATCTGACGCCGCCGCGCGAGGTCTCCGTCGCCCGCCAGGTGCTGGCCGAGCCGACGCCCGATCTCTTCGAGCATACCTGGGCGAGCCTGGCCGACGGTACGCCGCTGGTGACGGGTGCCCGCCGCGGCGACGGCACGCTGGTGCTCTTCCACGTCACGCCGGAGGCGACATGGTCGAACCTGCCGATTTCCGGAAGCTTCGTGGAAATGCTGCGCCGGGTCGTGCAACTGTCGCGCAACCAGGGCGTCATCGACGCGTCCGGGCGCTCTGGTGAGCAGTCGCTCGCCCCCTATCGCATGATAGCCGCCAATGGGGCGCTGGTGCCGCCGCCGCCGGATGCAGAACCCCTCCCCGTGGGCGCAGGCGTCGTGCGGGGCGTCACCATCGCCAATCCGCCGGGGCTCTACGGCACCGACGAAGGCGTGGTCGCGCACAACCTGCTCGCCGCCGACGCGGTGCTCAGCCCGATCGTGCGGCCCGAGACGCCGTTGCCGGTCAGTGAATTCGCCTACGCTGCCGACGAGTCCCGCGATCTCAAGGGCCTGCTGGTCGCGCTCGCCCTGGCGTTGATGGTGCTCGACACGCTCGCCGTGTTCTGGATGGGCGGCATCTTCCGGCGCGGCGGCCGGATCGGCCGGCGACGGCAGGGCAGCGCCGCGGCGGGACTGATCGCGCTCGCCGCGCTCGGGCTCGTGCTTCCGGCGCCGGGACGGGCGCTGGCGCAGGACGCCGCCCCGGAAGGCGGAATGAACGACGTCGATGCGGTCGAGGCGATCTCCAGGACGCGCATCGCCTATGTGCTGACGGGCAATGCATCCGTCGATGCGGTCAGCCGCGCCGGACTGACCGGGCTGACACGGTTCCTGATCGAGAAGACCGCGCTGGAGCCGGGCGAGCCGGCGGGCGTCGACGTGGAGACAGACGAGCTCTCCTTCTATCCGCTGATCTACTGGCCGATCGACGAGACCGCGCCCATGCCGAGCGACGCCGCCGTCGCCCGCGTCGACGCCTATATGCAGCAGGGCGGAACGGTTCTCTTCGACACGCGCGACCAGTTCTCGACGGGCATCGGCCTGTCCGGTTCCGCCAGCCCCGCCACACGGCGACTGCGCGACATCGTCGCCGGTCTCAACGTGCCGCCGCTGGAGCCGGTGCCGGACGACCATGTGCTGACCAAGTCCTTCTATATCCTGCAGAACTTCCCGGGCCGCTACAATGGCAGTCCGCTCTGGGTGGAGGCTTCGCTCGACGCATCCAACATCGAGGAGCGACCGGTGCGGACGGGCGACGGCGTCTCGCCGATCATGATCACCGCCAATGATTTCGCCGGCGCCTGGGCAATCGATTCCAGCGGTGATCCGCTCCTGCCGACCGTGCCCGCCGACCCCATGCAGCGCGTCTACGCGCTGCGGTCCGGCGTCAACATCATGATGTACATGCTCACCGGCAACTACAAGTCGGACCAGGTGCACGTTCCGATCCTGCTGGAAAGGCTCGGCCAATGATCCGCTCCACTGGCGCCGCGGGGAGACCGACATGAACTGGTCCATCGCCTTCGAGCCGCTGCTCGACTGGACATGGCTCGGCGCCGTTCTCGTGCCGCTCGCTCTCCTGGCTCTCGCAGGCCTCGTGCTGCGCCAGCGCGGCGCGCCGTTCCGGGCGGCGGCGATGGCCGCGCTCGCGCTGGCCCTGCTCAACCCCGTCCTGCTCGACGAGGAGCGCGAGCAGTTGCAGAGCGTCGTGGCGATCGTCGCCGACCGCAGCCAGAGTCAGGAGATCGGTGACAGGGCCGCCACGACGGACGCTGCCGTCGAGGAACTGAAGGCGAGGCTCGCCCGCTTCCCGCAGTTCGACGTGCGTGTCGTCGAGGCCGGACGGGCGAGCGAGACCGAGGACCGAACCGAGACGCGGCTCTTCGGCGCGCTCGACAGCGTGCTGCGCGACGTGCCGCAGTCGCGGGTCGCCGGAGCGATCCTCGTCACCGACGGACAGGTCCACGACGTGCCGGCGCGCCTGGAGGGGTCGAACGCGCCTCTCCATGCGCTGATCACCGGCTCGGAGGACGAGCGCGACCGGCGCGTGCGCTTCGAGAACGCACCGCGCTTCGGCATCGTCGACCGGCCGCTCGCCATGACCTACCGCGTCACCGACACGGCCGGGGGCCAGGAGGCGGTCGACGTCCGTGTCAGCGTGAACGGCGAACAGGTGGCGGTTGAGACGGCGATCGTCGGCGAGGAGATGTCGCTCGAGATCATCGTGCCGGGCGCCGGGCGCAACATCGTCGAACTGTCGATCGACCGGCTGGACGGCGAGATCACCGACACCAACAACCGCGCCATCGCGCTGGTGGACGGCATCCGCGAGAACCTGCGCGTGCTGCTGGTCTCAGGCGAGCCGCATGCCGGCGAGCGCACCTGGCGCAACCTCCTGAAGTCGGATGCCGCCGTCGATCTCGTCCACTTCACCATCCTGCGGCCGCCCGAGAAGCAGGACGGCACGCCCATCAACGACCTGTCGCTGATCGCCTTCCCGACGCGCGAGCTCTTCGTCGAGAAGATCAACGACTTCGACCTGATCATCTTCGACCGCTACCAGCACCGCGACGTGCTGCCGATCCTCTATTACGACTACATCGCGGAATACGTGGAGAACGGTGGCGCGCTGCTGGTCGCGGCCGGGCCGGAATATGCCGGCGCCCAGTCGATCTCGCGCACGCCGCTGATGGCGGCGCTGCCCGGCCTGCCCACCGGACAGGTGATCGAGCAGGGCTTCTACCCGCGCCTGACCGAGACCGGGCAGCGCCATCCCGTTACGCGCGGGCTGGAAGGCTCCGGGCAGGAGCCACCTGCCTGGAGCCGCTGGTTCCGCCTGATCGGCATCGACCGTCCCGAGGGCCAGGTGGTCATGGACGGCCCGAACGACCAGCCGCTGCTCATCCTCGACCGCAAGGGCGAGGGCCGTGTCGGCATGTTCCTGTCCGACCAGGGCTGGCTCTGGGCGCGCGGCTTCGAGGGTGGCGGCCCGCACGTCTCGCTCTACCGGCGCATCGCGCACTGGCTGATGAAGGAGCCGGAACTGGAGGAGGAACGCCTCACCGCCTCCGGACGCGGCATGACGCTCGACATCCGCCGCCAGTCGATGAGCGACGACCCGGGCGTGGCCAGCGTCATCACGCCGGCCGGTGCGCGCATCGACGTGCCCTTGCAAGCCGAGAGCCCGGGCATCTTCACCGCCAGCACGGTCGTCGCGGACATCGGCCTCTACCAGGTGGCCAACGGCGATCTCGCCACGCTTGCCCATGTCGGGCCCGTGAACGCGCTGGAGTTCGCCGAAACCGTCTCGACGACCGAGGTGCTTCAGCCGCTGGCCGAGGCCACCGGCGGCAGCGTGCGGCGGCTGGAAGGCTTCGCCGGCGGCCTGTCGATGCCCGGTATCGTTCCGGTGCGCGCGACGGGCGCAACCGCGGGCCGAGACTGGATCGGGCTGCGCACGACCGAGGATTCGATCCTCCGGTCGGTCGACCGCGTGCCGCTGTTCGGCGGCTTCCTCGGTCTCGGCCTGCTTCTGCTGGCGCTTGGCTCGATGTGGTGGCGCGAGGGGCGGTAGAGACCGACCTTCAGCCCGCCGCAGCCAGGCGTCCGACGGCCGCCGCCGGCGCTGGCGCCACGCAATCGGCGTGCCGCATCTCGCCCGTCAGCGTCTCCAGCGCGCCGGCCTCGATCTCGTGGATCAGCAGCCGGCGGTAGTCCACCGGGCGCGGCATCGAAATCTGGCCGATCGGCACCTGCCGGAAGCCGAGGGGGCCGTAATAGGGCTCGTCGCCCACCAACATGACCGAGCACCAGCCGGTATTGCGCGCGGCGTCGATCGCAATCCGCACGAGCCTGCGGCCGATGCCGAGGTCCTTGTACGAGGGCCGCACGGCGAGCGGGCCGAGCAGCAGCGAACGTCCCTGCCCCACCGCGATGCGCGTCAGCCGTACCGTGGCGATCACGCGGCCGTCATGGGTTGCGACGAAGGACAGCGCCCGCTCGTGCGGCCCGCCCTCGCGGATCTTGTAGGCCGCGCGCGCGAAGCGTCCGGGACCGAAGGCCTCGGCGTTGATCTCCTCGATCTCATGGTCGTGCGCGGCCGTTTCGGCCAGATAGCTGATCTCGTGCATGGGATTCGTCCGTATCGTCGGGATGGATGCCGCAGGGGCGGCAAGACGCGAAACATCGGCGCCGGTCAGGCGCGGGCGCTCATTCGTCGTCGTGCGATACGGGTTGGGGACACGGTCGTTCCTCTCAGGCCTTGGCTCGCTACCATCATTTCACGGCATCGTCCATCGGCAATTGATTAAGTCGCTTCGTTCCATGGTGCCGGGTGACGAACTGTTCAGACCCCGGGCCGTTGGGGTGGGTGCGCAAGCTGCCTAGGTTAGGGCGGAGCGAAAGGGAGACGATCGATGGGATTGCTGGTCGACGGAACGTGGCAGGACAAGTGGTACGACACCTCGAAGAGCGGCGGGCGCTTCCAGCGCTCCGAATCGCAGTTCAGGGATTTCGTCACCACCGACGGCGTCCCGGGACAGGGCCGCACGCGCGGGTTCAAGGCGCAACCCGGCCGCTATCATCTCTACGTCTCCCTCGCCTGCCCATGGGCGCACCGCACCCTGATCTTCCGTGCGCTGAAGAAGCTCGAGGACGTGATCTCCGTCTCGATCGTCGACCATTTCATGGGCAAGGACGGCTGGACATTCGTCGAGCGCGACGGTTCCACGGGCGACACCCTGTACGGCTCGCAGTTCCTGCACCAGATCTACACTAGGGCCGATCCCGCCTATTCGGGCCGCGTCACGGTGCCGGTGCTGTGGGACAAGCAGGAGGAGACCATCGTCTCCAACGAATCCTCCGAGATCATCCGCATGCTGAACACGGCCTTCGACGCCTGGGGCGACGCGTCGGTGGATTTCTATCCCGAGCGGCTTCGCGGAGACATCGATGCCTGGAACGGGCGCGTCTACGGGGCGATCAACAACGGAGTCTATCGCTGCGGCTTCGCCACGACCCAGGAGGCCTACGACGAGGCCTTCGACGAACTCTTCGGCGCGCTGGACGCGGTGGAGGAGCAGTTGTCGAAGCACCGCTACCTGGCGGGCGACACCCTGACCGAGGCCGACTGGCGGCTGTTCACCACGCTGGTGCGCTTCGACCCGGTCTATGTCGGCCACTTCAAGTGCAATCTGCGCCGGATCGCCGACTACCCCAACCTCCGAAACTATACCCGCGACCTCTTCCAGGTGCCGGGCGTGGCCGAAACCGTCGATCTTCACCACATCAAGCATCACTACTACGGCAGCCACGAGACCATCAATCCGACACGCATCGTGCCGCGCGGGCCGGCGATCGACTATGCCCTGCCGCACGACCGCGACCGCTTCGACCGGACGGAAGCCGGCGGCACCGCCTACCAGTAGGGCGATGGCGGCAGACCCTCGAGCTGTTCGGCCAACCGCGCGCGCGTGGCGCGCGTGGTGCCCTCCGGCAGCGCGTCGAGGCGGAAGAACGCGCCTTCGGCGATCTCCTTGTCGGCGATTTTCGGAGCGGTCTGGTGAAAGTCGCTGACGACGTAGAGCGCGACATGGTCTCGGCGACTGGCGGCGCGGTTGTAGTACATCGCCGCCAGCCTCGGCGGACCGCGCATCTCGATGTTGCATTCCTCGATGAGTTCGTGCCGCAGCGCTTCCACCAGCGTCTCGCCCGTCTCGACACCGCCGCCCGGCAGCTGCCATCCCGCCACGTAGGTGTGCCGGACGAGGAACACGCTGCGTTCCGCTTCGTTGAAGACGAGCGCCCGCACGCCGAGCGTCATCGGCCGCCGCAGCAGGAACCAGACGTGGAACAGGCGTCCGCGCAGGCGCGCGAGCCGGCTGCGGCCGAATGGTCCGGCGTCGTCGGGGCGGCTCATCGCCGCCGCCATTCGCACTGGATCGCTCGCGATCCCTGTCCTAGAAGGTTGCGATGTTCCGTCTCGCGCATCTCTCAGACCTGCATCTCGGTCCCCTGCCGGATATCTCCTACCGCGAACTCGCCTCCAAGCGGATCACAGGCTACGTCAACTGGCAGCGGAACCGCCGCAAGGCGATCCACAACGGCGTGACCGACGCCCTGCTGCAGGACATCGCCCGGCATGGCGTCGACCACCTCGCAGTTACCGGCGACCTCGTCAACCTCGCGCTCGACGCCGAAATCGACGTCGCCCGCGAATGGCTGGCGATGGCAGGCGAGCCCGACCGCCTCTCGGTCGTGCCGGGGAACCACGACGCCTACGTTCCGGGCGCGCTTCACAAGGCCTGCAGGGCCTGGCGGCCCTGGATGACCGGCGAGAAGACGCCCGTTCGCCTCAGCGAATCCGGCTTTCCCTACCTGCGAACCTGTGGCGACGTGGCGCTGATCGGGGTTTCGTCCGCTCATGCCACGGCACCGTTCCTGGCGCTCGGCACCTTCCGGGAGGAACAGGCCGCGGGTGTGGCCACGCTGCTCGACATCGCCGCCGCGCGCGGCCTCTTCCGGATCGTGATGATCCATCATCCTCCGGTGCGCGGCCTCACCACGGCCCACAAGCGCCTCTACGGCATCGGACTGTTCCAGAAGATCGTCGCCCGGCACGGCGCCGAACTCGTCCTGCACGGGCACACGCACGACCCGACCCTGTCGTGGATCCGCGGCAAGGGTCACCGCGTGCCCGTGCTGGGGGTCACCGCCGCGGGCCAGGGAACTGCCGGGGAAAAGCAGCCGGCACAGTACAATCTCGTCGAGATCGACGGCAAACCCGGCGCCTGGCGCGTGATGCATTCGCGCCGTGGCATCAGAGGCCAGTTCCCGGTCCTGAAAGTCGAGGGAGGGACGCCGACGGATCTGTTCGCGTCGCCTCAGTTCGACGCGAAGTAGGCGGTGATGCGATCGTAGTAGACGGCCGCGAGCACGGCGAGGCCGGCGAGCGCGCCTGCAAGGACCACTCCCGCGCCGGAAAGGAAGGCGCGCAGCCGCCCGGGGCGCGGCGCCATCCGGTATGGCCTTTCCTCCTCCCTCAGCTCTTCCTCCGCATCGTGGCCCCGGCTTGCATAGGACAGGAGCGAGCCCCCCTGCCGGCCATCCCGGGGCGGCGGCGGGACGTCGCCGTGCGCGCTCTGCCGCCCGCGGCCGCGCGATGCAGACCGGAACGATCCATCATTGGCCGGCGCGCGGTCGCGCTGCGCCAGCACCGGTTCCACGGGACCGTCGAGCCAGCGCTGCCGCTCGACCATCCGCTCGGCGATGTAGCGGGTGACCTGCTGCGCCACGGGCCGCATGTCGGTCGATTCGGCGAGCACGATGCGGCCCATCCGCGTGTCGCGGACGAAACGGTAGGTCCGGCGGTCGCGGCCCATGGCGACATGGCTGACCGCGTCGATCCAGAGCCGCGGCTGCAGCCCGGAGGAAATGGCGAAGTCGAAGAGGATCTCCTCGTCGGGCACTTCGGCGAAGACGGGCGCCAGCTCCTGCGCCAGCAGTTCCAGCCGCATCCGGGCGGCCTCGCGCATGTCGACGACGACGTCCTCGCGCTCGGCCGCCGCGATCCTGATCTCGCGGATCGCCTGCGAGAGCCGTCCCTGGCGGTCAGCGACGCTGTCCCTGTCGTTCATCCGATGGCTCCACGCGCCTGCACACAATTAACCGAACGTTAACACAGCCGCACCGGCGAACAAAAGGCGAATTCGCGGCATCGTAAACGCACGGGCAGAAGGAGGCAGTGCACGGTTTCAACTTCGTCCTCCCCCGCCTATCTTGGGAGTCGGGAAACGGACGGAATCGACGATGGCACTGGCGGATCGCGTGGGGACGGCAATCGCGGGCCGGAGGATGCGTCGGCGCGTGAACTTTCCGCGGCTGCTCGACGAGACGTTCCGCAGCCACGAGCGGGAAGGCCGCAAGCTGCAGTTCCGCGGCCGCACCTTCTCTCTGCTCGTAGCCTTCGTCCTGACCTACTTCATCGTCCCCTACCCCGAAGCCTATTTCTACCAGGGGACCATGCTGCTCTTCATCCTGACGGGCTTCATTCCGACATGGCTCGACAGGCGCGGCTGGCTGCGCGAATGGCACCCCTACATGTTCGTGACGCTCGACTTCGTCGCCCTCACCTTCATGATCGTCGTGCCCAATCCGCTGGCGCCACCCGACCTGCCGCCGCAGATGATGCTGCATTTCGACACCTCGCTCTATCTGTTCCTGCTCCTGTCGAGCCTCGCCTTCGCCGACAGCCCGCGCCTCGTCATCTGGGGCGGCATCGTCGGAGCGGTCGGCTGGACCCTTGGCGTCGCCTGGCTGGCCTCCCTGCCGGACAGCATCGTGATCTGGCCAGGCAATGGCGCCATCGGGCTGAACGACGTTCAGACGCGGCTGCGCATCATCGGCACGCCGACGACGGTCGACCTCGGCGTCATGCTGCAGACGGTCGTGATCTTCCTCATCGTCTCCCTTGTGCTGGCGGCCGGCGTGTCGCGTTCGCGGCGCCTGGTCTGGCGTTATGCGGTCATCGAGCGCCAGCGCCTCAACCTCGCCCGCTACTTCCCGCCGGCCACCGTCGACCAGCTGGCGCGCGAGGACGAGCCGCTGCAGCACATCCGCGAGGTCAGGGCAGCGATCCTGTTCGCTGACCTCGTCGGCTTCACGCGCTGGTCGGAGCGGCACACGCCGGCTCAGACGATCGCCATGCTGCGGGAGGTTCACGGGCTGCTCGAGGAAGCGGTGTTCCGGCACGGCGGCACGCTCGACAAGTTCATCGGCGACGGCGTGATGGCGACTTTCGGAACCCCCGAACCGACGTCGAAGGACGCCCTCAACGCGTTCAGGTGCGTCAAGGCGATCCTCGACGACTTCGCCCAGCTGAACGCGCGGCGGATCGGCCGCGGCGAGGAGCCGATCCAGATCGCCGTGGGCGCGCATTACGGCTCGGTCGTCGTCGGCAACATCGGCACCGACCGGCGGCTGGAACTGGGCGTCATCGGGGACACGGTGAACGTCGCCAGCCGGCTGGAGGAACTGACACGGCTCCTCGGCCGTGCGGCCGTCGTCAGCGGCGACCTCGTGTCGGACATGCGGCGCGAGGATGCCGAGGCAGCCGAGTCGCTGCTGGCCGGCTTCGACGATCTCGGCGGCAACCAGCTCGACGGCCGGCGACAGGACGTCGTCGTCTGGGCGAGCGCGCAGACTCTGCTGACGGCGGAGAGCCGTTCGCGCTGGGCGCGTTCGGCCTAGGGGTGCGCCGGTCCCACGGCCTCGGCGCCGGTCTCTCGACGATGGCGCCGCTCCGTTCAGGGACAACCGGGAGCGGCGACAGCCGAAGCTGTGCGGATTGCTGTGACGGAACGCATCGCCTTCAGGAGCGCAGCGACCTGCGGATGGCGCGGATGACCGGTTCGGTGGCTTCTTCCAGCAGCATGTGTCCCTTGCCCGGCAACGTCTCCAGCGCCATTCCGGCCGGCAGTCCCGTCGTCTGCCGGTATGGCAGGACGGAGTCCTCGGTGCCCCAGAGCACCCTGGTCGGCATGGCCAGCGTCGCCAGCGTGTCGCGCGGGATCTCGCCCTGGCGTTCGCCCCTGGTGATGAGGGCACCGATCTCGATCAGTTTCTCGCGCTGCCCGGGAACGGCCCGAACCGCCATCAGGCCCGCGACGTATTTGGTCGGCATCGGGAAGCCGCGCGCCGACATCTCGTTCATGCAGGCACGCAGTTCGTCGGCGTTGGTCGCCGCCGCATAGCGCCGGAGCAGGTCGAAATTGATCTCGGGGCCGAAGCCGCCCGGCGCGATCAGGGTGAGCGACGCGACCGCCTCGGGCGCCCGCAGTGCGGCGAGCACCGCGATCGCGCCGCCCATGGAATGGCCGGCGAAATGCACCCGCGAGAGGCCGCGGGCGGCGAGATCGGCCAGGATCGCCTTTGCCGCCACATGCGCGGATCCGGCCCCGGGATAGGCCAGGGACCGCCCGTGCCCCGGCAGATCATAGGCAAGCACCCGCGCGCCGGCGGCAAGCGCCGGCTGGATGTCGTACCAGCCGTCGTGATGACCGCCGAAGCCGTGCAGCAGGACGACCGTCTCCGGTCCCTTCCCCTGCACGCGCGCATGGATGTCAGTGGTCATCCGTCCCCTCCCCGGGATGATGCGTGGCTAGGCAGCTTCCTGCTTCGCCAGGATCCGGTTGGCTGCCGACACGACCGCCTCGAGCGACGCGGCGACGATGTTGGTGTTGATGCCGGCGCCGAAAAGTTTGCCGCCCGGATGCTCCATTTCGAGATAGCTGATCGCGGCCGCGTTCGACCCGCTCTGCATGGAGTGCTCCGAATAGTCGAGCACCGTCATCGGCACGCCGATGTGGCGCGACAGCGCGTCGACGAAGCCGTCGATCGGACCGGTCCCCGAGCCCGAGATCGTCATCTCTCGGCCGCCGTCCAGGATCGTCGCCTCGACGATGCGCCTGCCCTTCGCCGCCGTGTCCGGATAGGTGTGGTGGTCGACGAATTTCAACCGCCCGCCCGGCTGCGCGACGTAGAGTTCCAGGAAGCGATCGTGGATGCGCTTCGACGACAGTTCCTTGCCCTCCGAGTCGGTGATGGCCTGGATGTCCTTGGAGAACTCCACCTGCAGGTTGCGCGGCAGGTTCAGCCCGTAATCGGCCTGCAGGATGTAGGCGATGCCGCCCTTGCCCGACTGCGAGTTGATGCGGATGATCGCTTCGTAGGTGCGGCCGACGTCCTGCGGGTCGATCGGCAGGTAGGGAACCTCCCACAGTTCGGTATTGGCCTTCGCCTTGGCCTTCATGCCCTTGTTGATGGCGTCCTGGTGCGAGCCGGAGAAGGCGGTGTAGACCAGTTCGCCGACGTAGGGGTGCCGCTCCGGCACCGGCATCTGGTTCGAATATTCGAATACGTCCTTGATGCGGTTGATGTCGCTGCAGTCGAGCAGCGGGTCGACGCCCTGGGTGTACATGTTGAGCGCCAGCGTGACGACGTCGACGTTGCCGGTGCGCTCGCCATTGCCGAACAGCGTGCCTTCGACGCGGTCGGCGCCGGCCATCAGGCCGAGTTCCGTCGCCGCGATGCCGGTGCCGCGGTCGTTGTGCGGATGCAGCGAGACGATGATGCTGTCGCGGTTGTCGAGGTTGCGGCACATCCACTCGATCTCGTCGGCATAGATGTTGGGCGTCGACATCTCGACCGTCGCCGGCAGGTTGAGGATCAGCCGGTGCTCGGGCGTCGGCTTCACGATCTCCGCGACCGCGTTGCAGATTTCCAGCGCCACCTCCAATTCGGTGCCGGTGAAGCTCTCGGGCGAATATTCGAAGCGGTAGCCGCCGCCGGCCTTCGCTGCCATGTCGGTGATCATCTTGGCCGCGTCGGTTGCGATCTGCTTGATGCCGCGCACGTCCTTCTCGAACACGACGCGCCGCTGCAGTTCGCTTGTGGAATTGTAGAAGTGCACGATCGGCGTCCTGGCACCCTGGAGCGCCTCGAAGGTGCGGGCGATCAGTTCGGGCCGGCACTGGACCAGCACCTGCAGGTCGACGTCGTCGGGAACGTTGCCTTCCTCGATGCACCAGCGCGCAAAGTCGAAATCGGTCTGCGAGGCCGACGGAAACCCGATCTCGATCTCCTTGAAGCCCATGTCGAGCAGCAGCGCGAACATGCGCGACTTGCGGTCGTGCCCCATCGGATCGACGAGCGCCTGGTTGCCGTCGCGCAGGTCGACCGAGCACCAGATTGGCGCCTTCTCGATGCGCTTGCCGGGCCAGGTGCGGTCAGGCAGGTTGATCGCCGGATAGGGATGATACTTGCGCGGCGCGTCGGGCATGCCCCGGGCGGGGTGCTGGCGGGCGAAGGTTTCGGGCTTGTTCATGGTCGTTGCTCCCGCGCTGCCGGACCGTCAGGCCGGTGCGCTCTTATCACGGATTTGCTGAAATGCGAGTGTCGGGAGCACGGCGCGTCGGCGTCGATTCGATCGCCGGGCGCTCCCTGTCAGCGGACCCGGCGATCGCCGATAAGACCGAGAAGAAGCAGCGTCGAGGACAGCGCACGCAGCGTCTCGCCGGCGAAGAACCGGGCGGACGAGGCTTTGGCGTGGATGCGCGTGGACGACATGACGGTGCGTATAGCGGGCTCAGCGGCGCGTGGCAAGGAGGGATTGCGACGGACGCGGCGGCGGCGCGGTGTCGAGTGGCTGCGACAAGCGCTGTTCGATGTTGACTTGGACCATCGTGAGGACCAGATTCCTCCCAGTTCTCGGAGAGCCATGATGAAGGTATCGATCAGTGACGCCAAGGCGCGGTTGACCGATCTCGTCCGTCGCGCCGAAGCGGGCGAGGAGATCATCCTGACGCGCCACGGTCAGGCGGCGGTTCGCCTCGTCGTCGTGGGTGCCGCACCGGACGCCGGGCAGCGCAGGGCGCTGATGGAGAAGGTGAGCCGTTCAGGCGCCGCAAAGGCGACCGCAGGACCCGATGCTGTCCGCAGCCAGGATTTCCTCTACGACGACTCCGGTCTGCCAGCGTGATCGTGGTCGACACGTCTGCGCTGATGGCGATCGTGCTGGACGAGCCATCCGCCGAAGCGTGCATGTCGGCGATCGCCGGCGCGGACGCCCTGCTCATATCGGGCGGGACGGTCGCCGAAGCGCTCGTCGTCGCGGATCGCCGTAACGTCGGCGAGGACATGCGGGAACTGATCGACGGACTGGGCTTCGAGGTCGTACCGGTATCGAGAGCCTCCGCCGAGCGGGTCGCCGCCGCCTATGATCGCTGGGGTAAGGGCGTGCATCCAGCGGCGCTCAACCTCGGCGACTGCTATGCCTATGCCCTCGCCAGGGAGCATGCATGTCCGCTGCTCTTCATCGGCGGGGACTTCGCTGCGACCGACATCGCGCCCGCGCTCACCGGAAACGGCTGACACCCTCTCTTTGGCACAGCCCGCCTCTTGCACTCCGCAACATACCCGGTAGTATGTCGCGCGTCAGGGGAGGACATCCATGGCGTTTGCACGCGTGAACGGCGTCGTTCTGCACCACGAGGACCGTGGCGACGCGGGGAAGCCCGCGATCGTCTATTCCAATTCACTCGGCACCGACTTCCGCATCTGGGACGAGGTCGTCGCGCGTCTCGGCGACCGTTTCCGCCACATCCGCTACGACAAGCGCGGCCACGGCCTGTCGGAGGCGACGCCGGCGCCCTATGCGATGGCCGACCATGTCGGCGACCTTGAATCGCTTCTCGATCATCTCGACGTAAAGGCTTTGGCCGTCGTCGGATTGTCGGTCGGCGGCGTGATCGCGCAGGGGCTGGCGGCGAAGCGGCCCGATCTCGTCGAGGTGATGGTTCTGATGGACACCGCCCACAGGATCGGCACCGCCGAGATGTGGAACCAGCGCATCGACGGCGTGACGAAGAACGGCATCGCCTCGCTCGCCGACGCCATCATGCAGCGCTGGTTCACGCCGGCCTACCGGTCCCCGGACAACCCCGATTTCGTCGGCTACACCGCCATGCTCACCCGCACCACCGTCGACGGCTATGCCGGTACCTGTGCGGCGCTGCGCGACACCGATTACACGGAACAGACGAAGGCGCTCTCGCTGCCCGTGCTCGCCATCGTCGGCGACCAGGACGGCTCCACCCCGCCCGACCTCGTGCGCTCGACCGCCGACCTGATCCGCGGCGCCCGGTTCCGCATCATTCCGGATGCCGGCCACCTGCCCTGCATCGAGCAGCCGCAGGCCGTCGCCAACCTCATGCACAATTTCCTGCGGGAGACGCGGTTCGCGGGCTAGAGCCGCGCGCCGCGAAGACCTGCGGGTCGGCGAGGCGAAGAGACCGCGCCCCGCCCCCAAGACCAAGATTGCCATTCCGGAGTATACTCGATGTCCCAGTACGTGACCGTCCGCCGCGAGGGCGACATTGCCGTCGTCACGCTCGACAACCCGCCCGTCAATTCGCTGTCCCACCACCTGCGCGAGCCTCTGGACGCCGCATTGCGTGCGTTGCGCGACGACGCGGCGGTCGCGGCGGTGGTCATCCATTGCGCCGGCCGCACCTTCATCGCGGGCGCCGACATCACGGAATTCAACACGCCGAGGGCCACCGCCTCGCCCAACCTGCGCGAGCTGATCGTCACGCTGGAGACCTTCACGAAGCCGACGGTGGCTGCGATCCACGGCACGGCCTTCGGCGGCGGGCTCGAACTCGCCATGGGCTGCCATTTCCGCGTCGCCGACGCCCGCGCCCAGTTCGGCCTGCCGGAGGTCAAGCTCGGCCTGCTGCCCGGCGCCGGCGGCACGGTGCGGCTGCCGCGGCTGATCGGGCCCGGGAAGGCGCTGCCGGCCATCGTCTCCGGCAACCCGATCGGGGCCAAGACTGCCCTGGCGGACGGTCTCGTCGACGCCGTGTTCGAGGACGATCTCGTCGCCCACGCCATTGTGTTTGCCCGCGACGCCCTGTCTGCAGGCAGGCCGCTGGTGGCCGTGCGCGACCGCGAGGACAAGCTCGCCACCGCCCGCGCCGACATGGCCGGGTTCGACGCGCAGATCGCCGAAACGCTCAAGAAGACCAAGGGCCTCGACGCCCCGAAGCGCTGCGCCGATGCCGTGCGCAACGCGCTCACCCTGCCCTTCGACGAGGCGCTGACCACCGAACGCGCCTATTTCGTCGAACTCGTCGAGGGCGACCAGTCGAAGGCGCAGCGGCACCTGTTCTTCGCCCAGCGCGAGGCGGCCAAGGTCGAGGGCATCGGCTCCGACGTGAAGCCGCGCGCGGTGAAGCGCGCGGGCGTCATCGGCGCCGGCACCATGGGCGGCGGCATCGCCATGTCCTTCCTCAACGGCGGCATCCCGGTCACCATCCTGGAGATGACGCGCGAAGCGCTCGACCGCGGCGTCGCCAACATGGAGAAGAACTACGCCATCTCCGTGCAGCGCGGGTCGATGACCGAGGAGGCAAAAGGCAAGCGGATGGGCCTGCTCACCGGCACCACCGACTATGCCGACCTCGCCGACTGCGACCTGATCATCGAGGCCGTCTTCGAGGAAATGTCGGTCAAGAAGGAGGTCTTCGGCAGGCTCGATTCCGTGGCGAAGCCTGGCGCCATCCTCGCCTCCAACACCTCCTATCTCGACGTGAACGAGATCGCCGCTTCGACCGCTCGGCCGGCCGACGTGCTCGGCCTGCACTTCTTCTCGCCCGCCAACGTGATGAAGCTGCTCGAGATCGTCCGCGGAGCGAAGACCGCTCCGGACGTGCTCGCCACCGCGCTCGACGTCGCGCGCCGCATCGCCAAGGTGCCGGTGGTCGTCGGCGTCTGCCACGGCTTCGTCGGCAACCGCATGCTCGCCTCCCGCTCGGCCGAACTGGAGGACCTGCTGCTGGAAGGCGCCACGCCGGCGCAGGTCGACAAGGTCTTCACCGATTTCGGCTGGCCGATGGGTCCCTTCGCCATGGGCGACCTCGCGGGGCTCGACATCGGCTGGCGCAACAGGAAGTCGCTCGGCAAGACCGCCGCGATCGCCGACGCGCTCTGCGAAGCGGGGCGCTACGGCCAGAAGACGGGCAAGGGCTTCTACATCTACGAGGCCGGCTCGCGCGCGCCGAAATCCGATCCCGAGGTCGAGGCGCTGATCGAGGAAAAGGCGCGCGAGAAGGGCGTCAACCGCCGCACCATCTCCGCCGAGGAGATCGCCGAGCGCACCATGTACCCGATGATCAACGAGGGTGCGAAGGTGCTGGAGGAAGGCATCGCCGCCCGCTCCTCCGACGTCGACATCGTCTGGATCAACGGCTACGGCTTCCCCGTCGGCAAGGGCGGGCCGATGTTCTGGGCCGAACTCGAAGGCCTGCCGAAGATCGTCGAACGGCTCGAATACTGGCACGGCAGGACCGGCAAGGACGTCTTCAAGCCGTCCGATCTCCTGAGGCGCGCGGCGACGAGCGGCAGCTTCCGCAAGGCCTCCGGCACGGGCAAGGCCGCCTGACGATGGACCTCGCCGCCGCTCCCTGGCGCGCTTCCTACCCCGAAGGGCTCTCGCCCGACGCGATGCTTGCCGGGTTTCCCGTGCACGCCATCGTCGACGAGGCGGCCCGGAAGTGGCCGGACCGTGCGGCGGCGGTCTTCCGCGAGACCACCCTCACCTTCGGCGAACTCGCCGCGCAGGTGCACGCGGCCGCCCGGGCCTTCCGCGCGGCCGGCGTCGAGCACGGGACGCGCGTGGCGCTGCTGCTGCCGAACACGCTCTACCACCTCGTCGCCTTCTTCGGCGCGCTGAAGGCCGGTGCGACCGTCGTGCACCTGTCGCCGCTCGACGGCAGCGCGGTGCTGCGCCACAAGCTCGCCGACAGCGGCGCGCGGCTGCTCGTGACGACCAACATCGGCGACCTCGCGGTACGGGCAGGCGAACTCGTCCGCGCCGGATCGGCCGACCGGCTGGTCGTCGGCGAGGACGCGGCCTTTGGCCCCTCTCCGCTCACCGGGGCCATGCCGCGGGACTGCGAATTCAACGACTTTGCTTCGTTTCTCGAATCAGTTTCCGAGGCGGTTGATTCCCTGTCCGAGGAGCCGTGTCTTCCGGACGTCTCGCTCGACGACCTCGCGCTGCTGCAATACACCGGGGGTACGACGGGCATGCCCAAGGGCGCGATGCTGACGCACCGCAACCTGTCGACGGCAGTGGAGAGCTACGACCTCTGGTTCGGCGCGTGGGGGCTTATGCGGGAGGCGGAGGAACGGGTGCTCCTCTTCCTGCCGCTGTTCCACATCTACTCGCTGTCGGCGGTGATGCTGCGCTGCGTGCGCGGGGGGCAGACCATGGTCATGCACACCCGTTTCGACGCCGAGGCGGCGTTGCGCGAGATCGAGGCGGGGGCGACCAGCTTTCCCGGCGTGCCCACGATGTGGATCGCGATCTCCGCCGTGCCCGGCGTCGAGTCGCGCGACTTCTCGTCCCTGCGCTACTGCGCCTCCGGTGGCGCGCCGCTGCCCGTCGAGACCGCGCGGCGGTTGAAGGCGATCACGGGCCACGACCTGCTCGGCGGCTGGGGGATGACCGAGACCTCGCCGGCAGGAACCAACATCCCGCCGAGCCGCCCGGACAAGGTGGGCACCATCGGCGTGCCGCTGCCCGGCATCTTCCTCGACATCGTCGCACTCGACGACCAGGCCCGCGTGCTGCCGCAGGGCGAGATCGGCGAACTGCGCGTCTTCGGACCCAACGTGACCGTCGGCTACCTGAACCAGCCGGCAGAGAACGCCCGCGCCTTCTCCGGCGGCGGGTTTCTCACCGGCGACATCGGCTTCATGGACGAGGAAGGCTTCTTCACCATCGTCGACCGCAAGAAGGACATGATCCTGTCCGGCGGCTTCAACGTCTATCCTCAACTCATCGAGCAGATGATCTACCAGCATCCCGACGTCGAGGAGGTGCTCGTCATCGGCATCGCCGACGCCTATCGCGGCGAGGCGGCGAAGGCCTTCGTCAAGCTGCGGGCCGGCGCGCCGATGCTGTCGCTGGAGGCGCTGCGCGCCTTCCTGAAGGACCGGCTCGGTCCGCACGAGATGCCGGCCGCGCTCGAGCTGCGCGACGCCCTGCCGCGGACGCCGGTCGGAAAACTGTCGAAACTCGAACTGAAGCAGGAAGAGGCTGCGCGTATCGCGCGCGCCTCGTAAGGGAGAAAAACCATGGCAGAAGCCGTCATCGTATCCACCGCCCGCACGCCGATCGGCAAGGCCTATCGCGGCGCCTTCAACGACACGGAAGGCCATGTTATCGGCGCCCACGCCATCCGCCACGCGCTGACGCGCTCGGGCCTGGAGGGCGGCGAGATCGAGGACGTGATCATGGGCTGCGCCATGCAGGAGGGCACCACCGGCCTCAACGTCGCGCGCCGCGCGCTTCTGTCGGCCGGCCTGCCGATCACGGTGGCGGGCACGACGATCGACCGCCAGTGCTCGTCGGGCCTCCAGTCGATGGCTCTGCTGGCCAACGCCATCCGCAACGACGGCGTCAAGGCCGGCATCGCCGGGGGCCTCGAATCGATCAGCCTCGTCCAGAACGACCACCGCAACACCTTCCACCTCGTCGACAGGTCCCTGTCCGGCCCGGCGGCCGACGTCTACCTGCCGATGATCGACACCGCCGAGAACGTCGCCAACCGCTACGGCATCTCGCGTGAGGCGCAGGACGCCTACGGCCTGGAATCGCAGCGGCGCGTCGCCGCCGCCCGCGAGGCCGGCCTCTTCGATGCCGAGATCGCGCCGATTTCGGTGCGCATGGCCGTCGTCGACAAGGAGACCAAGGCCGTCAGCCACAGGGAGGTGACGCTTTCCCATGACGAGGGTCCGCGTCCGGAGACGACGGCCGAGGGTCTCGCCGGTCTCAAGCCCGTGCGCGAGGGCGGCTTCATCACCGCCGGCAATGCCAGCCAGCTCTCCGACGGCGCGTCGGCCTGCGTGATGATGGAGGCGAAGGAGGCCGAGAAGCGGGGGCTCTCGCCGCTCGGCATCTTCCGCGGCTTCAATGTCGCCGGCTGCAAGCCAGACGAGATGGGCATCGGCCCGGTCTTCGCCGTGCCGCGGCTGCTGGAGCGCCACGGGCTCACCGTCCACGACATCGGCCTGTGGGAACTGAACGAGGCCTTCGCCGTGCAGGTGCTCTACTGCCGCGACCGGCTCGGCATCGATCCAGAAAAGCTCAACGTCAACGGCGGCGCCATCGCGGTCGGCCACCCCTACGGCATGTCGGGTTCGCGCCTCGCCGGCCATGCGCTGATCGAAGGCAAGCGCCGCGGCGTCAAATACGCCGTCGTCACGATGTGCGTCGGCGGCGGCATGGGCGCGGCCGGACTGCTCGAGATCAACTGAGGAGAGCTCTCTTCTCCCCGTCTGCGGGGAGAAGATGCCGGCAGGCAGATGAGGGGCTGCGCCGACATGTCATTGCTCGCACTGCCCCTCGTCCGGCCCTGCCGGCCACCGTCTCTCCGTGAACGGGGAGGAGGAATTAGGAGGAGATGATCATGGACCTTCGCTTCACCGACGAGGAGATCGCCTTCCGCGAGGAAGTGCGCGCGTTCCTTCGCAACAACCTGCCCGCCGACATCCGCGAAAAGATGATCGACGGCGAGCACCTGAACAAGCCGGACCTCGTGCGCTGGACGCGCATCCTCAATGCCCATGGCTGGGCCGTGCCGCACTGGCCGGAGATCCATGGCGGCACCGGCTGGGGGCCGATGAAGCAGTACATCTATCTGGAGGAGACGCAGAAGTACCCGGCGCCGCAGCCGCTTCCCTTCGGCGTTAACATGGTCGGCCCGGTGATCTACACCTTCGGCAGCGAAGCGCAGAAGCAGCGCTTCCTGCCGCGCATCGCCAATCTCGACGACTGGTGGTGCCAGGGCTTCTCCGAACCGGGTTCCGGATCGGATCTCGCCTCGCTGAAGACGCGCGCGGTGCGCGACGGCGATCACTACGTCGTCAACGGCCAGAAGACCTGGACCACCATGGCCCAGCACGCCGACTGGATCTTCTGCCTGGTGCGCACCGACACGGCCGCCAAGAAGCAGGAAGGCATCTCCTTCCTGCTGATCGACATGAAGACGCCCGGCATCGAGGTGCGCCCGATCATGACCATCGACGGCAGCAGCGAGATCAACGAGGTATTCCTGACCGACGTGCGCGTTCCGGTCGAGAACCGCGTCGGCGAGGAGAACAGGGGCTGGGACTATGCGAAGTTCCTGCTCGGCAACGAGCGCACCAACATCGCCCGCATCGGCGTCTCGAAGCAGCGCATCGCCCGCATCCGCGAGCTCGCGGCGGTGGAACGGAGCGGCGGCCGGCCGCTGATCGAGGACGAGCGTTTCCGCGAGAAGCTGGCCGCGATCGAGATCGACCTGAAAGCGCTGGAACTAACCCAGCTGAGGGTCGTGGCCGCCGATGCCAAGCGCGGCAACACGGGCAAGCCCGATCCGGCATCGTCGATCCTGAAGATCAAGGGCTCGGAGATCCAGCAGGCGACCACGCATCTCCTGATGGAAGTGATGGGTCCCTACGCCGCGCCCTATCTGCCCCACCGCGACGACCGCTGGAACGAGCCGTCGGACGTTCCCGACTATGCCCTGCCGGCCGCGCCGAACTACTTCAACAACCGCAAGGTCTCGATCTACGGCGGCTCGAACGAGATCCAGAAGAACATCATCGCCAAGGCGGTGCTGGGGCTGTGACGGGCTCCGGCCGCAATTCGACGACAGGAGGACGCGATGGATTTTGATCTCTCCGAGGAGCAGTCGATGCTCCGGGATTCGCTCGACCGGCTGCTGGCCGATGCCTACCGCTTCGAAGACCGCAAGCGCTTCATGGCCGCGCCCGAAGGCTGGAGCACCGACATCTGGCGGCAGATGGCCGAGATGGGCCTGATGGCCCTGCCCTTCGCCGAGGCGGACGGCGGCATCGGCGGCGGCCCGGTCGAGACCATGATCGTCATGGAATCGCTCGGCAAGGCGCTGGCGCTCGAGCCTTACTTCGCCACCGTCGTGCTGGGCGGCGGTTTCCTGCGGCTCGGCGGTTCGGCGGCGCAGAAGGCGGATCTGATCCCGCAGGTGGCCGACGGTTCGCTCCGGCTCGCCTTCGGTCACACGGAGCGGCACTCCCGCTTCGATCTCGCCCATGTCGGCACGACGGCGACCAGGGACGGCGACGGCTGGGTGTTGTCGGGGTCGAAGAGCGTCGTCCAGCACGGTGACTGCGCCGACCGCATCTTCGTCACCGCCCGCACCGCGGGCGGCATGGCCGACGAGACCGGCATCGGCGTCTTCCTGGTCGATGCGAGCGCCGACGGCGTCTCGCGCCGCGGCTATCCCATGCAGGACGGCCTGCGCGCTGCAGAACTGACGCTGGACAAGGTGCGCGTGCCCGCCAATGCGGTCTTTGGCGACCCGGAGAACGGCCTGCCGCTCGCCCGCCGCGTCGTCGACCAGGCCATCGCAGCGCTTGCTGCCGAATCGGTCGGGGTCATGAGCGCGATGCACACACTCACCGTCGACTACATGAAGGTGCGCAAGCAGTTCGGCGTGCCGATCGGCTCCTTCCAGGTGCTGCAGCACAAGGCCGTCGACATGTACGTCGCCATCGAGCAGGCGCGGTCGATCGCGCTCTACGCCACGATGATGGCCGACAGCGGGGACGAGGCCGAGCGGGCGCGCGCCATGCATGCCGCCAAGGCGGAGATCGGCCGTGGCGGCCGCGTCGTCGGCGAGAACGCCATCCAGATCCACGGCGGCGTCGGCATGACGATGGAATATGCCGTCGGCCACTATTTCAAGCGCATGACCATGATCGACGTCGCCTTCGGCAATGCCGACCATCATCTGCGCGAACTCGCACGGGCCGGCGGGCTGTTTTCAGCGGCCGCCTGAAGGCGCCTGCGAAGCCGCCACGGAGGCGCGCCCGGCCGGCGCGCCTTCGCGATTCACGAGGTGGATCAGGCGCCGACCGTGGCGAGCGTCCGGGCACCGGCGTCCCCCGCCGCCGGCCGGCAATAGAGCCCGTAGAGGGTCTGCAGGATCTCCTCCACCTCGCGCGAGGCGACGCTGTAGTAGATCTCCTTGCCCTGCCGCCGCGTGGTGACGAGCCTCGACAGCCGCAGCTTCGCCAGCTGCTGCGACAGCGCCGACTGCGACATGCCCACCGCGTCCGCCAGCGGCTGCACCGCCATTTCCTGGTTGAGCAGGTTGCACAGGATCATCAGACGGTTCTTGTTGGCGAGAGCCGACAGGAGTTCGGCCGCCTTCTCCGCCGACGCGTCCAGCCTGGCGATGTCCATTTTCATCGGATCTATCCCTTGAACACATGAATACGTTGTCATATGTAGTGACTTGTTCGAATTTGGCAACCATAGCCGAAACGCACAGGGGCACCGAATGACCGATTTCACACCATGGACGTCGCTTGCCGGCGGAATACTCATCGGCCTCTCGGCCGTGCTGCTGATGGCCCTGCACGGCCGGATCGCCGGGATGACCGCGATCCTTGCGGGCATCATCCCGCCGGTGCCCGCGGACTGGGCCTGGCGCGCCGCCTTCCTGGCCGGCGCGATCATCTCGCCTCTCGCCTACGTCGCCGCGGGCAACACGATCGCGTTTGCGGTACCGATCTCCACCACCGCGCTGGTGATCGGCGGCGTCATCGTCGGCATCGGCGTGACCTACGGGTCCGGCTGCACCAGCGGCCACGGCGTCTGCGGCATCGCCCGCCTGTCGCCGCGATCGATCGTCGCCACGCTCGTCTTCATGGCGTTCTCGATCGCCACCGTCTACGTCATCCGCCACGTGATCGGGGCCTGACCGACATGAACAAGATCCTCTCCGCCTTTGCCATCGGCGCCGTCTTCGGCCTCGGCATCGCCGTCTCCGGCATGGCGAATCCCGCCAAGGTGCTGAACTTCTTCGACGTCGCCGGAACCTGGGATCCGAGCCTGCTGTTCGTGATGGGCGGCGCGCTGGTGACGGCCGCGATCGGCTACCGCGTCGTCTTCGGCGCCAGGCCGAAGCCGGTATTCGAAACCAGCTATGCGCTGCCCACCGCCCGCCGCATCGATGCCGAGCTCGTCGGCGGCTCGGCGGTATTCGGCATCGGCTGGGGCATCTCCGGCTTCTGCCCCGGCGGGGCCGTGCCCGCCCTTGGCCTCGGCTATGCCGAGACCGTCATCTTCATCGCCGCCATGATGGTCGGCATCGTTCTGGCGCGGGCCGTCAGAACCCGCACCGCCCAGGCCGCACCGGCCTGAAAGACCCGTGAGACAAGGAGACCACCCGATGACTTCTCCCCTGCCCTTCACGCCCGACATTTCGGTGAAGCCCGACGTCACCGCCTTCTTCGACCCGGCCACCAACACGGTGTCCTATGTCGTCAGGGATCCGGCATCCCATGCCTGCGCCGTCGTCGATTCGGTGATGGACATCGACTATGCGGCCGGCCGCATCACCTACGATCATGCCGACGCGATCATCGATCACATCCGGAAGAACGGCCTGACGCTCGAATGGATCATCGAGACCCACGTGCATGCCGACCACCTGTCGGCCGCGCCCTACATCCAGCAGAAGCTCGGCGGCAAGCTCGGCATCGGCGAGAACATCACCATCGTCCAGGATACGTTCGGCAAGATCTTCAACGAAGGCACCGAGTTCCAGCGTGACGGCTCGCAGTTCGACCGGCTGTTCAAGGATGGCGACACCTATACGATCGGCACCATGACCGCCCATGCCATGCACACGCCCGGCCATACGCCGGCCTGCATGACGCATGTGATCGGCGACGCCGCCTTCGTCGGCGACACGCTGTTCATGCCCGACGGCGGCTCTGCCCGCGCCGACTTTCCGGGCGGCGATGCCCGCATCCTCTACCGTTCGATCAAGCGCGTGCTGTCGCTGCCGCCCGAGACACGGCTCTTCATCTGCCACGACTACGGGCCGAACGGCCGCGACATCAGGTGGGAGACCACGGTGGCCGAGGAGCGCGAACACAACATCCACGTCCGCGACGGGATTTCGGAAGACGAGTTCGTCAAGATGCGCGAGGCGCGTGACGCCACGCTCGCGATGCCGAAGCTGATCATCCCCTCGCTGCAGGTCAACATGCGGGCGGGCCGCTTGCCGCCCCGCGACGAAAGCGGCAAAACCTTCCTGAAGGTGCCGGTCAACGGCCTCTGAAGAAACATCGACGCAGCACCGGCGGGACCGATCCGCCGGCACAACTCGCAAGGGATCGAGCAAATGGAAATCCGCAGGATCAACGACGACATCGCCGTCGCGCCCCAGATCGCGGCCGAGCACGTGCCGGCGATCGCCAAGGCCGGTTTCAGGAGCATCGTCTGCAACCGGCCCGATTCGGAAGACGGTGCCGTTCCGCATGACCGGGTCGAGCAGGCCGCGAAGGCGGCGGGCCTGGAGTTCCGGTTCATCCCAGTCGTCTCGGGCGCCATCACAGAGGACAATGTCCGCGAGATGGCTGCCGCGCTGAAGGCGCTGCCGACCCCGGTTCTGGCCTATTGCCGCACCGGTGGCCGCTGCATGAACCTCTACGGCCTCGTCCAGCAGATGAACGGCTGAGCGGGACGGCGGTCACCGCCGCTCTCGACCGGTCCTGGCGACGACAGGGCGCGTGCGCATCCGCGCACGCGACGGCGGAGCCATGCAACGCGGGAAGGACAACCGATGACGACCCCGAAGTCCGCGCGGCGAAGCTGGAAAGCCTATCTGCCGATCCTCGCCTGGGGTCGGACCTATGATCGCGATGCACTGACCAACGATCTCGTCGCGGCCGTGATCGTCACGATCATGCTCATCCCGCAGTCGCTGGCCTACGCGCTGCTGGCGGGCCTGCCGGCGGAGATGGGACTCTATGCATCGATCCTCCCGCTCGTCGCCTACGCGATCTTCGGCACGAGCCGCGCGCTGGCCGTCGGTCCCGTGGCCGTCATCTCGCTGATGACCGCGGCCTCCGTCGGCGCCGTCGCCGCGCAGGGAACCGCCGGCTACGTCGTGGCCGCCATCACGCTCGCCTTCCTGTCGGGCGTGTTCCTGATCCTGATGGGCGTCTTCCGGCTGGGCTTTCTCGCCAACCTGCTGTCGCATCCGATCGTCTCCGGCTTCATCACCGCGTCCGGCATCATCATCGCCGCAAGCCAGCTGAAGCACATCTTCGGCATCCAGGCCGATGGCCACAACCTGCTGGACCTCCTGATCTCGCTGATCTCGGGCATCGCCGGCACCAATCCGATCACGCTCGCGATCGGCGTCGTCTCCACCGCCTTCCTGTTCTGGGTCCGGAAGGGGCTGAAACCGCTTCTCTCCCGCGCGGGGCTGCGGCCGCGGCTGGCCGACATCCTCGCCAAGGCCGGTCCGGTCGCGGCCGTCGCCGCAACGACGCTGGCCGCCTGGGGCCTCGACCTCGGCGCGGCGGGGGTGAAGCTCGTCGGCACCGTGCCGCAGGGCCTGCCGCCGCTTTCGCTGCCCTCCTTCGCGCCGGACCTCGTCCTCGCCCTGATCGGACCGGCCGCGCTGATCTCGCTCATAGGCTTCGTCGAATCGGTCTCGGTCGCGCAGACGCTCGCTGCACGCAAGCGCCAGCGCATCGACCCCGACCAGGAACTGATCGGCCTTGGCGCATCCAACGTCGCCGCGGCCTTCACCGGCGGCTATCCGGTGACGGGCGGCTTCGCCCGGTCCGTGGTCAATTTCGACGCCGGCGCCGAGACGCCGGCAGCCGGCGCCTTCACGGCCGTCGGCCTCGCCGTCGCGACCCTGCTGCTGACTCCGCTGCTGGCCTTCCTGCCGCAGGCCACTCTCGCGGCCACCATCATCGTGGCCGTGCTGTCGCTGATCGACTTCTCGATCCTGAAGAAGACCTGGGCGTACTCGAAGCCCGACTTCATAGCGGTGGCCTCCACCATCCTCGCCACGCTGTCGCTCGGGGTCGAGATCGGCGTATCCGTGGGCGTGGTGCTGTCTATCCTCATCCACCTCTACCGGACGTCGAAACCGCACATGGCGATCGTCGGCCGGGTGCCCGGCACGGAGCACTATCGCAACGTCAGGCGTCACGCGGTCATCACCCAACCCGGCATCGTCTCGCTGCGCGTCGACGAGAGCCTCTATTTCGCCAATGCGCGCTATCTGGAGGATTACGTCTACGATCTGGTCGCGACGCGCCCCGACATCCGCCACGTCGTTCTCGCCTGCCCTGCGGTCAATCTGATCGACATGAGCGCACTGGAATCACTCGAGGCGATCGACCGCCGTCTGACCGACATGGGCGTGAAACTGCACCTGTCGGAAGTGAAGGGACCGGTCATGGACGCCCTCAGGCGCACCGACTTCCTCGAGCACCTGTCGGGCAAGGTGTTCCTGTCGCACCACATGGCGATGTGCGAACTGGCCGGGCCGGGGCCGGGCGATCAGGCGCCGCTCGCCGCGCAGTAGCACCGGCAAGCCGGTTGCACGACAGTGCCGCGAACTGACGAACGGCCGTGCTCCGAAGGGTGCACGACCGTTGTCTGCCGGAACCGCCGCTCGATCGCGGCGGAAGCGCCTTCAGGCTGCTAGTAGAGCCACCGCAGCAGGAACAGCGAGATCGCCGGGAACAGCACCAGCATCACCGTGCGCACCAGATCGCTGATGACGAAGGGCGTCACGCCGCGATAGGTGGCCGAGATCGGCGTGTCCTTCGCCATCGAGTTGATGACGAAGAGGTTCATGCCCACGGGTGGAGTGATCAGCCCGACCTCCACGACGATCAGCACGATGATGCCGAACCAGATGGCGAACTCCTCAGGGCCGAGGCCATAGTCGAGCGCAGAGACGATCGGGAAGAAGATCGGGATGGTGAGCAGGATCATCGACAGCGAGTCCATCACGCAGCCGAGCACCAGATAGAGCAGAAGGATCGTCACCAGCACGGCCCAGGGATTGAAGCCGGATTCCACGATGATGGCGGCGATCTGCTGCGGCACCTGCGAGAGGGCGAGGAAGCCGTTGTAGATCGAGGCACCGAAGACGATGAAGAAGATCATTGCGGTCGCCACCGCCGTCGCCAGCACCGAATCGACGAAGGTCTTTCGGGTGAGGCCGCCATTGATCAGGGCGATCAGCCCGGTGCCGGCCGCGCCGATGGCCGCGGCCTCGGTCGGCGTGAACCAGCCGAAATAGATGCCGCCGACGACGAGAAAGAAGACCAGCAGCACCGGCCACACGTCGAACATCGCCTTGAAGCGTTCGCGATAGGGCTGGCGCGGACTGTCGCCGGCCGACTCCGGATAGAGCCGGACGTAGATCGAGATCGCGATCATGTAGCCGATGGCCGCCAGGATGCCTGGAACGAAAGCCGCCAGGAACAGCTTGGCGATGTTCTGCTCGGCCAGGATGGCGTAGATCACCAGCACGATCGACGGCGGGATCAGGATGCCCAGCGTTCCGCCGGCCGCCAGCGTGCCGGTCGCCAGCGCGCCCGAATAGCCGTAGCGGCGCAACTCCGGCAGCGCCACCTGCGCCATGGTTGCAGCGGTGGCCAGCGAGGAGCCGCAGATCGCGCCGAAGCCGGCGCAGGCGCCGATCGCCGCCATGGCGACGCCGCCCTTGCGATGGCCGAGCCATGAATTGGCGGCCCTGAACAGCGACTGCGACATGCCGCCGAGCCCCGCGAACTGCCCCATCAGCAGGAACAGCGGAATGATCGAGAGCGAGTGGCTGGAGAAGGTCGAATAGGTCTCGGCCTTCAGCTTCGCCAGGATCGGGTTCCAGTTGCCGGTGACGAGCCACGTCCCCACCATGCCGCACAGCAGCATGGCCAGACCGATCGGCAGCCGCAGGAAGATGAGGATGAGGAGGACCGGAAAAGACCAGATCCCGATTTCGAGATTGCTCAATGCATGCCCCCATGCGTCGGCGCGAAACTGGAGCGGCCGGTGGCGACTTCACGCACGCGAACGCCGGTCATGTAGAAGGAGACGATCACGCACACCACCGCGCCGACCATCGCCGACGCGAAGCCCCACCACACCGGGTACTGCAGGATGAAGGTGGTTTCCCCGTAGCGGATCTTGTCCATCATCCCGACCCAGAGCCGCCAGGCCAGCACGATGAAGACGATCGTCATCAGCGTTTCAGCCAGCAGGTCGATCCAGCGGTTCGCGCTCGCGGGCAGGTAGCTGGTGAAGAGGTCCACCGTGGCATGGCCCCGGTTGAGCTGGCACCAGGGCAGGAAAGCGAAGACGGCGAAGGCCGTGCCCGCCTCGACCAGTTCGAAATCGCCCGGGACGGCCCCGACCTTGAAGGTCGCTCCGAAGGCGTTCCACTCCTGCGCCACCAGCCACTGCAGCCAGAGCTGGATGCCGTCGAAGAACGGCAGATAGTGGAAGACCGAGCCGGGAAAGATGAAGGCGATCGTGACGATGGCCCGGCCGGTGATGCTGATCACCGTCATGATCGTGATCAGGCCGAGCACGATCCCTCCCAGGATCGCCATCAGGCGCGCCAGCCCATGGATGAACCTCGAAACGGCCACGCTGCACCTCCCACCCTTCGGTCCGGCCGTCGGGGTCGCTGCCCGCGGACGGCACTGTGCCGGACCATTGTTATGAACAATAACCAAGCGGCTCCGACATCGCTAGATGCCACGCCGAGGTTTGTCGTGCAACGATGATCGCCGACGACGAAGCAGATAGCGGTGCAGCGACGCAAGGCGGGCGCTGCCGCGCCGACGGTCCCCGTCATGCGAGGGGGCGGGCATCGCTGCCCGCCCCGCCGGCGAACCGGTCGTTCGCGCCTTACTGGGCCTTCGTATACTTGTCGATCAGGGCGCGGGCCTCGTCGATCAGCGCCTGACCGTCGACTCCCTTGGCCTTCACCTCTTCGACCCACTTGTCATAGACCGGCTGGGCGGCTGCCTGCCAGCGGGCGACTTCCGCTGCATCGAGGGTGATGATGTTGTTCTTGCGGTCGACCGCGATCTGGCGGGCCGGCCCGTCGGCGCCGGCCTGCGTGCTGCCGGCGAAGGCCGAGAACTCCCGGCCGGAATTGTCGTCGATCACCTTCTTCAGGTCGTCGGGCAGGCTCTCGTAGCGGTCCTTGTTCATCGCCAGCACGAAGGCCGTCGAGTAGAGTGCATGGTCGCCGCCGAACTCGGTGTGGTTGTTGACGAGCTCCGGCACCTTGAGAGCGGTCGTCACTTCCCAGGGAATGACGGCACCGTCGATCACGCCCTTCGACAGGGCCTCCGTCACGGCCGGGACCGGCAGGCCGACGGCGGTGGCGCCGAGCTCGCCGAGCAGTCCGGTGATGATGCGGGTCGGCGCGCGCAGCTTGAGGCCCTTCATGTCCTCGAGCTTGGCCACCGGCGTCTTGCTGTGGATGACGCCCGGGCCGTGCACCCAGGTGCCGACGATGTGGACGTCCTTGAAGTCGGTGTCCTTCATCTCCTTCTCGAACAGATCCCAATACGCGCGCGAGGTCGCGTCGGCATTCGTCATCATGAAGGGCAGCTCGAACACCTCGACGCGCGGGAAGCGGCCCGGCGTGTAGCCGACCACCGTCCAGACGACGTCGACCGTGCCGTCGATCGCCTGGTCGATGAGCTGAGGCGGCGTGCCGCCGAGCTGCATCGAGGGATAGCGCTCGACCTTGATGCGGCCGCCCGAATCCGCCTCGATCTTGTCGGCCCAGACGTCGAGCACGAGCTTCGGGACGTTGGCCTGCGCGGGCAGGAACTGGTGCAGCTTGAGGGTTACCTCCTGGGCGAAGCTCGCCCCCGTCGACACCCAGGATGCGGCGGCGACTGCGCCGGCGAGCGCCAGCGACTTCCAAGTGAATGCCTTCAATTCTTCCTCCCATTGCTGTACGAACCCGCGGGCGCGAGCATCGGCCATGACCGGCTTGCGGTCCAGCGCAGCTTACCCGAAAACGGGTAACAATAAAGCGGCTACACCCAGAAAGTTCGTAACATTTTTCTGGGCCATTCCTGCCCCGCGGGCCGCCTTGGCCGCACCTCAGACCGGCAGTCCGCCGCCCTCCTTCAGCGTTTCCAGGACGATCGCCGTCTTCACGTGCTGCACCGATTCATGCGGCAGAAGCACCCCGTTCACGAACTCCGACAGCGACTTCAGATCCGGCGTCACGACCTTGAGCACGTAGTCCATTTCCCCGGTGAGTGCATGCGCCTCCTGCACCTCGGGAAGGCGGGCGAGCAGGTCGGCGAAGCGCCGCGCGTTGTCGCGGTTGTGCGTGGCGAGGGTGACCGAGATGATGTTGACCAGTGGAAAGCCCATCTTCTCGCGGTCGAGCACGGCCCGATAGCCGCGGATGTAGCCGTCCTCTTCGAGCCTCTGGCGCCGGCGCGAACACTGCGACGCCGAGAGGTTCACCCGCTCGCCCAGCTCCCCATTCGTCAGCCGCGCATCCATCTGGAGCAGCGCCACGATCTTGCGGTCAAAACCGTCGAGTCCGTTCATGCTGCGCGGCACTCCCCGTTGTCATGCACGTTCCGTGCATGAGGACAGCATCTGCGGAGCCAGTTTGCAACCCTCGTGCATCCATATCCGTCTATCCTGATGAAACTCGGCTCCTGCCGAAAATCCAGCTCAGCCAAGGAGGATGACATGGGTCCCTTCCCGCACGACGCGCCGCCCGCCACGATCACGGAAGCGAATCCCGCCGGCACCGACGGCTTCGAGTTCGTCGAGTTCGCCCATCCGGAGCCCGCGAAGCTCGCCGAACTGTTCGCCCGCATGGGCTACGTGGCGGTGGCGAAGCACCGCACGAAGGACGTGACCGTCTGGCGCCAGGGCGACATCAACTATGTCGTCAATGCGGAGCCGGGTTCGCATGCGATGCGGTTCGTCGAGGACCATGGACCCTGCGCGCCCTCGATGGCATGGCGCGTCGTCGATGCGCGGAAGGCCTTCGAGCATGCGGTCTCGAGGGGCGCCACCCCGTATACGGGCAGCGACAAGGCGCTCGACGTCCCGGCCATCGTCGGCATCGGCGGCTCGCTGCTCTATTTCGTCGACCGCTACGGCAACAGGGGCTCGGCCTACGACGCGGAGTTCGAGTGGCTCGGGGCGCGTGACCCGAAGCCCGCCGGAGTCGGATTCTACTATCTCGACCACCTCACCCACAACGTCTACCGCGGCAACATGGACAAGTGGTGGGCCTTCTATCGCGAGCTCTTCGGCTTCACGCAGATCCACTATTTCGACATCGACGGCCGCATCACCGGCCTCGTCAGCCGCGCCATCACCTCGCCCTGCGGCAAGATCCGCATCCCGCTCAACGAGTCCAAGGACGACACCAGCCAGATCGAGGAGTACCTCAAGAAATACAAGGGCGAAGGCATCCAGCACATCGCCGTCGGCACCGACGGCATCTATGACGCGACCGATCGGCTGGCGGCCAACGGGCTGAAATTCATGCCCGGTCCGCCGGATGCCTATTACGACCTTTCGCACGACCGCGTGCAGGGCCACGACGAACCCATCGAGCGGATGAAGACGCACGGCATCCTGATCGATGGCGAAGGCGTGGTGAACGGCGGCATGACCAGGATCCTGCTGCAGATCTTCTCCAAGACCGTGATCGGCCCGATCTTCTTCGAATTCATCCAGCGCAAGGGCGACGAGGGCTTCGGCGAGGGTAATTTCCGCGCCCTGTTCGAGTCGATCGAGGAAGACCAGATCCGCCGCGGCATCATCAGCGCGCAAGCCGCGGAATAGCGTCGGCCGGAGGGGATGCGGGGCCGGTGCGGAGGAACGCCGGCCCCGTTTTCACGCATGCCGGCCGGCGCCGCAGGTACCGGGGTGCGGTGCCGATGCGAGGCCGACGGATCCGGGGTCAATCCGCGAGGCCGGCCGCCTTGCGCAGTGCCTCGTTCATGCGGCTCTGCCACCCCGGCCCGCCGGCCCGGAAGCGCTCGACGACGTCCGCATCGAGCCGCAGCGTCACTTGCTTCTTGGGGTTCTCCACCGGCGGCCGCCCGCGCCGGATGCTGGCGGCGAGTTCGGGGAACACATCCGCGAACGGCCGCGCCCGGGCGAAATCCTCCTCGGTCCATTCGGGGTTGTCGGAGACCGCGTCCCAATCCTCGCGGCTGTAGCCGCGTCCGGGCTTGAACTCCGCCTGAAGCTTACGAGGCGTCATATGGCGGTGTCTCCTTCCTGTTGGCCGGCCGCATGCTGATCACGGAAAGGGCTTCCGCTCCAAGCGGCCGGAACACGACCGCGACGAAGAAACTGCTCAGTTCCCCGACCGCGAGATAGCGTTCGCCCCGCGCGACCCGGATCACCGCCGACGCGAAGAAGTCCTCGGTCAGGGCGGAGAAGTCGAGGCCATGCTTGTCGATGTTCGCCAGTCGCTTCGGTTCGTCCCACAGGATCCGCATATTGCGTACCTACGATAAATAGCCCCTCTCCATCCCGCTCGCAAGCCTCTCCGCTCAGCCGCCCCTCTCGGCCATCCCCGGCCGCACCATCTCGGCACGGCGGACAGGCCTGTCGAAGTCGAGCGGGAATTGGTCGAGGCGCGGCGGCTTCGCCAGCATTGCATGCAGCTGGTCCACCACCAGCATGTGGTTGAGCGTCTCCGCGATCGCCGGGAAGACGCTCGTCCGAGGCGCTTCGAATTCGCCGGGTTGTAGCGAGAGAACGGCCCGGCACGGCCGGTCGTCGGACCAGCGGTTGTTCCGCGCCATCCGGCGCATGTGTGCGGCGCGCGAGATGGCTCAGGCCGGCAGCGCCGCGAGCACGATGCCGCCGAACACGACAAAGCCCGCGAGGTTGAGACCGAGCAGCTGCAGCATCCGGCGGCGCAGCGCCTGCGTTTCGCCGTCGCGGGAGACGCGCCAGTTCGTCACCGTGAAAGGCATCGCCGCATAGCGCGGCACCCCCGTCTCGTTGCGCAGCGCCGCGGATCGCTTCTCGATTCGGTAGCTCAGCCGGATCGCCTGGATGAAGACGGCGAGCATTCCCGCCGCCCAGACGCCGGAAACGATATAGAACCACGCGCCGACGTCCATTGCCGCCTCCTCCCCTGCCTGCGTCACCTTAGCGGCGAACGAGGCCCGGGCAAGGCGGCGATGTCGTCAGTGCTCGTACTTCTCCACCGTCTGCTCGATCGCGCCGAAGATCGAATGGCCCGACGCATCCTTCATCTCGATGCGGACCACGTCGCCGAAACGCATGAAGGGGGTGACCGGCCTGCCGGTCTCGATCGTCTCGATCGTGCGGATTTCCGCAATGCACGAAAAGCCCGCCCCGCCTTGCGCCACCGGCTTGCCCGGACCGCCTTCGAGCTTGTTCGACACGGTGCCCGAGCCGATGATGGCGCCTGCGCCGAGCGGCCGCGTCTTGGCGGCATGCGCGACCAGCGTCGGGAAATCGAACGTCATGTCGATGCCGGCATTGGCGCGGCCGAAAGGCTTGCCGTTGAGATCGACGCAGAGCGGCAGATGGATCTTGCCGCCGTCCCAGGCCGCGCCGAGTTCGTCCGGCGTGACGGCCACCGGCGAGAAGGCCGAGGACGGCTTCGACTGGAAGAAGCCGAAGCCCTTGGCGAGTTCGGCCGGGATCAGCCCGCGCAGCGAGACGTCGTTGACCAGCATGACCAGCCGGATGGCGGCAGCGGCTTCATCGCGCGTCGCCCCCATCGGCACGTCGTCGACCACGACCGCCACTTCCCCTTCCATGTCGATGCCGAAGGCCTCGTCGGCCATCCGGATCGGATCGCGCGGCGCCAGGAACGCGTCGGAGCCGCCCTGGTACATCAGCGGGTCGGTCCAGAACGTCTCGGGCATCTCCGCGTTGCGCGCCTTGCGCACGAGCTCGACGTGGTTGACGTAGGCCGAGCCATCCGCCCACTGGTAGGCGCGCGGCAGCGGCGACAGCGCGTCGTGCTCGTGGAATCGCTCCGAAGGCACCGCGCCATGCTCCAGGCTCTCGGCGAGCGCTTCCAGATGCGGCGCGATTCGCGTCCAGTCGTCCAGCGCGGCCTGAAGCGTCGGCACCAGGAACGAGGCGTCCGTACAGCGGGTCAGGTCCCTGGACACGACGACCACCCGTCCGTCGCGCCTGCCGTTCTTCAATGTCGCGAGTTTCACCCGGTTCGCTCCCTGGATCTTGTCGCGGTCGGCGGTTTGACCCGCCGCCGATTTCGTTGCATCGGTAACCGTCGACTTTGTAACCATCAACGCCCAATGGAACATCAGATGGAGCATGGCGCCGTCGAAGCGGCAAGTCTGGAGTTGGAGAATTTCCTCCCCTACCGCCTCAACCGGCTGGCGGAGGCGGTGAGCCGCGACTTCCAGACCATCTACCGGACGCGCTACGGTCTCACCCGGCCGGAATGGCGGCTGCTCGCCTCGCTCGGCCAGCACGGCACGATGACGGCGACCGAAGTCGGCCGCGACTCCGCCATGCACAAGACCAAGGTGAGCCGGGCCGTGACGGCGCTCGAGGAGCGACGCTGGCTGAAGCGGGAGACCGATCCCGACGACCGCCGCGTGGAACGGCTGGCACTGACGCCGGCCGGCGAGCGGGCCTATGCCGAGATCGTTCCGCTCGCCCGCCGCTTCGAGTCGGATCTGCTCACGATGCTGGCTCCAGCCGAACGGGAGGCATTGTCCGTAGGCCTGGCGGCAATCGAGCGCCGCTTCGGCGGTCGGTAGAGCATCGGAACATTCGCCGTCGCGTTCGGTTTCGAGACCTGACGCCAGACAAGCGAGGTTTTTGATGAAACGCACGATTCTCCAAGCGGCAGCCCTGGTCGCCCTGACGACAACCGCCTTCGCGCAGGAGACCGGCTCGACCGGTGCCGGCGAGGCCATCGAGCCGGAAGCCTATGCCGGCCTCTGGTACGAGATCGCCCGCACGCCCGCTCCCTTCCAGGACCAGTGCGACGGCGGCGTCACCGCCTCCTATGTGATCGAGGAGGACGGAGCGATCGGTGTCGTCAACCGGTGCGACCTCCCGGATGGCACGGTCAACAGTGTCGAGGGCACAGCCGAAACCGTCGGCGACGGCTTCCGCCGGCTGAAGGTCGACTTCCCGCAATCGCCCGAAGAGGAAGGCGCCAACTACGTCATCGAGGCGGTCGGCCCCAAGGAGGGGGACCAGTACGCCTGGGCGGTGGTGCGAGGCCCGGGCGAAGGCTTCGGCTGGATCCTCGCCCGGTCGCCGGACGTGTCTGAAGAGGTTCGCGCCGAGGCGGAAGCGGCCATGCAGGCGGCTGGCCTCGATCCCGCACGCCTGAGCAACACCGCGCAGCCGCCGCAGAACTACGAGGCGGAAGGCCACTGAGGCTGCAGGGGGTGCGGCGGCGGTGGCCCGCCGCTGCACAAGGTCCTGCGACGTCCCGAGGAGTTTGACCCCCTACGCCGGCTGGCCTATCCTGACGCCATGCGCGAAGTCCGCACCTCCGAACTGCAGCCGCAACTGGTCGATCTGCTCGACGACGTCGAGCGCGGCGAGACGATTGTGATTACCCGTGACGGACGGCCGGTGGCAAGGCTGGTGCCGGAGGCGAAGCCCGGCTCTGCCCGGTCGGCTGCGGCCGACGTCGCGGTCGAGGATTTGAAGGCGTGGCGCAGGTCGCTTCCCGCGTCGGACATCACGCTCGCCGACATCCTCTCCGCCCGGGAAGAAGGCCGCAGATAAGTGGCGATCGTCGTCGACAGTTCCGTCGCCGCCTGCTGGGCCTTGCCCGACGAGGTCTCGGACTATGCCAACCGTGTGCTCGACGGCGGCGTTCGCCTCGGAATGGTCGTGCCCGACCTGTTCTGGCACGAGCTTCGCAACGTGCTGGTGGTCAACGAGAGACGCGGCCGCCTGGCGGCCGCGCAGACGGCCCTGGCGCTGCAGAAGATCGCCGCCCTCCCGCATCTGGTCGACGCCGCGGACAATGGAAGCGGGATTGTGCTGCTTGCACGCCGGCACGCCCTCACGGCCTACGACGCCGCCTACCTCGAACTCGCCACGCGTCGGCGGCTTCCCCTCGCCACCCTCGACACGCGCCTTGCCGCGGCGGCCGCGGCCGAAGGCTGCGCCTTCACCGCTTGATCCTCACCAGTCCAGCACCACCTTGCCGGAGTTGCCGCTCTTCATCGCCTCGAAGCCTTCGATGTAGTCGCCGACGGCCAGCCGGTGGGTGATCAGGCCCGAGACGTCGAGCGGGCCCTGCACCAGCGCGATCATCTTGTACCAGGTCTCGAACATCTCGCGGCCGTAGATGCCCTTCAGCGTCAGCATCTTGAAGATCACCTTGTTCCAGTCGATCTCGAAGCCGGTCGGCGCGATGCCGAGGATGGCGATCCTGCCGCCATTGTTCATGGCGTCGATCATGTCGCGGAAGGCGACCGCCGAGCCCGACATTTCGAGCCCCACGTCGAAGCCCTCGCGCATGCCTTCCTGGCGCATCACGTCGGAGAGCTTCTCCTTCGAGGCGTCGACCACGTGGCGGATGCCGAGCCTGCGCGCGAGGTCCAGCCGGGTCGGGTTGATGTCGGTGATGACGACCTTGCGCGCGCCCACCGCCTGCGCCACCAGCGCGCCCATGATGCCGATCGGCCCCGCGCCGGTCACCAGCACGTCCTCCCCCACCAGATCGAACGACAGCGCCGTGTGCACGGCGTTGCCGAGCGGGTCGAAGATCGCGGCGATCTCGTCGGGGATGTCGTCGGGGATCGGCACGACGTTGTGCTGCGGCAGGCAGAGATATTCGGCGAAGGCGCCCGGCCGCTGCACGCCGACCCCCAGCGTGTTGCGGCACAGATGCCCCCTGCCCGCCCGGCAGTTGCGGCACTGGCCGCAGACGATGTGACCTTCGCCCGAGACCCGCTGCCCGACATGGTAGCCGGTCACCGCCGAGCCGAAATCGGCGACGGTACCGACGAACTCGTGTCCCGTCACCAGCGGCACCGGCACGGTCCTGCGCGCCCAGTCGTCCCACTTGTAGATGTGGACGTCGGTGCCGCAGATCGCCGTCTTCCTCACCCTGATCAGCACGTCGTTGGGGCCGATCTCTGGGATCGGAACGGCCTCCATCCAGATACCGGGCTCATCCTTCGCCTTCACGAGGGCGCGCATCATATTGGACATTGGTCTGCTCCACCGCGTCATTCAGGGTTCCGACGCATCCTCTTGCAACCGGCGCGCAAGGTCCATCCGCTGGTGGAGAATCGCGACGATCGCCACCTCGCCATCGGCCCGCATTTTCCAGAAGATGAAATGGCTCTGGTACCGCGTGAAGAAACCGTCGACACCGAACTCCGAGGGAATGCGCCGCCAGGTCACCTTTCTTTCGGCGATGTCGTCGAACCGCGCGAACGCACCATCCAGATATCTGTCGGCCTGGGTTTTACCGAACTGCTGAAGGCTGTAGCGGTAGATTTCTTCCAGCCGAGCCGACGCTGCCGGCTGGATGAAATATTTCCTCACTATCGAGCGGCCAACGCGCGCCGACGGATGTCGTCGGCGGAGAGGTACTCGTATTCGCTGTCTGCGACGGCGAACGCGTCCTGCAACCGGACCTTCATGGCCTCCATCGCCTCGTGTTCGGCCCGTTCCTTGTCACGACGGATAAGGTCTCGGACATATTCGCTGACGCTCTCGTAGTCGCCATCAGAGATCGTCTCGGTGACGAAATCGCGCAGCGATCCGCTGATGCGAACGTTCAGGTTCATCACATCTGACATCGTGACCTCCTCAAGCGACGATATCTGGAATAATGTCGCACATCAACCGACGATCCCCAACTCCCGCCCCACCTCGTCGAACGCCGCCACCGCCCGGTCGATGTCCGCGAAACTGTGCGCGGCCGACATCTGCGTCCGGATGCGTGCCTGGCCCTTGGGCACCACGGGGAACGAGAACCCGACGACGTAGATGCCGCGCGCCAGCATCTTCTCCGCCATCGCGCCGGCAAGTGCGGCGTCTCCGATCATCACCGGGATGATCGGGTGGTCGGCGCCGGCGAGCGTGAAGCCGAGCTTCGTCATGGAGGCGCGGAAGCGCTCGGCGTTGGCGCGGAGCTTCGCGCGCAGGTCGTCGCCCTGCTCCACGATGTCGAGCACCTTCAGCGAGGCCGCGGCGATGGCGGGCATCAGCGTGTTGGAGAAGAGATAGGGCCGCGAGCGCTGGCGCAGCCAGTCGACCACCTCGCGCCGCCCCGCCGTATAGCCGCCCGACGCGCCACCGAGCGCCTTGCCGAGGGTGCCGGTGACGATGTCGACGCGGCCCTCGACGCCGCAGTGCTCGGCCGAGCCGCGCCCATGCGCGCCGACGAAGCCGACGGCATGGCTGTCGTCGACCATGACCATCGCGCCATATTTATCCGCCAGATCGCAGACGCCGCCGAGATTGGCGATGATGCCGTCCATCGAGAAGACGCCGTCGGTGGCGATCATCTTGAAGCGGCAGCCTTCCGCCTTCTTCAGCTCTTCTTCCAGCGCTGCCATGTCGTTGTTGGCATAGCGGAAACGCTTCGCCTTGGAGAGCCGGACGCCGTCGATGATCGAGGCGTGGTTCAGCGCATCCGAGATCACCGCATCCTCCTCGGACAGAAGTGTCTCGAACAGGCCGCCATTGGCGTCGAAGCAGGAGCCGTAGAGGATCGTATCCTCGAAGCCGAGGAAGCCGGAAATCCGGGCTTCCAGCTGCTTGTGCTCCTCCTGCGTGCCGCAGATGAAGCGCACGGACGCCATGCCGTAGCCGTAGCGGTCGAGCCCCGCCTTCGCGGCCTCGCGCAGTTCAGGCGAATCGGCGAGACCGAGATAGTTGTTGGCGCAGAAATTGAGCACCTTGGCGCCGCCGGCGACCGCGATCTCGGCCGACTGCATCGACGTGATGATGCGTTCGGATTTGTAGAGCCCTGCCGCCTTCAGCCCCTCGAGTTCGACAGCGAGATGCGAAAGGTAGGCCTTGTTCATGGCGCGCGTGCTCCTGGATGACGACCGATCATCGCCCCGCCGATCGCCCGGCGCTACCGCAAATGCGACGGGCGCGGCCACCGCCCCGCCCGCCGCCCGCCTCAGAAGAACGCCTGGATGCCCGTCTGCGCCCGGCCGAGGATGAGCGCATGGACGTCGTGCGTGCCCTCGTAGGTGTTGACGGTCTCGAGGTTCTGCGCGTGGCGCATCACGTGGTAGCCGATCTGGATGCCGTTGCCGCCATGCATGTCGCGGGCCTGGCGGGCGATGTCGAGCGCCTTGCCGCAATTGTTGCGCTTGACGATCGAGATCATCTCCGGGGCCATCCTGCCCGCGTCCATCAGCCGCCCGACCCGCAGCGACGCCTGCAGCCCGAGCGCGATCTCGGTCTGCATGTCGGCGAGCTTCTTCTGGTAGAGCTGCGTGGCCGCCAGCGGCCGGCCGAACTGCTTGCGGTCGAGACCGTACTGGCGCGCCCGCAGCCAGCAGTCCTCGGCCGCGCCCATCGCACCCCAGGAGATGCCGTAGCGCGCCCGGTTGAGACAGCCGAACGGTCCCTTCAGGCCGGACACGTTGGGCAGCAGCGCGTCCTCGGAAACCTCGACGCCCGCCATCACGATCTCGCCGGTGATCGACGCGCGCAGCGAGAGCTTGCCCTCGATCTTCGGCGCGGTCAGGCCCTTCATGCCCTTTTCCAGCACGAAGCCGCGGATCTCGTCCTTGCCGTCGGCGCCCCTGAGCTTGGCCCAGACCACGAACACGTCGGCGATCGGCGCGTTGGAGATCCACATCTTGGAGCCGGAGAGGCGGTAACCGCCGTCGATCGCCTCGGCCCGCGTCTTCATGCCGCCCGGGTCGGAGCCGGCGTCCGGCTCGGTCAGGCCGAAGCAGCCGATCCATTCGCCCGAGGCGAGCTTCGGCAGGTATTTCTGCCGCTGCGCCTCCGAGCCGTAGGCCTGGATCGGATACATGACCAGCGAGGACTGCACGCTCATCATCGAGCGGTAGCCCGAATCGATGCGTTCCACTTCGCGCGCGACCAGCCCGTAGGTGACGTAGCCGGCGCCGAGCCCGCCATAGGCCTCCGGCACGGTGACGCCGAGGAGCCCGGCCGCGCCCATCTCGGCGAAGATCGCCGGATCGGTGGTCTCGCCCAGATACGCCGCCTCGATGCGCGGGACCAGCCGGTCCGCGCAGAACGCCGCCGCCCCGTCGCGCACCATGCGCTCGTCCTCCGACAGCTGGTCGTCGAGAAGGAACGGGTCCTCCCAGGCGAAGGCGGCGAGCGCCTCCTTCGAGACGGGCTTCTGGATGTTCATCGATCTGGTCCTCGTCAGGTGTTGTCCGGACCCTCTTTAAAGCAAGGAGACCCGGCGGGGAAAGACGCCTCCTCCCCTGGCGCCGAAATCCGCAGGCCGGAAGCTTTCGGTAACCATGGCCGGAAGTCGGCGCGGCGAGGTTCCGCTTTCGATCATTCGCTATCCACCGGTTAACCGTCGCGGGCTAGCGTCGAACCTCGAGGAAGCGCCGGGGCGGGGGCCAAGCGCACGATGTTCAGAACGGGCTCGGCCGCAGTCCTGCGAAAGCCGGTAAAGATGATCCAGAGGGCCTACGTGGCGGCACTGGTGATCATCGCATCCATGCTGTTTGCGTCCTTCATACTGCTCAACCACATGATCGGTGCGCAGCAGCGCGAGGAGCATCGGGTTTCCATCGCAGAAACGCAGCGCGCCCTGTCCCAGCGGATCGTGTTTCTCGCCAACGCCGCCCAGCGCGCTGCACCGGAGCGCCAGTCGACCATCGTGCTCGCTCTCCGGCAGGCGACGATCGAGTTCGAGCGCAACTATGCCGAACTGCTGTCCGAGACGAAGGCCGTGCCGGAATCCGCGGCAAGGCTGGAAGCCGGCACGATCGAGAACATCCTCTACGCGAAGCCGTTTCATCTCGAATACTTCACCGACGGACTGGCCGCCAACAGCTGGCGGCTCATCGCCTCGCTGCAGACCGAGAACGCACCCGTGACGAGTCGGCTCGTCTATCGCGGGGGCAAGGAACGGGCGCAGATGGACGAGCGGCTCGCCACGGCGACGATGGATGGATACTCGGCTCTGCGCGATCGCCTCTCGATCCTGTCCCGTGACCATCTGTCCCGCCTCGTCGCCGCGCACCGGACCCTGTTCGCGGCGACGCTCTTCGTCCTCGTGCTCGTCGCCGCGTTCATCTTCAGGCCGATGGCCCTCCTGATCGGACGACGCACGGACCAGCTCGTCGAAGCCCGCAACGCCATGGCCCACAACGCCATCCATGACGGCCTGACCGGCCTCCACAACCGGGTGTTCCTGAACTATCGCTTCGGAACGTTCCTCGAAGAGGCCGCGACCCGAGGTCACCGGCTCGCCGTTCTCCAGTTCGACCTCGACCGCTTCAAGCAGATCAACGACACCCTGGGCCATGCTGCCGGCGACCACGTGCTGACGATGACGGCGCAGCGCATGCGGCGTGCCGGAGGATCGGACGACGTCTGCATCCGCCTCGGCGGCGACGAGTTCGTGGTGATCGTCCCGCACGCCCTCGACGATGCAGGCGTGGCGGCGACGGCGGAGCGGATTCTTCGCCTGATCAACCAGCCCATCGAGTTCGAGGGCCAGACCATCCACGCCGGCGCCAGCGCGGGCATCGCCTTCTTCCCGGAGGACGGGCGCGAACCGTCGGAGCTGCTCAACCACGCCGACGTCGCGCTCTACGCTGCCAAGAAGTCCGGGGGCGGCGCCTTCTCTTTCTTCAACGGAGAGCTGCGGCGCGAACTGGAGGAACGCAAGGAGATCGAGCGCGAACTCGTGATGTCGATCGCGCGGCGCGATTTCGCGGTGCGCTTCCAGCCCCAGGTCTCGCTCGGGCACGGGGCGGTGACGGGCATCGAGGCGCTGGTCCGCTGGCATCCTCCGGGACGCGATTTCGTGTCTCCCGCCATCTTCCTGCCGATTGCGGAGAAATCGGGCCTCATGCCCGCCATCGGCCGCATCGTCTTTCGCGAGGCGATCGTTGCGGCCGCACGCTGGCACAAGCAGGGCCTCCAGTTCGGCCGCCTGGCGCTCAATGCCTCGGGCAGCGAACTGGCGCAGCAGGATTTCGCGCGCTTTCTCTTCGACACGCTGGCGGAGACGGGGCTTCCGCCGCACCGGCTCGCTCTCGAAATCGTCGAGTCGGTCATTCTCGACGACGAGAAGACCGGCATCGCGGCAACCCTGCGGACGATCCGCGCCGCCGGCGTCCATCTCGAGCTCGACGACTTCGGGACCGGCTACGCCTCGCTGACGCATGTCGATCCGCGCCAGATCGACCGCATCAAGATCGACCGGCGCTTCGTCCAGAACATTCAGGACAACGACCAGAACGCCCATATCGTGCGCGCCGTGATCGACCTCGCCGACCGGCTGGGGATCGGCATCATCGCAGAGGGGGCGGAGACGGACGCCGAACTCGCCGAACTCGCCGCGCTCGGCTGCGACGAAGTCCAGGGCTTCGGCATCGCTTTTCCTATGCCCGAAGATGCGATGTCGGCCTGGCTGGCCGGGGGAGCAACGAGCCTGCGCAGGGGCGACGCGGACACGGGAGAGAACGGCCGCGATGCCGCCTGATCAGGCCCTGAGCGTCAGGCGGATGCCGTCGTAGATCGCCGCGTGGATGTTGCGGGACGCGACCGCGTCGCCGATGCGGTACAGCGTGAAGAGGCCGTCCGGATGACGGGCAGGAAACACCTCCCCGCCCTTGACGAGCCGCTCGTAGTCGACGGCCCCGCGGTTGCGCGAGGCAGGCTTCAGCGAATGGTAGAGATCGGCGTTCGGTGCCGTGCCGTGTTCGGCGACCACCTGCTGCACGCGCCGCTCCGCCCGCCAGCCTTTCGCGAAATCCGATCCAAGCACCGCCACCAGCATGTTTCCGTCGCGGCGAACCGAGACGAGCCGCGTGTTGATGGTCACCTGCACGCCGTGCCGGTGAAAGGCCGCCATGTAAGGCACGTGGTTCATGCCGCCCATCTCGGGCGCGAAGAAGCGCTCGGGCGAGACGAGTTCCACCGATGAACCGGCGACGGCCGCCACTTCGGCAGCCGTCATGCCCGGATGTCCGCCGTTGTCGTCGTAGACGAGAATGCGCTCGGCCGGCGCGGCTGCGCCCGCGATCAGGTCCCAGCTCGAGGTGACGAGGTCGGAGCCTTCCTCCAGTTCCGGCAGCTGCGGAAGACCGCCAGTCGCCACCACGACGACGTCCGGCGAGAGCGCCATTACGTCGTCCGCTTCGGCCCAGACGTCGGTGCGTATGTCGACGCCGAGCCGATCCAGCTCGGCGAGCCGCCAGTCGATGATGCCGATCAGGTCCTTCCGGCGCGGGTTGAGCGCCGCGAGCCGGATCTGCCCGCCCGCCTGCGACGCGGCTTCGAGAACCGTCACATGATGCCCGCGCTCGGCCGCGACACGCGCGGCCTCAAGTCCCGCTGGGCCCGCCCCCACCACGACGAACCGTTTCGCCGCGCCCTCCGTGCGCGCGATCACGTGCGGGATCGCCGCCTCGCGCCCGGTCGCGGCATTGTGGATGCACAGCGCCTCGCCGCCCTCGTAGATGCGGTCGAGGCAGTAGGTCGCGCCGACGCAGGGCCGGATTCGATGCTCCGCTCCGGCCATCACCTTGGCGACGATGTGCGGGTCGGCGATGTGGGCGCGGGTCATGCCGACCATGTCGAGCTTGCCCGTCGCGATGGCGTGCCTAGCCGTCGCCACGTCGGCGATGCGCGCGGCGTGGAACACGGGAATCTTCGCCTGCGCCCGCACCTCCCCGGCGAAATCGAGATGCGGCGAGGAGCGCATGCCGGCGATCGGTATGACGTCCGTCAGCGCCGCGTCGGTCTCGATATGGCCGCGGATGATGTTGAGGAAGTCGACCTTGCCGGACGCCACGATCCGCCGTGCGATCTCCACGCCCTCGTCGCGCGACAGCCCCCTGTCCCAGTCTTCGTCGGCAACCATCCGGATCCCGACGACGAAGTCCGGGCCGACCGATTGCCGAACGGCATCAAGCACCTGCATGGAGAACCGGATTCGGTTGTCGAGCGATCCGCCATAGGCGTCCTCGCGCCGGTTGGTGGCGGGCGACCAGAACTGGTCCAACAGGTGGCCGTAGGCCTCGAACTCGATCCCGTCGAGCCCGGCCGCCTGGCAGCGCTGCGCCGCCGCGGCGTAGTCGGCGACGATCCGCTCGATGTCCCAGTCCTCGGCCTCCTTCGGGAAGGCGCGATGCGCCGGTTCGCGCACCGGCGAGGCCGACAGCACCGGCAGCCAGTCGGCCTTGTTCCAGCCCGTCCGGCGGCCGAGATGGGTGAGCTGGATCATCACCTTGCAGTCGTGCTCGTGGCAGGCGTCGGCGAGTTCGGCGAGCCACGGCACGATCTCGTCGCGATAGGCCTGCAGGTTGCCGAAGGCGGCCGGGCTGTCGCGCGAGACCAGCGCCGATCCCGCCGTCATGGTCAGCGCCATGCCGCCCCTGGCCTTTTCGGCATGATAGAGCCGGTAGCGCTCCTTCGGCATGCCATCTTCCGAATAGGCCGGCTCGTGGCTGGTCGACATCACCCGATTCTTCAGCGTGAGATGCTTCAGACGGTAGGGCTGGAGGAGCGGATCGTTGGGCGAGGACATGGGTTCCGGCTAGCGTGGTCTGGCGGGCAGAGTCTTGGGGTCGCGGGCGCCGTGGAGAACGCGAACGACCTCCGAGGCACTGGTTCGATAGTAGATC